>NZ_LN869528.1:136772-804651 GCF_001244995.1 Intestinimonas massiliensis (ex Afouda et al. 2020)
AGCTTAGGCACAAAAGGGAACCTTATCCTGGCGACCGCGATGCGGTCGTAAGCGATGGACGCGGACAAGCAAAATGAGAAAACGTGCAGGAAACCCCATCGTAAACCGCCACACAATTAGCTATATCGCTAAGCTGCTGCAATTTACAGGCCGTTTTATCCCACGTGCATCGCAAAACCGGACCAATGTGGAGCGGTCTACCTTCAGGGCGCGGGCAATGGCAGCATAGGTATTCCCGCAGTCCAGCAGGCACCGGATCACATCCTCTTTGTCCGAGAGCTTGGTATGCTTCCCCAGAGCGCCCTTTGGGCGGCCCAGATGGACGCCCTCAGCCTTCTTCCGGGCCAGGGCCTCCTTGGTCCGCTGGGAGATCAGATTGCGCTCGATCTCGGCGGACAAGCCAAATGCAAAGGCCAGCACTTTGCTCTGGATGTCATCGCCCAGCCGGAAGTTATCCTTGATGGTCCACACCCGGCACTCTTTCTCCATGCACAGTGCGAGGATCTCCATCACCATGTAGAGACTGCGGCCCAGCCGGGAGAGCTCCGAGCAGATGATGGCGTCCCCGGCTTTGATGTTCCGCAGCAGCTCCCCCAGCTTCCGTTTATCATAGTTGCGTGTCCCGGAGATCGTCTCCTCGATCCAGCCATCAATCGTCAGCCCATTCGAGTCGCAGAAACGGGAGATCTCAAACCTCTGGTTCTCGACCGTCTGCTTGTCGCTGCTCACGCGGATATACCCATAGATCATTGATTTCGGCTCCCTTCAAAGTTAGATACAGGAGGTATCCTACCATGAAGATCATCAGAATGACAGCCAATCCGAGCGGTGCGTGGCCCCCCATCCAGGAGGGCGCGTTCGATGCGATTCCGGAGGGGCACGCGCTGGTCCCAGATAGTCTGGACCTCGCAGCCTTTTATGCCGCCGTGGGCTTTGTCGTCCCAACCTTTAGCGAGGTGGGGGAAACCGACGAGATGCCGGCCCATATGGCAATGACCGGCTACACGGTGGCCCAGGAGGCCCTGGACGCATGGATCGCCAGCCACCCGGAACCGGACCCGCTGGAGACCGCAAAGTCCGCCAAACTATCCGGGCTATCCGCCGCCTGCAACTCCGCCATCGTGGCCGGGTGCGACGTGACCCTCCCAAGCGGCACATCCGGGCATATCGCCCTGACGGACGAGGATCAGATCAACCTCACCACCGCCGTGGGCGCGGTCCAGAAGGGGGCCGCAGGATACCCCTACCACCTGGACGGGCAGTTGTGCGCCATCTATCCGGCAGCGGATATCATCGCCATGGGAGAGGCGGCCACGGCCCACAAGCTCTACCACACGACCTATGCCAACCATCTGTTCGCCTGGGTCCGTCGCTGCGACACATTGGAGGATGTGGCTGCCATTACATATGGCTCCGCACTGCCGGATGATCTGGCCGCCAACATGACGGCCATCCTGGAGGCTGCATCCAATGCGTAAGGCGGTTTTGAGCCTCTTGCTGTGGACCTGGACCGGGACCACTTACTTCTTTGCGGAGGTGGTCTTTAAGACGCTGTGCGGCCGGCCGGAGACCATCTCCTGGACCATGCTGGCTCTGGCGATCCTGCTGGCCATCCCATTAGAGCGCTTCGGCGCGGAGCTGCCGTGGGACTGCCCCCTGTGGCTTCAGGCGCTCATCTGCGGTACGGCTATCGTCGCGGCCGAGCTGGCCGCTGGACTTGTGCTCAATATATGGCTTGGCATGGCAATCTGGGATTACTCCGCCCTGCCCGGCAACCTCTGGGGACAGATCTGCCCGCAGTTCTGGGCCCTCTGGTGCCTGCTGTCCCTGCCCATGATCGTTATCCTTGACTGGCTCCGCTACGCAGTGGAGGGTGGGGAGACACCCCGCTACACAATGCGATTTTATAGGAGGATTACACCATGAAAAAGATCAACTGGAACGAACTGACCCCCGTATGCTACAGCATCGCAAAGCACGAGGACAAGGACATCGGCGTCGCAGCCGATATGCTTGCCGCCAACATTCGCGCCGGCAACGGTGTCCATGCCGGCTCCTATGCCCTGGGGCCCAAGTACACTCCTGACTACAGGGCCCTCAAGGCCCTCTGGGACGATTGCACCGACGAGGAACGCCAGGGTCTCAGCCACGACTTCAACGACTGGCTCCAGGCCATGCGGGATCACTACAAGGAGCTCTGCGAGATCTGGACCGACGAGCACAAGAGCCTCAATCTCCGGTGCCGCCTGATGGTCGAGCTGGTGACTCCCGACGACACCATCAAATAAGCGAAGAACTCCCCTCCGACATCCGGGGGGGAGTTCTAGAATTACTTCAAATATTTGCCCTCATTTTTCTCATTTTTCTTGTCCCTGTTTCTCAAAAATCTTGTCGCGCTACAGATACCAAAATCCACATGCCCAAACTGAAAACGGACGATGATCTGGATATTGTGGCGTTCAGCAAGGAAGAGCTTGCCGTGTTGGATGATTACTTCCACGGAACCAATGCGGAAACGGCGTACTTGCTGGGGCGGTATTGCGGGCTGCGTATCAACGAGTGCTACGGCCTAAAATGGTCAAATGTCGATGTAGTCAACGGAACGATCTTGATTGATCGGCAAATGCAATACCAGAACAGTCTTATCAAGTTGGTGCCGTTGAAAACCCGCAACGCCAAGCGCACCATCTACATGTGCAATAAATTGAAAGTGTATTTTCAAGAGCTGGCCGAGCGGCGGAAACAGGATATGCTCCAATACGCCGCCCTGAGAGAACAGAACCAGCGTATCATAGAGGACTTGGGCGGCAAGAAGATCTCTTCCACGGAGCTTGTGAACTGTCTGCCCGACGGAAAAATCCAGACGGTAAACTCCATGAAATACCCTTCACGGGAACTCAAAAGCAAGTATCATATCATGTTCAAATACCACTACTTGCGGCATACTTACGGAACCATGATGGCGGAAATGAATACCCCCACCCACCTTCTCTGCAATCAGATGGGCCATGGAAATATCCAGGTTACACAGCGATATTATATTGCCATTTCCAGAACAGGCATTGATATTCTGCGAGACAATCTAAATCGGCTATAATCAACAACTTTTGAAAAGAACAGAGGCAGAAGTAACAACTTCTGCCTCTGTTTGATTAAGTTAAAAGTTATTTTATCATCTTTGAGTTATTCAGTTCCTTGATTAGAGCATATCGGTTTATAATTTGCACTCGATAAGAAGTAATTACTGATATATAGCTAAAACTTCTATATTTCGGTACTCCTCATCCAAAAAAAGCTCCTTTAAACCATCTGGACGGTCATTAGTTATAGATCGTCTAATTGCCCTATTTAGAGAGATGAAGTCCTTGAGAGGGTCAAAAATAGCTTTCTGCTTACTTACATCATTGCTCGAAATCATTCTTGCTAAAATAGTTACCTCTGAACTCTCAAATTCTTCTAACTGAGGATATTCAACCTTCAAAAATTTAGAATCCATTTTGGCACACAGAACATGGTCTGAACATTCACAAATAATAGGTATTTTTGGATTTTTAGTTTCAAAAAACAACTTAAACGCCGCTTGTTCATCAGTTCCCATATCTCTAACAATCGAAGTTTCAATATATGGTTTGAACTGTGAAATAGTTTGTGTCATATCAAATGCTTCTGGCACTCTAATAACGCTTTCAAATTTGATGATATATCCACGACCTAAGGTGCTTAAATCATAGTCCTCTTTGGTAAAATCAAAATAATCGTCTCTACCAATTAGCAGTTTTTCAAATTCATCACAATCAAAAAGGGCGCTTTCTTCGATAGTGGCTTCGTATGACCTTGAAGTTTTAATATCTCCGCCAGCAATCGGTAATTTAATATTTGCATCTTTACCACTCGAAACATCAATTTTCCCAATTTTTATATTCTTTTCTCCTTTTACTATTGCTCGATATTCGCTGATTTTCGGGGCATCAAAATACAACATATTTCCAAACATTTTTATTCCTTCCTTTCTTACTTCTTAATAAATTTGTACCAAGTCTAACAGGTAATCTTTAAATTTTTCTACTATATCTGGTGGAGAAATAACCTTTGCTCTTTTGCCAAACCCGCACACCCATGCGAAAAACTGGTCACTGATTTCCACATCGGTGGTTACAACAAAATGCTTTTCATCGTCCCGCCTATAAAATACATCAGGGCTTGTTCCAAACCGCTCGACTGCCGTATCAAGCAAGGGGTTGATAAATCGAATACTGACGCGCTTCCGCTCCCCGCTGAACATAGAGAACACGCGGCGGGTGTAAGTCTCCATATCTATCTTGGAGAACGCCTCTGCGCCTTCCCGTGGCTCCGAAAGGATCTTAACCTCCTTCATGCGGTCAATTCGATATGTCCGCATATCCTGGGCCTTATCATCAAATGCCAGCAGATAATAATTTCCATCGTTTATCAACAGCTTGTAGGGGCTGACTTTATAGATGGCACCTTTGCGGCGCTCAACTTGTGTTATCCCATCTTGAAGTGCATATTTCAAATATTTGAAGCTGATTTTCTGCGGGGTGTGGGGCTTGCCGTCTTGCTTGGTTGACATAGCCTGATTGATCTTCGTAATAATCGCCATGGTTCCCCTTTGCGTCGTTTTCACACGGTCACACAGAAACACTTCCCGTTGAAGCTGCTCCGCCTGATAGGTGCTGCAAAACTCGCCCAGTGTGTCCACCAAATCTTTCGCTTGCCGGGCGGATATGAACTTGGCCGCATGGACACACTCAGCTAGCAGCCGCAAATCGTCAAACTCAAACTGACGGGACAGCAGCCGGTATTTGCCGCCCTGCCCGCCTTCTATATCCATCCCAAACACATCCCGCAGGGCGGCAATATCCCGGTAGATGGCGCGGCGCTCTGCCTCAATCCCGTACTCGTCTTTTAGATAGTCCACCACATCCCCGGCGGTAACGGGGTGGTTCTCGTCGGAGTTCTCCAAAAAGTATTTGGCAACATAGAGCGTTTTCACTTTTTGGTTTTCTGACTTTGCCATGTGTGCCGCCTCGCTTTCCTGGTCTTATGTTCAGTGTATCACAAAATCAGGAAAATTGTATTATAAAAGTTAAGGCCAAAGGGTGGTTTGCCCCCTTTGGCCTTAACTTTTATAAATTCAAATCTTTTTGAGTGTGGTTTTTATAGGTGTTCCAAGTTGGCTCATAATCAGCAGTAGCTTGATTGCCCCACATAGCCCAACCTTCTCTATCTCCTCGTGCAAATAGTTCGATAAAGGGGCCGGGGGAACAACTCTCAATTATTGGGATAATTTCATCCGGTTTTCTTGAATGCTCCCGTTTCTGTGCTCGAATGATATTAACTTGTGACCGGGCAGGTGCTAAAGTCCTGTTGTCCTCGCCCCTTACACCAAAAAGGAGAATTTCAGTTACATTACGAAAGTAAAAACCAACACCGCGCCCATCCGGCCCGCCGTCTTTCCTCACCTTTTCCCAAATAATATTACCCTTATATGTAAATCCCCATGCCTCCATTACCGATAATCCGTCGGGCAAAAGTGCATTGGGAACCCATAAGTAAAGATGACTTTTATCAGCAGAAATTTGAGAAACAGGAAGCGCCATAATATCCTCTAAAGTCATAGTTTCATAACGATTGAGGCGCTTGTGTTCAGGGGCAACTTTTCCGGTTCTATTCTGAAATCGCCACGGTGGGTCTGCGTAAATGGTAGAAAACTTTTGCTTGCCGCAAAAATGCAGCAAATTATCTGCTGTTGTCTGGACTGTGCTCATCTATATATCCTTCCTGCCAATCTGTAATACACTTCTTCTTTATTCCAACCGCCAAAATGGGGCAGCCTCCGTTGCGCCGGGAATCCAAACGATAAGTTAGCTTACCCATCCATGTTGTACTTGCTCCATACTTTCTCATGATAGGTTTCCATTCGCCGGACCGCTTATCATAATCATAAACGGACTTAAATACATCGTTTAGCTCCAGCGCCCTGGTAATAATGATACCCGCGCTGACAATATCACAGTCATAGTATGTACGCATAGCCAGCAAATCGCGGTCGAATGTCTGATCTTTGCTATTCCATTCAAGGTCAAAAGCAACTCTATTTTTCAGAAAATCAATGTTGTGTCCATCAATATAACCAGGGAGAATCTTCTCTTCAAATGGTTCTGTTGCAAAGTGGCCTCGCTGTTCGGCTTGCCTTGGATAAAATTTGATATGGAGATCGCCAGAAATACGAATCTCACGCCATCCGTATGGATATAGCACATCATCAAATTTTTTGGGGATATTTGTTTCATTCCCGCCTGCTTCGCGCAGATCGTCCGTTGTAATGCTCAAACGGCGCAGGCATTCTTCAATTTGTCCCCATTCTTCTGGAAATGCCTGTGTAATAATCTCTAACGCATGGTTATAGTTGTAAAACTCAAACTTTTCTAAAAGATCGGGGGCCACATATTCTTCAATCCGCACAATGTACCCTCCTCAAACAATAATAATATATTATATCACCTCCTTTCCGTTTTTTCACGCTTTTTTTCAGCACGAAATACGATCCAAATACTGTTGGATTTCTTTTTCTGCGAGTCCAGAAAAAAGCGAAAATTGTTCGATAGTAATTTGCTTTCTGCGATAAAGGTCATAATATTTCCAAAATATATTCGGAATTCTTTCTTCCTTATCCATTTTTATAATCCTCCTCTCGTGTAGACAAGTCATAGTATATAAGCGTGCTGCTCAATCGCCGCCTCTATCCGCTGTGGCTCAATACCGATATACCGCTGTGTGACGGCGGCGGAGCTGTGCTGTAATAGCCGCTGCACAAGGGCTATGTCATAGCCGTTTGCCTTGTATATCTCCGTGGCGTACCACTTGCGGAAGCTGTGGGTACTGATACCCTCATAGCCCAGGTAATCGCACACGATATGGAGCTGCTTCTGTATGGCCCTCTCGGTGATGGGGAATATCAGGGCATTTCGGTCTATACCGTGGCGCAAGCAATAATTCTCTATGTATTGCTGGATAACCAACGGGACGGTGAACACGCGGCGCTTGCCGGTTTTTTGCTCGGTGATCTCCAGGCGGTATCTGTCCCCGTCCCGGACAATATCGCAGGGCCGCAGCTTCAATATGCCGCTGATCCGCAAACCTAAATTCCCTTCCAGCACAAGGGCTGTCGCTATGCGCTCATTGGGGCGGCAACCGCTGAATCCCTCCTTCATGGTCTGTATGATCTCCTTGTATTGCTCGGTGGTGAGCGCCTTGGTTTTCTTGTTCATGGTGGCCTCCATCGTCAAAAGTTTGTTTTTTCTCGCGGGAAAGTTCGTGTATGATGGGCGGCAGCGGGAAAGCCCCGGAATACCTTGATTTCGGTGTTCGTATAATTCAAATTATACGAACTTTGGGGAATGGGGTGGGGATTTCTCCCCGCCCTGCCCTGTCAACCGGCCAGCACCATCCGCTCGTTACAGTCCAGGCAAGCGATATTCACCGCTTTGGTGGCCCGAACGGAATTCCCGCAGCAGGGGCAAATATACTTTCTCGTGCTGGACGGGCGCGGCGGCGGAGTGGTTCCTGTGCCGCTGTGCGTCCCGGTGCCGGTGACCTGGAAGCCGATAAACTCGTTGCGATTTATGAGAATGTCGGTCAAGCCGTTCTCCAATACGAAGTCGAGCAGCGCCTCGCCGGGGGCCGTGTGTGACCCTCCATATTTGTCGCTGTGGGTGACGATCAGGCCGTGGGCCTCCGCCGCCGCTTTGAACTTCCGGTTGTGGTAGGTGTTTCCCCTACTGCAATCCTGCACGCCGTTCTCGTAGTTGTAATAATGTACCATTTCGTGAAGCAGGGTCGCGGCTACTTCCTCGATAGGACGGGCCAGCGTCCCGGCCCCAATATTGATTTCATGGGTGCCGCCCAGCTTGGAAACCCAGGTATCTTCCCGCAGAGAGAAGTGGCCATAGGCGCGGGGCGTGGACTGGATGGTGATGGTGGGCCTTGAAAGTGCACCTTCAAAGAATTCCGTGTTCAGCAGATCGAACACTTTGTTGAGATACCCGGCCACGCGGTTATAGCTTGTCAGTTCCTTCATGTCGTTCTCTCCTGTTCTTGATTTTGGAGAGAGGGCAAGCTATAATGTTCTTGCCCT
Source organism: Intestinimonas massiliensis (ex Afouda et al. 2020) (assembly GCF_001244995.1). Classification (NCBI taxonomy): domain Bacteria; kingdom Bacillati; phylum Bacillota; class Clostridia; order Eubacteriales; genus Intestinimonas; species Intestinimonas massiliensis (ex Afouda et al. 2020). The sequence continues at coordinate 144,931 of NZ_LN869528.1, forward strand.
CTCCGTTCTGGTTAGGGTGGAAGCTCTTTGTCCGCTTGCTTTGGTCGGCGTGTCGGACAAGGGGCTTTTCTTATGCGCTGATGGAAAAGCGGCGGCTGGCGCTCTGCTTGGTGTACTCCTTATACAGTTCGCCGTGGGCCTTTTTGAAGGCCGTGGTATCAAACCGATTGGAGAGAACCGAAGTCCAGCGGACGATATACTTTCCAGCGGTCATTTCCTCGGTGTCGCGCTCCATCATTTCGGCCTTGATGCTGTCCCGGATGGCCTCGGCCTCCGCCTTGGCTTCCTCAATAACGGCCTCCCACTCGTTCAGCGCTTCGATTTTGGCTACCAGTTCGTTCTTGCTCATGTCCATTCTCCTTTGTTTTTATTTGGGGTGTTCCCCTTAACTGTCTTTATTATAGACTAATTTTCGTGCATAATCAATAGGCAAAGCACACGAATTATCGACCATAATCTTGTCGATTTTATGCACTTGACTTCGTGCATATTCTGTGCTAAAATAAGGACAATGGAAGAGAATTGCAAATTTTGACGCGCCCCGGGGAGGTTAAGCCCATGCCATTGCATTTCAAAATTGACATACTGGAAGCCCTCAAAAAAAAGGGGTACACCACATACACATTGCGGAAAGAAAACATTCTAAGTCAATCAACCATTCAAAAGCTCCGTGAAGGGAAGGGGCTGGCGTGGGACAATATCGAGCGGCTCTGTGCCCTCTTGGACTGTCAGCCCGGCGACTTGCTGGAATACGTCAAAGATGCCCCAGGTGATAGGTAATTTATGGGAATTGTAAAAGACTACTAATGCGGATAACGATAGTCTGAAAATCCAGCGCAGCGCGAAAAACGGGAAGCGCGTCGTGACGTTCGCCACGACGCGCCAGCTTGAAAAGTAAGGAAAAGTTGTTGTCAGAGGGTGTTATTCAAGCGGTGATAGAATAGGAGTGTGCCGCCATGTTTGGAGATACCGACCTGCCCCTTGCCCTTATCATGGAAGAGATTTTAGGCTGGGTGAAGAAGCCAGGCGAAAAGGATGAAGAAGAGAAGAAAAACACCCAACTTTCATCAACTTCCAAAAAGTCTTGAACACAAAAAGAGAAGTCGGAGAGAAGATTTTACATCTTCCTCCGACTTTTTGATTTAACGACACATCTTTAGTTAAGTGCGCGTCAGATCAGCGCGGCTCTCATTTGAAATAAAGGCGGATGGTCTTGTCTATCTTTTCTTTCACGGCCTTGTCAAGCTCCTGTTCGGCTTTGACCTGTATCTCCGTGGCGCTGCTGTCTATCACGCTTTGGGCCAGGGCGTTCACCGGATCGCGGCGCTGCATGAGATAATCATAGAACCTTTGGCGGCGGCTCTGTTCGTCCTGCCAGTTCTCTTTTGCCTTCTTGTAATTTTCAAAAGCGGTTGGAGCGGAACCGCTTTGTGCAGCAAGGACGCTTTCGATCCAGTTGGTACGGTTGGCCTTGTCTTGGCGCTCAAAATCCTACAAAATTTGAAGTAATTCTTTGAACATTGTGGTGTTCCTCCTTCATAGATTTTTTTGAAAATGCACTTTCAAGTGCGGAAGCGGAAACCCGGCGTACCCCGTGGGGACTATATCTTTCTCTTTTAATCCCCTCGGGGCGTGCCGGATTTCCGCTGGAATTACACTGAAAGCACCAAATAGTAACCACGCTTTATCCATTTTAGGACACCTCTATCAACCAGCCTCTTCCTCGCTTTATCATCGGTGTACCCCATCCCTACAAGCTGTTTCGTTGTAAGGGTATCGCCTATCTTTACTTCCCCACACGCAGCGGAAAAACGCTCCTGTACTCTTTTCTTGCCCTTCTCCTTGTTCCTGGCGGCGTTGGTTTCCTGGTTGTATTTTGCCATCTCGCCTGGGGCCTTCAAGTTCCGGTTGTCCACAAATTCAACATCGGTATTGTAGTCAATCACAAATTTGTAATCGGCAGCGGGTATTGCCCCGGACAGAGGGAATGGAGCGGAACCGCCTACAAAATATTCTTTTACCCACTCTGTTATTGCTTTGTAATCCTCTTGTGTAAGGGTGAGATATCTACCGTAACGGTCAAACTGATAATACATAGAGGGCCGAACCTATTTCCACATTTTTAAATAGCTGCAACGGCAGGCTCGGCACCGATCTAAAATTTCAATCAGCTTTACTTGCCAGCGCTCCCAGGTCATTGAGCTTCCCTCAAAAACCGCTCTGTCCTCCTGGTAATCAACCGTGTAGCACCATGTATGCTGTGCGGCACTGTCCAGCTTCATCCCCACACCAAAGGTCACCAGCTTGGCTAAACCATTGGGCCAACGCAAGCGGGACAGTAAATCATCGGCGGTTTTGTTGTCCTCTTCGCGCTGGCAGAGATGGATTAAGTCAAAGCTGTCCTGTTCGCTCACTTCTTCCAGCTCATATTTCCACGCCAAAATTTCATACATCAGTTTGGTGCGCTGTCCGCCTGTCAGCCGCAGCACATCATCCGCAGCTTGCTCCAGGAATTTCACGCGCTTTTTGACTTTGTTGTATTGGTCGGGGAAGGCCAGCTTGAAGAACGCTTCCCGCTTGGAGCGGTTGCCATTCCAGACAATCCAATGCCCGGTTCTCTGCGTACCATCCTCTTCTGTTGTCACATTCTCCCAGGCAATCGGAAGGTCACGGAAGGTCGGTTCAGCGGTGGTGGTTTCTTCCAGCGCGGTAATCCGCTCTTCTTCTGCAACCAAATACCTTGCTTTGGCTTCATTTTCTTCTTCAATCTGCTTTTTGGTGGGCTTAGTCAGGTCATATTCTTCTATTATCCAATCTTCTGGTGACTGATAATGAGGAAACATGGGGTATTCGATAGCGGCTGCCTCATTCCATGCTTGAATAAACCAATAAAACCGAAAGCCCTCTTCCATAAAATACGGCAAGTATCGACTGTCAATAGAATACTCTTTAATAACAGCTTTATAGTATTCTTCCAAATCATCATCTGACCATCCATCGACCCGTGGCGGAACCATTCCGCGCGCAAATTTAAGGACATATTTTACATATAGTTTCGTATGACAGGCCCACGAAAGCCTGTTTTCCGGTATTTGAGCAGAATTTGACAAATAGCTATTTTGAAAAAACTCGTATGTTTCAACCGCATCTATGATTTCTTGTGGATTATCTACATAATTTACCCATTTGGGATTTAAGTTATATTTCTCTGTGTATCGCTGGAGCTTTTTCAAAAGCTCTTCGTTATCCCCCGTTGGCAACAGGTTCTATTTGTCCATCTTGTGTGCTTCCTCCTTTTATAGATTTAAGCAAACAGTAGGAAGCGTGTTGCCAGCACTTGGCGGTGCTGCCCGGAAGCATAGAACGGAAGTGCTCTACAAGATGGAAGGCCGCTGCGCCTTCATCCTACTGCTTGTTTAAGTCTACAAGTGAAGCCATACATCAAAAGCTTTTTCCTTTTTCTGTAATTATTATAACATAAAAGAATTTTTATGGCAAAGAAACGGCATAACGCTCTCATTTGCCTTATTCCGCAACAAAGTTGTTGTTTCTCTTTTGAAAGTTGGTGCGTTTCTTTTTGAAGTTGCTGCTACTTATCAAAAGTTCTTTCGGAGTTGTCGGTTTTGGTCAGAAGTTGAGCGTTTGCGGGTGAAGATTGCTTTTTGAAAGTGTAGTTTCAACTTGGAGCGGAACCATGATCGCGAGCGGGCGAAGGAATTACCCTCGCAAGAAGGTAATCGAGAAGGTGTGGGATACCCACATACGGAGCGGGTGAAGGCTGCGGCCACACCAGGGCGGGGGATGGTTTCGGGATAGCACACTTGTAATTTGCGGCGGCGGCTTTTCTTGGCGTTTTTCCCGACCGCTGAAAAAAGACGGAGAACACGGACGATTGCGGCGGACACGGGAATTAGCAGCTCACAAATCAAATTGTCTTGAAATACTATGCAGCCGGGATATTGTATTGACCACAGGGGGTCATTAAGATTATTGAGTAGGATTATCTTTCTCAATATAACAAAAAGGACGGGTTCCCCCGTCCTGTGATCAATTTTCATCGTCTTTGATATATTTCATAATGTCGCCCACTTCGCAGTCCAGAATACGGCAAAACATCTCGATGGTATGGGTGCTGACGCTTTCATTTCGCTTCAATCTTGTGATCTGCGCCGGACTGACATTGTATTTCTTTATAAGGGCGTATTGGGAAATGCCTTTTTCCTTCATTACATTCCATAAGTTGTCGTAAGAGATCATAACATTCAAGCCTCACTCTCTACTTGAATGTTAACCGAAAACGATGTATAATCAGATTAACCAATATCGGTTAATATATTCAAATGGGAGGAAAAAGAGAACATGAAAAAACTACTGGCACTCATGCTATCAGCGGCCCTGTCTCTTTCGCTGGTGGCCTGCGGAGGTGAGAGCGTAGACAAAGAATCTACAGCGGTATCAACAGAAAGCTCTTATGAGGATATTGCGTCCTGTGCTGAATATGCTGTCGAGCAATTGAAAAGCGTTCTCAAGAATCCGAGCAGTTTAATTGTGAATAATCTATAAGCAGTTGAAGCAGATGATTATTATATCTTTGACATTGACTATTCCGCCGAAAATGGATTCGGTGGAACGAATCGGGACGACTTATTTATCGCAGTAAATAGCATTGAAAACGGTTTTGCTGTTACTACATACGGCACAGGATCATTTTCGGAAGCTGAAAATCAGATGTATTCATCCCAGGATTTCGAAAAATTCAATAAGGTTTCCGGATATTATATACTTGATCCGGAAACCTATCAGGTAATGGGAATAGATGAAAGCGGTATCGATTCAACCATCGATCAAAGGGTCGAACTTGTAGGAAAGATGAGGGGCGAAAAAGATGAAAGCACCGGTTACGGCGGAGCATGGGATTTTGAAGTAAATGGCAGTTCAATCTTACAGGTGGTTTATTTCACCGAGGGAACTGATTTGAGCTGGTATAAGCAATTCACGGGGCATCCTTACGAGATTACGGTTTCAGCCGTCAAAGACGAGAATGGTAATTATAGGGAAGCGGAAATCGTGGAGGACACAATCCGCGATGCAACGATTGAAGAGAGATTACAGCGGTTTAATTATTATGACAGGACAATCCTCCAGGACACCATTTCAGATTCCGGGTTAGAGGTTATGAGCGGCGATGCCATTGAAGCTCTGCTGACGGATGCGACGTTTTCCATGCGGAATAATTACGGCGGAGACGGGGACGGAACCCACACCATTACATTTCATGGGAACGGCACGGTGGACGCCAGCTATACATACGAAGGAGCGGAATACTCCATGTATGAGGCGTGGCGAATGGAAGGCGATAGTGTTGTCTGCACCCATAGCTACACCAATAACGGGGAACAGAAAACGACAGACTATTACTTTACTCCCTATCAGTATGATGAAACGAGATATTTGCTGCTTGCCCAGAACGGCGATTATTCTATGATACTTACTCTACAATAAAATGCTGAGAGGACGGTACACCAGCAGTACCGTCCTCTCTCATTTTATATTCCATTGTTATCAAGCGCTCTCCTGCTCCTTCTTCTCTTCCTGTTTCTTCTGGAAGGCAACGAGATCAACCACCTTGGAGGCATTGGGACTAAAATCGGGCTTCTCCTTGTACTTGGGGAACTGGGTCTCAAACCAATCCCGTACGAACTTGTAGGGGCTGGGCTGCTGCTTGGAGCACTCCTTGACCACCTCAAACTGGGCCAGCAACTCGACGGAGTTCTTAAACACGCTCATGTACTTCTCCATGTTGGCGTAGGTCAGGTTCTTGGTGTGGCGGGCCTTCTTGGGGGCGCGGCGGGTCTTGCGGATGATGGTCAGGCCGGGGAAGTCGGCGCGAATCTGCTGCAACAGCTTGTATTCCTGGGAAGTGGGGTTGCTGGCGGCGTCCTCAAACGCCTTGGTCATGGTCAGAGTGTTGTTCACAAAGTCTACTTTGTAAGTGTTCTTCATGGTAATTTCCTCCTAAAAATCAATTCTGGTTTGTCTTAAAAGTCGATATAGAGGTCAGGGATATTGCCTTCGTAGAGCGGCGGGTTGGGACATGCGCCTTTCTGCTCGTTGTATTCGGCGGTGAACTCGGCTTCCAGCGCTTCGTCGGTCAGCGCCGTCAGGCGCTCTTCCTCTTTGTCGCGCTCGTCGTAGGTCTTGCAGAAGGACAGCAGGTAATAGGTCATGTAGTCACGGGTGAATTCCATCGTATCAAGCTCCTTTTCTGATTTTTGAGAAGTGTACTTCAAAGATTGCTTACTGATTAGCAGCAAGCGGGAAACCAACGGTTACTTTCTCGGCGGCGGTTTCCGCCTCGCCGTTGTCAGCAAAGAACGCCTTGTACTTGTCGTACTTGGGGAACTTAGCAAGGAACCAAGCCAGCACCGCACGATAGGGATTCTGCTGGATGGCAGCGATTGCCTTCTGGTCGTTGAACTCCTTGATAAGTTCCTGGCCGTTGGTCTGCATGGTCAAGAATCGCTCCATGTTATCGTAGGTCAGATTCTTGTAGGTGCGCTTGTCGCTCTTCCGCTTGATGGTCTTGGTTACCATCTGGGCGCTGGGGAAGTCCTGGCGGTAGGCTCTCCACTCTCTGTATTCGGGAGTACCGAAGATACGGGCCTGCTTCTCGAAAGCCTTGGTGACCTGGGCGTGGGTGTCGTCGATGTAGATGATAGCGTTCTTTTTCATGGTGATATTCTCCTTATTTCATTTATTTTTGTTTTGAGAGGTTTTGTTTTTCTCTTGTTCTCTGTCCCTCTTTGTGCTTTAAGTATAGCATGAGCAAAGAGAAAACCTGTACTTTAACAATGACATGTGATATAATCAAACTATGAAAAAAGCAGCCCAAAAGGGCTGCTGAACTAAAGAGAAAACCGTCAATTTTCATTCCGTTTGGCTTTATCCGATGAAAAGTCACTGCTTTTCTTTCTAATTGGGCCAAAACTTCATAAAAGTTGATGGCTTTTCTCAAAAAGATGGTATTAAGCGGTGAAAACTGCTTGATATAGGTGCAATTCTGGTGAGTTGCACATGTGAAAGTCAAAAAAGTGTGAAGAGAGGAAAAGTTGCACACCAAGTTGCACGCTTCGGCGATTAAGGTAGCAAAAAAGAAGGGAACCAGTCACCTGGCTCCCTCCTGATATTCAGGAATTACTCCTTCTCAAAGACATCCTTGCCCAGACCGCAGACCGGGCACTCCCAATCCTCAGGGACCTCTTCCCAAGGGGTGCCGGGGGCGATGCCGTTGTCCGGATCTCCAACCTCGGGGTCATAGACATAGCCGCAGGGGCAGACATATTTACTCATGGTTTCGCCGTTTCCTTTCTCTTAGCCGAAGTAGCGCTTCAGCAGACCCTCGAACGCCTTGCCGTGGCGGGCCTCGTCGCGGGCCATCTCGTGCACGGTGTCATGGATGGCGTCCAGATTCAGCTCCTTGGCCTTCTTGGCCAGGTCAAACTTGCCGGCGGTAGCGCCGTTCTCGGCATCGACGCGCAGCTCCAGGTTTTTCTTGGTGGAGTCGGTGACCACCTCGCCCAGCAGCTCGGCAAACTTGGCGGCGTGCTCGGCCTCCTCATAGGCGGCCTTCTCCCAGTACAGGCCGATCTCGGGGTAGCCCTCACGGTGAGCCACTCGGGCCATGGCCAGGTACATGCCGACCTCGGAGCACTCACCCTCAAAGTTCATACGCAGGCCGTCGATGATCTCCTGGGGAGCGCCCTTGGCCACGCCGACCACATGCTCGGCAGCCCAGGTCTTCTCACCGACCTGCTCCTTGAACTTCTCGGCGGGAGCCTTGCAGATGGGGCAGAACTCGGGGGGCATGTCGCCTTCGTGGACGTAACCGCAAACGGTGCAGACAAACTTTTTCATAATGTAGTACCTCCATTGAATTATTTTTAATAATGATAATTATTACTGTTTAAGCTGCCATTAATATAGCACAGCTTCTGGCGTTTGTAAAGGGGTTTTTTTAATTTTTCTAAAATTTTTTCCAGGAGACCCCAAAGGGCTCCGCGCTAGCGGTTGCCCTTCCACTTCTTGGTACAGCCCACCAGATAACCAATGGAGACATCAGAATGTCGTGCCAGGGCCAAAAGATTTTGATCGTTTGGCATGGACCGGTCTGTTTCCAAACTCCGATCATTCCTAAGGGCTCACGGACGCGGTTCGGAAGGGTCTGGAGATCGGGCTCCGGCTTGGTCTGGAGCTGGGTGCTGAGGACCCGGTGTATGAGTTTCCTCCGGCTCCTCCTCCCTCAGGTCTCCCACCGTCAGCTCCATGAGCTGCTCCTTGGTGGGGGCCTCCAGCGCCGCCACCCGGTCGGACTGCCGGGCCACCGCCCGCTCAAATACGTTGCGCACGTCCCGGGCGTTGCCGAAGTTCTCGTCCCGCTCCTCGTAGAGCGCTGCAAAATACTCTTCGGCATATTTCTCGGTCTCATTCCCGATCGTATACCCGTTTTTACCGCACATGGACCGAAAAATCTCCATGAGCTGGTCTCCGGTGTAGTCCTCAAAATAGAAATACTTGTTGAACCGGGACTCCAGGCCGGGGTTGGAGTGGATGAACCGCCCCATAAGCTCGGTGTAGCCCGCCACGATGACGATCAGGTCCTTCCGGTGGTCCTCCATGTTTTTCAGCAGGACCTCGATGGCCTCCTTGCCGAAGTCGTTGGCGTTGTCCTGGTTGGCCAGGGCATAGGCCTCGTCGATGAAGAGCACGCCGCCCAGGGCCTTTTGGACCACCTCGCTGGTCTTGATGGCGGTCTGCCCCACAAATCCGGCCACCAGGCCGGAGCGGTCCACCTCCACCAACTGTCCCTTGGACAGCACGCCGATGGCGTGGTAGATCCTGGCCAGCAGCCGGGCCACGGTGGTCTTTCCGGTACCCGGGTTGCCCATGAACACCAGGTGGAGGGACATGGGAGGCACCGGCAGCTCCTGCTCCTCCCGCAGGCGGCGCACCTTCACCAGGTTGATCAGGCTGCGCACGTCCTTTTTTACCCTGTCCAGCCCGCACAGGCCGTCCAGCTCGGCCAGCAACTCCTCCAGGGATTCGGCGGGCTCCGGCTCCGGTTCGGAGGAGGACGCGGCCTCCTCCTTCCCCGCCGGGGCGGGGGCGGCGGCCTGGCCGGGCTTGTCCTCCCCCCTCCGTGTGACGAAGTCCCCGGCATCCAGCTTGGGCTTGTCCGAAGCCAGCCCGTCTGCGTCGCACAGGGCGGTGAGGGCGTCGGCGCAGGCGTTGACGAAGCCCGCCTCCCGGTCGCTGACTGCCCCGTCGGCGGCGGCGAACAGAAGCAGCATCAGCGTCAGCAGATCCACGAACCGCCGGGCGGTCTTTTGGCGGTACGCCTTGTCATACTCCCGCATCCGCTGGAAAAACACCGGGGGCCGGAAGCCGGGATACTCGGCCACGGCGGTGCACAGCTCCCAGTACAGGGCGGTGGGGACCGGATTTCCCTTGCAGTAGATGCCGTTGTAATACTCCACATGCTGGGGCGAGACGTTCCCCCCGTCGGCCTGCCACACGCCCAGAGCGCACTGGCGCATGAATTCATCCACGTCCTGGTTGAACTTCTGCCGCATCGCGGGATTGGCGATGTGCTGCCGGAACGCGGACACCCCTTCGTCATACTGCCTGTGCATTGCCGCAGCGGTCATTGCCCCCTTCACCGGCCCCACTCCTTTTGATGCAATTATGCGGCAAGTGGCCGCACAAATAAACCGCTTGGCGGTTTATTCCGTAGACATTATTATAGGGCAATCCCATCCTTCGGTCAAGAAACAAACCGGGTGACATAAAACTGTTAACATTTCGTTATTTTTCTTCCGCACCAGTTGACGATTCCCGTCAGAGCATGTAGTATTATAAGGAATAGACTTGGGTCTCACGGACCCGATCATCATGACTGAGGGGGAATCCGAATGGCAACCAGGCGCTCCACCGGCACCCGGCCGGAGGTCGTCCGCTGTCCCTACTGCGGCGAGGATTATTCTGTCACCTACAAGCGCTGTCCCTTCTGTGACGGCAAGCCGGCACCCGAGAGCAGCTTCGAGGACGACCCGCCCGCCGAAGGCCGGCGCTCCGGCGGCAAGCGCCTGGTCTCCAACACCAGGGGAGGCGGCTACGGCGGAGGAGGCTGGGGGCCTCTGCGTATCGTGGGCACGGTGGTGTCCCTGGGGCTTATCGTGGCGGCTGTCTGGATTGTCGTCTCGGTGGTCAGCCCCCTCGTCAACCGGGGCAGCAGCCTGAACTCCGACCAGCCCTCCAGCCCGCCCGTCACCTCCAGTTCCGCGGCTCCCACCGGCTCCCCCGACTCCAGCGCCAGCCCCGCCCCCACCGGCGGCGTGGAGCCTACCCGCTCGCCGGAGCCCTCCGGGACCATCCCCGCCAGCCAGACGGCCACCTCCTTTACCCTGAACCGGAAAGACTTCACCCTGTCCCAGGCGGGAGATGTCTGGAACCTGGGGCCCGCCTTCCTGCCCGCCGGGTCCACCGGCACCCTCACCTGGAGCAGCAGCAAGCCCGAGGTGGCCACCGTCTCCGACAGCGGCATCGTCACCGCCGTGGCCCCCGGCGTGGCCACCATCACCGCCACCATGGCGGGCGGGTATACCCAGGAGTGCATCGTCCGCTGCACCTGGACCGGTGCTTCCTCCGGCGGTTCCGGCTCCGCGGCGGCGACGCTCACCCCCAGCCACAGCGACGTGACCCTCTACAAAGCCGGGGAAAGCTTCCGCTTCCGCGTCTCCGGCACCGACAGCACGCCGGTGTGGAGTACCTCCAATTCCGGGGTGGCCTCGGTGGACGGCAGCGGCACCGTCACCGCCGTGAGCAAGGGCACCTGCAACGTCACCGCCACCGTGGACGGGCAGACCTTTACCTGCATCGTCCGGTGTAATTTCTGACGCTTCTGTCTCAGGACGGGCCTTCGGGCCCGTCCTTTTTTGTTGCCGTTGTAATTTGGCCCGCAAACGGCTATAATGGTTGTGATCATCCATAGATTTGTATTTATCTGGAAGGAGACCACAGCATGTCCAATATCTGGCATGACATCAATCCCGCCCGCATCCAGCCCGAGGATTTCGTGGCGGTCATCGAGATTCCAAAGGGGAGCAAGAAGAAGTACGAGTTGGATAAGGAGACCGGCCTCATCATCCTGGACCGGGTCCTCCACACCTCCACCCATTACCCCGCCAACTACGGCTTCATCCCCCGGACCTACGGCGACGACGGCGACCCGCTGGACGTGCTGGTGCTGTGCTCGGAGGCCATGGACCCCCTGACCCTGGTGCGGGTCTACCCCATCGGCTACATCTCCATGCTGGACAGCGGCAAAAACGACGAGAAGATCATCGCCATCCCCTTTGCCGACCCCACCTACAACACCTACCAGGACATCTGGGAGCTGCCCGGCCATATTTTTGACGAGATGGCCCATTTCTTCTCGGTCTACAAGGCTCTGGAGGGCAAGGAGGCGGTGGCCGGCGATGTCAGCGACCGGGCGGCGGCTATCCGGGTCATCCAGCGGGCCATGGACCACTACAGCGACACCTTTCTGGGGGCCTCCGTCCCCCGGCAGGAGCGCAGCTCCACCCGCTGACGCTATCCCCCTTATTTTGCCCTTTACGGTCCTTTAAGGAAACCACAACGGCCCTTTCCGAAAAAGTCTCCTGTTTCCAATGGTTTCAACCGTTTCTTGTATCACGCTTGTAACTAGTGCGCAACGAGTGCCCGGATATGTGGCAAATTGCTGAACCACAAAAATTGTTCCCGCCGCTCCTTTGAACGGCGGGGGCTTTTTCAATCTTTCCCGAATAGAACTGCTCCCCAACTGTAGCGGTCATGCGCTAGAACCTGCGTAACATTGGCAGATATCACAAACGCAAAGCACACATAAAACCGCTCCGGATCAGGCATTCTAATCTAGAGGTGATTAAGTTGGCACACGAAAGCGTGTATTTTAATGTCAGCAAAGACGTTGGGCTCCATGATACTTCGTTGCTTAAAAGAGCTTTGGATTCCCTACCGGGCGTTAACTCCGTCAGCATTGATAAGGGTAGCGGCAGGATAGCAGTGGACTATGACGATACTGGAGTTACCAGAAATGAAATTCAGGAGAAAATTGAAATATTAGGATATCCTATTAAGTAGCGGATCCCCGCTCCTTCCATCGAGGGGCGGGGAATTGTTTTGGAATTGGCAAGCGGAAAAACCCCTCCCGGACGTGGAGCGGGTGGACGCTGGTGAGCTACGGAGGGTAAAAAGGCCCCCCGCAAGAAGGTTTAAGTAGTAAAACCGGAAATAGTTGCACGTTTTTATGGAACATATATTCTGTTTCATCAAGATATGTACCCACCCTAGATCGGCAATACAACCTATAGTACTTGAAAAATTCACATTTCATATGTATAATTCAGGTTACAGAAAGAGAATGGGGGAATACTTATGGATAAGCCTCAGTACGCTAACGCATTTACTGCCACATTTAACCCTCAAATCGGAGAAGTTGTTCTCAATTTTAATCAGGACTATCCGTCGATTGGCCCTCTGCCAGAGAGCGACGAGCCTGGAATTGTGCACGTAAAAACCGAAATTAAACGTGAGCACGTATGTGGAGTGGTGCTTCCGGCCGGGGTTGCCAGGCAGCTCATTGATGTATTGAAGCAGAACCTTGTGGCATTACCAACGAGTGCTGAAAACGATGGGTAATATTATCGAGGTCAAGGACCCAAATGGAGTAAAAATATATTGCTCTCAAAGTACTTGGGAGCAGCATATAATATCACCGACTGGGCACCCGGAAATGGCCGATAATATTGATGCAATCGTCCAAACGATTGCGAGCCCTGACTGCATATACGAAAGCCACGACAGCGACCCTCCGCTCGATGATCGCTCTGTGTACTGCAAGATAGTTCAGAGCGCAACATATTATAATAATGCAAAGTACACCAAGGTCGTCGCGTCGATCTGTGGCGGAACCGGTGAAGTTATAACCGCATATCCGTCCCGGAATGAAACCGGAGGAACGAAGGGGGAGGCGAAGTATCGTGCAAAAGATTGCGATTGATTACGACAAGCGCTTCGACACCCTATATGTAGCTTTGGGCGACAAGACCAATTCATATGGCGATGACAGCATGAACGACATCATTGTCATGAGGGACATGAACACAGAGGCGATTACAGGCTTCACTATCCTAAGTTTTCTCAAGAAATATAGGGCAAATGCACTGCCTCAACTCCCGCCCTCACTTGGATTTTCACTAGAAAAGGACATACTTCCTAAAATAAAGCAATAAAAACCGCCCCCACCACCGCGAAGGTGATGGGGGCTTATTTTACCCCATAATCTGTGCCGCGAGATAACCGACAGCGCCGGAGATCAGCAGCCAAATCAACTTATCCACGATACCGTCCCAGCGCTTGGCGGGCTTCTCTGTAAGGGCCTTTACGTCGGACTTGATCTCCTTCACATCCGTCTCAACCGTCTCCTGCCGGGTTGCCAGCACCTCCACGGAGGACACCAGCTTATCAAGATTGTCCTGCCGTATTTCCACCTTGTCGAGCCGGTGTGAGTTGGATTTGCCGCGCTGCTCGATTTCGACCAGCTTGACAGACAGTTCCTCCGTGGTAGCCATACGTTAATCCTCCCTGGCCTTAATCTCGTTCTTCAGGGCGTCTCCCGCCAGGGCGGCCCGGGTGAAGCTGTTGTTTTTCCACCACGCCCATACGGCAGCAATGACCGTCCAGGCCGTGGTGATGATGGTCTCCACCTGCTCATCCTCGATGGGCAGCGGGGAAACCCCCGCCATGCTCAGGCACTGATTAATCAAGGCCAGGAGCAGAATGATGGTCCGGGCAATGGTGCCCGCGCTGATCTTGTTGGTTGTCATGGTATGTACCTCCATCAAATCAAATTAAGCCGGTCCAGCACCACGGCCAGCTCCTGCCGGGCGACCGAGTCTGTAGGCCGGGTCCCGTCCAGTACGCCCTTGTTTTTGGCCTTCTGCCAGGCTGTAGCGGCCCAGTCGGCGGCGGGTATACCGGTGCCTTGGTCAGGTTTCTCCCTGCCGCACAGCGCCAGGAATGCCTCCCAGCCCCCCTTGGTCCCCCGGATGGTCCTGGGGCAGTCCTTGCCGTTCCAGTGGTTGTGCTGCACCACGTGGTCCAGGGGGATGCCGTGCTCACCCATCAGCAGCCGCACCAGAGCGGCGGCGTTGCGCTTGGCCGCCTCAAAGTCACCGCCCGCGTTGACACATATCTCGACGCCAATGCTGGTGGTGTTACCGGGCCCGTCTGCGCCGTCCCCGGCGTGATAGGCCGTCTCACCGTCAGGCAGGTGCTGGACAATGGCGTGGTCATCCACGGTATAGTGCCAGCTCACCCGACCCGCCTCGGCGCTGTCGCTCTTCAAGTATGTTCCGTGGGCCGCCGCATCCGCCGTGGCGGCTTTGTTGCCCGTCTCGTGGATGGTGATGTACCTGCGGGTGTTCACCCCGCCGGGGCGATTCTTGCGGCCCTTGGCGATGTAGTCCCGCTGAATGGCGACGCCGTTGTCCGTGGTCCGATCGGCCTCCTGGACGACGGGGCGCAGGTAGGCCGCATATACCCACCCCCGATCCGTCTGGGCCCAACCGTCCCGGAGCTCCAGGACGGTCACCATCGCGCCGTAGCTGTACCCGCCCATCTTGGGGGCAGTTTTGGCTGGAGCGCTGCGGATGTTCAGCCCAACCTCTGCCGTTACGATATAGTTACCCACGGGCTTGTCCTCCTTCCCATTCTTTCGGACGTAAACAACAACATAGTTGTGGACGTCGCGGTCGGACTTGATGGTCTTGCCGTTAAAATCGCACTGACTTGAGCCGCCGCCGTCCAGCATGAGGGCGCTCTCACATCCCAGCTCTGCCAACTCGTCCCGCAGAGCCTCCGGGGTCCTCGCGTCGCAGGTGCCGTCGCCGGAGACATACAGGGCAAGCGAGTCGTTCCGGATACCGATGGCCGTCCGGCCCCGCCTGCCGCCCATGTCCGGGTTGTACCGGGGCTTGGGGTTGGGTGTGCCCTGCCGGATCAGCTCTACACAGTTGATGTAATTGGCCTTGCCGCATGGCACCAGCCCCATGGCGATGTCGGGCCCCACATCCCAGGCGTAGCCCCAGTAGCTGTATGGGTCCTCGGCGTAGGTGTACCCATCCGAGCGCAGGTGCATCACCGCCTTTGCGCCGTAGTACACCCCGCCGTTGAGGACGTACACCTCGCAGTCCGGGTGGGCGCTGCGGGCCTCGGCCGCCACCTGGGCTAGAGTCTTTGTGCCCCTGGTAACGACGATGGCGATGCGCTCCACCCGGCTCAATGGGAGAGCTGCTATGTACTTACTCATCGAGGATCGCCTCGAAGGCCACCCGGTCGCCCGCCGTGAAGGCCGCGGTCAGCTCGGCGTAGTGGGCCTGGATAAGCCGGTTGGCCTCGTTCACAAAGTCCGTCCGGTCTTTGGGCTCCTGGAGCTGCGCCAGCAGGGGCAGCTTGTCCAGCCCCTCCATGCACTTATACTGCTTGCCACCGGGCCCCAGGCCGTTGACAAAGCAGGCGGCAGCGGTGCCCAGATCGCCTTCAAAATGGTCGCCGTCGGTCCGCTCCTCGCGGGCTACTTCAAAGATGTTCCACAGATAAGTCTTAGCGTTCATAATTTTTCCTTTCCGGCCAAATTGGCCTGTCCATATTTTTTGCGCGGCATGCGCCGCTTGTCTCCTAAGTGTAGCTCTCTCCGGTGATCTCCTGGTACTGCTCTTTGGTGATGACGCCCTTGCGGACAGCCATCTTTACCATTACAGCGTTCCACAGGCCGCGGTCGTAGTTTCTCTTGATCGTCTCAAAGTTCATTTTGCATCCTCCTTAAACAGTCTCGTCCGGCAGGCTCGCCATGACCTGGTATTCCAGTGCGGCGGCAATTCTTTCATTCGCAGTCGGCTCCGTGCTCGGTGCGTTCGCAGCATCCTCAAAGGCTTCGATGGCGGCCAGTTTGTCCTGGTCCGTCTCGCAGCTGGAAAAATCGCAGCCAGATTTGCCGTATATCTCTACCATCTGCCCCAATGTGCCGAAGAACGCGCCGTTGATCTCGCCGCCGGCGCACACCACTTTAATGGATTCGACGCCGGCCACGGGGTAGCGCTGTACCCACTGCTCTGGGGTCAGCACCTCTCCAATAGGTGTGATAATAGGGTCGATTTTGTTCCAAATTGCATATCTGCTCATTCTCAATACCTCTTTCTGATTTATGCCGCATATGCGTCCACTGCGGCGCTCGTATTGTACGATTTGGTTCCACACGTTCCGCCGCCGAACAAGGCGTAGCCACCGACCGCCGCCGCGGCCAAGCGCGTTCTGCCGCTGCTCAGCCCGGTTGGTATGGTTCGGGTCAAATTCTCGTCATAGGCGTTTACGGTATCGACATAGCCCGAGCCCCCTCCGAACAAGGCGTAATCTCCCACAGCCACAGCCGCCAGATCATACGCTCCATAACTCAGGCTGCCGGGCAGCGTCCGGGTCAGGCCGGCGTCATAGGCGGTCACAGCGGCAGCCCCAGACCCTCCTCCGAACAGGGCGTGGCCGCCAACCGCTGTTGCCGCCAGCCTGTATGTTTTTTCGCTCAACGCGTCCGGCGTGTACCTCGTCAGGCTGGCGTCGTAAGCGTTTACGGTTGCATACTTGTAAAACGTATCGTCGTTCTTCTCCCAGCAACCCCCTCCGAACAAAGCATAATTGCCGACTGCGGCCGCCGCCAGATCATATCTCGCCACGCTCAATGCGCTCGCGGACGACCTCGTCAGGCTGGCGTTATAGGCGTCTACGGTGCCTTTTGCGACAGTGCTGCTAAACTGCCCTCCGCCGAACAAGGCGTAGCCGCCGACCGCCGCTGCGGCCAACCATCTTCTTTCTATGGATAGCCCTGACGGCGCGGACCGGGTGAGGCTTGCGTCATAGGCGTCTACAGCCGTACTTGGGCCAACGGGGCCATGCCCGCCGCCGAACAGGGCGTAGCCGCCGACCGCCGCCGCGGCTAGGCCGTATCTTGCCTCGCTCAAGGCTGCGGGACGTGTCCGGGTCAGGCTTCTGTCGTAGGCGGTTACGGTTCCGTTGGAGCTGCTTCCGGTCAGTAGCCCACCGCCGAACAGGGCGTGGCTTCCGGTCGATGCCGCAGCCAGGCTCTCGCTGGCATTGAGCAGCGAGTCCACCGTACCGTAATATTCAAGTCCATCGCTCCAACACGGTCTCGCCACGCCGCCAACGCCGATGTATGCTTTCTTGATCTTGCGGGCCTTGCCCCCGATGCCGATATAGCCCTTCTTGATCTTCCGGGCTATACCACCTACGCCGACATAAGCCTTTTTCGCCATCTCAGCTCACCTCACTCATAAACGAAATAGATGCACCCGCTGGTGAGGGCGCTGGAGCCTGCCGTCAGATCGGTCGTTCCCGCCGCGATGCCCCTGGCCATATAGGTCCCGTAGCTGGTGTTGGAGCTACTGACCTTGGTGGTGCGGTTGTTTATGGCGCTCATCAGCGATGACAGTGCCGTGTAACCCGTGCCGCCCCGCGATGCGGGGAGCGTCCCGCTGGTAATATCCGATGCGCTGTGGCTGTGTACTGCGGCCGCCTTCCCGGCCAGCAACGCCTTGAGCTGCGTCCACAGGTATTGCAGGCCGTTTTTCCCGAGCAGCTTATCGGTTGTTCCCGCCATAGTGATTCCCCCTTATCAGCTTGCGAGGATCGCATCGATCTCCGCATTGGTCACAAACTCCAGCGTAAAGCTCTGTCCCAGTGGGTCCCATGCGCGGCCAGTCCAGCCGTAGTTCATGTTGTCCTCCGCCACGTCCCACACGTCGCCAACGGTGTTGCCGCTGCCCGGCAGATCTGCATAGGAAGCCACGCTGCCTTTGTATCGGTAGACGCTGGCGAGATCGCTTTTGAGGGCATAGCTGCCTGCGTCCGACAGGGCAGCCACCGTGGTTGGGACGGTAATGTTCACTGCCTTGCCGGAGACGGTCTGAGCCGCACCATTGACCTTGATGGCTTCAATCACGTTGGCCTGTGCGCCGGCGGGTGCGTGGGCCGCCTGGCTGTGGGTGTAGGCGGCGTCATAGTGAGATTTCAGCGTGTCCGTCAGGTCATTGGTCACCGTCGGGATTGCTGGCTTGCCGGAAAGGTCACTGTAGTTTCCGGTAAAGGCCACTGGTTTCAGGTCCGCAAAAAACTTTGCGATCTTGCCCAGGATGACCGTCAGCGCCTCGCCTGTGGCGATGTTCACCCGGGAGGAAGCAGTTGTGAAGGCGGGCTTGATGTTGGTGCCGTCCGCCTTTCCGTAATGGCTGGGCGCCTGTCCGCCGAGCTGGGCGGCATTGTCCACCACTCCATCGTTGTCTGCGTCATAGGCGGCCTTCATCATATCGCCGTAGCCCAGCGCGCCCATGTTGTCGCTCAGGGCCTTGATCTTCCCATCCAGGACCTTGCCCTGGTTGGCGGACAAAGCATTCGCCGTGCTGGCGGAAGTCAGACTGTCCTCCACGGTAGTCTTGTTGGCCCCTTCCGCGATCCCGGCCAGCTTGGCCTTCTCCGTGTTGGTGTAGTCGTTGGCGGACAAGCCCTTGCCGTCCACCTTGTCCACCTTACCGGCCAACTTCACCTTGAGATTCTGCCAGAAGTACAGCAGCCCGTTCTGGCCCACTGCTTTTTCCGTTGCCATGCTGATCCCCTCCTAAGTCTCCAGTATTTTTTGGATCTCCAGATTGCTGAGAAAACCGCCGCTCTCCAGCTTTCCCTCCAGCGTTTCCTTCAGTGAGGCAATGGCGGCAATTGGATGCTGCTCGGGCGCGTCCCGGTTTTTCAGCTTTGCGTGGTCTTGCTCGGACGGGACCTGAACCACATCGCGCAGCGCGGCGCCGAGTTCTGTGTCGCCCGAGCCTTTCATTTCCACGGGAAAGGCTTGACTGATGTCCTGAAACGCGATGTCGATTTTCATGGCAGCCTCCCGTCCTTCAGGATGCGGCCAACGGGTGTCCGGAAGATCTCGCTCGCCATGGACACTGCGCCGCACCGCACCCGGAGTTGGATCTCAACGTCCTGGCTGCTGTCCAGTTTCAGGGTGTCCTCCTCGGATAGCGTCAGGCTCAGATCGTTTTCCGTGGCCACGCAGTCCGTAAGTGCTTTCTCCAGCACCACCTGGGTCTGCACTCCGTACCGGGGCTCCCGCTGCGCAAACGCGATGCTGCATGTGTCGATCTTCTCACATGCAAAGGGCAACGTAAAAATGAGTGTCGGCGTTGTTCCTCTGTACATCCGTATCGCCCCTATTCGTACACAAAATGCAGCGTCCCTGTCGCCAGGGCGGAGCTCCCCGCCGTCAGGTCCTCGGTGCCATAGCTGTAGGCTGGCGCCGCTCCCAGATTGGTACGGGCCGCCGCCGCGGTAGTCGCCCCTGTGCCGCCCCTGGTCACCGGCACCGTGGGCAGTCGGGCCGCATCCAGCGTCCCGCTGTTGATGTCCCCGGCCCCATGCTTATGGGCCGAAGCAGCCGCCCCTATGGCCGCCGGCGTGATGGGATCGGACCCGCTGCTGCCGTGTGTGGATGCGTGGGCGGAAGGCGTAAAAGAGGACGGCTTTCCGGTGATGGTGCTCCAGGCGTGACTGTGGGCGGCCGCCGCGTAAATCGGGTCAAAATAGGTCTTCAGCACGGCCTTGATCCGGCTCCACAGCACCCGCTTGGTCTTGCCGCCGTCCGCGCTGTCCACCAGCGGGAGGCTGTCCCCATCCGCCGGCGTGGCCTTGGCCGCATTGTCCCTCAGCGGGGGCTCGTAGTCCAGGTCCGGCAACTGTTCCGCCGGAATCGTTCCGTCCTCCCCGAGAGAGGCTTTCCCATCCTCCAGCGCCTTCAGCGCGGCGTCAATGGCGTCCATGTTGGGATTCATTGCCTGGGACGGATCGGCGTAGTCCGCGTCCTCATATTTCTTCAGTTTATAATTGGTCGTTTCTTTCATGAGATGGTCCCCCCTCGCACGTCGGCCCAGGTGCGGCTTTTTAGCCGGCTCCAGGTGTAGCCCTTCACATCGCCCCAGGTCCGATAGATGATGACGTAATCGTAAGCCAGATGGGCCGGCTTGATTTCTTCAATGGCGGCGGTCAGGTCGTCCAGGTTGGGCGGGATGCCCAGCGTTCCGGTAAATTTGATCTCGAAACGGTACTCCGCCGGGTATTCCAGCACATCCACCGCCCCGTTGGAGAAGCTCTCCGCCACGTTCTGGATCATGGCCACGGTGGTAGTTCCCTGCCCCCTCAGCTTGGACAGGATGCGGGTGCGGCGGTACTCATCCGGCCGTTCCAGGTCTGTCTCCAGCCCCAGGGATTTCTCCCAATAGGCCAGGCCCCAGGTTGCCTTGGAGACGTCAAGCTGGTCGATCAGCCCGCCCTCCGCCGTCCACAGCGCCTGCGTCTGCCGGTCCAGCGCACCCTGAAGGGCCGACACCTGGGGGCTCCCGGCGTAAAAGTCCGGCAGATAGGCGATCAGCTCCCGGCTCATGTCAGGGTCACCTCCCCCAATGCCGGCACCTGCTCGGCCCCGATGCTCACGTTCCCGGTCCCGCCGTTCAGGGTCAGGCTGGTAAAGTCCAGCACACCGGGAAGGCTCAAGAGAAGGTAAGCCACCTGGTTATACCGCAGGATGCTGGTCCGGAAGGCCAGCGTCTTGAGATAGGCGTCCAGCTCGGATGCAAAGACCGCCTTTACCTCTGGCAGGGTCGTACTGCCGTCCAGGGTGAGCTTGGCGGCGACGTGGATGGGCAGGCTTTGGGCGGCGGCCACCGTGACGGTGGCCCCAATGGGCCGTTCCTCTTCGATGTGGGCCGCCGCAGCCGCTACGATCTCCGAGGAGGCGGGCTCCATGTCGGCGTCCACCAGCACCACCTTCACCGTGCCCGCCCCATTCCAGAGCGGGAAGATCTTCGCGCCGCCCACGCCCGCCACCTCCATGGCCCACTGCTCATAGTGATAGGCATTGCCGGAGGTGGCCTGACGGCTGCGGAAGTCCCGGATGCGCTCGTACAGCGCCGCGTCGCTCTCCTGGTCCGTGCCGCCGGTGGCGGAAGCGTTGGTCCAGGCGGACAGAGCCGTCATAGTCGTCACCATCCGGGTGATGGCTCCGGCCTCCACGTTGTACGCGCTTCCGATCTCTGTGGCCTCCGCCGTGCCCGTGTCGCTCCCGCCGGTGAGCAGGACGTCCTCCAGCAGGGCAAATTCCAGCCCCTCCAGGGTGAGAAAAACCGTCCCCGCCGGTATCGTGGACCCTGCCGTGCCGGTCAGGGTCATGGTGCAGCGGGCCCTGGTGCCTGGCTTTCGCGTGATGCCGTATTTGGCCCCCTCCAGATCCAGATACCCGCCGGCGCTTTCATCCGGGAAGGCGATGGAGATCACCGCGTTCATGGCCTGGTAGACCTTCCAGATCTCCACCGCCGCCGGGCCCGCCATGGAGTCCAGAAAGCTCCCCTCCCGGGTCTCCAGGCTGTCTCCCGCCTCGGCCAAGATGGCCGCCTTGATGCTCTCAGGTGTGATCGACTCAAACAACTGCGCTCACCTCTCTCGTGCCGTATACCGTGCGGACCGTGCAGGCGATGGACAGTGCGCCGTCGGCAAAATCCACCGTGACCGCATCCACGCCGCTGATGTATGGATTGATCTCCAGCGCCTCCCGCACATAGCGCTGGGCCTCCGCCTGCTTCAGAGCCTCGGTGTAGGGCTGGCCGATCAGGTTCTCCAGCTCCGTTCCAAAGGCCCAGGAGTAGATCTCATGCCGGAACCGCGGGGTGTGCAGGGCCAGCCAGGCCCACACCGCCACCGCCTTGGCCCCCTCTACCGTCACCGGCTCCCCCTGCCGGAATACCGGTAGGTTTCGCTCATAGTCCCATTGGACCTCCCGGCACAGCGGCAGCTCCGTCTCCACCGGGGCCGCCTCCGGCTGCACCACCGGAAAAAGCTCCCGGCTCATACGCTCACCGCCTTACATAGGATGATATAGCGCTGCGCCTCCTCGATGGGGAGCAGCACCACCAGGTCCCCCGCCCCCAGGCCATAGGGCAGCAACTCCGGCGCGGCCAGCAGGTCCTCCCGCTCCTGTGTGGTTCCTTCGGCCACCACCCGGCAAGGCTGTTCGGGGGCCTCCCGGCTGGGCCAGGAGCTCACCGTTCCAAGGCAGAGCCCTCCGGCCCCGCCGCCGTCTCCCTGCAAAGCCTTTGCCAGTTCCATGTATGGATTCCCTTCCATATCGTCCTCACAAACTCCATTCCGCTTCGCCCGCTCATTTGCGGGCGTCCGCTCCATTTCGTTGTTCGTCCTCTCCCCCGAAAGCCGATCCGCGGCTTCCCGGGGCGCCCCCTAAGCATCCGGCAGTTTCCCTGCCTCCCGCTCGTCCATGAGGCTGCGGAAATTAAGCACTAATTTTGTGGTGTACGTCCCACCCTTCCAGATGTGGGTGTCGCTGTCGATCCAGCACAGGCCGTACAGCCCTGTCACCGGCTCCTGAAGCACCACGCAGCTCCCGGCGATCAGGGCCGGATTGCCCCGCACCTGCACCGTGATCTTCTGCTCCGGGGCGTTGTCCTCCAGCAGCTTCCTCGCCTCGGCACTGGCGTCCTTTCCGCGGCTCTCCGTGATGGTGCTCTGAAACACCCCGTACCGGGTGACCGAGGCCCCGTCCTGGATCGGGCCTCCCCTGGCCGTGCCGTTCTTGTCCAGGATCTGCACCCGGTTGACCAGGCGTTCGATGCTGTCCGTGGCGGTCAGGCGGATGAGGTTGGCTCCGGGCCGGATCACCAGGGTCTCATCCCCCTGCTTTTTCTCAATGGCCTCCAGGGCCTCGCCCCGGAACCGTACCAGATACCGGCCCCCGGTGGCGGCGGCGGCCAGGGTGTAGGCCGTCTGGATGATCTGGTAGAGGCTCACGCCGGGGAAGTTCCGGCTGATTGCCTGCCCCGTCTGGGCCAGGCGGCCTACCGCGATCCCGAAGTCGGCCGCGACCCGCTTTGTAATGGCCTCCGGGGTCTGGTTGCGGAATTTGTAAGACGCCTGATTCCGCTTGAGGAACAGCCCCCGGTCCGCGCAGGAGATCTCCACGGTGTTGGACAGGGTGTCCCGCTGCCGGGAGAAGACAAAGCCGTCAAAGAGCGGCTCACCGCCCCGATAAAACTGGACCCGGCTGCCCGGCGGGCAGTCTAGGGCAGGCAGCCGCCCGTCCTCGCTGCTGCACGGCAGCGGAAAATCCAGCGTCCGGGCCGCCTGGTCATAGCTGCCGCCCCAGGTGAAGCTCTGGCACAGCGCCGTAGCCCCCCGCGTCCCGCCCCCCGGCGGCGTCAGCAGCAGTCTCAGGTCCTCACTGGCCACCGAGTATCCCTCCCCCGTTCAGGTGGGACTTCGCGGAATCGAACGCCTTCTTGAAGTCCGAGTGATTGGCGACCTGCACCGCGTCCTCCTTGGAAAGCTGCACCCTCCACCGCCGGTCGTTATCGTCGTAGCGGGTCTTGGTCGCCGTGGCTGCCTGCCGGGACCGGGACGGCGCGGCCGCCGCCGGCAGCTCCTCCCGGGCGGGCAGCCGCAGCACCTGGCCCGGATGGATGAGGTCCGGGTTGGCGATGCCGTTGGCCGCCGCCAGCCGGCCGTAGAGGGAAAAGTCCCCGTAAAACCGCCGGCAGATGGCGCCCAGGGTGTCCCCCGCCTGTACCGTGTAGGTGTCCGACCGCTCCGGCTCCGCCTCGGCGCTCCGGTTGGCGTTCCCAGTCTGGCTGGATTGCACCGTGTCCGCCTCCAGCGCCCGATAGCCCCGCAGGGGTATGGTGCAGTACAGGTCTCCCGTGCCGTCCTGCTCCCGGTAGCGGATGGGGTCCAGGAGCACCGCCGCGTTGACCGGCGTTCCGGACACCACGAAGCGGAGCACCGTCCCCGCGTCGCTCCACTTCTCCAGCTGCTCCAGATAGACCCATGGATTGGTTCCCGCCCCCGGCTGGAGGAAGGGATAGGCCTGGGCCGGAAGCAGGCACTCCAGCTCGGTGTCCAGCAGCACCGGCAGGCCGGGCAGATTCACGTCCCCCACCTGTTGCATGGAGATGCTGTTGGCCTTCCGGCCGTGCTCGATGTCATAGCCCTTTGGCGTCACCGGCAGCACCAGCTCCCGGCCCGTCTCCGTGTCCTTGAAAATGAATTGACGTGGCATAGCTTATCCCCCCAGTTGGACCGCACGGGCCACCTCGCGGGCCACCTTCTGCGCCACCCGGTCCTCCATAGCCGCGTCCGAACCATAGAAGCTGTTGCCGGTCACCGTTACCTGCACGGTTGGACCGCCCCGCTCTTCCGCCCGGGCCTGGGACGCCGTCAGCACCCGCTCCCCCTCGTGGAGCAGCGCCGGGAAGTTGTCGTAGGGCACCCGGTTCAGGCCCACGGCGAAGCTCCCCGGGTCTGTGTCAAAGTAGCTGTTGTTGCCTCCGTCGCCAAAGGCCTCCCAGGCGTCTCGGATCGCGGTGGCCTTCTTGGCTAGCTCTATGCCGTCCGCGATCCCTGCGGCAACCCCCTTACTGAACCACTGTCCGCGCTCATAACCGGCGTCCCAGTAGTCCTCGTTCATGGCGGTGTCGGCCCGGATTCCATCCACCAGGGCCTTCTCCGCCGCCAGCGCCTCCTGGGCCCCGTCGCTGGCGTTATACTCATTCATGCCCTTTACTTTAGCCTGCATGAGGATGCGTCCCATCTCGGCGGCGTCGTCCGCCGCCTTGGCCTTCTGGTAGTCGTCGCTGGCCATGGCTGCGTCCACCGCGTCCCGGATATACTGCTCCTTGGCGTTCTCCAGGCTGGCCTGCCAGGCCCCGATGGCCCGGTTGGCTTCCTCCTGCGCGTCCCCGCTGGTCCCGGACAGCCAGTCGATCTGGTCCTGCAAGCCCTTGTTTCGGGCCTCGTTGTAGCCCTCACCGTAGGCGTTCTGCATCTCCTGCTCCATGCCCTCCAGGGTGGAGCTCAGGCCGGAGAAGGTCCTGCTCTGCTCACTCATGGAGCCCGCAAAGCTGTCCGTCAGGGCCTGCAGGATGATCTCCACGGCCTCCGTTCCGGCGATCTGTCCTTTGGAGATCATATCGTAGATCTCTCCCTGGCTCTTTCCCTTCGCCTCGGCCAGCATCCCTACCGCGCCGATGCCACGGTCATTGAGGATGTTGAGGTATTCCAGGGTCGTCTTGTCGCTGGACTTCATGCGCCCCAGCGCCTGGGCTACCATAGTCATATCGCTGGTGGACATGCTGAGGGCTGCGCCGGTGTCCCCGATGGTCCGCAGCACGGGAAGGATGCCTTCCGCCCCGTAGCCATAGGTGGCCAGCGTCTTGCTCATGGCCGTCAGGTCATCGTAGAGGAACGGCGTGGTGTTCGCCATAGTGACCAGCTCTTCCAGGTAGCCTTTCGCTACGCTCCGGTCCTTGAACAGGGTGGAGAAGGAGATCAGGTCCGTTTCCCGCCTGGCCGCGATGGAGGAACCGCTGGTGATGTCGCTGTCCCGCTGGGCGAGCTGGCTTTCTGCTGCCTCCTGCACGTAGCTCTTGAAGGCGTTGTCGCGGGCTCCCCATATCTCTGTTCCTCCGGAGATGAGCCCGGATATTCCCCCAATAGCCGCTCCCGCAGCCACACCGGGCACGCCAAGCACCGAGCCCATGAGAGCGCCGGAGGCGGCCCCCTCCAGGGCTCCGCCAATGGTGCTGGCTACCAATCGGGCCTCTGGCTCTCCGATGGCGCTGCTCAAAACTATGCTGGCCGCGCTGGCCGCTGAGCCGCTCAACATTTTCAGAATCCCGGAGTCTCCCAGTTTCTTCCTGAGTGTGGCAGTTTCGCTCCCTCCCTGATTACCGGCCTTCCGCTGCTGGTCCATCAGGGAGCCCAGCGCCTTGTAGTTACTCTTCATAGCTGCCTCAGACTCCCGGAGCTTTCGCTTGTATTCCTCCTGTTCCTCAATAGCCTTATCCAATGCACCCTTGTGGGCCTCGTCTTTGTATTGTTTTAACTCCTTTTTTGCCGTTTGGACCGTCAGGTTGGCCTGTTCCAGCTTCTTCCGGTAGTCCGTGGTCTCCTTGGACAGCTTATCCTGTGTCTTCGAATATGCAGCCGTCTTCTGCTCCAGCTCCTGAAGCTCCTTACTGAACGCCTTCGTCTTTTTCCCGATACCGCCCAGGGGCGACGACACCTTGTCGATCAGGGACATATAGATATTGATGCCGTCTTGCGGCATAGGCTCACCTCCAGTTGACTTCTGTGGAAAACTTGATATAATTACATCGGAGGGGTTTGATGTGAAACGATTTCTAGCCGATTTCCGGGTTGTGAGTCATGATCATCTTCTAGTTATCTGGGTCTTGGCGATCTACGCTCTGGTCATTGCGTTATTTTTCGGTTTTGTCGGTTGCATGTCTTCTTATGATGGACTCATGGGGTTTGCCGCTCTAATTTCCCTTGTTTGGGCTATCTGGGCCAGCTTCCCGCCCAAAGAAGAATAGCTCCGCCGCCCCTCTCCGGGGCGGCTTTTTCATGCCCGGGGCCGCAGGAAGGGGCAGCCCGGCGGCGGGCCGTGCTCCGCCTCGTAGGACGCCAGCGCCAGGACCAGATCCCGCTCCCCGGGGGACATCCGGGCGTAGTCCCCCGGGGTCCAGCCCTTCACGCGGAAGAGCCAGTACACGAGACCCAGCTCCGGGTCGCTGCCGTCCTCTAGGCGTTTTTTATCTCTTCAATGGTGATGGCCCGGTAGCCGCACAGCTTCTCCACCGCTAGGCTGAGGTCCTCGATCTCGCCGGGCAAAAGCATGGCCTTGACCGTCTCCGCCGGCGTCGCTCCGCCGAACTTGGCCTGCAGCGCCGGGTCCTTCAGGTTTGGCTCCACCACCCCCGCCAGCAGGATGTGGACGTCCCCGTCGTCCGACCGGCTCTCCTTCAGTTCAGACACCTTCCCATAGGGCAGGGCCCGCAGCGTGAATACCACTTCCTGCCCGCACAGCTCGCTCAGCCGCTTGACCTTGTAAGACCTGGTTGGGAGCTGCTTCTGCACATTGGGGATCTCCGGCTTCAGCAGCAGCTCCAGGATACTCGGCTTCTCCCCAGCGCCTTCCGCGGGGATCATGGTTGTATGCTCGCTCATATATGGTCCTTTCCCGGGGACGCGAAAAGCCCCCGCTCTGTCCTTCTTGACAAAGCGGGGGCTTGCCGGTATAATGGCCTTAAAAAGGGCGCTGCCGCAAGACGGTTAGCCCAACCTCAGATCAACCTAAGTTGACCGTTCGGGAGCCAGCCGAGCGGTCAACACGCTTTTATGGAGAGTATGTAGGCCACAAGGGCCAGACACACGCAGACCCGCAGAAATTGCTTTCCCAGGTGCCCCATTCCAGCATCACCCCCTTTCGCAAGGGAGTGGCTAACCGCCATTTTGCAACAGCGCCACGGTCATTCTACCGGATGCGCCGCGCTTTGTCAATTGCCGCCCGTCAGGGCGGCTTTTCTCATGCCTCGATGACGTCCAGGAACTCGTAGTCGGTGAAGGTAAAGGGGCACTCCACCTTGCCCACGCTCTTGGCCTCCCAGTCCGCCAGGGTCAGGTCGTCGAAGCTCACGTTGCGCAGCACCACCCGCTCCGCGCCGTAAGCGTCCGGGTCCTTCAGCTTGCTCACGATGGTAAAGCGCACGTCCCGTCCGTTGCGGATGTTCTCCCCGATGGCCTGTGCCATGCGGGAGGTGACCTTGTGCAGCCGGAGGGAGCCGGTGCAGTCGATGCTCGTCACCTTTTTGTCCGAGGCCATCTGCCCGCACAGGGCGATATCCTCCTTGTTGAAACTCGCCTTGGCCTGGAGCCCGTAGCACTCGGACACCTTATCGCCGTCCAGCCACACCTCACCCCAGGTGCCGGATACCACTCGTTTTGCGCTGTCCATAGTCCATTCCTCCTCAGATCGTGATATTCAGGTTGATGTCCTCGATGGCGTCCAGGATCTGGATGGATGCCTGCAGGAACACCTTGTCCCCGGTGTTGGCCTCCTTGATCTCCTGCTCGCTCAGCTTGGAGGTGTCCACGCCGGTGCTCTGGAGGTACGCCTCCTGGGCCGCCGTGTCGATGCCGACGCTGGAGCTGCCCGCCCGCAGGATGCCGGCCTGCTCCAGCGATGTCAGGTAACCCTTGATGGCGGAGATCAGCAGGCACTTGTTGTCATAGCTGTTGGCGTACTTGCCGATGTAGGAGTCCTGGGCCGTGGTGCGGATGTCCGTCTGGATCATGTCCATGACTTCCACCAGCTTGATTTTCTTCCAGGCGTCACCCTTGTCCTGCGTGGTGGTCTGCAGGGAGTTGACGCCCCGGCCCACCTTGACCTTCTCCCCGTCGTGGAAGAGGATGAACTTGCCCGCGTTGATGGCCGCATCCATCTCCGCCCTGGTCAGGCGCCCGATGTCCGACACCTCCGCCAGCGGCGCGTAGGTGCAGGAGATGGTCATGGGCGTCCCGGCGATCAGTCCCGCGATCCGGGCGCAATACTGCGCCGTGGTATACTTGCTGCTCCCCACCAGGATGTCGTCCGTGGTAAAGTTGACGATGGCCTCGCTGTCCGCCGCCTGATTGGGCAGCACCGCCTTGCAGATGGCCGCGTCGTTGGTCCTCCGGCTGGCAATCCAGGTCGAAATGGCCGTTGCCTCCGGCTCGCTGCAATTCGGGGGACCGGCCAGATAATCGAATACCTGGGTGGCCAGCCAGCTCAGGGCGTCGGTCAGCGCCTCCGCTTCCGCCGGCAGCACATAGACCAGCACCTTCCGGGGCGGATTCACGTAACCCAGAAAAGCCTGCTGAACATACGCCTGATTGGCAGCGCCCAGCGTGCTCGGGACCTGTGTGACGTTGGTGTAGGCGTGTCCGCCGTTTTCTTTGGCGTCCTTCAGGATCAGGGCCACCACGCCCTTTTCCGAGCGCTGCACGGCGCTGGCCGCCGTGGATTGGAATGCAATGTTGATATTGGGCAGTCCCATATCATGATTCTCCCTTCATATTGACATTTACTTCGCCCATCAGGGGCCAGTCCTCCCCGCCGGGCCGGTCGTCCTGATAGCTTAGGGTCAGCTTGATCTCCGCATAGTCAAAGAACGGCTCCCCCATGTTCCCTGAAATATGCAGATACCGGCCCCCAACCTTAAGGTATCCGACTGCAAGCAGCTCCTGCACGGCCATCATGCGCCGCCTTAGCTCAGGGATGTGGCTGTTGTAGTATTCGTCGGTCTCCACGAACGTTGTCACTACAAATTGAGCATTAATATCCACGCACTCAGAACTTGCGTCAGACATCTGAACAGCGCCAGCCTCTACCAGAAAAGACGGACGGACAAAATCGGTCGGGATTCTGTTCTGGTAGACGGTTTCGTCCGGGAAATATTCCCCGATCATCCCAGCCAGCGCCTCTACAACATCATTTATGTTGAGCATTGGAATCCTCCTTAAAGGTCAAATAAGTTTTCCAACCGGACTAGCACCTTCTCGGCTGCCCGCATGGCCAGTTCTTCGACTCTGAGTTTTGAAAACGAGTAGAACTGCCGGCCCGGAACAATGAAATCTCTTGAGCCCCATACCACTTTTTCAATATTAACTCTTGGTCGGTATCGTTTATCTCGTCCCGATGGTGGGCGGATGGGATGCCCCTTTTCCAGGTATTTTGTGATCAGCTTACTTGAGGCTGTTTTCCCTGATACCTTTTCGGACACAGGAGATACCGCGACATACCCGCCTCCCGAGCCTACCCGATAGCGCTGCCAATTCCGCACATGATATCGGTCGTCACGCACGCCTCTCTGGATGATCTGACGATCAACTTCTGCCTTGGCGGCCTTACCCATTTCTTCTAGGGCCAGCCTCTTGGCGTCCTTGACTTCGGATATCACATGCTGCCACCCATCAAAAAAACGGCTGAACTCCCCGTATTCAAGTCCCATCACAGGTCCTTCTTTCGCCAGAGCTCGTACTCATTCTTCGCCGGGTCCAGGGTGTGGGCGACCTGTACCACATGCGGCTCTCCGGCCACCTCCACCAGCCCGCCCCGCGTCAGCTCCACCGCCTTCGGCGTCACCAGCACATAGGTCAGGGTATTGGTCGCCATGGGCTTCTCCTGCTCATAGCGCAGGTATTTTTCGGTCAGAATGCCCTGAAAGGCCATGCCGGGAGCCGTCTTGTGGACGTCCGCCCGGCACTCCACCGGAGTCACCACTGCCGTGGTGGCCTGCAAGAAGATCCGCTCCTTCGGATTCAGCTCGGTCACATAGTGCCATTGCCCGCCCAGCTCGATGATATCGCCCGGGGACAGGCTCTGCCGTCTCAGGGTAAACAGGATAGTCCGGGCGGCCAGTCCGACGGAGGAGAAGATCGTCCTCTGTGCGCTTTCCTCTGCAGCCGCCCAGGCCCGCCGCAGGGGGACCCACATCCCGGCCAGCGCTCCGGCGCCCGGTGTCAGGATGCGCACCGGGTACCGGAGTCCGCGCTCGTCGATCACGATCCCTCACCGCCTTCCGCCTCAACGGTAGCTGTCGGCATGGACTTAAGTTGATTCAGCTTCATGCGGATGCCCATGTCCAGCGCCCTCCCGACGCCGGTTTCCTTGTCGCTGAAAGCAGGATCGAACGCCTGGAGCACCAAACCATTGACCACCTGATCGTAAGCGGCGCTATATACTGGGTCGCCTGCCCGTGGCGGAACATCCGCATAGTAGAGATAGGCCACGGCGGAGGCATAGTCTCCCATGATACGCTCGTCGTCCTCCGTCCAGGTCACGTGCAGGTAGGCTCTCAGAGAGAGCATCCTCGCCTCATCCGGCACCAGGGCCGAAGCATCCAGCGCCATAGGCTCACGTCCTTTCCGGGCCGGTCACGCCAGCAGGGTCCAGCCCGGCGCCGGCGTATACATGCCGCGGCAGTTGCACACGGCGGAGCAGATCACGGCGGAGGCGGAATCATGCTGGAACTTGACGCAGTAATAGGGGGCGTCCACTTCGGCGGAGACCACGGCGGCCACCTTGCTCATGGTCTCCGCCGCGGTAAAGCTGGTCTCGGCCACCTTTTTGGCGTTGGTCCCGGAGTTGTCATCTGCGGAATACAGGGCCACGGTCAGCTTCTTCCCGCTGGCCAGACTGGCCAGCAGGATGTGAAAGTCAATGGACGAGATTCCTTTGGCGGCGACGTAGTCGGTCGCGGTCTCCGTGCTGGCGGACACCGAGGCGGGCGCCAGGCAGCAGACGGTGGAAATGCGCTCAAAAATTCGATTCATTTCAAATTCTCCTTTCCATCAGGTCCGGGCCGCCAGCGTGACAAAGGGGCTGCGGGTCTTGGAGCTGTTTTTGATGGTCATGGGGCTGTTGATCTTGGGCGCGCCGTTGCACCGGAAGACAAAGCGGAAGCACTGCTGGTCGGTGAGGAACTCCACGTGGATGGACCAGTCCTGCTTGGCCGTGCCCTTGCGCAGCAGCATGTACTCCTTGGGGTCGATCAGCAGGATATCGCCCGCCGAGCCCAGGGCGCTGCAGCTATCCTCAAACAGCACCGGCTTGTTGAGCACCCGCTGCGTGTCAAAGTTGCCCAGGCCGCCTTCGGGATTCCAGAGGAACTTGGTCTCGCCGCCGCTGGTGATGGACAGGTAGGGGAGCTGTTCCTCCAGATCGGGGTGCATGACCCACACCAGCCGGTCCCGGTTCCGGGGCATGGACCGCGCCAGCATTTTGATGGCGTTATCGCCGGTGAAGGTGCCCGCGGTCTGTCCGGTGGTCTTAGCCACGGTGATGAGCGCGTCGGACTTGAGGATACCGGTCATCTTCCCCGCGCCGTCGCCGGAGATCACCCCTTCGGTCATCAGCCGGTCGGCCGCCAGGGAGAACGCATTTCCGAAGAATCCGGTCATAAAGGGAGCGTCCTGGAGCAGCTCGTCGGTGGCGTAGGCCAGGCCCATCATCTTCTCCAGATCCATGCGCACCTCCCGGAATTTGGGCTTGCTGGATGCGACGGTGTGGGCCTCGCTGACCCAGTACATCTGGATGCCGCCGAACACCGACTTGGACACGTCGGTCTCGTCCACCTGCAGCCAGCGGGCGGAGTTGGAGGCCGCGCCTACCGTATAGCTGTCCAGCCGCTGGAGCAGGGGGCTGTTCTGCACGGCGCTCGCCAGGATCTGCCCGGCAAAGTCCTCCTGCACGGCAAAGCCGCCTTCGGAGCCCACGCCCTCGTTGGCCCCCTTGGCTGCGTCCTGCACGATGGCCAACCGCTTATCCTGGATACCCTGGCTCTGCTGCTTGTAGATGGCCTGGAGCTGCTCGCCCAGGCTGGTAAAGGGGCAGGGGGCCTTTCTCTCATCCTTTGGGGTGACGCCCGTTTCATCCTTGGGGTCAGAAGGGTCGATGGGGTTCGCGTTTCTGCGGCTTTCCTCCGCCAGGGCCTCGTAGCTGGCGATGGAGGCGTTGATGCCCTTCATCTGGTCACTGATCTTGTTGATCTCCTCCGTGTTGCCCTCCTGGGCAAAGGTCTCGGCTTTGGCCAGCAGGTCCGCCTTCTGGGCCCGCAGGTCGTTGATCTTCTGGATAAAGTCCATAGTTCTCGGCTCCTTTCACATTTCTGCAAGCACCCGGGCCAGGGCCTGGGCGCATACTGCCTTGTCTTGTTCGGCGGCCCGAAGCGCCGCCACATGCTCTCGGTACTGCTGCCGCATGGCAGCGGTCAGGCGGATCTGCCGCCCGGCGGCGGCCAGCATGGTCCCCGGCCCCGGCGGTTCCTCCCCTTCCAGGGGCACGATCCCGTCGATCAGTCCATACTCCAGCGCCTGGGTGGGGCTGATCCAGATGTCTTTGTCCATCAGCTCCATCAGGTCCTCCCGGGGTTTGCAGCCTTTTCGGGCCGTATAGACCTCCAGTACGCAGTCCCGGGCGTTTTTGAGACCCTCAGCCGCAAGCTCCATATCCCTGTAATCCCCGTCCTGCTCCCCGATTGGGTTATGGTAGCACAGTAGGGCGCCTGGCTCACTCTGAATCTCACGGCATCCGGCCGCGGCCAGGGTGGCCGCCGATGCGCCGTAGCCCTGGAACAGGGCCCGGGTCCTGCCGGGATACCGGCGCAGCATGGAGCGGATCTCGTTGCCAACAGCCATCGATCCGCCCGGGCTGTTAATGAGCAGCGTGACCTCCTCTCCGTCGGCCTGCTCCAGCGCCTGTGCCACGTCCATGGGGGCGGTAATGTCCCGCCAACCCCACCAGCGCAGGATGTCTGTGCTGTCGTTGTCCCACAATTCGCCTCTGAGGGGGATATCCATAAGCATCTCTCCTTTCTGATCTGGTGCTGCCCGCGGCGGGCCGCGGGGGAAAAATCGCGGGCGGGTTCGCCCGGAGGTGGAAGCGGACGCGCCTTTGCACGGCCGCGGACAGCCTTACGGCTTGACCGGCTCCCCTGCTGTGCCGTTTACCACGGCTTCCAGGGATGCCAGGTTCTTGGTTGCCAGGAACTTCTGTCCCAGCCCACCTGGGATTGGGTCCTTCTCCTCAAAAGCCCGGCAGTCATCCGGGCAGTACACAGAGTTTTGAATCATCTTTTCATAAAAGCGGCTTCGACTCTCATTGTCGCCCCGCAGCAGTACCCCCACGTTAGCCCGCAGATACCAGCCCTGCTCCTGACGACGCCCGCCAATCAACTTGTAGCTCATTTCCTGCTCCCATGCCGTCACATGGGGCAACAGAGTGTTCTCAACAAAGTCAAGCTGCTGCTGCTCATTGGATTGGTAGCTTTGCTTTCCCGTCTGGAGCATATAGGCTGGGATGCCGGTAAAGCGGGATACCTCCTCTACGGAAAAGCTTCGGCTCTCGATATACTGGCTGTCCTTCTGGCTCAGGCCCATGGGGGTATACTTGTAACCACGGGTGAGCACTGCCACCTTGAAGGCGTCCTCCGCCCCGGCCGCATACCGGGTAAATTCCTTCTTGATCCTCTCCCGGCCGTCTTTCCCCAGATCGGCGTCCACTTCGACGATACCGCTCATTCGGGCTCCGTTTTGATAGAACTTACGGCCGTACATCTGGGCCGAGCCGTCAGCCTTGATGGTCTCCCGGGCCAGGTCCAGCACGCCCCGGCCGTGGACTCCGTCGTAGCTATCGAAAAACACGATCACGAGCTGGGACGGCGCCAGAGTGATGGAGAGCTCGTCCACCGTGAAGTCATACCAGTAGTGCCTCGCCTCCCCGTCCCATCGGATACGGCAGGTGGAGGCGTCCAGCGGGATGAGGTCCGTAATGCGTCCCAGCCCGTCCCGGACGATCCAGCCGTACCCGGTCCCATGCCAGAAAGCGTTGGATGCGATGATCTTCTTGCACAGAGCCGGGCTCATGCGCTCGTTGGCCCGAACCTTCAGCAGGTAGTCCAGCGCCTGGTCCGACTGCGGAATGCGGGCGTCTCCGTTCTTTTGGTACAGGCTGTACGGCAGCACGCTCATGGCCCCCGTATAGATGCGGTGTGCCGCCGCGATGGGAGACAGCCGCTCCGCTCCCGTCCGGCTGTCCGGGTACTCCTCGCCGGAGAAGAACACCGTGCGGAACCATGTCTGCACGTCGTCCCAAGCAATCTCCTGGTAGGATGCGCTGGCCTTGGGCCTCGCTCGGATGCTGTTGGACAAAAGCATGGCTTACCCCTTTCTCCCCCGGGCGACGATCCGAGCATAAGCGCCCAGGCAGACGCCCGCCACGCCGAAGGCTGCGGCGGCGCCCACGGCCAGTGCGGCCGCTGTGATCAGGCACCCTCCTGCGGCTACGGCCAGCAGATCGTCCAGGTAGGTCCCCAGCACGCGCGCCGCTTTTCCTCTTGCCCGCCTCCGCGCCTCACGGCGGGCGATCCTTTCCATGTCATACGGTTTTTCAGTCATAGGCTCCAATCCTCCTCCAGCTTGGCGGTATCAAAGCCAGGGCCGCTGCGCAGCTTGATCAGTGCGGCCGCCATGGCGATGATCCAGGCAACCGTGATATCGATCCGCCCCGGGCTTCGGTTTTTCATGGGCTTTGTGTTCTCATTGCCGTCGGTGGCGCAGCGTACATTGCCAAAGCACCAGCGGGCGCAGGTGTTGTGCTCGTGGAGCATCTCATGCTTGCGCAGCAGCCGCTCCACCTCCTTCATGCCCGGGGACATGCCCATCATGGTCTGAGGGATCTCAATGACCTCCAGGGGCCGCTCTCCTTCGCCGGCCTGCATCAGCCGCTGCGACAGCGTCCAGGACAGCGCCGGGTCAAGGCCCAGCGTTTCCATGCGATAATCCCGGGCGGCCTGCCGGATGGTTTCCTCCACCCGGTCGTAGTCGATGATATCGCCGGGGCATCCGGTCAAAAATTGCGCCCGTATCCAATCCCCATAGGGCACTCCGTCCCGCTGCTCCCGCCCCTCCAGGTCGTCCAGAGGGACCCAGGCCCAAAAGAGCGCCACCCAGGTCTCCAGGCCCTCCTGGGGCGGGAAGAGCAGCACGAAGGCCGTCAGGTCGGTGCTCTTGGACAGGTCCAGCCCGCCAAAGCACCGCTTGCCCCGCAGCCGCTTCCGGACTGCCGTCCGCCGCTCAAGCACAGACAGTCCCTGCCATTCCGGCCGGTTCCACTGTGTTTTGTCATAGATGGTCAGCGGCACCCAGCCTACTACCTTGGTAGAGATCCACTGATTGAGCCGAAGCCAGCGGAAGAGGCGCTCCTTAACCTCGCTTTTTTGGGCCGCCCGGGCCTCAGCCCGGAAGTCCCGGAGCTTCAGGTTGTGGCCCAGGCCCGGATTGCACAGGTACCAGAGCTGTTCGT
Source organism: Intestinimonas massiliensis (ex Afouda et al. 2020) (assembly GCF_001244995.1). Lineage (NCBI taxonomy): Bacteria > Bacillati > Bacillota > Clostridia > Eubacteriales > Intestinimonas > Intestinimonas massiliensis (ex Afouda et al. 2020). The sequence goes on from NZ_LN869528.1 coordinate 180,848, forward strand.
CGTAGATATCCAGCGCAGCGATCCGGTCCGGGTCGTCGCCGGTGAGGACCGACAATCCGTACATGATGGGGCACCAGGCAGGGTCGTCTTCGTCCAGCTCCCGCTCGGGCCGGCCGGCGCGCCAGGCCAGGATGCGCCGGCACTGCTCGTGGATCTCCCAGCCGATGCTGGTCCGGTCCGGGTCGTCGCCGGCGGTGGTCAGCACGATCACCGCCTGCTGCCGCCGGGCAGCGTTGGAGCCGGAAATCAGTACGTCCCACAGCCGCCGGTTGGGCTGTGCGTGCAGCTCGTCGATGATGATGCAGCTAAAGGAATATCCATGCTTGGTCTCGGCGTCGGAGGAGTAGATCTTCATGACGCCGCCGTATTTGGTATGGATCTCCTTCCGGGAGTCCACCGCCCAGGCGATGGGATCATGCTCCGGCTGGCCCAGGCAGGTGTGCTCCACCATGTACTTGGCCGCCTCGTAGACCTGCGTGGCGTTCTCCTTATCCGAGGAGAAGACGCCCACCCGCGGTCTGGCCTCCCCGTCCCAGAGCAGATGCTTCAGGCCGAGGCCGGCGGCAAACTCGGTCTTTCCATTTTTCTTCGGCAGCTCGTCGTAAAGGAAACGGCGGTAACGGACCCAGGAGCCGTCCTCATCCTGGGTCTGCACCCCGTAAAACTGGGTGATGGCGTCCATCTCCCAGGGCTGAAGCTCAAAGGGCTTGCCTGCCCACTCGTTTTGGCCGTAGCACAGCAGGCTGAAAAAGTCCACCGTGTCCTGCACGGCCTCGGAGCTGTAGCGCAGCTCCGCTCCGTCGTCCGGGACGGGCACTTCTACGCCCGGGGCCAGGGTAAGCATCTCAGGCACGGTGCATCCGCTCCCGCATCATCCGCTCAAATGGGTTCTCCTCCGGCGCCTTTCCACCCGCGCCCGGCGGCAGCACCAAGCGGCACCGGCTGGTGACGGTCAGGCCCATGTCGTTGGCCGCTCCACGGCATTGCTTGAAGAATCGGTCCTGAACGCGGGTCGCCCCGTCCAGGGCTTCCATGTCGATCACCCGCTTTCCGGCCTCCGTCCGTCCCCGCTGGATTTTCAGCACCTCCTGCGTGGCGGCCAGATAACTCTGCTTGGCCAGCAGGTACCGGGCCAGGGTGTCGTAATCCAGAACAGTCAGGAGCCCGGCCTCCTTCAGCTTGCCGCCCAAGGCCCGAAATTCCTTCTTCAAGGCCTCCGGCAGGTACTCCGGCGGCCGGATCTGCTTCGGGACCTCGGCCCGGACCTCGGCGGCTGCCCGCTCGCCCTTTTCTTTTTTGGTCAGGTGCTTTTTCCCACTACCCTCCAGCACCTCCAGTGTCTGCCGTGTTCCGGACATGACATTACCTCCCTCCAGGCCCCCGCCGGATACTATTTTGCGTCGAACTCACACCCGCACTGCGGGCAGGTGTAGCGTTTGCGGAGCTTTGGAGACGCCTCGTCCTCGGCGGTCTCCTCCGGTGCCGCAACCTCATCGATCTGGATGTCTTCCGGGGTGAAGCCCGTGAGCGTCAGGTCAAACCCGAGCTCCTCCAGCCCCTCCAGTTCCAGACCGACCATGGCCTCGTCCCAGGCGGCCAGCTCAGCCAGCTTATTGTCAGCCAGGATGTAGGCCCGGCGCTGTGCATCGGTGAGCCCCTCCACCAGATTGCAGGGCACCTCCGTCATGCCCTCAGCCTTGGCGGCCTCCAGGGTCCCGTGCCCGGCGAGCAGATTACCCTGGGCGTCGATGAGGAGTGGACGGACGAAGCCGAACTCCCGCAGGCTGGCCCGTAACCGGGCAATTTGGTCCTCGCTGTGAATCTTGGCATTACGGGCGTAGGGGACGATCTCCTCCACGCGCTTCATCACGTCGCCACGGCAGGCAACGCGCACCGCTGGTGTTTTCTTTCCTCTGGCCATTTTGGCCGCCTCCTATCCTGATCGCCGGCTAAACGGATCGCCGGCTAAAGTCTCCCGGCCGCAGCCCGAAAAATCTCCCGTGGGGAAAAAATCTCGCACAGAGGGCTGCCTGTGGTTATGCGTCTGCCCGTTGAAACTTTCTCGGGGCGGGGTGAGGGTATCCGACGCCTTCGGCGTCGTAGATACTAAGCGCGAGCGTGACCCGGGCACATGCGCATGCGCCTAAGCCTGGTCCGCTTTTACCCGGTCGAGGCGTTTACTTTTGGCGCAATTTACGCTGTCTTTCGGCCATTTCCAGAGCCGTCTTCTGGTTATGATGGCGTTCGCACAGGCTCTGCAAATTACTCGGGTCAGTGAATTTCGCCCAGTCCCCACGGTGTGGGTCCTTGTGGTCCACCCGTGTCGCCGGAGTCCGCAGGCCGCGCCGGGCACACTCGCGGCAGAATGGCTCCAGCAACAACTGGCCCGGCCGGAGCATGTCGGTCCACTCCGGGGTGAAGTACATCCAGTGCCACTCGGCACTTTCGCGGCGCTGTGCCTGCTTGGGCTTATGGGCTGGACAATACCCATCTCGGGTCAACATATGGCAACCAGGATGTCTGCATGGCCGGAGCGGCTTTAAGGCCATGGGCTATCACCTCCAGGCAAACAAAAAGCGCCCAAGCCACGACACCCATCACGGGTTGTCATTGGCTCAGGCGCTGGTCTCATGGGACGCTGGCTCAGGCGCTTCGATATTCACAATGCTTTCTTTTCCGCACCTCCGGCAATACACCGGAAGATCATGGGCGATGGTGTGGTCCAGGAGCTTCAGGACCTTGCCCTTTCCGCAGACAGGGCACATAAGCCATCCGTTCCTTATGGTCAGTTTATCAGATTCAGAGGGATATTGCAACCTTTTCACCGACTTTCTCTTTTCCCCTTGGGGTTGTTACAGATGGTTTCCAGACAGATAAAAGACGCGAGGGCTATTCCTTTTTCCGCCTGCGCGGTGGTCTTTGGCCTTTCTTCAGCTCCTTCTTTTCCGGCATGATGTATTTGAGATACAGATAATCGCCAAACTCGTTATGCTTTTCTCTGCGGTCCAAAATGATCGCCCCAGGTGGGGCCATAACTGTTACATTGTCCTTAACATTGTCGCTTTCCGCTTTTGGCTTTGCCAAGCCGATGGATGGAGTCCAGGTCCTCGCTCCGTTTTCTGTTTTCCCGACTTCCCTTGGCTCTTTAGTCAGGTACTTTGCCAACGCCTCATACCCCGTCCATACATCTAACTGCTCTATCTCCACCTGGCCATACGGCCAGAGGGATCGGATGATATCCACATCATTCCCCGTGCCATTGAGTACCATATGATGGTGGAGTCGGCCACCCTCGGCCGATAGCTGCTCAGTGACGTATATGTACTTTGTATCCATATCACGTGCCTTCCGGTATTTTCGAAGTTGGGACAACATCTTGCGGAGCAGCTTATTTGCGGCATCCCGGTCTGGGGGAAGATGCTGGTCGCCATAGGTCAGCACCACATGCAGATCCCTCGCGCAAAAATTGGCTGCCAGCATCATCTCCAGCTTTTGCCATGACCTGCGCATGTTGATCAGCTCTTGGGCCTCCTTTGACATTCGGCCTCGGCGTGCCCGCTCTTCCGGGTCATCTCGGACAGTCGGTATGGTATAGCAAACAACAGCAGACAGACGGCCTCCAGTGACTGTTTTGATTCGCTTTGCCATTTTAACCCTCCGCCCGGGCTAACGCCTGATCGATGAGCCTCCAATCGCCGATTGTCAGCTTTTCTCCAAGGAGAGCCGACCTAAGCATGGTCTCTGTCAGGTCGCCGCCCACGAGTTCACGCAGACACCCAAGACCCCGCGCTTGGCGAAAGCACAGCAGCCGATCATAAACCGCCCGCTTTTCGGCCGCATACCGTCCCGTAAAATTGCTCTGGTCTGCATCTGACTCCGCGGGAGGATCTGGTTGCGGCTGTGTTGGACCTAGGGACGTGCGGTTTATGAATTGAACTGCATCAACATCGGCGCCAAAAATGGTAACGCCGCCCAGATCAGGGACGTCCACGAACTCCCATGAGACGTCCTGTCCGATGATGAGCAGTCCAAGCTGCAGGCATTCTAGGACATAATCCCGCATTTCTTCTACGCAAGAGACTTTAGTCATTCCCGGCACTTTTAAAATCATTACTTCATGTCCCATATAACAGCCCTTTCTTTCGATGGGAATAGGCGTGGCAATGCCCCGCCCTCCCTTTTATCTTTTGTTGGCCAATCTGTTTACTATTCCGGCCCTATGCCGGGTGTCCCGCGTCAGAACTGTCCCCGCAAACGATCCTGGTAGGCAGGCCCCGCACAGGTCTTGTTTCATTCGCTCATCTCCGGCGGCTTCGGTATCGGCATCCACCATTCCACCGTGGGATTCTCCCACTCGGGGTATTCTTCAACGATCCACCCATCGCTATCGCAATAGCTTGCAATGCAAGCAGCGCTTATCAGTGTGATATTCGCTTTTGGCTTCCCGCTTACCAGCGCAAGGATAAAGCTATCGTCCCTCGGGATCTCGACGTCAGGGTCCCGCCACTCAAGATCGATCAATCTTTGCTTGACCTCGCGGAGTATCGCGCACCCGTGGATCCCTCGGCGCAGGCTCAAAATTAGTTCATCGATCCTCATCTCTATCCATCCTTTCCGCCAGCCGGGCCACCTTCTCGCCGCGCTTGGCCTCCGATAACGGGGCAACGTCAAAGAGCAGCCGCATCTGATCGAGCATGATGCCAACGTCCGCGAGCTCTTCGGCGATGTTATCGAGATTGTCAGCGCCGCGGCCATGCTTACAGACGGCAAGCTGCAGCTCCGCCATCTCTTCGTACAGCATCTTGATCTGCGCTTCTGGGCCGTAGTGGGCCAGGGCTTTCTTAAATATGTACATTTCAACGGGGTTCATTTTGCAGTCCTTACACCGCGCCACTGGCGCAACATCGGCGGCGGACATAATCTTGTTCCACTTCTCAACAACTTCTTCCCGCGAAAATCCATGTACGCTAACGAGTAAACCGTTGTCGCAAGAATGGTCAATGCAATAACATGTATTGCGCCTGGGGGTAAGCTGATATCCGTATACTCTTGGTTTCTCCGGCTCCTTCCCGCAAAATATGCATACATTCAGTTCAGCCATCGTCCACATCCTCCTCCTAGTCGCAATCCACGCAGTAGTCCCGCAAAACCGGCTCACCGGCTAAGTTGCATATCTGGCAGTCCCCGTCCCAATCTTCGCAAACACTATGCGCCTTACACACCCCGCGCATAAAGCAGTTGGAGCATTTCGGTTCAGTCATCCTGTCCCTCCTCCGTCGGTGAGCAGCATCTCTTTTTTTTTGATGTACCGGATTAGCCCAGCAAAGGTCGGCCGCTTTCCCTCCGCTTCGCATGTAACGGCATAAAACTTCACGCCCTCACCAATCTCAGCCAGCCAATCTTCGCCGTAATGGTCGTGATAGGCTTCTTGTTCCCAGCATTCCAACAATTCAGAGTATTTCTTCAATTACCGCCACCTCCAAGGGCCTCATCCTTGCTGATCCGCTCGAACTCGATCACCCACACCCAGGGATCTGCATCCCAACCGGAAGTATCCCGGTCGGCGGGTTTGACGGTGCGATCCCACAACTTTATAAACGGGGTAGCATATCGCCAAAACTCATAATTGTCCCTGTTAACACACGGGCCATCCATGCAGCCATCAGTGTATGCGGAACACTTGCAGCCGCCAGGCAAATGACCGAGTGGAATAACTCCTTCAGCAAGCAATTCCGTGTAAGAGATTTCCTGCAGCCGCTCCACTCGCACATCGGTGACCCGCAGGAATATCCGCGCGGCCTCCTTGGGCATGTGGATGGATGGACGCCAGCGGTCATCACAATCCCAACCATCCGGTTCCTCTCCATCTACTCGGTACACAAATCCGTAGGGCATTTCCGCCCAGGTCTCCCGCACATACAGGATGTCGCCGGACTTATAGGGAGGGCGGTAAACCATGGGTTCCTCGGCGTTCGCAAAGCATCCAGGCCAGCACATTGAATCCGGCATAGGGAACAGTGCTGCTTTCGGCTGCGGCATCACCACCCTCCGCGTGACGGTCTTCCGCCCATCCAAGATCGCCCGCACCATTTCGGTGTTAAACAGGATCGGTTTCACGTGTGCCTCCTTTCGTCGCCTCATCCTCCGCACCGCCCCTCCCGGTCAGCCCGGGCCAGCTCACGGAGGCGGGAGACATTGATCCCATAGCATCGAGCGGTAGACTTCATATAGCCATCTTCGACATCCTGCTTGATTTTTTTGATTTCCTCCGGCTCCAGGCCTGTGTCCTCGTAGGCGGCGAGACGGTTGATTACCGTTGGAATCTTAAACGCTTGCTCTGTCGGTGTAGCACCGTCTTTATTCGCAATGGCAACCCGTCCATCTGATCGTCTTACAGTCAACCTATCCATGTTCAACCCTCCTTTAGGCTTCTCCATTCTCGCGCAGGGGGCACCAGCGCGGCGATGTCTTGATGTTCGGATATTCCTCGCCGGGTTTCGTGAATCCAATAAAGGCCGCCATCCTGGGGCTGTGCGGGCAAACTCGCGAGAAAGTCTCCACAGCCGTGGGGTGCTTACACATACAGTCTCCGCGCGGCCCTTCCGGGCGGCTGTTGCCAGTAATTCGCGCTCTGCCGGTCAACTCCATGTGCTCGCACTGCCTGCATACGGGTATCCTTTTCACGTTTCCGCCTCCTTTTGGTCCTCATCGCCTCGTCAGTCTCACGCCGTACTGGGCTGGACAGCCTTTCTGCATATCGGCTTCCCAGCGCTGTCTCTGGGCGCACCGGCCCTGACCCAGCTCAGCCACAGGTCCTCAAAGGCCCGCACCTCCGGGGTTCGTGGGCAGTTCCGCATCCCCCGGTTCTGCTGTACTGTCAGCTTCCGTTCATCCAGCTCCAGGGTGTAGAAGGACTTCCGGGGCATGTTCTTCCTCCGGATGAAGAAAATGGCCGTTTTCCCGTTGGCGTGCTTCTTCCCATAGGTGCTGACGCAGTGGTGGAGGGCGTTGCCCTCATCGGTCAGCTCCTGCTGGCTGGCCGCTGGCCGGATCAGCAGGCCGTCCGCCGCGAAGGCGTACTTGCGCAGCACCATCCGACGTACCCGAAACTTGGACGCCAGCCCCTTCTCCTCCAGTTGGGACATCTGGGCGGTGGCCTCGTCGTGGGCGGCGAACAGATCATGTGGGTAGTGCACTCGCTCATTGCTCAGGTCCCAGCCCAGCCGCTCCGCCATGTCCCAGTAATCTGTGAGGATCTGCACATCCGGTACCTGGGCATACGCCGGCGGGTCCTCGTCCTCCGGCTCCGGGACGTAGTTGGCCTCCCACTGCCCGCACTGCTGAAGCAGGTACCGGATGCTCTTGGCCACTGGGCCGCGGCCCACCAGTTGTCCCACATGCTCGTCGCCCAGGTAGAAGGCGTTGACGATGTCTTCCCCGGTCAGGAGCTCCCCCGCCGCCTTGCTGTATCGAAACAGGTCCCAAAAGAGCTGGTTCCAGTCCTGCTCCCGGGCCAGGCGCAGCTCTTCCCGGTTCAGGTGCAGCATTTTGGCGGGCCTGGTCTGGCTCCAGTCCAGCTCAGGGATATCCAGCCTGCCCTTCGTGTTCTTGTCCCACTTGGCTGCCCGGACCTGGCTGTAAATGAGATCGTCCAGCACTTGTGGCAGACCGTGGACCAGCGCCGCCTCCACATTGGGGTGGGCCTGATAGAGCCGCAGCCAGGCCACCGGGAAGTGGAACGCTCCGGGCCGGTCCTCCATATAGACGTCCAGCTTGCAGTGGGGCAGGCAGCTCTCCGCCACCAGCTCATCGGTGAGGCCGAAGATGTTGTCCTCCTCCCCCCACTGCTCCATCCAATCCCGGGGCTGCCGCCACTCCCGGTTGTACTGGATGAAATAACCGGCATGGCCGCTGTAGGCGTTGCTCCAGCCCTTGAGCTGGGTGCAGTCCGAAGCGGAGAACACATAGGACTCCGCCGGGATGGCATCCAGGTGCTCCCCACCTCCGAAGGACACCTTTCTCTGGATCACCCAGCCCGTCAGGGCCAGCAGGTGATCGGGGCCCACCACGGCGGCGCTCATAGCCCGTCCCTCGGCGGAGACAAAATAGCCCTTCCGCCGCAGGTCCGCCTTCCGGCGGATCTGGACCTGAACGCCGCAGTTGGGGCAGAGGATCTCTTCCCCATCCTCGTACACCATCCCGCCCTCTACCTCGGTAAAGCTCTCCGGCAGGATAAATCCATAGCCCTTTTGTCCCCGGCCGTAGTGGTACAGATCCAGATAGCCGCAACAGGAGCACTGCACGCGGACCATCTTCCGCTTCCGGGGTCTGGCCCACTCGTCCAGCATCACGTCCAGGCCGTAGTCCTCCACCCACTCCAGCTCATAGATGAAACCGTGGGTGTCCAGCTCATCCTGAAGGATTGCCGAGGCCCAGGTGAGAAAGCCCTCCGGCGGCTGGCGGGACACCAGTTTACGCACATCCTCCATGTCCTCACCCCCAGAAGTCGGCCAGATCCAGCCCGAGGAGGCCGGTAGAGCCGGACTCCTGCCGCTGGGGCAGTCCGTAGAACTCCCGTAGGATGCGGTCGGACTCCGCCGGGGTGACACAGGCAAAGCCCCCGCTCTTGTGGCTGTCCGCGAAGGCCTTGATCTTCTTCTCCGCCTCCACGATGGACATGGCCTCCACCTCCAGGTCCTGGGCCAGGAGCTCGGCACACGCCGGCTCCGCCCGGCACAGGTCCATGAGCTGCTCCGCCACCATCCACTGAGGGGAGCGCTCCTTTACCTTGCTCTGCTGCTCTTTCAGCTTCCGGATCGCCTCCTGGATCATTCCGCACACCTCCCGATGGCCTCGGCCAGGGCCCTCAGCGCCTTCTCCGCCCCTTGGGCGGCGGTATGGTCAGTCCGGCCCCGTAGCTTGAGCAGGATGCCCCTCATCTTGTTGGCGTTCTCCTGAGTCTGTTGAAAGAATGCCTTGAACATGGCAATGTCCTCATCCGAGGTGAGCACCGCGTTTTTCCGGGCCTGCTCGGAGTCCTTGAGCTGGACCTGGGCCTGCTCCAGAGCAGCCTCGGCGGCCTTGCGCTTTTCGTCGGCCTTGGCCTTCGCCTCCTTGGCCTTGTCCAGCTTTGCCTGCATCTCGGCCATGGCCTCTGCCCTGCCCTGCTCGATGGATTCCTGGTCCACCACAGTCTCCACCGCCACGTCCACCGGCCGGTTCTTCAGCTCAGTCAGCTCCTGCTCCAGGCGGGCAGCCTCCCGATCCGCCTGTTCCTTCTCCGCACGGGCCGACTCCAGCGTGGCGTTGACCAGCTTCATGTCGGCCTCCATCTTCGCCCGGGCCTGCTCCGCAGCGGCGGCGTCGGCCCTGGCGGCCTCGGCGGCTTTCCGGGCCTCGTCCCGCTCCTTGATGGCCTGCTCCAGTTGCCGGGCGGACATGTCGATAACAGGCTTTTCCTTGCCGTCCACCTCGTGGGTCTCGGTCAGAAACCGTTCCCGCTCCTCCGCCGGCAAGGCCAAGAGCGCCAAGGCTTTGGAGGCTCCCAAATCCGCAAGCGTCTGCGGATTTGACCACTCTCTGGCAAGACGCATAAAGTTCTGGGCAGTCCGCTCCGAAAACTCAACCTGCTCGGTGAGCCAGGGCAGCCACTCCCCATGGGAAAGCATCCCTTTGGCCTCTATGAGCCGGGCGCCGATGTCCAAGATGGCCTCCCCGGCAGTCCGCTTGAGGTCTAGGATCTCCCCGGTGACGGTTTCGATGGTCCGCTCGCCAGGCTCAGGTTTGTAGCCCGACATAGCGGCCAGCTCCGCCTCCTCGGCCTCTCTCCACCGGGCTCTGCGCAACTTCTCCTGGTCGTCGATCTCAGCGCCCGGCCGGGCGTTGTTGTAATAATAAGGGCACTCCAGCTCCCGGCCGACATAGGTGCACTTCTTCTCACACTCGGCCTGGAGAGGACAGAGATCATTCGTTTTTCCCATAGTCTTTCCCATGGTCAAACTCCTTTCAGCGTTGGTTAAAATATAAAGTTTGCCTCAAGGTGTGCCCATTTACCTTGTACTCTACGATGTAAAAGCGTCGCTCTGGATGTATGTACCAAACGGTACCCTCTACTGTGGGGACCTTCGGATTTTGACGCTCTACGGCAACGGACGCTTCCTCGGCAAAAACCGATGGCTTAAAGCGCACTCTATCCCCGATCTGCAATCAGTTTCCCTCCTTGAATGGGTCCTCTTCGTCCTGCCCGGTCGTCTGTATCGTGAACTGCTCCGGAATCTCCTCCTTTATTTTCCGCCGGTAGGACATACCGGCGATCTTACTGGAGGCCATGGAAAAGGCCAGCTTGCAGCCGCCCACGGCGCCGTGTCGGTTCTTGGCCAGGTCCACCTCCAGGAGGGAGGGAACGGTGGGGTCCACGCTGTCTCGCTCCGCGTAGTAGTCCTCCCGGTAGAGGAAGATCACTCCGTCGGCGTCTTGCTCCAGAGCGCCGGTATCCCGGAGGTCGGAGAGCTTAGGCCGCTTGTCCTGCCGGGCCTCCACCTCCCGGTTGAGCTGGCATAGGACCAAAATGGGCAGATGCAGGGTCCTTGCCAGGTTTTTGAGGGCGCCGGAGATCTCCGTGGTGTACTCGTACCTCCCGGCCCGCCGGGCCTCCGGCGGCGGCAGGATCTTGCCAAAATAGTCCACTACGATGAGCCGCAGCCCGCCGATGCTCCGGGCCAGGACCCCGATGTCGTCCACCGTCACTGTTGGGGTATCGTTGGACCAGAATGCCAGCCCCGCCAGCTTCCGGGCGGCCGCGGCCACCCGGTCCTCCTCGTCTTGGGTGAGGGCCTGCATGAGGAGCTTTTGGGAGGGGACACCGGTCTCCCGGGAGAGGCGCTTGGCGGAGAGCTGCTCCGTGTCCATCTCCAGAGAGACGAAGAGCACCGGGTCCACCTGGGCCACCCGGTCGGCGATATTGAGGGCCAGGGTGGTCTTGCCCATGCCGGGCCGGGCAGCCAGCAGGTAGAGGCCGGAGTTGAGCATCCCGCCGCCCAGGAGCTCATCTAGGGCCATGTAGCCCGTGCAGACATAGCCTTTGGCGTCTCCTTCTTCCACGGACTCCCGCTGCCTGTAGTAGGCCATGATGCCGTCGTTTGGGCTGACCAGCTTGCCGGTGCTGCCCTGAGCGGCCAGGGCGTCCAGCCGCTGTCCTGCGGCGGAGAGGAGGGCGGCCGGGTCCTCCCGGGACGCCACACCTGCCCGGATGGTCTCCGCCGTCTCCAGCAGACCATCCCGCAGTCGGTCCTCCCGGACCAGCCTAATGTATTCCCCCACGTTGGCAGCGGTGGGGGTAATCTCCATGAGCTCCATAGCGTACCGGGCGGAGACCTGGCTCCCCAGCTTCCGGGCCCGGTCCAGAATCAGGAGCGGGTCCAGTGCGCTGCCCTCCCGCTCCAGGGCCAGGGCGGCCCGGTAGAGGGCACAGTCAGCCTCCAGGCGGAAGTCCTCCGGCTTGAGAGAGCGCTCCACCTCGGGGAGACAGCGGGGATCTACCAGGATGGACCCCAGGACACTCTGCTCGGCCAGGGCCTCGTAGGTGTGCTCATCCATCCGGGACCATCACCTCCTCCCCGTCGATGACCTCGGTGTGCCAGCCGGTGAGCTGCTGGGCCTGGGTCTTGACGGGCGCTGCCTTGCTGCTCTTGGGGGTGGGCTCGTCCAGCCACCGCTGGTTTCGGAGGTACCGGCAGGCGTAGGGCGCCGGCCAGTCCTCGGCCCTGACCTGCCACTTGAGGGCCCGGGCGATGGCGTCGATTAGCTCATCCTCCGGCTTGAGCCTGTCCCACTCCCGGACAGCAGACACCCGGTCCTCATGCCGGGGGTAGAACTTCCAAAATGCCTCGAACCGTTCCGGCTTCCAGGTGGGGATGCTCTTGGGCGCTCTCAGCTTCTTCGGTTCCTTTGGCTTTCGGAGCTGTCCCCCTTGGGGGACTATAGGGGGTATATATTCTATACTTGTATTATTCTCCCCGACATTTTTGTCGGGAGGGGTCTCGACAAAATTGTCAGGAGGGGTCCCGACAAAATTGTCGTGAGGGTGGTTCGGTGTGCCTTGGTCGTAGACGGCGCAAATCCGGCGTTCCAGGACCTCCTGAGTACTCTCGTCCCGGATCACGTCCACCCGCAGGTAACCCCGCTCCACCAGCACCGCAAAAAGCCGGCTGATACTCCGTTCGGACAGGCTGAACAGCTCCGCAAAGTAGCCGTTTTGGGCGTAGCAGTACCCCCGCTTGCCCGAGAGAGCGGTAACCTCTCCGTAAAGCAGCTTGGCGTTAGGTGGCAGGTCCGGGTCGTAGCGGACGAAGGAGGGGATTACAGCCCAGTAGGCCGGTCGCTCTTCCATCTTCGCTTCACCCCTTCCCGTGTTGACATACAAATCCGTCCGTCAGGCAGACCGCGATTCCGCCGGACAAGACAGCCCAGAGCTGATCGACCTCCGGGCCCATGACCGGGTCGGCCGGCTGGTCAAACTGCTTCCACACCCGAAATCCGATGCTCCGCAGGTGCGACAGCCGTTCCATCGGCTTTTTTCCTTTCAGGCAGTCCGGGTATCCTCCGCCGTGGCCGGCCTCAAAGGTGACGGACAGCTTGTCCAGCGCCTTTGCCCAGTCTTCGGCTCTTCGGGCTTCTCGGGTCTCCCTTTTGGCGACAAGCTCCGCTAAAGTCGTCTCAAAAGACACCGCTGCCACCCCCTTGCAAAACGCTTTTCAATCTGATAAAATGAACCTGGTTTTTAGAGCAGAACCAAGGGCCTGTGCGTCGATGCCAGTCGGCGCGTGGGCCCACTTTTTTTATGCTCATGGGCTCGTCCTCCAAATTTCCAATGTTTGAGTTGGTTTGTCCTATGCGTGCTCCTGCGCATAGCGCAGGGCCATGGCGGCCTTCCCCAGTCCCTCCACCTCGGAGAGAATCTTATCGTATAGGGGCCTCTCCTCATTGTCGATTCGTCCGTCGGCCCCAATGGATAGGAGATCCTTGTCCCTATGCTTATCGGCAAAGGCATAGATCTGACTGAGAAGCTGCATGATTGCCTCTGACAGGGGCATCTCCGCCATCTCTGGGATGATGCGCCGGGCCAGCTCCGCGTTGGCCCGCAGGTGCTGTACGGCCAGGAAGCGGTTATCATAGAGGTCCACCATCCTGGACACGACTTCATCGGATGGGACCCGCTGCCCCTGCTCATAGGCTCGGATACTCTCAACGCAGATGCCAAGGGCCTCGGCTGCTCTTTCCTGGGTCAAACCGGCAGTCTTGCGCGCAGCTTGATAGATATTCCGGTAGTTGTCGTACATGGTAATTGTTCCTCCCGGCGGGTATAATGATGGTAGTCAACAGGCTTCCACGTCGTCCATCAGCGTAATGGTGCCGTCTTGCTGACAGATGATCAGGGCCGTCTTGCCGTCCCGGTACGTAATGCGGACTGCATTGCAGGTCAGCGTATCCACCTGCCGCAGGCTCTGGGGCGGGACCTGTCGCTCCAGCCATTTCTTGATGTTGTTCTGTTCCGTAGTGCTCGGCATAAACATAAGGTTCTCCTCCAGATCATGATAAGAAATACTCCACCCACTGCGGCAGGCCCAGGCAAAGCAGGACCATGCCCCCAAGCAGCAGGCTGTCCCGGATGCGGGTCATGCGCGCATCGCCTCCTTTACTGCCTCGCAGATTGCCTCGAACGGGATCAGTAGCCCGCCCTCTCTTTTGTACCGGACCAGTCCGCCCGGGCTGATATTAAATGTGTACCTGGACTCCCCTTCAACGGACATCCCGAAGGGGGCCCTCTGCTCCCGCAATGCCAGGCGGAGCGCCATCTCCGTCCAGCCGATGTATCTGGCCGCCACGGCCAGGGGTACGTTATCATAGGACAGAATTTCTTCATCCGTCGGGGCGGGTGGCTTTGGGTGTATTCTGCGGTTCAAGATTTACGCCCCCTTCCTCTTAAAAGTGCGTTCTATCGGACAGGTAATGAGATTTTCCGTAAGCCCGCCTCCTTTCAGCTCGCGGCCAGATCGGCCTGGTTGCCTCCCGCCCCGCCCTGTGGTAAGATGTGGGCGGAGAAAGGAGGTGGTTTCATGATTGACATTGATGGACTGCGCAAAGCAATCCGGGTATTTGAAATTGACTCCATGCCTCATTCATGGAGCGCCAGCAATCCTGCGAGTATCGGTGATATAAATAAGCTGCGAGATAGTATCAAAGCCGTACTCAGTGCATTTGTTGATGAACTTGAGAAAAAATAGCATAGGCGCCGTCAGTTACTGCTGGCGGCCTCCTTTTTACAAAACTCAATCATCCCGAGGTTGTTTAATCTGCTGTAACACTGATATATGGTTTCCTGTGCCTTGGTCAGCTCTTCCAGAATTTCCTTTAGCTCTTTATCATCTACTTTGATTGATACGGAATAGACGTTCATCGGTGCTTTCTCCTTTCAGCTCGCGGCCTGATCGGCCTGGGGTCCGGGTGGTTCCCGGCCATAGAGGGCATCAATCGTGCAGCCCAATACGTCAGCAATCTGAGGGATCATTGCCCCCGTTGGCATTACAGTCCCAGATTCCCACATAGCTACGGTCGATTGGGTAACTCCCAGTTGTTTGGCCAGCTCCGTTTGTGTCAATTCATTTTTGGTTCGAATTGATTTAAGCCCTTTCATTTTATTCACCTCTCTTATTTCAAGAATCTTGATATTACAGTTTTATATTATATCAAGCATCTTTATATGTCAAGCATTTTTATTGATTTTCTTGAAATACTCTTTTCAGCAGTATGCTGATACGCTATGATGCTATCAAGGTGGTTGATATTATGAACCGTATTAAGGTGCTTCGGCTAGAACGCAATATAAAACAGGTTGATTTGGCCAAAGCTGTATCAGTCAGTCAGGCCGCACTCTCAGGGTATGAGACCGGCAAGTACGAGCCTGACTTCGATACGCTTAAACGGATAGCAGAATATTTTGACGTCTCCATTGATTACCTCTTAGGAGGTAAATTGGATTCAAGGGCTAATGCATCAGCCACCGAGGATGATATCAAAGCCGCCTTCTGGGGCGGAGACAGAGACCTCTCCGCAGAAGATATGGATGCCATGTGGGCCGACGTAAAGAACTTTGCCGCTTTTGTGGCCCAGAGAAAAAAGCAGGAGAAAAGACGGGATGAATGATATCATCGATCTCTACGACTATGCCGGGCAGCATGGGATCTGGGTTTACTGGTTTACGATGGAGAGCGCCGAGTCTCTCTCCATGGTTGCCCCGGATGGAGATTGCTATATCGCTATGGATCCTTGGTACTTGAGCACGCTGGCGGAGGAAAAAGTCAAGCTTGGGCATGAGCTTGGCCACTGTTCGACCGGCAGCTTTTACAATGAAGATGCCGCTTTGGATGTCCGGCAGAAGCATGAGAACCGGGCCAATCAATGGGCATATCAAAAGCTCGTCCCTGAGGACGAGCTGATGCGGGCTGTTCTCCACGGATATCGTGAGCCGTGGGAGCTGGCCGAGTATTTTGATGTTACCGAGCCTTTCATGCGGGGCGCGATAGAATACTACCACAGGAAGGCCGGAGCATAAATCTGTGTCTATTAGACACGACTGAAGAAGGGATTGCGATGAAGAGAACAATTTTGACCTTACTCACGACCCTGCTCTTGCTGCTCTGCTCATGTGAATCATCTGCAAACCAATCTACCGAACCAACCACACCCACACCTACCCAAGGCCTCGTATCTCCGTCAGCATCGCAACCGCTTGACGACAGAGGTATTCCAGGAATGAGCGCAACTACCATTAGACTATTACTTGAGTCATCATTTGGCGTTCCATGGACAAACGAAAATATAAAGACTGATGAAGCTGCTGCGTATTGTTACGCCTCTTGCTCCAGTTCTGGATCCAATAATGATGATGTGACATATGACTACTCTATTTCGATAGATGAAGATGGAGAGATTATCGGTGCGTCATTCGGCATTTCTGGGGCTGTTTCTACCTCCGCACAAAAACTAAACCAATCTGCAGATTTGTACTTTTACGCAATTTCCATTTTGCCCTATGATACAGCCGACGAAGAAACTTTGACCGCCTGGTTTGAGGACAGTCTCCCAAACGCATCTAATGAGGGCATTTCCACAACTGTCGGAGATGCCACGTATACCCTCTACGGAATTCCAGGTAATACTTATTGGCTTGACATCAGCAAAGCGACTTAACCAAAGCATTAAACCGCCCATGCGTGAAGGTGATGTGGTTATCGTTCGCAAGCAGGATACCGCCGAGACAGGAGACATCGTAGTCGTCTTGATTAACGGAGATAGCGCCACGGTAAAGCGCATAAAAAAAGAGCCGACCGGAATCACACTGATTCCAAACAACCCTGCTTATGATCCTATGTATTATTCCAGCCACGACATTGAGACCCTACCCGTCCGCATCCTTGGAAAAGTGGTCGAGCTTCGGGCAAAATTCTAGGACAACACCGCACAGAAAATAGGAGGGAAGTATTATGTCGCTAACAAAATGTCCAGAATGTCAGCAAGAGATTTCCGATCAAGCAAAAAGTTGTCCTCATTGTGGATATCCCATTGATAATGCCATCCCTATTGTAGATGCGAGTGAAGCATCGTCAGCCCCCGTGTCCGATAATGAGCCCTCCAACCAGTCAGAAACTTCGAGCGTAAAGAATACAACCTCGCATAAAAAAATGTTGGGCATCGCTCTTGCTCTTGTCGTTGCCATTGGATTTTTTATTTACCTGAACGGGGCAAAAGTCACGGCTTCCAATTTGAACACGGATGCTTTTTATTCTTCTGATTTGGGTATAGGGGTACGGCTCGGCCAGTCCAAATCGCAGGTGGACAAACTCCTGGGGGCGCCCATTCCTCAATACGATTACTATCTATATGAAGGCTATTTGTGTGTTACTTACGAGAATGGTAAAGTAGACTCGCTTTCCATTGAATACCCAAACGATCGCTGGGAAACCTACGGGGGAATCAATATCGATTCTACTGCTGAAGATCTGGTACAAATACTCGGAGAACCAATACAAAAACAAGATGACGGGGAAAAATGGTTTTATCAACGCAGGAACCACGCTATTGGGTTTTCTGTCCGCTCCAATGGAATGAACTATATTTACATATATGACTTACATGGACAGCGCCTGCTCACGCAAGACGAAATAGATGCCATGGATCAATAAAAAAGGCCGGAGCCAGTGGCCGCCGAGCCGCTGGGAGAATTTCCTGGGGTGGTAGCGCCGCCAGCAAAGGAAGGAGCATGGGCATGCTAGAAGAAAAGGATCTACAGGCAATCGCGCAGTTGATGCAGGATATGAAAAAAGAAATCATAGGCGAGACCAATGAACTGCTGGCCCAGCAGAAGCGGGAGATCATGCAGGAGGTAGGCGTTCTGATCGAGAACGAGGTCACGCCAAAGTTCAACCTGCTAGCCGAGGGGCAGGAGGAAATTCTACGCCGGATGCCCAGCGAGGAGGATATGGATATCATCGACGGTCGGCTGACCGCCCTGGAGGCATCTGTGCGGAAACTCAACCGGGAAGTGGCCCAGCTCAAAAAAGTGCAATAAAAAACCGCCCCCGGCGCTACCAACACCAGGGACGGCGGAAAAGGGGTGAATAGCTTGAGGCCCATTCACCCTTCTATTTTATCGGAATAGGAGGAATCTGTCAATGAGAAGAGCGAACGGCACTGGGTCCATCGTGAATCTGGGTCCCAACCGTCGGCGGCCTTATGCCGTCCGGGTGTCCTATCTGGCCCGACCGGGCCTGTGGAAACAGCGGTATCTGTCTTATCACCGCACCAGCCGCGAGGCTCAGGACGCACTGGAGGCCTACAACCGCCAAGAAGTCAAGCCTAGGGTTGCGCCAGTAACGCTGCAGGAGGTCTATGGCCAGTGGTCGGCCCGGAAGTATACCCGTGTCGGCTCGGCATCTGTGGTCTCTTACCGGGCCTCCTGGGCGCGCCTTGCCTCCCTGGCCGAACGGCCCATGGACCGGATCACGGTGGACGACCTCCAGCAGATCATTGACGATGATGAGGCTAACGGTATGTCCAAATCGTCCATCACGAACGACAAGATCCTGATGAAGGCGCTCTACAAATTTGCTATGGAGCGTGACATCGTGCGGAAGGACTGTTCCGCATTCGTGGAGCTTCCCGCCGTGGGGGAAAAACGAGAAAAGGGGGCCTTTGACGAGCAGCAGATCCAGAAGCTGAAATCCCTGGCGGAGTCTGGTTTCCCGTGGGCCGACGCGGTGCTGATGCTCTGTTATACGGGCTTTCGGATTACCGAATTTCTGACCCTGACCCCTGCGGCCTACCACGCCGAGGGCGGGTATCTCCAGGGCGGGTTGAAGACCAAGGCAGGGCGTGATCGCATCGTCCCCGTTCACCCGCAGATCAAGCCATATTTGGATCAGTGGCTTTCCAAGGGAGCGGGCACCATTATATGCAGAGCCAATGGCCGCCCGGTACCTTCAAAATGGTTCCGCGAAAAAGTCTTTCCGGCAGTCGTCCATGAACTTGGCGCGGATGGCGCCACCCCGCATTGGTGCAGGCATACGGCAGCCTCCCGTATGAAGGTAGCAGGCGTAGACGAGCTAGCAGTGAAGCGCATCCTCGGTCATGCAGACAAGGACGTAACGGAACACTACACGCACACTGATATCGACTTTCTGTCGAAGGAAATTCGGAAGGTTTTGTAACTAGTTTTCCAAACATGTGCAAAATTACAATTTAGAAAATGTTTTTAATTTGTCTCATTTTAAGAATAAATGGGTATTATTTTTAAATATATGTTTGACGGCAACTAAAAACTTTTAAGGAAACCTTAATACTTTTTTCGTTCCTTTCCAGCCCCTCCTATGGTAAAATGAAGAAGCAACCTACAAGAAATCCTGAAAAAGGTGTGAATCGGATGGAGAATTCCTTTGACTGTCTGATCATCGGTGCGGGTTAC
This sequence comes from Intestinimonas massiliensis (ex Afouda et al. 2020), assembly GCF_001244995.1. Classification (NCBI taxonomy): domain Bacteria; kingdom Bacillati; phylum Bacillota; class Clostridia; order Eubacteriales; genus Intestinimonas; species Intestinimonas massiliensis (ex Afouda et al. 2020). The sequence goes on from NZ_LN869528.1 coordinate 199,866, forward strand.
GCCGGGGCCGTGGCGGCCCGGGAGCTGGCCGAGCGGGGCGGCCGGCGGGTGCTGGTGCTGGAGCGCCGGGACCACATCGGCGGCAACGCCTACGACTGCCCCGACGCCCACGGCGTGCTCATTCATCAATACGGCCCCCATATCTTCCATACCTCCAACAAACGGGTCTTCGACTGGCTCTCCCGGTTCACCGGCTGGCGGCGTTATCAGCACCGGGTCATCGCGAATCTGCCCCGGGACAACCCGGAGGTGGTCCCGGCCCGCAAGAAGTCCGACGGCCGCTTTTGCTTTCCGGTGCCCTTCAACCTGGATTCCCTGGAAAATGCCTTCGGCGCCCAGGATGGCAAACGGCTGGGGCAGAAGCTTCTGGACGCCTACCCCGCCCAGAGCCAGGTGACGATTCTGGAGCTGCGGCAGAACCCCGACCCGGAGATCGCCGCCATTGCGGAATACGTGTACGAGCACGTCTTCGTCCACTACACCATGAAGCAGTGGGGCCAGACCCCCGAGGAGATCGACCCGGCCACCACCGCCCGTGTGCCGGTGCGCCTCTCACGGGACGACCGGTACTTCCAGGACGCCTACCAGGGGATGCCCTTGGAGGGCTACACGCCCATGTTCCAAAAAATCCTGGACCACCCCAACATCACCGTGGAGCTGGGCGTGGAGGCCCGCGACCGGGTGAAGCTGGAGGGCGGAACAGTCACCCTGGACGGCGCGCCCTTTACCGGCGCGGTCATCTTCACCGGACAGGCCGACGAGCTCTTCGGCTTCCGGTTTGGGCAGCTTCCCTACCGCACCCTGGACTTCCGGTTTGAGACCTACGAGAAGCAGTTCTACCAGACTCACGGTACGGTAAACTACACAGTGGACCAGGACTACACCCGCATCACCGAGTTCAAGCACCTCACCGGCCAGGATCTGCCCGGCCTTACCACCATCATGAAGGAGTACTCCCGTGCCTACACCGGGGCCCCTGGCGAGACCCCCTACTACTCCATCATCAACCCGGAGAACAACGCCCTCTACGCCAAGTACGCGGCCCTGGCGTCGGAGTACCCCAACCTCCACCTGCTGGGCCGGCTGGCCGAATATAAATATTACAACATGGACGCCATCGCGGGGCGGGCCCTGGAGCTCTGCGACAGCCTCCTGACCAAATCATAGGAGCGGTTTTTGTGAAACTTCTGACATTCGCGGTCCCCTGCTACAACTCGCAGGACTACATGGAGCACTGCATCCACACCCTCCTGGAGGGAGGCGACGAGGTGGAAATCATCCTGGTGGACGACGGCTCCAGGGACAACACCGGCGCCATCGCCGACCGCTATGCCCAGCAGTACCCCGATATCGTCCGGGTCATCCACCAGGAGAACGGCGGCCACGGCGAGGGGGTGAATCAGGGCCTGCGCCACGCCCAGGGGCTCTACTACAAGGTGGTGGACTCCGACGACTGGGCCGACGTGGACGCTCTGCGCCAGGTGGTGGACAAGCTGCGGGAGTTCTCTCAGATGCCGGAGCCGGTGGACCTTTTGGTGTGCAACTATGTGTACGAGCACGTGGAGGACCACACCCAAAAGGTCATGCGGTATACCAACGTGTTCCCCCAGGGACGGGTGTTTACCTGGGACGAAATCGACCGGTTCCGCCCCTCCCAGTATCTGCTGATGCACTCGGTGTTCTACCGCACCGAGCTGCTGCGCCAGTGCGGGCTGGAGCTGCCCAAGCACACCTTCTATGTGGACAACATCTTTGTCTACCAGCCCCTGCCCTACGTCAAGACTCTGTACTACATGAACCTGGACTTCTACCGCTACTTCATCGGCCGGGCCGACCAGAGCGTCAACGAGCAGGTCATGGTTAAGCGGGTGGACCAGCAGCTCCGGGTGACCCGCCTCATGATCGGCAGCCACGACCTGACCCAGATCTCCGCCCAACACCGGCGGCTGGGGCACTATATGTTCAACTACCTGGCCATGATGATGACCATCTCCTCCATCTTCCTCATCATCGACGGTTCCCCCGCAGCCCTGGGGAAAAAGACCGAGCTGTGGGAGTATCTGCGCACGGCCTCCCCCCGGCTGTTCCACCGGATGAAGTATCGCTCCTTCTCCATCGTCAGCAACTTTCCCGGCTATCAGGGCCGGAAGCTGTCGGTATCCCTGTACCGGCTGGCCCGGAAGATTTACAAGTTCAACTGACCGGGGGCCGCGCCGGACCGGCGCGGCCCTTCTCCTGTCATGTAGGCGGGGATAAAATGCCTCATCGGGAGCGCCCACCATCGTCCTTACATAAATTTTAAGCCGTAAAAATACACTAACAATAATCTTATTTTCACTGCAAAGGATATGCTTTGTTTAACCCGGATATGAGGAGGCGAAGTATATGGAAGAGCGCAAACATCTAAGCATCCGCATGGATGCCGAGCTTCATGACAAGCTGAAGTATATTGCCCAATACGATGGGCGCTCTATGAGCAGGCAGATACTCCATCTCATCACCACTTGTGTGCGGACCTTTGAGCAGGAGCACGGCCCCATCCAGACGGAGGACCCATCATGAGCCGACCGCTGGGCGCGCTGCTGGACCTTCTCTTCCCGCCCCGGTGCGTGTTTTGTCGCAGACTGCTCCACCGCGGGGAGGAGGGCATCTGCCCCCGCTGCCAGCAGGAGCTGCCCTGGGCCCTGGGGGCCGAGGCGGAGCAGACAGGGGAGTTCTTCTCCCTGTGCGCCTCCCCGCTGTGGTATCAGGACCAGGTCCGCGCCTCCTTCCACCGCTATAAATTTAAGGGGGTCCGGGGCTACAGCCGGACCTATGGCCGCCTGGTGGCCCAGTGCGTCCAGGACCACCTGGCCGGACGGTACGACCTCATCACCTGGGTCCCCCTGTCCCGGGCGCGGCTGCGCCAGCGGGGCTATGACCAGGCCATGCTGCTGGCCTCGGCGGCGGCGCTGGCGCTGGACGACGTGGCGGCCGAGACCCTGTGTAAGGTGCGGGACACCGAGGCCCAGTCCGGCCTGGGGAAAAACGACGCCTCCCGCCGGGCCAACGTGCTCAGCGCCTATCAGGTCACCGATCCCGCGCTGGTGGAGGGCAGGCGCGTCCTGCTCATCGACGATATCGTCACCACCGGCTCCACCCTGTCCGAGTGCGCCCGGGTGCTCCGCACCGCCGGAGCCACCGACGTGGTCTGCGCCGCCCTGGCCCGGTCCCGGCGCTCCTGCTGACGAAACGCCCGCGGACGTGTCTTCTTTTTGAAAATATGGTTGAAATGCGCCGGGACACCCGATATAATAGGGAGGATAGCTCTGGCGATACGGATAATGGCTCATGCAAAGGGGATTAACCATGGGTTTCTGGGCTAAAATAAAGGAAAAGCTAAACAGATTTCGAGGTGCAGGTATGTTCAGTAAAGATATTGGAATCGACCTTGGCACCGCCTCCATCCTTGTATACATCAAGGGCAAGGGCGTGGTGCTGCGGGAGCCCTCGGTGGTGGCCATCGACAAGAACACCGGCAAGCTGCTGAAGGTGGGCACCGACGCCCAGAAGATGCTGGGCCGCACGCCCGGCAATATTGTGGCCATCCGGCCCCTGCGGGAGGGCGTCATCTCCGACTACGACATGACCGAGCGGATGCTGCGGGAATTCATCCGCAAGGTGACCTCCTTCCGGCTGTTCAAGCCCCGGGTGGTCATCTGCGTGCCTTCCGGCATCACCGAGGTGGAGGAGCGCGCCGTCATCGACGCCGGCGTCCAGGCCGGCGCCCGGAAGGTTTACCTCATTGAGGAGCCTCTGGCCGCCGCCATCGGCGCGGGCATAGACATCACCCAGCCTGACGGCCACATGGTGGTGGACATCGGCGGCGGCACCACCGACATCGCCGTCATCTCCCTCAGCGGCATCGTGGAGTCCACCTCCATCAAGATCGCCGGCGACCAGTTCGACGAGGCCATCGTGAAGTACATACGGCGCAAGCACAATGTACTGATCGGTGAGCGCACCGCCGAGGAGCTGAAAATGCAGATCGGCTGCGTCTTCCCCCGCCCGGAGGAGCAGACCGTGGAGATCAAGGGCCGCTGCCTGATGACCGGCCTGCCCCGGGTGTTCTCCGTGTCCTCCAGCGAGATGATCGAGGCCTTTGAGGAGGTCTCCACCCGCATTCTGGAGGCCATCCACGGCGTGCTGGAGCGCACGCCCCCCGAGCTGGTGGCCGATATCTCCACCAACGGCATCGTAATGACCGGCGGCGGCAGCCTGGTCTGGGGCTTCGACAAGCTCATCGAGTCCCACACCGGCATCGAGACCCATGTGGCCGACGACGCCATCTCCTGCGTGGCCTACGGCACCGGCAAGAGCCTGGAGTGGGTGGGCGACATGGCCGACGGCACCCTGAACATTTCCCGCCGCAAGCAAATGAACTGATTCCTGGAAAACCCCCGCCGCTGACGCGGAGGGGGTTTTTTGAAAGAGGGCTTGAAGATGAAAAAGAAATCCTTCAGCAGCGCTACCCTTCTGACCGGCGTGGCCGCCTTTATCGTGTTTCTGGTGGCGGCCTGCGCCGCCTATTACATGACCGCGGGGGTTTTCGTCACCGCCCAGATCGCCGCTGTCTACGCTGTGCTGGGGGCTCTGGGCGCCCTGGCCCTGCTCTTCCGCCGAAAACTGTTTGCCCTGTTCTTTTACGTGGGCTGCGTGCTGGGCTGGCTGTCCGGTAACTTTGTGGGCGGCCTGGAGGGGGACTTTGCCCCCACCGCCGGGCTCATCTGCACCTTTGGCCTCATCCTGCTCTTTGCCGTGCTGGGCGGCGTGCTGGAGTGGAAGGCTTTCCGACGCCGACGCCGGAAGGAGCAGGCCCGTCTGGAGCGCCAGCAAAAAGAGGACGCCGCCCGGGAAGAGCAGCTCATCGCCCAGCAGGCCGCCAAGGCCGACTCCCGGCAGAATTTTTCCTCCGTCCCCGGCCAGGAGGCCCCGGCCGCCCAGCCCCCCGAGGACGGCCAGGCCGCGGAAAGGAGCTTCTGACCCATGTCCGAAATCGTTGTCAATCTGCTCCCGCTGACCCCCGCCCAGCAGGAGCGCTTCCGCGCGGCCGCCCCCCAGGCGGAGCACCGCTTCCTTCCCCGGATGGACATCAACGGCGGCACCCTGCGGGAGGGAGACCCCGCCGGCTTTGACGGCGCCACCGTGGTGATCGGCTGCCCCACCCGCGCCCATCTGTCCCATGCCCCGGGCCTGAAATGGCTCCAGACCTGGAGCGCGGGCACCGACGTCTATCAGCGCCCCGGGATGCTGCCTGAGGGCTGCATGCTCACCTCCGCCGCCGGGGCCTACGGTCCCGCGGTGTCGGAGCACCTGTTCGCCTGCCTGCTGGCCCTTTGCAAAAAGCTGCCCCAGTACCGGGACGAGCAGCGGAACCACCACTGGACCGACCGCGGAACGGTGAAGAGCCTGCGGAACGCGCTGGTGCTGGTGGTGGGGGCCGGCGACATCGGCACCGCCTTCGCCGGGCTGTGCAAGGCCGTGGGCGCCCGGACCGTGGGGCTCAAGCGTACCGTCGGTCCGGTCCCCGCCGCCTTCGACGCTCTTCACCCCATCTCCGAGCTGGACCGGTGGCTGCCCCAGGCCGACGTGGCGGCCTTCGTCCTCCCCCACACGCCGGAAACCGTCCACATCCTGGACGAAAAGCGCCTGGAGTCCATGAAGCCGGGCTCCATCCTGCTCAATGCCGGGCGGGGCTCCGCCGTGGATCTGATCCCCCTGGAGGAAGTTCTCCGCTCCGGCCACCTGTGGGGCGCCGCGCTGGACGTTACTGAGCCGGAGCCCCTGCCCCCTGATCACCCTCTCTGGGATGTGGAAAATCTGATCCTCACCCCACACTGCGCCGGCGGCTTCCACCTAGATGTCACCCTGGCGCGCATCGTGGACATTGCCGTGGAAAATCTGCGGCGCTATGCACAGGGAGAGGCCCTGAACAACCGCGTCCAATAAACAAGAGGTCCCACCTGGGGGTGGGACCTCTTGTTCTGCTCTGAACCGGATGGCACCTCCAACCATCCGGCTTTTGAGGTGTCCGATCGGTAACAATCGGCGGGCCGATTCGACGGCCTTATTGCGCCAAGTATGGTATCTTCTCTGTAAAAGGAGGGATACTCATGCGCACAGCCGCCGCGCTTTTGGTCCTTGTCCTGCTGCTCTTCCTCAATCCGGCCGTGGTGGCGGCGGCGCCACCCGCCGCGCGTATGGACCTGGCCGTCCTGCTGTGGGAGAGCGCCGGTGCCGTCCCCTTCGCGGCCGGCGGCGCCTTCTCGGATGTAGCGCGGAACGACGACGGCGCCACCGCCGCGGCCTGGTGCCGTGAGGCCGGGCTGCTGCTGGGCACGGGCGACGGCCGCTTTTCTCCGGACCGGCCGTTGACCCGGGAGGAGCTGGCAGTGGCCCTCCGGCGGTACGCCCGCATCCTGGGCCGGGACACCTTTCTCCCCGCCGGTGCCGCGGAGTGCAACGACTACGCCGACATCTCTCCCTGGGCGGACGACTCCCTCTACTGGGCCTGCGACGCCGGCGTGCTGAACTGGTCCGAGGGCGGCCGCCTGGACCCCGGCGGCACCCTGACTCTGGCCCAGCTCCAGGCCGTGCTGGAGGATTTTTTGGCCCGCTAAAACCAGGCAGGTCCCTCCCCAGCGGTGTAAACCGCCGGGGAGGGACCTCTTTCGTCTATTCTGCTTCGGCGCGCTGCCCGGCCTTGGCCGCCGCGATAAAGTCCCGGAACAGAGGATGGGCCTTGTTGGGGCGGCTCTTCAGCTCCGGGTGGAACTGGACCCCCACGAACCAGGGGTGGTCCTTCAGTTCCACGATCTCCACCAGCCGCTCGTCCGGGGACAGCCCGGCCAGCACCAGTCCCGCCCCCGTCAGGTCCTGCCGGTAGTCGTTGTTGAACTCGTAGCGGTGGCGGTGACGCTCGGCAATCTGGTCACAGCCGTAGGCCTGGTAGGTCCGCGTCTCCCGGGAGGTGACCCGGCAGGGATAGGAGCCCAGACGCATGGTGCCGCCCTTGGCGGTGACGCCGCGCTGATCGGGCATCAGATCGATGACCGGGTGGGCGGTGGCGGGGTCCAGCTCGCTGGAGTGGGCGTCCGCCCAGCCGCAGACGTGCCGGGCATACTCCACCACCGCCATCTGCATCCCCAGACAGATGCCCAGGAAGGGCACCTTATGCTCCCGGGCGTAGCGGACTGCGGAGATCTTACCCTCAATGCCCCGGTCGCCAAAGCCGCCGGGCACCAGCACTCCATCGGCCTCCGCCAGGACCCGGACGGCGTTTTCGTCGGTGACGGTCTCAGAGTCCACCCACTGGACCTCCACCTTCACATCGTTCTCGATGCCGCCGTGGGTCAGGGCCTCCACCACCGAGAGATAGGCGTCGTGGAGGGCCACATATTTGCCCACCAGGGCGATCCTCACCGTGCCCTTGGGGTGCTTGGCCCGGTGGACCATGGTGGCCCACTCGGTCAGGTCCGGGGCGTGGCAGATGAGGCCCAGACGCCGGACCACCACGTCGGCCAGCCCCTCCCGCTCCAGCATCAGGGGCACGTCATACAGCAGGTCGGCCGTCAGGTTGGGGATGGCGTTTTCCCGGGGGATGTTGCAGAACAGGGAGATCTTCTCCAGGATCTCGTCGGGGATGGGCGCATCGCAGCGGCACATGATGACATCGGGCTGAATGCCCAGACTCAGCAGCTCCTTGGCCGAGTGCTGGGTGGGCTTGCTCTTGAGCTCCCCGCTGCCGGGGATGGAGACGATGAGGGAGACGTGGATGAACATCACGTTCTGGCGTCCGCGCTCGGCCGCCACCTGCCGGATGGACTCCAGAAAGGGCTGACTTTCGATGTCGCCCACCGTGCCGCCGATCTCCACGATGGCCACATCGGTGTCCGGCGTATCCAGCGAGTAGATGTTCCGCTTGATCTCCCCGGTGATGTGGGGAATGATCTGCACGGTGCCGCCCAGATAGTCCCCCGCCCGTTCCCGGTTGAGCACATTCCAGTAGACCTTGCCCGAGGAAACCGAGGAGTTGAAGGTGAGGTTCTCGTCGATGAACCGCTCGTAATGCCCCAGGTCCAGATCGGTCTCCGCCCCGTCGTCGGTGACAAAGACCTCCCCGTGCTGATACGGGCTCATGGTGCCGGGGTCCACGTTGAGATACGGGTCCAGCTTCTGTACCTTCACCCGCAGGCCCCGCTGCTTCAGCAGCCGCCCCAGAGACGCCGCCGTGATGCCCTTGCCCAGTCCCGATACCACACCGCCGGTGACAAAAATGTACTTGACCGTCATATTGTTTCCTCCCATCCTTCCCTGATGGGACGCCATCGTCCCGGGACACCGTTGTCCCTGCCTTTTTGTTCCATAAAAATCCTATTTATTCTACCGTTCCCCACCCCTCCCGTCAAGAGAAAATCGCGGGAAACCACCCCGCAGCCTGCACAAAATACCGTTACTTTAACGGGCCATACTTTTTGCTCCACAGGCGCCGTTTTTATGATATACTGATATTGTATCACCCTTTACAAAGGAGGTCATTCCTATGGTCACACTGGCCCAGAGGATCGAGGCCCTCCGCACCGAGCGGAACCTGAGCCGCCCCGCCCTCTCCGCCGCCCTGGGTTTTTCCAAAAACGCGGTGGAAAAATTTGAAACCGGCCGCCAGACGCCCACAAAGGACCAGCAGGACAAGCTGGCGGAGTATTTCGGCGTGTCCCTGTTCTACCTCCGGGGGGAGAGCAGCGACCGCACCCGCATGGAAAGCTGGATGGACGCCGCTTATGCCGACGACGGACCGGGTCACGTTCCCGCTCCCGCCGCACCCCGGAAGTCCGTCCCGCCCGCCGGACAGAGCGCCGGCACGGGACAGGGCACCCTGTTCGACTCCTTCCTCTCCAGCAAGCAGTTTCAGGAGCTGCTGCACGCCACGGTGCTGGACACCCTCCGCTCCCCCGAGGGACAGGAGCTCATTGCCCGGGTGGTCCGCAAGGAGCTTCTCCGCCAACGGTAGCAAAAACGCGCCGGCACTTTCGTGCCGGCGCGTTTTTGCGGTCTATTTGTGATAGAGCTTGTTGGTCTCGTAGGTGGGCTCGCAGGTCAGGCGCATCCCCAGCCTTTTATAGGTCACCGAGTCCGCCGGGGAGAGGATGACGGAGGAGTGGGCCTCGCAGGAGCGGAGCTGGTCCAGGTGGGCCAGGGCCTTGGCCGCCAGGGGGTTGGTGGTGGCGCTGATGGCCAGGGCGATGAGGGTCTCATCGGAGTGGAGCCGGGGGTTGCTGCTGCCCAGATGCCGCACCTTGACGGTCTGGATGGGCTCGATGGCCTCCCGGGAGATGAGGTGGTGCTCGTGCCCGATGCCCGCCAGCCGCTTGAGGGCGTTGAGCAGGGTGGCGGAGGAGGCCCCCATCAGGTCGGTGGTCTTGCCGGTCACCACCTCGCCGCCGGGCAGCTCAATGGCGGAGGCCGGGTTGCCCGTCTCCTCGGCCACCTTCAGGGCGGCGGCCACCACCGGCCGCAGCTCGGGACTCACCTTGGCCTGCTGCATCAGCAGCTCCAGCTTGTAGAGAATCTCGTCCCCCCCCGCGCCCTGGCGGCGGTCGCACAGGGCGTCGTAGTACCGCCGGATGATCTCCTGCCGGGCGGCGGCGCACACCGCTTCGTCGTCGGTGATGCAGTAGCCCGCCATGTTCACCCCCATGTCGGTGGGGGATTTGTAGGGGCTCTCCCCGGTGATCTTGTCCAGGATGGCGTTGAGCACCGGGAAGATCTCCACGTCCCGGTTGTAGTTCACCGTGGTCTCGCCGTAGGCCTGGAGGTGGAAGGGGTCGATCATGTTGACGTCGTTGAGGTCGGCGGTGGCCGCCTCATAGGCCAGGTTCACCGGGTGCTGGAGGGGCAGGTTCCAGATGGGGAAGGTCTCAAACTTGGCGTAGCCCGCCTTCACCCCCCGCTTATACTCGTGGTAGAGCTGGCTGAGGCACACCGCCATCTTGCCGCTGCCGGGGCCGGGGGCGGTGACCACCACCAGGGGGCGGGTAGTCTCCACGTACTCGTTCTTCCCGTAGCCCTCGTCGCTGACGATGAGAGGGATGTTTCGAGGATAGCCCGCAATGGGGTAGTGGAGGTAGACCCGGATGCCCAGCCCCTCCAGTCGGCGGCGGAAGGCGTCAGCGGCAGGCTGACGGTCGTACTGGGTGACCACCACGCCCCCCACGTACAGCCCCTGGGTCCGGAAGGCGTCGATCAGACGCAGCACATCCACGTCGTAGGTGATCCCCAGATCCCCCCGCACCTTGTTCTTCTCGATGTCGCTGGCGCAGATGGCGATGACGATCTCCGCCCGGTCCTTGAGCTGGGCCAGCATCCGGATCTTGCTGTCCGGTTCGAAGCCGGGCAGCACCCGGGAGGCGTGAAAGTCGTCGAACAGCTTGCCGCCGAACTCCAGGTACAGCTTGTTTCCGAACTGGGCGATCCGCTCCGCGATGCGGGCCGACTGCATCTCCAAATACCTGCCGTTGTCAAATCCGGGCCTGTCCATTCCTCGGCGGGCGCGCCCATCCTTGGACTGCGCCCCTCCCATCCTCTCTGTTTCTGTTATAGATATATGCAAAACTGGTTCTTGGCAATCCAACTGAAATAGTTTATCATAATTCTGCCCGCCATACAACGGTCAAGTCGTCCGGCGGGCAATAAAATGTCTGCCCACTGTGAGGTCATAGTATGGAAGTCACCTGGACCACTCTGCTGATCGTCTGCCCGCTGGTCTTTTTGTCCGGACTGGTGGACGCGGTGGCCGGCGGCGGCGGGCTCATCTCCCTGCCCGCCTATCTGCTGGCCGGACTGCCGCCCCACGCCGCCACCGCTACCAACAAGTGCGGTTCCGTCTTCGGCACGGGGCTGTCCACCCTCCGGTTCCTGAAAAACGGACGGGTCCGCCTGGGCCCCGCCGCCGTCTCCGCCGCCACCGCCCTCCTGGGCTCGGTGCTGGGCGCCCGGCTGTGCCTGCTGGTTCCGGACACCTTCCTCCACTACTTTCTGGTGGCTGCCCTCCCTGTTCTGGCCGTCTTTCTCCTGCTCAAGCGGGACTTTGGGCTGGAAAATAAGGCCGACGCCCTGTCCGGCCCCCTATTGATGCTCCTGTCCGGGCTCATCGGCCTGGTACTGGGCCTGTACGACGGCTTCTTCGGTCCCGGCGCCGGAACCTTCGTCATCCTGGCCTTCACCGCCCTGTGCCGCTTCGACCTGGTCACCGCCTCCGGCAACGCCAAGGTGGTCAACTTCTGCTCCAATCTGGCCGCCTTCGTCACCTTTGCCCTGGCCGGTGAGATCGTCTGGGCCCTGGGCGTCCCCGCCGCCGTCTGCGGCCTTTGGGGCCACTATACAGGCTCCGGCCTGGCCCTGAAAAAGGGAGCCAAGGCCATCCGGCCCATGTTCTTCGTGGTGTTGGGCCTGCTGCTGTGCAAAACCGCCCTGGAACTCGCCGGTTGATTCCTCTTGACAGGTGCCTCCGACAGGTGTAGTATCACTAACGGATACTACACCTGTAGGAGGCGTTTTTATGCGGCTGTCGGACCGTGAATGGAAGGTGCTGGAGGTTCTGTGGCAGGGGGAGGGGCTGGCCCTGGGCCCGGTGGTGGAGGCCCTGCGGCCCGGCACCGGGTGGAGCCGGAACACCGTGTTCACCTACCTCACCCGGATGGAGGGCAAGGGCCTGGTGACCATCGACAAGCAGCGCGTTCCCCACCTCTACCGCCCAGCGGTGGCGCGCTCCGACTGCGCCGCCGCCGAGCGCCGGGGCCTGCTGGACCGGGTATACCGCGGCTCCGCCGGGCAGATGGTGGCCGCCTTTTTGAAGGAGGAGACCCTCACGGCCCAGGAGCGGGATGAGCTGCGCCGGCTGCTGGACGAGATGGAGGTGTAGGGCCGGGCGCCGTTTTCGCCGCAGGCGGAGACGACACTCAGCGGACTTTGTGACAACGAGGTGACGACATGACCGATTTCTGGTCCTTTTTGCTCCAGACCCTGACGGCCTCCGGCGCGGCGGCGGCCCTGCTGCTGATCAAGGCTCTGTTCCGCGACAAGCTCTCGCCCCGGTGGCAGTGCGGCGTCTGGGCTCTGCTGGGCCTGACCCTGCTTCTTCCCGCCGGGCGGGGCGGCCGGTATGTGCTGTTTAACTGGCCCCTGCTGGTGGAGACCGCCAAGACCGCCTTCACCGGGGACTATGACCTCATCCGGGTGACCGCCCCCATCCCCCTGCCCGGCAGGCTGGGCGGACCCCGGGGGGTGTTCGATGCGCTCTATCTTCTCTACATGGCGGGGGTAGTGGCGCTGCTGGCCTGGTACGCCCTCACCTACCTGCGGCTGCGGCTGGCCCTCCGCCGGGGGACCCCCGCCGATGACGCCCCGCTCCGCCGGGTGGCGGAGCGGTACGACCTGCCCGTCTGCCGGGCCGTCGAGGTGGAGGGGCTGTCCTCCGCCTTCGTCTGCGGGTTCTTCGCCCCGGTGCTGGCCCTGCCCGCCGGGCGGGAGACCGACGAAAAGGTGCTCCTCCACGAGCTGCTCCACCGGACCTATGGCGACGTGGGCTGGGGGCTGCTGGTGTGCCTGTTCCGGTGCGTTCACTGGTGCACCCCCCTGCTTTGGTATGCCTTCGACCAGGTGCAGAACGACCTGGAGGCCCTCTGCGATCAGCGGGTGCTGGAGCGGCTGGAGGGGGAGGACCGGCGGGACTACGGGCGCATCCTCCTGTCCATGGCCGACGAGAAATACGCCCGGGCGCCCGGCACCTCCTCCATGGCCAACGGCGGGCAGAACATCAAGCGCCGCATCGCCTCCATCGCCCGGTTCAAGCGGTATCCGGCGGGGATGGCCCTGGCCTCGGTATGTGTGGCGGTGATTCTGGCCCTGCCTCTCGCCCTGGGGACCACCCAGACGCTGGCCAAGGCCGACGGCCTTGGCCACAGTGATCAGGAGGCCTTTCTCACCGCCATGGCCTCCGCCCGCCTCACCCGATGCACCACCCCCGCCGGGGCGCTGGACGCCTATGGCAAGGCGGTGCTGGACTACAACGGCATCTACCGGGCCCTGTGCGCCCCACTGGAGCAGCACCCCGCCCTGGCGGCGGAGATGGAGGCCGCGGCCAGCGGCCCGGACCACTGGGTGCACGAGCGCTGGGAGAGCGGCCTGCCGGGCTACCCCAACGTACAGGCGGGCTACTATATCTATAACCTGACCCCGGCTGGGAAGGGGGCCTATACCGCCCTGATGGTCTTTCCCCTCCAGCGTGTCTATGGCGTGGAGGACGCCTACAGCGAGGAGTCCAACTGGCTGTGGACGGCGGTCCAGACCGTCCGGGTCTGGGCGTCGGAGGCCGGCTGGGTGGTGGAGCCCGCGGAGGACTTCCGGCAGGTCAAATGCCAGAGCATTGGCCGGGGCCATGAGGACGGATTGACCTGGGGGGACGAGGCTCTCCCTCCGGCGGTGGTCTATACCGCCGAGACCGAACTCTACCGGCTGGAGCTGCGCTACCAGACCGTCCACATGGTGGACAACGCGACCAAGACCGAGGATAGCATGTCCTGGTTTTCCGGCCCCGCCTTCTTCTTCGACACCAAGCCCAAGCCCCGGGCCGTATTCAGCGAGGCCCGGCAGGGGGACTCCTTCACCGGAACCTTCCTGGGCTCTGAGGAGGAGCTCGGGAGCATCCACACGGTGCGGTGGTCCGCCGCCCCCATGGACGCCGCCGGCCATCACCCGGACCTGGGCTACGCAGCGCTGGGCAACAGCGGCGGCAGCAGCAGTAGCGGGGCCTTCTGGGGCTGTAAGCAGCCCGGCGGGCTGGAGGAGCCGTGGGACGGCAGCCTGTTCAGCGGGGGCGGCAGCGGCTTGGACGGCGACCCCAATGAGGCCCCGGTCTATCCTGCCGCCTATCGGCTGGAGCTCAGCGTCAACGGGGAGACGGAGACCCTCACCCTCACCCCCCGGGAAGGAGGCGCGGCATGAATCCGGAGCAAAACGTTCTCTACCGCGGGGTGTCCCGCATCGCCTGGTCCTATCTGTTCGCCTTTTTCAACCTCAACCTGGGGTCCCTGAACATCCTGCCCGACTGGATGGCCTTTGCACTGATTTATGGGGCCCTGGACCTGTTGGCGGAGGAGGAACGGGAGCTGCCTCTGCTCAAGCCCTTCTGCATCCTGCTGGGCCTGTGGGAGGGGGCCGGGTGGCTGGCCCAGCTCTTCGGGCTTACCCTCTCCCTCTACCCGCTGGACCTGCTCTTCGCGGCGCTCTCCCTCTATTTCTATTTTCAGCTCCTCACCAACCTGGCCCATCTGGCCGCCCGATACGGCGGGGAGGACCTGTCCCGCCGCCTTCTGCGGCTGCGTACCGCTCAGGCCCTGCTGAACACCTTTATGGCGGTCTACCTCTACCTGGCGGGCTACGGCTCCGGCGTGACCCTCCCCGGCAGTGCTCTGTCGGCCTCCCTGACGGCGCTGCTGATCGCCGGTGTGGTGCTGATGCTGACCGTCATGTCCGCCCTGTTCGCCCTGCGTCGGTTCTTCTTGCCCGCGGAAGAGCCGGACCCTCCCTCCCCCTGAACGCAGCAGCCGGCCCCGCGGCAATGTGCCGCGGGGCCGGCTGGTCTTTTACTTGCGCCGGTCGCAGAGGACCTTGTAGATCTGGATGGCCGCCGTGGGCAGGAAGGCCAGCAGCACGATCAGACCGTACTGGCCTGCCGTCATATGGGCCACCTGAAACAGGCCGCTGAGGCCGGGGAGAAAGAGGACGGCGGCCAGCAGCAGCACCCCCGCGCCGAAGGCCGCCAGGCTGGCCCTGTTGGTGGTCAGGCCCAGCCGGAACACCGACTCCCGTCCCCGGCAGTTGAAGCCGTGGAACAGGCGGGCCAGGGTCAGGGTGGCGAAGGCCATGGTGCTGGCCAGGGCGGCTCCTCCGGCGTTCAGTCCCACGAAGAAGGCGGTCATGGTGGCGGCGGCGATGACCGCGCCGAAGGCCAGGATGCGCAGCATCAGGCTCTTGTTGAGGATGGGCTCCTTGGGGTTGCGGGGCTTCTGGTCCAGCAGGCCCTTGCGGGCGGGCTCCACGCCCACGGCGATGGCGGGCAGGGAGTCGGTCAGCAGGTTGATGAACAGCAGATGGACCGGCGCGAAGGGCATGGGCAGACCCAGCACCGAGGCGAGGAACACGCACAGGATACCCGCCATATTGCCCGACAGCAGGAAGTTGATGGCGTTTTTGATGTTGGTGTAGACGCCCCGGCCGTTGACCACCGCCTTGACGATGGTGGCGAAGTTGTCGTCGGCCAGGATCATGGAGGCGGCGTCCTTACTGACCTCCGTGCCGGTGATGCCCATGGCCACGCCGATGTCGGCGGCCTTGAGGGCGGGGGCGTCGTTGACGCCGTCGCCGGTCATGGAGACGATCTTTCCCTTGCGCTGCCAGGCCTTGACGATGCGGATCTTGTGCTCCGGCGACACCCGGGCGTAAACCGAGATGTGCTCCAGCCGCTCGTCCAGGTCGTGGTCGCTCATGCCGTCCAGCTCCACGCCGGACACCGCCTCATCCCCCTCCCGGAAGATGCCGATCTGCCGTGCGATGGCCGAGGCGGTCACCTTGTGGTCGCCGGTGATCATGATGGTGCGCACCCCGCCCCGCTTGGCGTCGGCCACCGCCTGGACGGCCTCGGGCCGGGGCGGGTCGATCATGGACACCAGACCGATAAAGGTGAAGTCCCGCTCGTCGTCCAGCGTCAGGTCCCGGACCTCCGGCAGCTCCTTATAGGCCAGGGCCAGCACCCGCAGGCCCTCCAGGGAGAGCTCCATATTGGTGCGGGAGATGCGCTCCTTCCACTCGGGCGTCAGCGGCACCGCCCCCGCCCCGGTGAGAACGTGGGTAGAGCGGTCCAGCAGCACGTCGATGGCCCCCTTGGTGTACAGGGTGGGGACCCCTTCGATGACGTGGAGGGTGCTCATCAGCTTCCGGTCGGAGTCGAAGGCCAGCTCCCGCAGCCGGGGGTGCTGGCTCCGGTAGACCCCCTCATCCACGCCGATGCGGTCCCCCATCATCACCAGAGCCACCTCGGTGGGGTCCCCAATGGAGGTCCCCCTCTCCTCGTCGGTGGTGGCGTCGCTGGCCAGCAGAGCGGCCTTCAGCAGCAGCCGCTGCACGTCGTTGGCCAAGTTCAGCTCCGGCTCCGCCAGCAGGGCGCCGTCGGCGTAGATTTTCTGGGGGGTCATCTTGTTCTGGGTCAGGGTACCCGTCTTGTCCGAGCAGATCACCGACACGGCGCCCAGGCTCTCCACCGCCTTCAGATCCTTGATGATGGCGTTCTGCTTGGCCATCTTCTGGGTGCCCAGGGCCAGGACGATGGTGACGATGGAGCTGAGGGCCTCTGGGATGGCGGCCACCGCCAGGGCCACGGCGAACATCAGGGCGTCCAGCACCGGCATAGCCCGCCACAGGGACAGGGCGAACACCACCGCGCAGACGCACAGGATGACCGCCGCCAGCTTCTTGCTGAATTGGTCCAGGCTCTCCTGGAGAGGGGTCTTGCGCTGCTGGGTCTGGTTCATTAGGGCGGCCACCTTACCCAGCTCGGTGTGCATGCCGGTGCCCGTCACCGCCACTGTGGCCCGGCCGTAGGTCACCAGGGACCCGGAGAACACCATGTTCTTCTGGTCGCCCAGGGCCACCTGGACCGCCTCGATCACGTCGGCGGTCTTTTCCACCCCCTCGCTCTCGCCGGTGAGGGAGCTCTCGTTCACCTTGAGGGAGAAGTTCTCCAAAATGCGGCCGTCGGCCACCACCATGTCGCCGGCCTCCAGCTCCACGATGTCGCCGGGGACCACCTGGGCCGAGGGGATCACCGTCCGGATGCCGTCCCGCAGCACCTTGGCGCTGGGGGCGGACATGGCTTTCAGGCTCTCCAGGGACTTCTCCGCCTTGAAGTGCTGGACGGTGCCCAGCACGGCGTTGAGGAGCAGCACCGCGAAGATGACCACGGTACTCTCCCCCTCGCCGGAAACCAGGGAGACCAGGGCAGCCACCATCAGGATGACCACCAGCAGGTCCTTGAACTGTTCGAAGAATACCTGTACCCCGGTTTTTTTCTTCCCATCCGCCAGGGCGTTTTTGCCGTAGCGCTCCAGGCGCTGCGCGGCCTGGGCGTCCGAGAGGCCGCCCGGCCGGCTGTCCAGGTCCTCCAGCGTCTGATGGACCGTCTTGTCGAAATAGCTCTGTTCCACTCTGACACGCTCCCTTTTCCATTCTATCATGTCCAATCGGGCAATAAAAAAGACTTTTGAGTATGCGTTTCGCCCGTGCAAAGCGCATACTCAAAAGTCTTGTCACCGAGATCGGCGTCCTCCACAGGCCGGAGCCGTGATGTTGATGGAGGAACTTGCGACTACTCCCTCTTGGTGAGGGGAATTATACGCAGGGAAACCGGATTTGTCAAGAAGAATTTGGGCGGCGCCGGAGGCCTTTTCTTGCAAATGCCGCTTCGTTGGGGTAAAATACCTCTGACACGAAGGAGGTCGTCATCTATGCGCGATGGATTCGTCAAGGTCGCCGCCGGCACGCCCAAGATCCGGGTGGCCGACTGCCGCTATAACGCCGAGCAGATCTTTACCCTCATGCGGGAGGCCGCCGCCCAGGGGGTGCGGGTGCTGTGCCTGCCCGAGCTGTGCCTGACCGGCTATACCTGCGGGGACCTGTTTTTGCAGGACACCCTTTTGAGCGGCGCCGAGGAGGGGCTGTCCACCATTCTGGAGGCCACCAAAAATCTGGACATGGTCACGGCACTGGGGATGCCCATACGGGTCAAGTGGGACAACAAGTTGTATAATTGTGCCGTTGTGATACACAAGGGAGAGATTTTGGGCATAGTCCCCAAGAGCCATCTTCCCAACTACGGCGAGTTTTACGAGCAGCGCTGGTTTGCCCCCGGTCTGGCCAAGGATTTCGGGATTGACCTGTGCGGACAAAATGTATCCCTCTGCTCCAATGGGCTCTTTGTCTGCGAGGCCATGCCCAATCTGGTTCTCGGCGTGGAGGTCTGTGAGGACCTGTGGGCCCCGGAGCCCCCCTCCGCCGCTCTGGCCCGTTCGGGCGCCACCCTCATCCTCAACCTCTCCGCCAGCGACGAAACCGTGGGCAAGGCGGACTACCGCCGCAGCCTGGTGACCGGCCAGTCCGCCCGGCTGGTCTGCGGCTACGTCTATGCCGACGCCGGGGAGGGGGAGTCCACCACCGACCTGGTCTTCACCGGCCACAATCTCATTGCGGAAAATGGGGCCCTGCTGACCGAGCGGAGGTTTTCCACCGGCCTGACCATCTCCGAAATCGACGTGGATAAGCTGGTTTATGAGCGCCGCCGCATAAGCACTTACACGCCCCCCACCGTAGAAGTGTGGCGCTCGTACTTCGACCTGACCCCCTCCACCACCACCCTGACCCGCTACGTCTCCCCCACCCCCTTTGTCCCGGAGGATGCGGCGGGCCGGGCCGAGCGGTGCGACGAGATCCTCAAAATCGCCGCCTTGGGGCTGAAAAAGCGCATCGAGCACACCCGCGCCGCGGCGGTGGTGGTGGGGCTGTCCGGCGGGCTGGACTCCACTCTGGCGGTGCTCATCACCGCCGTGGCCATGCGGCTGCTGGACCGTCCGGCCAGCGATATCATCGCCGTGACCATGCCCTGCTTCGGCACCACCGACCGCACCCGGGACAACGCCGTGGAGCTGGCCGGGCGGCTGGGCGCCACGCTGAAGCGCATCGACATCAGCGAGGCGGTCAAGCGCCACTTCAAGGACATCGGCCAGTCCATGGAGGACCACGACGTGACCTTTGAAAACGGCCAGGCCCGGGAGCGGACCCAGGTGCTCATGGACATCGCCAACCAGGTGGGCGGCATGGTGGTGGGCACCGGCGACCTCAGCGAGCTGGCCCTGGGCTGGGCCACCTACAACGGGGACCACATGAGCATGTATGGGGTCAACGCCTCCATCCCCAAGACCCTGGTGCGCCACCTGGTCAGCTACGTCTGTGGAGACAAGGCCGAGAGCGAGCCCGAACTCTCTCACGTGCTGGCGGACATCCTGGACACCCCCGTCTCCCCCGAGCTGCTCCCCGCCGTCAACGGCCAGATTTCCCAGAAGACCGAGGACCTGGTGGGCCCCTACGAGCTGCATGACTTCTTCCTCTATTACGCCATCCGCTGGGGCTTCCCGCCCAAAAAAGTGCTGCGGCTGGCCGAGCACGCCTTTGGTCGGACCTATGACCGGGCCACCATCCTCCGGTGGGAGAAGACCTTCTACCGTCGCTTCTTCGCTCAGCAGTTCAAGCGCTCGTGTCTGCCGGACGGACCCAAGGTGGGCTCGGTCACGCTCTCCCCCCGGGGCGACTGGCGCATGCCGTCGGATGCGGTGGCCTCTTTGTGGCTGGACGAATTGGAAGGGCTGGCGTAAGATGAACCTCTATCTTGATCTGTTTCTCACCTTTGCCAAGGTCGGCGTGTGTACCTTCGGGGGCGGCTACGCCATGCTCCCCATTCTCCAGCGGGAGGTGGTGGACGGCAAGGGCTGGGCCACCGAGTCTGAGCTGGCCGACTACTACGCCGTGGGCCAGTGCACCCCCGGCATCATCGCCGTCAACACCGCCACCTTTGTGGGGGCAAAGGAGAAGGGCGTCCCCGGCGGCATCGCGGCCACCCTGGGTCTGATCTTCCCCTGCCTGGTCATCATCGGGGTCATCGCCGCCTTTCTCTCCCACGTGGCTGACAATCCCTGGGTGGGCCACGCCTTTGCCGGCGTGCGGGCCGCCGTCTGTGCGCTCATTCTCTCCAGCGTCCTCAAGCTGCGCAAGACCACCATCGTCGACCCGGCTACCGCCGTTCTTTTCGCCGTGGTCTTCCTTCTCTCCGCCGCATCGGTGTTTTTCACCTTCGAAAACCCCGTGGTCACCTTCTTTACCTCCCCGGTGGTGCTGGTGGTCCTGGCCGGGCTGACCGGGCTGGGCATCCGGGCGGCAAGGGGGTGGAGGAAGTGATTTTGCTGCGCCTGTATTTCGAGTTCTTCCGGGTGGGTCTGTTTTCCGTGGGCGGCGGCCTGGCCACCATCCCCTTTCTCACCGACCTGGGTACCCGTACCGGCTGGTTTACCCCGGCGGAACTGGCCAATATGGTGGCCGTGTCGGAGTCTACTCCCGGTCCCATGGGGGTAAACATGGCCACCTATGTGGGCTTTGAGACCAACGGGCCGATGGGCTGCGTTATCGCCACTCTGGGACTGATTACCCCCTCCATCATCATCATCCTGGTCATCGCCCGCTTTCTCCAGAAATTCCGCCAGAGCCGGACCGTGGACGCCGTCTTTTACGGCCTGCGCCCCGCCTCCACCGCCCTCATCGCCTCGGCGGGCTTTCTGTCGGTGGCCAAGGTGAGCCTGCTGTTCTGGCAGGAGCCCCTTCCCCTTCCCGAGCCGGGCGTTCTCTTCACCCATCTATTCAACTGGAAGTCCATCGCACTGTTCGCCCTGGTCTTTCTCGGCCTCAATGTCCCCAGGCTGAAAAAGCTCCACCCCATATTATTTATCGCCTTTGGCGCGCTGGTGGGCATTTTATTCCGTTTTTAGTGGTTTTTCAGAAAAAAGTCCTTCGGCCCTTTTCGGCGCCGGAGGACTTTTTGCAAGGCAAAAGTTCTATTAATTCATAAAATGGTAACATTTGTGTGCTAGAGTAATTTTTGAGAAACATCCATCCGCAGCCGGGGGGCCTCCCTCCGGCTGCGCTGTATCAGAAAGGAGCGCGATCCCCATGGCCAGCACCCCCATCTATTCCTATTCCGACGTGACGCCTGCTATCGAGGCGCTGGCGGCAAGAAGCCTGCAAAACAGTTGTATCGACCCGGACGACTATGTGCGCTACGACGTCAAGCGCGGCCTGCGCGACCTGAACGGCAAGGGCGTGGTAGCCGGTCTGACCGAGGTCTCTGAGATCGTTTCCAACCAGGTGGTGGGCGGCAAAACGGTACCCTGCGAGGGTCAGCTTTTCTACCGCGGCTACAGCATTGAGGACCTGGTCCGCTGCTCCCTCCAGGAAAAACGGTTCGGCTTTGAGGAGGCGGCCTACCTGCTCATGTTCGGGCAGCTCCCCACCCGCCGGGAGCTCGACGACTTCATGGACCAGTTGGCCTCCTACCGCACCCTGCCCAAAAACTTTGTCCGGGACGTGATCCTCAAGGCGCCCAGCGCCGATATGATGAACTCCCTGGCCAAATGCGTCCTCTCCATCGCCTCTTATGACGACAAGACCGACGACATCTCCCTGCCCAATGTGGTGCGCCAGTGTATGCAGCTCATCGCCACCTTCCCCCTCTACTCGGTGTACAGCTACCAGGCATACAACTACAAAGAGGGCAATTCTCTCTATATCCACGCGCCCAGCCCCGAGCTGTCCACTGCCGAGAACATTCTCTCCCTGCTGCGCGCCGATTCCTCCTACTCCTTCTGGGAGGCCCACATTCTGGACATCTGCCTGATGCTCCACGCCGAGCACGGCGGCGGCAATAACTCCACTTTCACCACCCACGTGGTCACCTCCTCGGGCACCGACACCTACTCCTGCATGGCTGCCGCCCTGGCCTCTCTCAAGGGCCCCAAGCACGGCGGCGCCAACATCAAAGTCATCCGCATGTTCGAGGATATGAAGCAGCAGGTGAAGGACTGGAACGACGAGGACGAAATCAAGCGCTACCTGAAAGCCCTCCTCCACGGAGAGGCCTTTGACCGGGCCGGGCTGATCTACGGCATGGGCCACGCGGTCTACTCCCTGTCCGACCCTCGGGCCAACATTCTGCGCTCCTTTGTGGAGACCCTGTCCCGGGAGAAGGGCCGTACTGAGGAGTACGGGCTCTATTCCCGGGTGGAGCGTCTGGCCCCTCAGGTCATCGGGGACGAGCGCAGGATCTATAAGGGCGTGGCCGCCAATGTGGACTTCTATTCCGGCTTTGTCTACCACATGCTGGACCTGCCCCTGGAGCTCTACACCCCCATCTTTGCCGTGGCCCGCATCGCAGGCTGGAGCGCCCACCGCATCGAGGAGCTCATCAACATGGGCAAGATCATCCGGCCCGCCTACTGCTACGTGGGGCAGCGGCAGGCGTATGTGCCCATCGACCAGCGCTGAACCGCCGCATCGGATACGGGAAAGGAGGGCGTCCGCCCTCCTTTTTTCTGCCCAAGTTGACACGGGACGGCTGTGCTGATAAAGTATAGGGCAACCAGAAGAAAAGCGAGGAATACCACCATGGCGCAAGACATCCAACCGACCAGCGAATCCTACCATCCGCAGGATGTGGTCTTTATCAATACCCACCTGATCCAGCGGGCGATGGAGGGCCTGCAAAAGTCCAGGGAGAAATTTCAGGCCCTGCTGGAGCAGGCCGAGCTGGGGGAGCTCTCCGTCCAGTACGACCTGGCCCTCCGGTATCTGGAGGGCGACGGCGTGGAAGCCGACCCCGTCCAGGCCGTCCACTGGCTCTCTCAGGCAGCCGAGCTGGGAGACCTGCGAGCCCTGGAGACCCTGGCCCGCTGCTACCAGTTCGGCACAGGGGTGGAGATGGACGAGGTCCGGGCGGCGGAGCTCTACCGGCAGTGCGCCGAGCAGGATTACGTCTCCGCGGTGTGCGACCTGGGGCTGTGCTATGAAAATGGTACCGGCGTGGACCCTGACCCCGCCCGGGCCGCCGGGCTCTATCTCCAGGCAGCCGAGCAGGACTATGCCCCCGCCATGTGCAACCTGGCCGTGTGTTATCTCAACGGCATCGGCGTGGAAGCCGACCCCGTCCAGGCCGCGGCCTGGCTGGAGAGGGCCGCCGCCCAGGACTTTCCCCGGGCCGTCAGCATTTTGGGCAACTGCTATGAGGGCGGCACCGGCGTGGAACGCGATCCGGAGCGGGCCGTCCAGCTCTACCGCCGGGCCGCCCAGCAGGACTACGCCCCCGCCATGTGCAATCTGGCCGTGTGCTACCTCAACGGCATCGGGGTGGCGCCCGATCTGGCGCAGGGGGTGGAGTGGCTCCAGCGCTCCGCTGCCCAGGACTTTCCCCGGGCCGTCAGCATTTTGGGCTGCTGCTACCGGGACGGGGACGGGGTGGAACCGGATGTGGTCAAGGCCGTGGACCTCTTCCGCCAGGCCGTCGAGGCCGGCTATCTTCCCGCTCTGTGCGATTTGGGCCTGTGTTATGAAATGGGTACGGGCGTGGAGCCCGATCCAGCCCAGGCCGTGGCGCTCTACGCCCAGGCCGCCGAGCAGGACTACGTCCCCGCCATGTGCAATCTGGGCTACTGTTACCTCACGGGCATCGGAACGGAGCCGTCCCCGGAGCAGGCTGTGCATTGGCTGCGGCGGGCAGCGGAGCAGGACTTTCCCCGGGCCCAGCTCCTGCTGGGCCGCTGCTGCCAGAACGGCAACGGTCTGCCCCGGGATGACGAAGCGGGCGCCCGGTGGTTCCAGGCGGCCGCCGGGCTGGGCTATCCGCCCGCCATGTGTGATCTGGGCCTGTGCTATGAAACCGGCGAGGGGATGCCCCAGGACCCGGCCCTAGCCGCAGAGTGGTACACCCGGGCCGCCCGGCAGGGCTACGCCCCCGCCCAGTGCAACCTAGCCGTGTGCTACCTCAACGGTATCGGCGTGGAGACCGACCCAGGCCAGGCGGTGGAATGGCTGGAAAAAGCCGCCGGGCAGGACTTTCCCCGGGCCCTGGACATTCTGGGCGACCGCTGCAAGTACGGCGACGGCACAGCGCGGGACGAGGCCCGGGCGGTGGAACTCTATCGCCGGGCCGCTGAGCAGGGCTACCCCGTGGCTATGTGCGATCTGGGGTTGTGCTACGAGCTGGGCGCCGGCGTGGACATGGACCAGGCCGAGGCCGTCCACTGGTACGCCCAGGGAGCCCTGGCGGGCCACGCCCCCTCCCAATGCAACCTGGGCTACTGCTATCTCACCGGCATCGGCGTGGAGCCCGACCCGGAGACGGCGGTGGAATGGCTGGAAAAAGCCGCCGGGCAGGGCCTTCCCCGGGCTATGGGCCTTCTGAGCCGCTGCCTCCGGGCGGGGATCGGGGTGCAGCGGGACGAACGGGAGGCCCTGACCTGGCTGCAAAAGGCCGCCGGACTGGGGGACGGGGACGCCATGCATGTGCTGGGCCAGTGGTACCGGGACGGCGCCGGCGCTCTGCCCAAGGACCGGGAGAAGGCCCTAGACTGGCTCCGCCGGGCGGCGGAGGCGGGCTGCACCGGCGCCGCGGAGGACCTGCGGGCGCTGGAGGCCGACGCGGACGCGCCCCAAGCCAGGAAAAAGGGCCTGCTCGGCAGGCTCTTTGGATCATAAATCAATTGGGCCCGCCTCTTGTAGAGGCGGGCCCGTTCTTTTATTCCCGCACCTGTCCGGTGCCGTAGACGATGTACTTGCTGGAGGTCAGCTCCTCCAGACCCATGGGGCCCCTGGCGTGCATCTTCTGGGTGGAGATGCCGATTTCGGCCCCCAGACCGAATTCAAAGCCGTCGGTGAATCGGGTGGAGGCGTTGACATAGACCGCCGCTGCGTCCACCTGGTCTAAAAACCGCTGGGCCGTGAAATAATTGTTGGTGACGATGGCCTCCGAGTGGCCGGAACCGTGGGCGTTGATGAAGTCGATGGCCTCTCCGGCGTCCTCCACCACCTTCACGGCCAGGATGTAGTCGCCAAACTCGGTGTCCCAGTCCGCCTCACAGGCGGGCTGGACGCCCTCCCCCAGAATGGCGCAGGTCCTGGGGCAGCCCCGCAGCTCCACATTTTTCTGATCCAGCAGGGCCTTGGCCTTAGGCAGGAAGGCCTCCGCCGCCTGCGCGTGGACCAGCAGGCATTCGGCCGCGTTGCACACCGAGGGGCGGGAGGTCTTGGCGTTGTAAATGATCCGGGCCCCCATATCCAGGTCGGCCTCCTCGTCCACATAGACGTGGCACACCCCCACGCCGGTCTCGATGACCGGCACCCTGGCGTTTTCCACCACCGTCCGTATGAGGCCCGCGCCCCCCCGGGGGATGAGCACGTCCAGATAGCCGGTGAGCCCCATGAGCTCCTGGGCGCTGGCCCGGCTGGTGTCCTCCACCAGGGCCACGCAGTCCCGGGGCAGGCCCGCCGCCTCCAGAGCGTCCCGCATGACCGCCACAAAGGCCCTGTTGGAGCGGAAGGCCTCCTTGCCCCCCCGGAGGATGACGGCGTTGCCCGACTTGAGGCAGAGGGCGGCGGCGTCCACAGTGACGTTGGGCCGGGCCTCGTAGATGATGCCGATGACGCCCAGGGGCACCCGGCGCTTGCCGATCACCAGGCCGTTGGGCCGTTTCTCCATCCGGGTGACGCAGCCGATGGGGTCGGGCAGCGCGGCCACCTGCCGCACCCCCTCCACAATACCGTCGATGCGCTGGGGGCTGAGGGCCAGCCGGTCCAGCAGCGACGCCTTCATGCCGCTCTCCCGGGCGGCGGCCAGGTCCTTCTGGTTCTCGGCCAGGATAGCGCTCTCCCGCTCTTTCAGCGCCCGGGCCATGGCTTCCAGCGCCCGGTTCTTTTGGGCGGTGCCCGCTACGGCCAGCACCCGCTCGGCGTGCCGGGCCGCCAGGCCCTGGGTCTCCAGAATGGTCATGGACATTCCCTCCTTTTTTCCGCTCTGCGTTACAGCTTCAGAATCTCCGGCTGAGCCACGAACCGGGTCCCGATGTCCTCCCCCGCCACGATGCCGTACAGGTCCTCCGGCCGGGCGCCGTTGGTGATGACCATGTCTACGCCGGCCTTCATGGCCAGCTCCGCGGCGTTGAGCTTGGTGGTCATGCCGCCGGTGCCGCGCCAAGTCCCCGCGCCCCCGGCCACGGCCCGCAGCTCGGGCGTCACCCGGTCCACCCGGTGGATGAGCCGGGCGCCGGGGTTTTGGTGGGGGTCGTCGTCGTAAAGGCCGTCGATGTCGCTGAGGAGGACCAGCAGGTCCGCCCGGCACAGCCGGGCCACCATGGCCGACAGGGTGTCATTGTCGCCCAGCACCTTGCACTTCCCTGTCTCGATCTCCGCTGAGGACACCGAATCGTTCTCGTTCACCACCGGGATGACCCCCAGCTCCAGCAGGGATTCAAAGGTGTTGTGCAGATGCTCGGCCCGCACCGGGGCGTCCACGTCCTCGCCGGTGAGCAGGATCTGGGCTACCACCCGGTTATACTCTCCGAACAGCTTGTCGTAGACGTGCATCATGGTGCACTGGCCTACGGCGGCTGCGGCCTGCTTCATCCGCAGCTCGGTGGGCCGCTCCCGCTGGCCCAGCTTGGTGCTGCCGATGGCGATGGCGCCGGAGGACACCAGAATCATCTCATGCCCCATGCCCTCCAGGTCGGCCAGGGTGCGGGCCAGATGCTCCATGTTCTTCAAATTCAGCTTGCCGGTGTCGTGGGTCAGGGTGGAGGTGCCCACCTTCACCACCACCCGCAGGCAGGATTGGCTCTCTTCCAAGGCTCTCACGCTCCTTATACGTGGTCTCATCATACCACATCGGGCCCCATTCGAAAAGAGCCATTTCCTAAAATCCACCGTTTCTGCTCAACTGTGTGGAAAACAAAGAAATTTCGTACAGAATTTATGCTTTTTAGTGTTGTAATTCTGCCACCTTTGCGTTACAATGGGGTCTGCTGAAAGGGGCTTCTACCTACGCACGAAAGTCCGGGAGGTTTCGTAAGATGCTGAACATCGTTTTGGTGGAACCGGAGATTCCCATGAACACCGGCAACATCGCCCGCACCTGCGCCGCCACCGGCAGCGCCCTCCACCTGGTCCGCCCCCTGGGCTTCGATATCTCGGATAAGGCCGTGAAACGGGCCGGACTGGACTACTGGTCCCTGGTGGATCTGCACGTCTACGAGAGTCTGGACGACTTCTTCGCCCGGCACCCCGACCCCGACCTGTGGCTCACCACCACCCGGGCCCGGCTGCGCTACTGCGACGCCCCGTACCGGGACGGCTGCTGGCTGTTTTTCGGCAAGGAGACCGCCGGACTGCCTCAGTGGCTGCGGGAGCGGTACCCGGAGCGCTGTGTTCGGCTGCCCATGATCTCGGAGGCCCGCAGCCTCAATCTGGCCAACACCGTGGCCGCCGTGACCTACGAGGCCCTGCGCCAGCAGGACTTTCCCGGCCTAGCCGCCGACGGCCCCGCCGCCTGGGCCCGGCAGAAGTCCGGCCAGATCCGGCGCTGAAGCCCCCCTGCTTCCCCATTGCGTTCACCATCCATTGCTCTCCTCCATACCATCCATCCTTGAAAGGAGCTTCGCCATGAATTACAACAAGAAAACGGTAAAAGACATCGATGTCGCGGGAAAAAAGGTCCTGCTCCGCTGCGATTTCAACGTGCCCCAGGACAAGGCCACCGGCGCCATCACCGACGATAAGCGCATCGTGGCCGCCCTGCCCACCATCCGCTACCTGCTGGAGCAGAACGCGGCCGTCATCGCCTGCTCCCACCTGGGCAAGCCCAAGGGGGAGTGGAAGGAATCTTTGTCCCTGGCCCCGGTCGCCCAGCATCTCAGCCAGCTGCTGGGCAGAGAGGTCCTCTTCGCCAAAGACATCATCGGCCCGGACGCCCAGGCCAAGGCCGCAGCCCTTCAGCCCGGCCAGATCATGCTGCTGGAAAACCTGCGCTTTGACAAGGGCGAGGAGAAAAACGACCCCGCCTTTGCCAAGGCCCTGGCCGACCTGGCCCAGGTCTATGTCTCCGACGCCTTCGGCACGGTCCATCGCGCCCACGCCTCCACCGCCGGCGTGGCCGCCTATCTGCCCGCCGTCTCCGGCTTCCTCATTGGCAAGGAGCTGGACATCATGGGCAAGGCCCTGGAAAACCCCCAGCGCCCCTTCGTGGCCGTGCTGGGCGGGGCCAAGGTCTCCGACAAGATCAACGTCATCAACAACCTGCTGGAAAAGGCCGACGCCATCATCATCGGCGGCGGCATGTCCTACACCTTCGCCAAGGCCCAGGGGCACACCATCGGCAAGTCCCTGCTGGAGGAGGATAAGCTGGACTACGCCCGGGAGATGATCGCCAAGGCCCAGGCCAAGGGCGTAAAATTCCTGCTGCCCACCGACAACCTGTGCGCCGCCGAGTTTTCCAAGGACGCCCGGCCCGTGCTGGAGGGGACCGACATCCCCGACGCGCTGATGGGCATGGACATCGGCCCCAGGACCATCGAGGCCTTCTCCGCCGCCGTGAAGGGCGCGGGCACCGTGGTGTGGAACGGCCCCATGGGCGTGTTTGAGTTCCCCGCCTTTGCCGAGGGCACCAAGGCCATGGCCAAGGCCCTGGCCGAGTCCGGCGCCATCACCATCGTGGGCGGCGGCGACTCTGCCGCGGCGGTGGAGCAGTTGGGCTTTGCCGACCGGATGACCCACATCTCCACCGGCGGCGGCGCCTCCCTGGAATTCCTGGAGGGCAAGGAGCTGCCCGGCGTGGCCTGCCTGCTGGACCGATAATCGCCAGAGAAAGAGGAGACTGATACCGATGAATAGAAGATATCGCAAAACCATCATCGCCGGAAACTGGAAGATGAACAAGACCCTCTCCGAGACCCGCGCCTTTGCCGAGGAGCTCAAGCCCATCCTGCCCCGGGGCAAGTGGTGCGACGTGGTTCTCTGCGTCCCCTACGTGAACATTCCCGCCGCAGTCCGGCTGTTCAAGGACTGCCGGGTGGCCATCGGCGCAGAGAACTGCCACTATGAGGCCAACGGCGCCTATACCGGCGAGGTCTCCGCTGAGATGCTCAAGGAGCTGGGCGTCAAGTATGTGGTCATCGGCCACTCCGAGCGCCGCCAGTACTACAACGAGACCGACGCCACCGTCAACAAGAAGGTCCACGCCGCCCTGGAGGTGGGCCTGCGGCCCATCGTCTGCGTGGGCGAGAGCCTGGAGCAGCGGGAGCTGGGCGTGACCATGGAGCTTATCTCCTACCAGGTCAAGTGCGCCCTGTCC
This sequence comes from Intestinimonas massiliensis (ex Afouda et al. 2020), assembly GCF_001244995.1. Lineage (NCBI taxonomy): Bacteria > Bacillati > Bacillota > Clostridia > Eubacteriales > Intestinimonas > Intestinimonas massiliensis (ex Afouda et al. 2020). The sequence goes on from NZ_LN869528.1 coordinate 228,946, forward strand.
GGCGTGACCGCCGACAAGCTGCGCCACGTGGTCATCGCCTATGAGCCCCTGTGGGCCATCGGCACCGGCAAAACCGCCACCGCCGAGCAGGCCGGCGAGGTCTGCCAGGCCATCCGCGCCATCATCCGCAAGCTCTACGGCGCCCGGGTGGCCCGGTCCGTCACCATCCAGTACGGCGGCTCCATGAACGCCAAGAACGCCCGGGAGCTGCTGGCCCAGCCCGATGTGGACGGTGGTCTCATCGGCGGCGCCTCTCTGAAGGCCCCCGACTTCGTGGAGATCATCAACGCCGCCAATCAGGGTGAATAAAGCGTCTTTCAGACACTAGATTTGAGGTTTCTATGAAAAAAACACCGACGACTCTGATCATCATGGACGGCTTCGGCCTCCGGGCCGAGACCGCCGGCAACGCCATCGCCAACGCCAAAAAGCCCCACCTGGACCGGCTCTTTGCGGAAAATCCCGGCTGTAAGCTGTCCGCCTCCGGCCTGGACGTGGGCCTGCCCGAGGGGCAGATGGGCAACAGCGAGGTGGGCCACACCAACATCGGCGCCGGCCGGGTGGTGTTTCAGGACCTGCCCCGCATCTCCAAGGCCATCGCAGACGGCGATTTCTTCACCAACGAGGCCTATGTGAGCGCCATGGACGACTGCAAGGCCAAGGGCACCGCCCTGCATGTGATGGGCCTGCTGTCCGACGGCGGCGTCCACAGCCACATCGAGCACATCTTCGCCCTGCTGGACATGGCCAGGCAGCGGGGTGTGGAGAAGATCTACGTCCACGCCTTTCTGGACGGCCGGGACGTGCCCCCCGCCTCTGGCCGGGACTTCGTCGCCCGGCTGCAGGACAAATGCCAGGCGCTGGGCAGCGCCAAAATCGGCGTGATTTCCGGCCGGTACTATGCCATGGACCGGGATAAGCGCTGGGACCGGGTGCAGAAGGCCTATGACGCCCTGGTGCTGGGGGAGGCCCCCTTTGAGCCCGACCCGGTTCAGGCCGTACAGAGCTCTTATGACGCGGGCGTCACCGATGAGTTTGTGGTCCCCGTGCTCTGCTGCCGGGAGGCCGTCATCGGCCCCGGCGATTCGGTCATCTTTATGAACTTCCGGCCCGACCGGGCTCGGGAGCTCACCCGCGCGCTGGTGGACCCCGCCTTCTCCGATCTGATCCGGAAAAAGGGGTTCTTCCCCCTGCACTATGTCTGCACCACCGAGTACGACGCCACCATGCCCAACGTATCAGTGGCCTTCCCCCACCACGCGCTTCAGAACATTTTCGGCGGGTATATCAGCCGGCTGGGCCTGACCCAGCTGCGCATCGCTGAGACCGAAAAATATGCCCACGTCACCTTCTTCTTCAACGGCGGCGTGGAGCAGGTTTTCCCCGGCGAGGACCGGGTCCTCATCCCCTCCCCCTCGGTGCCCACCTATGACCTGAAGCCGGACATGAGCGCCCGGGAGGTCACCGACGCCTGCGTGGAGCGCATCGAGAGCGGGGCCTACGACGTCATCATCCTCAACTTCGCCAACTGCGACATGGTGGGCCATACCGGGGTCTACGAGGCCGCCCGGCTGGCGGTGGAGGCGGTGGACGAGTGCGTGGGCCGCGTGGTGGAGGCCACCACAAACATGGGGGGCATCTGCCTCATCACCGCCGACCACGGCAACGCCGAGCGGATGGTGGAGGACGACGGCGTCACCCCCTACACCGCCCATACCACCAATTTGGTGCCCTTCTATATCGTGGGCGCCGACGTCAAGCTGCGGGACGGCCGCCTGGCCGACATCGCCCCCACCATGCTGGACCTCATGGGCCTGGAAAAGCCCGAGGAAATGGATGGAACCACACTGATCCTGTAACCCCCCTTAATTACGAAAGGAGCTTTTAACATGAAGCAGATGATTGAAATCGTTGACGTACTGGGCCGCGAGATCCTGGACTCCCGCGGCAATCCCACCGTGGAGGTGGAGGTCTATCTGGAGGACGGCGTGGTCGGCCGCGCCGCCGTGCCCTCCGGCGCCTCCACCGGCATCTATGAGGCCTGCGAGCTGCGGGACGGCGACAAGGGCCGTTATCTGGGCAAGGGCGTCCTCAAGGCAGTGGAAAACGTGAACACCGAGATTGCCGACTGCCTGGTGGGCATGAATGTGCTGGATCAGGTGGCCATTGACAAGGCCATGATCGAGCTGGACGGCACCCCCAACAAGTCCCGTCTGGGCGCCAACGCCATTCTGGGCGCCTCGCTGGCCTGTGCCAAGGCCGCGGCCGAGAGCCTGGGGCTCAGCCTCTACAACTATATCGGCGGCGTCAATGCCAAGACCCTGCCTGTCCCCATGATGAACATTCTCAACGGCGGCGCTCACGCCACCAACAACGTGGAGATCCAGGAGTTCATGATCATGCCCGTGGGCGCCTGCTGCTTCCGGGAGGCTCTGTGCATGTGCGCCGAGGTGTTCCACACCCTGAAGAGCACCCTGAAGGAGAACGGCACTCCCGCCGCCGGCGTGGGCGACGAGGGCGGCTACGCCCCCAACCTGAAGAAGGATGAGGACGCCCTGAAGGTCATCGTCAAGGCCATCGAGGAGGCCGGCTTCCAGCCCGGCAAGGACTTTATGATCGCCATCGACGCCGCGTCCTCCGAGTGGTGGGACGAGGAGGAGAAGTGCTATGTCCAGCCCAAATCCGGCAAGAAGATGACCCAGCAGCAGCTGGTGAACATGTGGAAAAAGTTTGCCGACACCTATCCCATCATCTCCCTGGAGGACGGCATGGCCGAGACCGACTGGGAGGGCTGGGCCATGCTGACCCGCGCCATCGGCGACAAGGTGCAACTGGTGGGCGACGACCTGTTTGTCACCAATGTGGAGCGTCTGTCCACCGGCATCGAGAAGAAGGTGGCCAACTCCATCCTCATCAAGGTCAACCAGATCGGTACCCTGACCGAAACCCTGGACGCCATCCAGATGGCCAACCGGGCCGGCTACACCGCCATCGTGTCCCACCGCTCCGGCGAGACCGAGGACGCCACCATCGCCGACATCGCCGTGGCCCTCAACGCCGGGCAGATCAAGACCGGCGCGCCCAGCCGCACCGACCGCGTGGCCAAGTACAACCAGCTTCTGCGCATCGAAGAGGAGCTGGACGACGTGGCCCAGTACCCCGGGATGAAGGCCTTCTTTAACCTGAACCAGTAAGCTTTTCCAGGTACGCAAAAAGGGCGCGGACAAATGTCCGCGCCCTTTTCCATTTACTATTCTTCGTCGCCGCTCCTCTGGCCGTTGAGGTAATCGAAAATCTCCTGCATCCGAAGGTCTACATCGGACAGGGTGTTAGCGCACAGCTTGAGCCGCTCGGACAGGTGCTCCACTGGCTGGAACCGGGATTTGTAGTGGAGCTCGTGCTCCAGGCTGGCCCACATATCCATGGCAATGGTACGCAACTGAATCTCCACCGGAGCATGGGCCGTCCGGTCGGCCAGGGGCACCGGCACCCGCACGATGAGGTGCAGACTGCGGTAGCCGTTGGGCTTGGGGTGCTCGATATAGTCGCTGCGGCGGACGATGACGATGTGCTCCTGCTGGGAAAGCAGGTTGTCCAGCAGGTAGATATCGTCCACATAGGGGCAGACGATCCGCAGCCCCGCCACATCGGTGATGTAGTGCTGGATGTTCTCGATGGTGGGATCCAGGCCCTTGCGCTCCAGCTTCTGGAGGATGCTGTCCAGGGATTTGACCCGGGCCTCGGTGTGATGGATGGGATTGTGGTCGTGCAGATTCTTGAACTCCGCATCCAGGATCTCCAGCCGGACGGCGATCACTTTCATGGCCGCCTCATAGATGTGGAACAGCTCGGTGAGGGCTCCCGCCTCGCCCTCCAGCGCGGGGGGCAGGATCGTCAGAGTCTTGTCGGGGACCATGAGCCGTGTCTTTCCCGTCTCGCAGGGCACCTGCGACACCTCCTTGTCAGATCCACGTTTCAGGAAGAGTGTATCAGGTCAATGTGGACGAACTGCGGCAAATACATGAACAATCTGTGAATGCCCGTCACACGCCCATGACGCCGCACACCGCCGCCTGCAGGTAATCCACGTCCTCAAACCGGGTGAAGGGCCCCACGGAGAAGCGGACGGTCCCCGCCGGGAAGGTGCCCAGTGTCCGGTGCGCCAGGGGCGCGCAGTGGAGCCCGCAGCGGGTCAGCACGCCGTAGTCCCGCTCCAGCTGGAAGGCAGCCTCGGCGTTGTCCAGCCTGGGGAAGTCCACCGACACCACCCCCACCTGTCTGGCGGCGTCCAGGGTGCCGAAAATTTTCAGACCGTCCTCCTCCATCTCCCGCAGCCGGGCGATCAGGTGGCCGGTGAGCTTGATCTCACGCCGGCGCAGCACCTCCAGGTCCTGGCCCTCCAGCCACCGCAGGGCGGCCCGCAGGCCGTACACGCCCGGCAGGTTCAGGGTCCCCGGCTCAAAGCGGTCGGGCAGGAGCTCCGGCATCTCCGGAGAATCCGAGGCGCTGCCGGTGCCGCCGGTCACCAGGGGGTCCAGCGCCCGGGCCAGGGCGTCGGTGACGATCAGCCCGCCGATGCCCTGGGGCCCCAGCAGCCCCTTGTGCCCCGGAAAGGCCAGGGCGTCGATGTGCATCTTCTCCATATGGATGGGCACGCTTCCCGCCGTCTGGGCGGCGTCCACACACAGGAAGATGCCCCGCTCCCGGCACAGCGCCCCCACCTCCGCCACCGGCAGCAGGGTACCGCAGACGTTGGAGGCGTGGGTGAGCACCACCAGTCTGGTGTCCGGCGTCAGACGCCGCTCCGCCGCGGCCAGGTCCAGCTCGCCGGTCGCCCGGCAGGGCAGGCAGTCCACCGTCACCCCCCGGGCCTCCATCTGGCGCAGGGGGCGCAGTACGGCGTTGTGCTCCAGGCCAGAGACCGCCACCCGGTCGCCGGGCCGCAGCAGCCCCTTAAGCACGAAGTTGAGGGAGTAGGTGCACCCCGGCGTCAGGATGACGTTCTGGGGCGCCGGACCGCCCAGCAGGGTGCACAGACGCTCCCGCACCTCCAGCACGGCTTCCGCCGCGTCGCAGGCCGAGGGGTAGGCCCCCCGGCCCACATTCCCTCCCACCTGGGTCAGATATTCCATCATGGCCTCGGCCACGCCCTCCGCCTTGGGAAACGAGGTGGCGGCCTGGTCAAACTGATAGGTCCTTTTCATGGGCGTCCCTCCTGCTTATAGTTCGGTCTCCACCGCCAAGCGGCAGTTGTACTTGTCCGTGCGGATGGTATGGAGAATGCGGGGCAGTGCCTGGGCCGCGGCGTAGCTGTCGTCCATAAGGATGCGGGCCAGGCTGGTTTTCTCCCTCAGGCTCAGGAGCACAGCCGCCGCCGTGGCCGCCCCGCTGCGGCCGCCAGGGATACCGTTCAGGTTGCTCCGCCAGCAGCCCCAGCCCAGCTCCTGGAGTCGGACCGTCACCTCGGCGGTGTCCTCCTCCACCAGTACGATGCGGCTCCGGGTCAGGGCCATGCGCTCCAGCAGGCGGTTTCCCTCCTCAATGGCGGCCTGGGCGGCCTCCAGGGAGTCCCCCGGCACCAGCAGACCCACGGCGTGGCCTTCCCCCACCGCCCGGCGGATCAGCTCGTCCTGACCCTTCATCCGCTCCGGGTCAAACAGCAGCAGCGCCGACCGCCCCTCGCTCTTTAGGGCATCCAGTACCGCGTCCCCGGCCTCTCCGGTGTCGCACCGGACGGCCAGATAGGTCCGCACGCCGCTGCGGTCCTGTCCCCCGCTCTCGGCCGGCAGGGATGATACGGGGGGAACAGGCAGGTCCTGAGACGGCTCCGCGCTTTGGGATACCTGGCTGTTGTAGAAGGTCTTGAGGCGGTCCAGCAGCACCGCCCGTGCGGAGCTGACGAAGGTCTTGTCGTCCAGCCCCTCGTTCTCATTCTTGATCCGGAACAGCGGATAGCCCAGCGTGTCGTCGTTCTGGACGTAGTAGGTGCCCAGCCCGAAGTATTTGCACACCGAAGCCGCGGGCAGATAGACCTTGCCGTTTCGGATGATGGCCCGAGGGATGTTCTCCTGGACCGTCCCCGCGTCGATGTAATCCCACACCAGGCCGGTGTTCAGGTCGAAGGTCAGGTTTTTGTTCCGGCTGTAGATGGTGTAGGTGTTGACGCCGTTGCCGCGCTTCTGTCCGCCGTTGAACAGTCCCACGTCCACCCCGCCGTTGAGGCTGGCGTCGAAGACCGTATAGGGCACATAGACCGTGCCCCCCACCAGCTCGGGCATGGCATCGGCCGTCAGGGGCATCACCGTATAGTTGACGGCGGTGAAGATGACCTTGTCGTCCCAGGACGCCCCCGCCAGCGGCAGCAGGAGGCCCAGAAGCAGCAGTGCGGCGCACAGGGCGGCCGTCAGCCGTTTTTTCATGGTGTCACGCCCCTCCCTGCAAGCCCCGTTTTGATAGTTAATTATACCACACCGGACCGGCAGCGGTAAAGCCCCCGCTTGCTCCCCAGCCCTCCTTGGGATATAATGTCTGCAAGCAGACCGCTTTAATGGGATTTTAAGAAACGCTAAATTCCTTTTTAGGGGCCGGGGAATTATACTGTTACCATCCAAACCCACCGACATCGGAAGGAGGCCTGCGCATGGAGATCACCCTGAAACAGGTGGAAACGCTCCGGGACCGGGCCGGCGTGTCCGAAGCCGAGGCCAGAGAGGCTCTGGAGCGGAACGGCGGCGATCTGCTGGAGGCCCTGCTCGACCTGGAGCGCCTGGGAAAGTCCCACACTTCCGGGCAGGGGGGCTTTTACTCCACACAGCCCAAGGCCGGCGCCGGAGCCGACGCGCTGGTTCTATCCGCCCCAGCCCAGGGGAGCGGGTCGGACCGCCGGAATGCCGGCAATCACCTGGGCACCCTGTGGCGGGCTCTTCTGGACCTGTTCCAGCGCACCCTGTCCAACCAATTCGAGGTCTGGCGCGGAGACCGAATGACCACCTCCATGCCTGTGCTGGTGCTGGTTCTGCTGACGGTCTTTTTCTTCTGGATCACCGTCCCCCTGCTGGTGGTGGGGCTTCTGTTCGGCTACCGCTACCGCTTCGGCGGCCCCGATCTGGACCGGGAGTCGGTGGACCGGGTGATGCGCCAGGTCTCCGACACCGTCACTGACGTGACCGACAACGTCCGACGGGAGTGGAACAAGCGCCGCCGAAAGGGCAAGAAATAAGTTGGCCGGACATCCGGCCCGGGAGGGTTCTCACATGGCGGAAAAAATTCTGTTGATCGAGGACGAGGAGAAGCTGGCCCGCATGGTAGAGCTGGAGCTCCGCTACGAGGGCTACGAGGTGGAGAAGGCCTTCGACGGCCGCACCGGGCTGGACCGGGCCCTGTCCGGGGAGCATGAGCTCATCCTGCTGGACATCATGCTCCCCGCCCTCAGCGGCATGGAGGTGCTGCGGCGGCTGCGGCGGGAAAGCCAGGTGCCCGTCATCATGCTCACCGCCCGGGACACGGTGGTGGATAAGGTATCCGGACTGGACTCGGGGGCCGACGACTACATCACCAAGCCCTTTGCCATTGAGGAGCTGCTGGCCCGCATCCGGGCCGCCCTGCGCAAGCGCCCCGCCGCCCCGGCGGACGCCCCCCTGCTCACCTGCGGGAGCCTGGTCATGGACGTGGAGCGCCACACCGTGGAGGTGGACGGCCGGGGAGTGGAGCTCACCCGCCGGGAATTCGACCTGCTGCACTACCTGCTGGAAAATAAGGGGAAGGTCATCTCCCGGGAGTCCCTGCTGGACAACGTGTGGGGCTTCGATTTCGTGGGCGAGACCAACGCCGTAGACGTATACATCCGCTTCCTGCGCTCCAAGATCGACGAGCAGTTCGGCGTCAAGCTGATCCATACCGTCCGGGGCGTGGGCTATGTCATTCGTGAGGAGTGAGCTTATGTCCCATCTTTCTGCCATCGTCTATACCTCTCAGACGGGCTTCACCCGGCGCTATGCCGAGATGCTGGCCCAAAAGACCGGCCTGCCCGCCTGCGCGCTGGGCGGCCCCGCCCCCGCCCGGGGTACGAGCGTGCTGTACCTGGGCTGGCTGCGGGCGGGCGGCGTCCAGGGACTGGCCAAGGCCCGGCGGCGCTGGGACGTGAAGGGGGTCTGCGCCGTGGGCATGTCCCCCGAACCCAACGGCAAGGTGCTGGGGGACCCCGTTCTGCCGGCCTTCTACCTCCGGGGCGGCTACGCCCCCGACCGGCTCACCGGCCCCTATAAATGGGCCATGTCCGCCATGGCCCGCATGGTGACCCAAAATCCGCCCAAGGACGATCAGGAGCGGGCGGTCCAGGAGGCCTTCCGCCAAGGCGGCGACTGGGTGGACGAAGCGTATCTGGACCCGGTGCTGGACTGGCTGTCCCGCCAGGGCTGAGTCCCCCCATTTTTGCCGGGAGGTGTTCCCATGTCAACCACAAAGCAGGCCCATAAGCCGCCGGGGCGGCTCCGTTCCTCCATCGTAGCCCGGCTCAATTTCCGGCTCTTCCTGCGCCTGCTGGGCATCTACTTCTCCACCGACCTGCTGCTGACTCTTCTGTTTGCCGGCGGGGTGGTGGTCTGGTCCGAGCGCCAGTGCGGAGACATCGCCGCCCTGGTGGAGGAGCGGGGCGTGCCCTCGGCCGAGGCCACGCTGTGGATGGCCGCCGGGGACTACACCGTCACCGCCGGGGAGGGAGAGCCCGCGGGCGTCCGGCTGCCCCACTGGCTGCCCTGGCCGGCGGCCACCGGCGGCGGGGAGCGGTATCTCGACCCCGGGGAGATCCACCTCTTCTCCCTGCTGGCCATCTACTCCGGCGGGACCACCAGCTATACCCTCCAGCTCCCTAACGGCGCCGAGCCCTACGCCATCACCCTGGATTTGGAGCGCCCGGTCACCCTGGGGGTGTTTGGCCTTCGTATCCTGATGATTTGCCAGTTGGTCTCGCTGCTGTCCAACCTCTTCAAGAACGCGGGCACCATCAAAAAGACCCTCAGACCCATCCAGGAGCTGGCCGCCGCGGCGGCCAAGCTGAACACCGCCTCCGGCATGTCGCCGGAGGAGCTCTCCGTCCTGGCCGACAAGCTGGACGAGATCAACGCCACTCATCTGGACACCCGCATCTCGGTGTCGGGCACGCAGAAGGAGCTGCGGGAGCTGGCCCAGGCCATCAACGCCATGCTGGACCGCATCAACGAGGCCTATCGCTCTCAGATGCGCTTCGTCTCCGACGCCTCCCACGAGCTGCGCACCCCCATCGCCGTGGTCCAGGGCTACGCCAACCTGCTGGACCGCTGGGGCAAGGACGACCCGGCCATCCGGCAGGAGGCCATCGACGCCATCCGGCAGGAGGCCGACTCCATGAAGGAGCTGGTGGAGCAGCTTCTGTTCCTGGCCCGGGGGGACAACGACTCCATGCGTATCGAGATGGAGGACTTCGATCTCACCGCCCTGGCGGCGGAGGTCCTGCGGGAGACCGAGATGATCGACCAGACCCATATATTTCTGGCCCGCTGGGACGGGGCGGTCCCGGTGCGGGCCGACGCAGGGCTCATCAAGCAGGCCCTGCGGGTGCTGGTGGACAACAGCATCAAATATTCTCCCGAGGGCGGGCGCATCCTGCTGTCCGTCCGGGCCGACGGCGGAGCCGCCCGCATGTCGGTGCAGGACGAGGGCCAGGGCATCGGCGCGGAGAGCCTGCCCCACATCTTCGACCGCTTCTTCCGCACCGACGAATCCCGGGCCCGCCAGACCGGCGGCACCGGGCTGGGCCTGGCCATCGCCAAGTGGATCGCCGACCGGCACGGCGGCTGGTTTGAGGTCCTCTCCCGGGAGGGGGTGGGCACCCGCATCACCATGGTGCTCCCCCTGCGTCAGACCGGCCCAGGCCAAGACCCCGGCTGAATCGCAAATTTTTTGACAGACTCCCCCTTTTCCAGTATAATAGCTTTTACGCTGGCGTGCAGGCCCGTGTATCCCGCTCCTGGCAGATACACGGGCCTGTTTCATGCGCCGCAGGCTGACAAAGGGAAGTGTCTGATGATGGATCTCCTCCTCACTGTAGTCCTCTTCACGCTGGGCATCGTCCTGATCGTCAAGGGTGGCGACGCCTTTGTGGATGCTGCCGCCTGGATGGCGGAGGTCTCCGGCATCCCCAAGCTGATTGTGGGCGCCACGGTGGTAAGCTTTGCCACCACCCTGCCCGAGCTTCTGGTGTCCTCCATGGCGGCCTTTGACGGCAAGGTGGATATGGCCATCGGCAACGCCGTGGGCAGTGTCACCGCCAATCTGGCCCTGATCATGGGCATCGCCCTGGTCTGCCTGCCCTCGGCCATCCGGCGGCGGGACTACCTGCTCAAGGCCGTTCTCATGCTGGGGGCCTCCCTCTATCTGGTGCTGGCCTCCTCCGGCGGCAGCCTGTCCTTCCAGTCGGGGATCGCCCTGCTGGTCATCTTCGTTATCGCCATGTGGGACAACATCCGCTCTGCGCTGCGCTCCATGCGTGAGGAGCAGACGGCGGCCGGACGGGGCGGGCACCCCCGGCCCATGGGCCATGAGGTGCGCCGCAATCTTCTCAAATTTCTTCTGGGGGCGGCCGGCATCGTCATCGGGGCTCAGCTCCTAGTGGACCACGGCGGCAATCTGGCCCGGCTCATTGGTGTGCCGGAGCGCATCATCGGCGTCACCCTCATCGCCGTGGGCACCTCTCTGCCCGAGCTGGTCACCACCCTCACCGCCATCGCAAAAAAACAGGCTTCCCTGTCCGCCGGCAACATCATCGGGGCCAATATCATCGACCTCACCCTCATCCTCCCCATCTGCTCGCTGATCTCGGGCGGGGCCCTGCCCGTCTCCGCTCAGGCCCTGGCCATCGACCTGCCCGCCTGCCTGCTGGTGGGCTGCATCGCCATGGTGCCCTCCCTGGTCACGGGCCGCTTCCAGCGCTGGCAGGGCGGCGTGCTGCTGCTCAGTTACGTGGTCTATCTGGTCATTACCTGCTCCGGCGCGGCCGTATCATAATGCGTAATGAACAAAGCTGAAAGGCTTGCATCCCAAGGCCTTCAAGGCCAATTGGCTTTGTTCCGGTGCAAGGTTTTTGGACAAATGAGCCAGAAAACCTTATCATACTCCCCCCGCTGCGTCGGGCGTCCTATGTTTGGAAAAGAGGTGCTCCTATGTTTCGTGAAATGCGCCGGAAAAAGCAGCTCCTGACCCCGGAGGAGAGCGCCGCCGTCCTCCACCGTGGAACCTCGGGGGTGCTGGCCCTGGCCGGCGACGACGGCTACCCCTACGCCGTCCCCATGAGCTATGTCTACGACGGTGCCAAGCTGTACTTCCACTGTGCGAAATCCGGCCACAAGCTGGACGCCATCCGGCGGAACTGTAAGGCGTCGTTCTGTGTCATCGACCAGGATCAGATCGTGCCGGAGGAATATACCTCCCATTTCCGCAGCGTCATTGTGTTTGGCACCATGCGCATTCTGGAGGACGACGGAGAAAAACGCGCCGCCATTGAAGCGCTGGCCCTCAAATATGCCCCGGATGACGACGCGGCCGACCGCAACCGCGCCATCGACCGGGAATGGGCGCCATTGTGTATGCTGGAATTGACCATCGACCACATCACGGGGAAAGAGGCCATCGAGTTGGTGAAGGCCAAGCGGCCATCTGGGCAATGAACCCGCTCCTGACCCACATGAAAAAGGAAAAGGCCCCGCGGCAATTGCCGCGGGGCTTTTGGCTGCTATTCTCAGTACATGCCGCCCATATCGGGGGCTGCAGGCGCGGGCGCGGGGGGCTCGGGCTTGTCGGCCACCAGAGACTCGGTGGTCAGCAGGATAGCTGCCACAGAGGCGGCGTTCTGCAGAGCGGAGCGGGTCACCTTGGTGGGGTCCACGATGCCGGCGGTGATCATGTCGCAGTAGGTCTCCTTATAGGCGTCGAAGCCATAGCCGACCTTACGGGCGTTCTTGATCTTCTCCAGCACCACGGAGCCGTCGATCCCGGCATTGATGGCGATCTGCTTCACGGGCTCGCTGAGGGCCTTGGCCACGATGCGCACGCCGGTCTTCTCGTCGCCCTCCACCTTGGAAATCAGCCTCTCCACGGCGGGAATGGCGTTGACATAGGCGGTGCCGCCGCCGGCCACGATGCCCTCCTCAACGGCGGCGCGGGTGGCGTTCAGGGCATCCTCGATGCGGAGCTTCTTCTCCTTCATCTCGGACTCGGTGGCAGCGCCCACACGGATGATGGCCACGCCGCCGGCCAGCTTGGCCAAGCGCTCCTGGAGCTTCTCGCGGTCATAATCAGAGGTGGTGACCTCGATCTGGGCGCGGATCTGGTTCACACGGTCCTTGATCGCCTTGCTGTCGCCGGAGCCGTCCACGATGATGGTGTTGTCCTTGTTCACCTTGACTTGGCGGGCCTTGCCCAGCATATCGACGGTGGTCTCCTTGAGCTCATAGCCCAGGTCGGAAGAGATGACGGTGCCGCCGGTGAGGATGGCCATATCCTGCAGCATCTCCTTGCGGCGGTCGCCAAAGCCGGGAGCCTTGACGCAGCAGACGTTCAGGGTGCCGCGCAGCTTGTTGACGATCAGGGTGGACAGGGCCTCGCCCTCCACATCCTCGGCCACGATCAGCAGCTTCTTGCCGGACTGGACCACCTGCTCCAGCAGGGGCAGCAGCTCCTGAATGCTAGAGATCTTCTTATCGGTGATGAGGATGAGGGGATCGTCCAGGACGGCCTCCATCTTCTCGGTGTCGGTGACCATATAGGGGGCGATATAGCCGCGGTCGAACTGCATGCCCTCGACCACCTCAGAGTAGGTCTCAGCGGTCTTGGACTCCTCCACGGTGATGACGCCGTCGGCGGAGACCTTCTCCATGGCCTCGGCGATCAGCTTGCCGATGGTCTCGTCGCCGGAAGAGACGGCGCCCACGCGGGCGATATCGTCAGAGCCGCTGACCTTCTTGGAATTGGCCTGGATGGCCTCGATGGCGGCCTCGGTGGCCTTGGCGATGCCCTTCTTCATGACCATGGGGTTGGCACCGGCGGCCAGGTTCTTCAGGCCCTCGCGGATCATTGCCTGGGCCAGCAGGGTGGCGGTGGTGGTGCCGTCGCCGGCCACGTCGTTGGTCTTGGTGGAAACTTCCTTCACGATCTGGGCGCCCATGTTCTCAAAGGGGTCGGCCAGCTCGATCTCCTTGGCGATGGTCACGCCGTCGTTGGTAATGAGGGGAGTGCCGAACTTCTTATCCAGGACCACATTGCGGCCCTTGGGACCCAGAGTGATCTTCACGGTATCGGCGAGCTGGTTGACACCGCGCTCCAGAGCGCGGCGGGCTTCCTCGCCGTAGCAGAGAATCTTAGCCATATTGATTACCTCCAGTTATATTGAGATATAAAAATACGAAACAGGTTTACTCGACGATGGCCAGGATATCATTCTGGCGGACGATGGTGTACTCTTCGCCGTCCACCTTGACCTCGGTGCCGGCATACTTGCTGGTGATGACCTTCTGGCCCTTCATGACGGTCATCTTGACTTCCTTGCCGTCCACCAGGCCGCCGGGGCCCACCTCGATGACCTCGGCCACCTCGGGCTTCTCCTTGGCGGCGCCGGTGAGGATGATACCGCTCTTGGTCTTCTCCTCGGCCTCCACCATCTTGATGATCACTCGGTCCGCAAGGGGTTTGAGTTTCATAATGGGTTCCTCCTTATATCATTTTTTCTTATTAGCTGACTCAGTGTTTAGCACTCATTTCTTTCGAGTGCTAACCTCGAGTATGATAATACCGCTACTTGCCAAAAAAATCAACCCCCAATTTTCAAAATTAGAGGTTGATTTTTCAAAAATTCACTTTTTGTTCACAGACATCCTGCCGGAGTGCTAGTCTTTTGGCTGATAGCTCAGTCCGGCGGGGTAGAAGAAGGCCACCTTCCGCTCCGACAGCGCCACGGTGAACCGCCGGCCTCGCAGGACCTCCCCGTCCACCACCGCCACCAACTCCTGAGACGAGGAGAAGGAGATGGTCTGGCCCTGGCAGGCATAAATCAGCTCGGGGTAATCCCGGTAGCGCCCCTGGGCGTATTTGCCCACCAGTCGCGCAAAGGTCCGGCGGTTGACCCGTGGCACCACCAGCATGTCGAGTACCCCGTCATCCGGCATGGCGTCACCCACCGGCATAAAGCCGCCGCCGTAATAGCGGCCGTTGCAGATGCAGATGATGGAGGTATCCTCCTCCATCCGCCGTCCGCCCACCTCCACCACCGTGGGGCGAGCAATTCCCTTGAAGAGCACGTTCACCGTCAGGGACAGGATATAGGCCCCCATCCCCGTCACCAGAGGCAGTGCTTTATAGCGGTGCACATCCGCCGCCACCCGGGCGTCCACTCCGGCGCAGACCACGCCGATACCCAATCTGCCGTTGCAGTCCATCAGGTCGAAACAGGCCTGAGGGCCGTCCGCCAGGGCGGCCAGGTCGGAAAACCGGCTGCGGTAGTCCGCCCCGAAGATCTTGAGAAAATCGTTTCCCGTGCCCTTGGGGACGTTGGTAACGGCGGCATTGGCAAAGCCCGCGGCCCCATTGACCGCCTCGTTGAGGGTGCCGTCTCCGCCGCAGGCATAGATGCGCACCGGCTCCCCCGTTTCGGCGGCGGCGCGGGCACAGGTCTCGGCATGGCCGGGGCCCCGGGTGAGGATCGCCTCCCAGGGCTCGCCCCGGGGGGCAAAGATTGCCCGAATGCGATTTTCCAGCGCCTCGGTGCTCCCCTTCTTCCCCGCCGCGGGATTGATCAGGAAAAGATGCTTCATCGCAGGATCTCCTTACCCAGAATGCGGCCCCGGGGGCCGAAGAAGGGCGTGCTTGACGGGCGTTCACCGGGTGGGGAGAAGTCCGTTGGTCAGCCCCGTCGTCTGCGTGCGGAACTGAGTCCCCGTGCCCCACAGGTTCACCCGCTGCTCGGTGCGGGCCATGCGGGAGACGATGGCCGCCGCCTCGGCCCGGGTGAGCCGGCCCTCCGCGCGGAAGGTGAGCTGGCCGTCCGTGCCAGTGAACACCCCCTTGGCATAGAGGCTGTAAATGGCATCGGCGGCGTAATCCCCCGCCTTCACGTCGGGCAGATGGCTCTTCACCTGCTCCAGGCTGTTGATCTCCGGCATGCCGCGCCCCAGGGCGGTGGCCGCAAAGATCCTGGCCATCTCGGCCCGGGTGACGGGCCGCTCATAATCGGTGAATTCTCCCTCGGTGATGATGCCGCTGGCCACGCAGTAGGCCACCGACGAGCGGTACCAGGGCTGGGTGGTCACGCTCTGGAGGTGGAAGTCGTCCCCCAGATACCGACTCTCCATATGCGCGGCCAGCTTGAGGGCCTCAGCCACGGTGAGGGTGCCGTCGGGGTTGAAACGGTTGTCCCCCACGCCCTCCATCAGCCCCACGTTATAGGCCACATCCACCCATAGGTCGTACCAGTCCCGGGGTGTCACGTCGGAAAAGTTGGGCAGGCGCTTTTGTACCAGCGGAAACCGGGCGGAGGGCACCTTGCGCTCCACCAGCAGGGCGGGCAGGGTGTTCATAGGCACCAGGGTCTCAACTCCCCCGCTGGTCAGCACCAGTACATCCAGGCCGTCGGCCTTGCGTACCGCCGCATAGTCGTATGTAAGGGGGTAGAGCTCCTGGGTCTCCCCGCCGAAGCGGCTGGGGAAGGCCACCATGCTCACCACGCCCCACTCATTCCCCTTCTGGGCCCGGTAGAGGCCGTAACCAATGGGCTCCAGGGTGTCGTACTCCGGCTGGATCAGATAGGCGCCGTCGGGCCGAATGAGTCCCAGCTTGTTGTTCTTCTGCACCCGGGCCACCCCCAGGCTGAAGTCCATCACCGACTGGTACTGGATGGGAATGACGATCTCCCCCGCCACGTTGGCAAAGCCCCACAGCCCGCCCTCCGCAGCCTTGGCCAGGCCCTCCTGGTAGCCCCAGATCTGGGGCGCGGCCAGGGCGGCGGAGGTCAGGACGGCCGTCAGCAGCAGGGCCAGGGCCTGGGCCCGGAGGCTCGGCCGTTTCACACGTCTTGTTCTCATCCTCGCTCCCTCTTGTGATACAGAAACAGGTCGCACTTGATCATTCCATTGTAGAGCTTGCGCTTCTTGTCGGCCGTCCGGCCAAAGGTCCGCTCGAATTCCGTGTGGGAGGACAACAGGGCCAGGCTCCATCCGGGCGGCAGGCCGCGGTACGCCTTTCCGAAGGCCCGGTAGAGCTCCTCCGCCTCCTGCTTCTCCATGATACGCTCACCGTAGGGCGGATTGGTGACCACCCGGCCGTAGGGTGCCTCCCGGCGGAAGGCCCGGGCGTCCGCCACCTCGAAGCGGATCAGGTCCTCTACCCCCGCCTTGACGGCATTGTCCCGGGCGATGGCCACCGCCTTGGGGTCGATATCGCCGCCCCAGATCTCGTATGCTCCGTCAAACTCCCGGTCCATGGCCTCGTCGGCGGCGTCCATCCAGGCCTGGGCCGGGACGCAGGCCCACCGCTGCGCGGAGAAGGAGCGCTCCAAACCGGGGGCCCGGTTTTTGGCGATGAGGGCGGCCTCGATGGCGATGGTGCCCGAGCCGCAGAAGGGGTCGCAGAAGGGGTCCCTCCCCCGGTAGCGGGACAGCAGCACCAGGGCGGCGGCCAAGGTCTCCCGCAGAGGGGCCGTCACCCCCACCGCCCGGTAGCCCCGCTTGTGCAGTCCGGCACCGGAGGTATCCAGCATCAGCGTGGCCATATCCTTCATGATGGAAAATTGAATCTGATAGACCGGACCGTTTTCCGGCAGGGTCTCCAGGCCGTATTTCTGTCCCAGCCGGGCCGCCACCGCTTTTTTCACGATGGACTGGCAGGCGGGGATGGCGTGGAGGGCGGAATTCAGGCTGTGTCCCTTGACGGGGAAGGCCCCATTCAGGGGGATAAACTGCTCCCAGGGCAGGGCCCGGGTCCCCTCGAAGAGGGCGTCGAAGTCCCCGGCCAGAAAGCTGCCCAATTCGATGAGCACCCGCTCGCCGGTGCGCAGATTCAGGTTGAGCCGGGCCACATCAGCGGGCGTACCCAGCGCCGTCACCCGGCCGTTGTCCGCCCGGACCTCCTCCAGACCCAGCCGGCGCAGCTCGTCCGCCGTCAGCCCCTCCAGTCCGAACAGGGTCGGCACCGCCAGCTTCAGCCGCTCCATCCGATCCCCTCCCTTCTGACTTTTATGCTTCTTGTTGCATTATACCCAATTATCCCGCAATTGGCAAATCCTTTTCATTTGTCGTACATCAAATTTACTGGTAATTTCCCTAGGGGTGTGGTAGACTTACATATAGCGACCGTTCTTTTTTACATCCCATACTATATTTTGTAAAGGAGGGGGATACATGTACAGCATCCTGTGGCTGGTCGCTCTTATCATCTTTGGCGTGGTGGAGGCTGTCACGGTGGGGTTGGCTTCCATCTGGTTCGCGGCCGGAGCGCTGGCCGCCCTGATCCTTTCGGCCTTTCTCAACTCCCTGCTGGTGCAGGTCGTGGTCTTTCTGGCCGTGTCCTTCGTCACGCTCCTGTTGGTGCGTCCCCTGGCCCAGAAATACTTCAACGCCAGGCGGACCGCCACCAACGCCGACCGCGTCATCGGCCAGGAGGCCGTGGTCGTCCAGGAGATCGACAACCTCCGGGGCCGGGGCCAGGTCAAGGTGGGCGGCATGCCCTGGACCGCACGCTCCGCCGGTGAGCAGATCCTTCCCGTGGGGACCACCGTCCGGGTGGAGCGCATCGAGGGCGTGAAGCTCTATGTGACGCCCATCCCCGCCGCCAGCCGTACCCAGTCCCAATAAGCCGTCGTCCAACTGATTACAAGGAGGTCACATTATGCCCGCTGCTATCTTTGGTTTCATCGTACCCATCATCCTGATCGTGCTCATCATCCTCATTCTGGCCGCCAACATCCGGGTGGTGCAGCAGTCCAAGGCCTACGTCATCGAACGTCTGGGCGCTTTCCACTCCGTCTGGGGCGTGGGCATCCACTTCAAGATCCCCTTTATCGAGCGGGTGGCCAAGGCCGTCTCCCTCAAGGAGCAGGTGGTGGACTTCGCCCCCCAGCCCGTCATCACCAAGGATAACGTCACCATGCAGATCGACACGGTCATCTACTTTCAGATCACCGACCCCAAGCTGTACACCTACGGTGTAGAGCACCCCATGAGCGCCATCGAAAACCTGACTGCCACCACCCTGCGCAACATCATCGGCGACCTGGAGCTGGACCAGACCCTCACCAGCCGCGACCATATCAACACCAAGATGCGTTCCCTGCTGGATGAGGCCACCGACCCCTGGGGCATCAAGGTCAACCGGGTGGAGCTGAAGAACATCCTTCCCCCCCGTGAGATTCAGGACGCCATGGAGAAGCAGATGAAGGCCGAGCGTGAGCGCCGGGAGTCCATCCTCCAGGCCGAGGGCCAGAAGCAGAGCCAGATCCTGGTGGCGGAGGGCGAGAAGCAGTCCCTGATCCTCCGGGCCGAGGCCGCCAAGCAGGCCGCCATCCGGAAGGCCGAAGGTGAGAAGGAGGCCCGCATCATGGCCGCTGACGCCGAGGCCCAGGCCATCATGAAGGTGCAGCAGGCCACGGCGGACGCCATCAAGCTGCTCAACGAGGCCAACCCCAACGGCCAGGTGGTCAAGCTCAAGGCCCTGGAGGCCATGGAGAAGGTGGCCGACGGCAAGGCCACGAAGATCATCATCCCCTCTGAAATCCAGGGGCTGGCCGGGCTGGCCGCCTCGGCCAAGGCGCTGCTGGAGACCGATCCCCCGGCAGGGTCCTGACCTTCTCTCAGCCATACGGCGGCGCGCGGTCTCCCCGCGCGCCGCTTGCTTGGCGGGCCCGCGCCGCCCGCCCTCATTCAGAAAAGGGAGTGGTTCCAAGTGGACTATGAGACGCAGCGCCGGCTGATCTGCGCGCTGGGACGCAGAATGTGGGAAAAGGGCTGGGTGGCCGCCAACGACGGCAACCTGAGCCGCCGCCTGGGCGAGGGTCTCTTTCTGGTGACCCCCGCCGGGGTGAGCAAGGGCTTTCTCTCCCCCGAGATGCTCCTGGTGGTGGACCGGGAGGGGACGGTAGTAGTGGGCGCACCCGGCTTCCGTCCCTCCTCCGAGACGCCCCTCCATCTGGAGTGCTACCGCCGCCGCAGTGACGTGCACGGGGTCTGCCACGCCCATCCCCCCGCCGCCACGGCCTTCGCCTGCGCCCGTCAGCCCATCGAACGTCCCATTCTGGGGGAGATCGTCATGAGCCTTGGGGCCATCCCCTGCGCCCCCTACGCCCGCACGGGCACCCTGGCCCTCCCCGCCGCCGTGGGGCCGCTGCTGTGGAAACACGACGCCGTGCTGCTGGCCAACCACGGCGTGCTCACCGTGGGCGCCGATCTGGAGCAGGCCTACTGGCGCATGGAGACCGTGGAGCACACCGCGCAGATCCACCTCAACGCCCGCCTGCTGGGAGGCGGTGTGGCACTCTCCGCCCAGGAAGTGGAAGAACTTCAGAAATAACCCTTGCATTCCCACCCGAGATATGATATGCTTTATGCCAACTTTGATGAAGGAGTCGGTGAGCCCTCGTGGACGAACCTCCCCCTAGTAACCCCCAACAAATGAGTACAGGGACAGCCTTACCCGTCGTGGGATAGGGCTGTCCTTTTGTGCGTAAATTTTATCAGAAAGTTGAGTTGATTTGTCCGTATGTTGGACCCAGCCAGTATCAGTATGATCGCCGCTCTTGTGATCCTCGTGATCCTCTCCGCCTTTTTCTCCGCCACCGAGACCGCCTTTACCTCGCTCAACCGCATCCGGCTCAAGAGCCGGGCGGACAGCGGCAACAAGCGGGCCGCCCTGACCCTGCGCATCGCGGAGGACTACGACAAGCTCCTGTCCACCAACCTGATCGGCAACAACATCGTGAACATCTCGGCCTCCACCGTGGGCACCGTTTTGTTCACCAAGCTGTTTTTGGACTACGGTCCGCTGGTCTCCACGGTGGTGCTGACCGTGGTTATTCTGGTCTTTGGCGAGATCTCCCCCAAGAGCATGGCCAAAGAGAACGCCGAGGCCTTTGCCATGTTCGCAGCCCCCATCATGCGGGTGCTGATGACGGTGCTGGCCCCGGTGAACTACCTCTTTGCCCAGTGGAAGAAGCTCCTCAGCCGCATCTTCCGCAAGTCGGAGGAGGAGGGCATCACCGAGGAGGAGCTCATCACCATGGTGGATCAGGCCGAGAACGAGGGCGGCCTGGACCAGCATGAGGGGCAGCTCATCCGCTCCGCCATCGAGTTCAACGACCTGGAGGTGGAGGAGATCCTCACCCCCCGGGTGGACATCGTGGCCGCCGAAGACACCGCCACCATGGACGAGATCGCCGCCATCTTCGCGGAAAACGGCTACTCCCGGCTGCCCATCTACCACGACACCATCGACAACATCATCGGCGTCATCCACGAAAAGGACTTCCATGCCGCCCGCTACCACGGCCAGGAGGACGTATCCGCCATCGTCAGCAATGTGCTCTACACCACCGGCAGCACCAAGATCTCCGACCTGCTGCGCATCCTCCAGCGGGCCAAGGCCCACATGGTCATTGTGGTGGACGAGTACGGCGGCACCGAAGGCCTGTGCACTCTGGAGGACATCGTCGAGGAGCTGGTGGGCGAAATCTGGGATGAGCATGACGAGGTCATCGAGGAGTTCAAAAAGCAGTCCGACGGCAGCTACCTGATCTCCTGCAACGCCAACCTCACCGACCTGTACGATCTGTTCTCCATCAAGGGCGAGCGAGACTGCACCACGGTGTCCGGCTGGGTCATGGAGGAGATCGGCCGGGTGCCGGAGGAGGGGGATCACTTCGTCTATGAGAATCTGGATGTGACCGTTACCAGAGTGGACCACCGCCGGGTTCTGGAGATCCGGGTAGTAGTCCTGCCCCAGGAGGACACCGGCGACAAGGACCGCAAGTAAGCCCTTACATGAGGAAAGCGCCCCGTGTCAAGTCACAGGGCGCTTTTTCACGTTCAGAACGGCAGCGCCACCACGGCGGGCACCACCACCGGCACGGCGAAGGACAAAACCACACCGGAGACAAAGGAATAGATGGCGATGCGCTCGTCGGTGGCCCTCACCACCACCGGCAGGACGGTATCCATGGCGGTGGCGCCCGCCACCCCCACGCACTCCAGATAGCCCACCCGCCGGGCCAGGATGGGGATGAGGACGATGGCAAAGACCTCCCGCATGACATTGGACAGGAAGGCCACGGCGGACACCGAGGGGGAGTAGTCCGCCAGAAGCATAGGGGCCAGGGAATACCAGCCAAAGCCGGCGGAGGCCGCCATGGCGTCCTTGACGCTCATGGGCAGGAAGAGCCCAGCCACGGCCGCGGCGGCCAGGGTTCCGGCGGCGGCCGCCACCGGGATGGCCAGCACCCGGGCTCCAGCCTGCCGGATGTCCCGCCACACATTGCCTTGGCGGCCCATGTCCACGCCCACCAGGAAGAGGATGAGGCACAGCCCCAGGGTGATAAGGGCGCCGCAGTGGGCGACCCATTCCGCCGGGAGCACAAAGTGTCCCGCCAGCATGCCCGCGGCCACCGCCCCCACGATCCAGCCGGTCATGGGGCCTCCCCTCCCCTCTCCTCCGCCGGGGCGGCGCTGCGGCCCTGCCGGTCCAGGCCCATGCACTTGCGGACCAGCAGCACCGCCAGCACCGAGCCCGCCAGGACGAACAGGGTGATGACCAGGGCAGACAGGCCGATGGAGCCCAGCGAGGCCACCACCTGCTCGTCCGCGCCGATCTCCACGCCCAGCGTAAAGATGAGCAGGATCAGCACCACGGTCTGGAGCCGGCCCAGCCAGGTCAGCTCCTTCCCCCGCACCGCCCTGCGGGAGCCCACCAGGGCGCCCAAAGCGATGACCCCCAGGTAGAGCCCCAGGCTCTGGAGGGTCGCCAGAAAGGTTTCCATATCTCTGCCTCCTTGTCAGCCGCGCTTCCAGCGAGGGGGCTCCGGCAAAAGCCGGAGCCCCCTCGCGTTTCACCGTATGCCGATTCTATCACCGAATGGCCTTGGTGTCTACCTCTTCCTTCAGGGCCGCCAGGAAGGCGTCCAGCGCCATGACACCCTGGTCGCCGCCGGCGCGGGTACGGACGGCCACCTGACCGCTCTCGGCCTCCTTGTCGCCCACCACCAGCATATAGGGGACCTTCTCCAGTTGGGCTTCCCGGATCTTCTTGCCGATCTTCTCGTTGCGGCGGTCGGTCTCCACCCGGAAGCCCGCCGCGTCCAGCCGTTTGGCCACGCAGTCGGCATAGTCGGCCGCTCGGTCGGTGATGGGCAGCACCTTGACCTGCACGGGGGCCAGCCAGGTGGGGAACGCCCCGGCAAAGTGCTCGGTGATGACGCCGATGAACCGCTCGATGGAGCCGAATACCACCCGGTGGATCATGACGGGGCAGTGCTTCTCGCCGTCCGCGCCGATATACTCCAGATCGAACCGGCCGGGGAGCTGGTAATCCAGTTGAATGGTGCCGCACTGCCAGGTCCGCCCCAGGGAGTCCTGGATGTGGAAGTCCAGCTTGGGCCCGTAGAAGGCGCCGTCGCCCTCGTTGACCTCATAGCTCTTGCCGATGCTGGTGATGGCGTCGGCCAGAGCCTTGGTGGCCACCTCCCAGTCCTCCACAGAGCCAATGTGGTCGTCGGGCATGGTGGACAGCTCGATCTTATAGGGCAGACCGAAGAGGGAGTAGACCTCGTCAAAAAGCCGGGCAATGCGGATGACCTCATCCTTGATCTGCTCCTGGGCCAGCAGGATGTGCGCGTCGTCCTGGGTGAAGCAGCGGACCCGGAACATGCCGTGGAGAGCGCCGGAGAGCTCATGGCGGTGGACAATGCCCAGCTCGCCGTAGCGCAGGGGCAGGTCCCGGTAGGAGTGGGGCTCCAGCTCATAGACCAGGATGCTGCCGGGGCAGTTCATGGGCTTGATGGCGAAGTCCTCCTCGTCGATGACGGTGGTGTACATGTTGTCCTTGTAGTGGTCCCAGTGGCCGGAGGTCTCCCACAGGGTCCGGCGCATGATCTGGGGGGTGGCGATCTCCTTGTACTCCCACTTCTTATGGACCTGGCGCCAGTAGTCGATCAGGGTGTTTTTCAGCACCATGCCCTTGGGCAGATAGAAGGGGAAGCCGGGGGCCTCGTCCCGGAAAGCGAACAGGCCCAGCTCCTTGCCCAGCTTGCGGTGGTCCCGCTTCTTGGCCTCCTCGATGCGCTGGAGATACGCGTCCAGCTCGTCCTTCTTGGGGAAGGCGATGCCGTAGATGCGCTGGAGGGTCTCCCGGTTGGAGTCGCCCCGCCAGTAGGCGGCGTTGCAGGCGGTGAGCTTGATGGCGTTGCCCTTCACCCGGCCGGTGGAGTCCAGATGGGGGCCGGCACACAGGTCGGTGAACTCGCCCTGCTGATAGAAGGAGATGTGAGCGTCCTCCGGCAGATCCTGGATGAGCTCCACCTTGTAGGGCTCGCCCTTCTCCTCCATGAACTTCAGGGCCTCTTCCCGGGGCAGCTCGAAGCGCTCCAGCTTCAGCTTCTCCTTGCAGATCTTCCGCATCTCCCCCTCGATCTTCTCCATGATCTCCGGGGTAAAGGGGAAGGGGGAGTCCATATCGTAGTAAAAGCCCTCGTCGATGGAGGGGCCGATGGCCAGCTTCACCTCGGGGTACAGGCGCTTGACGGCCTGGGCCAGGATGTGGGAGCAGGTATGCCAATAGGTCTTGCGGTAGGTCTCGTTCTCAAACGTATACTGATTGTTTTCTTCTGCCATGGTAATTCCTCCTTGTATTGGGGCAAAGACGATAAAAAATCTCACCCCTGATGAAGTTCAGGGGTGAGATGAGAGATCCCACGGTTCCACCCTGCTTACGGCCCTGTAAAGCGCCGTCGCTCGTGACCTCTGTAACGGGAGGGCCCGGCCCAGCCTACTGTCCGCGGAGTTCGGTGGGCGGCTCGGGGGTGGTTGGGTCCTTTTCGCGGGTGCAGGCGCGCTCTCAGCCGGCGGCGCGCCCTCTCTGTGCGGCGAAGCGGGACGGTTTCCCCGTCATTGCCTCTGCAACGCAGACACTATATCACCAAAATCCGAGGCTGTCAAGGGGCATCCTGCCCTTCCAGAAAGAGGGTCTCCGCCTGCTTCTGGGCTTCCCGGAGGATGTGTTCCGCCTCGCCGTAATTCCGGGCCTCGAGCTGGGTCAGGCTGTCGGTGATGGCGTTGAACAGGGCAAAGTACATCTTTTGGAACATCTCTCTCCCTCCAAGATTCGTATTTTAAGGCGATAATTCATTATATAGCTTGAATAATAATGTGTCAAGTCGGTTTCTTGCTTATAGCATGTTTATTGCGCCGTGATTTTCCATATGCTAGGCGTATGGAGGTGTATCATGGATTTGGATTATCACGAAATCGGCAAAAGAATTGCCCGGCGCAGGAAGCAGCTCGGCCTCAAACAGTCGGCTGTGGAGGAGAAGGCTGACATCGGCTATAAGTATCTGTCCAGCATTGAACGGGGCATCTCCATTCCCTCCATTGAAGTCGTCATGCGTCTTTCGCTGGCCCTGGACACCACGCCGGACGCGTTTCTGGTGGGGACCGCCCGGCCCGCCGGAGAGGAGTGGCGGGGGGTGGCCGAGCTGCTCCGGGGCATGACGCCCAAAAAGCTGGAGCTGGCCCGGAGCTTCCTCACCTGGCTGTCCGACCAGGAGCTTTCATAAAAAAACTGCGGAGCCAATGGCTCCGCAGTTTTTTTACTGTCTCTGCTCAGGCGGCCTTGTCAGCAGCCACTGCGTTGGTCATGTCGTAGGTGTCGGGGAAAATAGCCCCGTTGACCACCCACACGTCGCTGAGGTCGGGCTGGCCGTCCTCACCGGCGCCGCAGACCAGGTAGTCGCCCTCGCCGTGGGGCACACCGGCCCGATTGGCCTGGAGCACGTCACCCCACGCGGTCTGGACCTCCACCTGGAGCTCGGCGGGGATGAAGCAGGCGAAGTTGCCGGTGGTGGGCTTGGTCTTCAGGTCGATGTAGGTGTCGGCGGCAAAATCCGCGGCGGTGAGCTCGGTGCCGTCGGCCTTGGTATAGGTCTTGATGACCTTGGACAGCTTGGTCACCCACTCCTCGCCGCTGGTGCCCTTCAGAATCACGTCCTCGCCGTTGGGCTGGGCGGTGTAGCTGGCGTCCTCCAGGTTGTTGTAGACGTCGGTGGCCGCAGAGACCATCTTGCCCTGGATGGTGTAGTCGGTCTTGCCGGTGGCAAACCAGTCATACGCGGTGACGGCCAGATAGTCGGCCATGGACATCTTGCCCAGCAGATGCCTGGAGAAGAAGGCGGAAATGTTGCCCTCCACCGCGGCGGTCACGTCGGGCTGTTCGGAGTAGAAGCCATAGCCGTGGTCGGCGTCGGGTACGATAACCTCCTCCGCGGCGGGATAGGCCTTCACGATGAGCTTGTTGGTGGCGTCGGTAACCACGTCATCCTTGTCGCCGTGGAGCACCAGCATGGGGCCGGTGTAGTTTTTGATGGCGGCCAGGGGGTCCACCAGCATGTCCTCGAACCACTGGGCGGACAGGGACAGGTTCTGGCCGTAGCGGGTGGTGTAGTCGAAGGAGCCCTTCTCCTTGGCGGCGGCGACGGCGGCGTCAATGCTGCTGCCGGCGGGCAGGATGCCGGCAATGGACTCCTCGCCGGGGTTGGCGGCGGCGGAGAGCAGGACCACGGCCTTGTAGGGGTTCTCCTTCTCGCTGACGATCTCCAGGGCCAGGCGGCCACCCATGGAATAGCCCATGATGCCCAGCTTGTCGGCGTCGATGGGGTAATTGGCCAGCAGGTAGGCCAGGGAGGCGTTGGAGTCGGACTTCATGTTGGTCAGGGTGTTCTTGGTAAAGGGCTCGGTGGAGTCACCGCAGCCGGGGAAGTCCATGCGGACGGAGGCGATGCCAGCCTCCGCCAGGGCGGCGGCCACGCCGCCGAAGCCCACGTTCTCATCCTTGCTGCCGCCGTGGCCGTGATTCATGACCACTGCGGGGAAGGGGCCTTCGCCCTTGGGCAGGGTGATGACGGCGGGCACCTGACGGCCGTCGTTCTCAATGGAGACGGTGATGGCGGTGTAGGTGTCGGTCTCCACGGTATTGGACGGCTCCAGCTTGGAGTAGTTCATCAGGATGGTGGCCAGCTCGGTGCGGACGGCGGTGCCGTTGGGGTCCAGCAGGTTGCCGGGCTTGCCGCCGATGATGCCGGAGCCCACAGCCACACACATGCCGTCCTTGGCCCACTCGGCCACGTCAGCCACGTCGGCGTAGGTGCTGAGGTCGCCGGCGGCGGTGACCATGTTATTGAGCGCAGCGTACCGGGCGAAGATGGTGGCGATCTCGGCGCGGGTGACGTTGCGGTCGCCGGCGTAGGCGCCGGTGCCGTCGCCGGTGGTCAACCCCACGTCCTCCGCCCAGGCGGCGGAGTCGGCGGACCACGTGCCAGCCACGTCGGAGAAGCTGGCGGCCTCCGCCACGGCGGGCTTACCGGCCATGTTGTAGAGCGTCTGGTACACAGTGGCCCGGGTCACGGTGCCGTTGGGGGCGAAGACCTTCACACGGGCATCGGTGGAGCCCATGACGCCGTGTTCGATGACGTAGTTCACCGCGGCGGCGTACCAGGCGCTCTGATCCACATCCGCCCAGTCGGCGGGAGCCTCGGGCTCCTCAGCCGGGGCGCCCACCACCGTGATGCGGCCCTGGCCCTTGGGGTCGGAGTAGTCGGCGCTCACCACGCCGCCCAGCTCGTCCACAATGTAGTTGATCAGCACCTGGTTGTCGATCATCACGCAGTCCTTCAGCAGGGCATCGTCCTTGAACATAACGAAGCCGTCGCCGCCGGACTTCAGCATATAGTTGTGGGAGGCCAGCGTGTAGGTCTTGGCGGGGTCAATGGCCTCGCCGTTCACCTTCACGTCCTTTACCCGGCGCTCGCCGTCCACCTTCACGAACTCCTTCTCGTCGTTGAGCACCACCGGGGAGGGAATCGAGGTGTCGATGGTATAGGTCAGGCCGGAGACCTGCAGGAACCCGCCGTTCTCCTCCGGCGTCACACGCGCGCCCATCTCCAGCGCGTCCAGAATGTCCTGGCCCGTGGTCTCCACCACGCAGGCCTCGTTGCCGAAGGGATGCACGTTGATGATCTGCTCATAGGTGATCTCCCCCGCGGGGATGTCGGCCCGCACGCCCCCGCCGTTGACAAAGGCCACGTCGGCGTCCAGCATCACCCGGTAGGCGTCCGCGCACAGGTCGCCCAGATTGGTCTCGGCGCTGCGCACCGCGCGCTTCCCAGTGGCCGGGTCCTTGGTGGTCAGGTCCACATCGGTCTTGGCCACGACCTTCTTCAGCACCCCGGCAAACTCGTCGTTGATGCCCTTCACGAAGGCCCCAGTGGCCTCGTCCTCAGCGGCGCAGTCCTTGGCCGCCACCAGCTCGCTGGTGATCTCGCCCGTCTTGGTGTCGATGACCACCTTGCCCAGGTTGGCCAGCTTGGTGCCCGTCTGGGCCACCAGCACGTCCTCCCCGGCCTGGTTCTTCTCGGTCTTGGCAAAGGTGCTGTGGGAGTGCCCGTCGATCAGCACGTCGATGCCGGTGGTGTTGGCAATCACCTCGGTGGAGGTCCAGGGGGAGCTCTGCTCGTCCACGCCCAGGTGCCCCAGCGCCACCACGTAGTCGGCGCCCTCTGCCTTGGCCGCGTCTACCGCCTTCTGCACCACGTCATACAGGTCCTTGCCCTCGTTGCCCTGGCTGAAGCTGTAGATATAGTTCCCCGCGGCGTCCTGGAAATAGGTCGGGGTGGACTTGGTGAAGGACTCCGGCGTATCGATGCCCACGTAGCCGACCTTCACGTCGCCGTAGGTCAGCACCTGATAGCCGTCCAGCACCGCCTTCCCCTCCAGGTCGGTGAAGTTGGCGCACAGATAGGCATACTCCGCCTTCTCCCGCGCCAAGGTCAGGAAGTTGTCCATGCCGTAGTCAAACTCGTGGTTGCCCGGAATGGCCAAATCGTAGCCCACCTGGTTCATAATCTCCACGATGTACGCGCCCTTGGACAGCGTCCCGATG
Source organism: Intestinimonas massiliensis (ex Afouda et al. 2020) (assembly GCF_001244995.1). Classification (NCBI taxonomy): domain Bacteria; kingdom Bacillati; phylum Bacillota; class Clostridia; order Eubacteriales; genus Intestinimonas; species Intestinimonas massiliensis (ex Afouda et al. 2020). The sequence continues at coordinate 257,152 of NZ_LN869528.1, forward strand.
GGGCCGCCCTGGATGGCGTCGCCGGCATCCACCAGCGTCACGTTCTCCGCGCCGTAGGCCGCCTCCATGGCGGTCTTGTACGCGGCCACGCCCGCATAGCCGATGTTGGTCACCTCCCCTGCGTCGTTCTTGGCCTGATCAATGCCGCAGTGTACGTCGTTGGTGTGCAGGATTACGATCTTGCCGCTCTCCGTGCCTGCGGCGTCGCCCTCTGCCGCCACGGCCGGTACGGTCAGGCTGAACGCCATGGCCACAGCCAGCAGCAGCGACAGCAGCTTCTTCTGCTTCATTTTTCGTTTCCACCTTTCGTTCCATTTCTCGGAAGTTCCAAGCCGTCCTTGGATATCCTAATAGTAACAAATCGGTGACAGGATTACAAGGACGGGGGACAGATTTTTTCGCCGCATTCCACCCTGTCCCGGCAGTCAAACAGGCGGGGAATACGCTTCGTATTTCCCGCCTGCCGTCTTTTTATTTGGTCGCCCAGTTGCCCGTAGCCTCACAGGTGAGGTAGGCGTTGATGAATCCATCCAAATCGCCGTCCATGACGGCGTTGATGTTGCTGGTCTCATAGGCGGTGCGGTTGTCCTTCACCAGTTGGTAGGGCATAAAGACGTAGGAGCGGATCTGGCTGCCCCATTCGATCTTAAGCTGCACGCCCTTGATGTCGGAGATCTTTTCCGCGTGCTCCTGCATCTTGAGCTCCACCAGCTTGGAGCGGAGCATCCGCATACAGGTGTCCTTGTTTTGAAACTGGCTCCGCTCGGTCTGGCAGGCCACCACCACGCCGGTGGGCTTGTGGATGAGTCGGACGGCGGAGGAGGTCTTGTTGATGTGCTGGCCGCCGGCGCCGGAGGAGCGGTAGACCTGCATCTCGATGTCCTCGGGCCGGATGTCCACCTCTACGTCGTCGGGGATCTCCGGCATGACCTCCAGGGCGGCGAAGGAGGTCTGCCGCCTGGCGTTGGCGTCGAAGGGGGACACCCGCACCAGCCGGTGGACGCCGTGCTCGCTCTTCAGGTGGCCGTAGGCGTTCTCCCCCTGGATCATGATGGTGGCGGACTTAATGCCGGCCTCGTCGCCGTCCAGGTAGTCCACCACCTGATAGGTATAGTCGTGGCGCTCGGCCCAGCGGGTGTACATGCGGTAGAGCATCTGGGCCCAGTCCTGGGCCTCGGTGCCGCCGGCCCCGGCGTGGATGGTGAGGATGGCGTTGGAGTTGTCGTACTCGCCGGTGAGCAGGGTGGACAGCCGGGCCTCCTCCATGTCCTGCTCCAGTCTGGCGTACCCCTCCTCCACCTCGGGCACCAGGGAGCCGTCCTCCTCCTCGTTGCCCATCTCGCACAGGGTCAGCAGGTCCTCCCAGTGGCTCTCCCGGCGCTTCTGGGCCTCCAGCTTGTTCTGGAGCTGCTTCATCCGCTGGGTCACCTTCTGGGATTTTTCCAGGTTGTCCCAAAATCCGGGAGCGGCGCTCTCCGACTCCAGCATCTCCAGCTCCTGGGCGGCGCTGGCCAGGTTCAGGGCCTGGGACAGCTCCTCCAGAGCGGGGCGCAGATTGTTCAGCTTCACCTTATATTCATCAAACTGCAGCATCGTTTCACGCTCACTTCCGTTTCAATCGCCCTCATATTATACCCGGAAGCGGGTGGTATGTAAAGGGAAAAACGATCCGCGCGGCGGAAAATTACCCGTGAAAAACCGCCCGGCGGGCGGGCGGTTTCAGCGGTCGCTCTGCATGGGCTCAGTGCTGGAGCAAAAAATCAGGTCGTCTACATCTCCCCGGGGCTCGCAGCGGGGGTTCTCACGGCTCTCCTGCTTCTCTGGCATGCTCTGCCCTCCTTCCGATCAAGTCAACACATGCCAGTATATGCCCTTCCCACCGTAATATGTGCCGAAATTTTTCCCAAAGATAAAAAAGATCCGGCGCCCTGTGGGGCCCCGGATCTTTGGGGACGGTTGGGATTCGTTTCGGTCCTGCCGAGGGGATAGATCAGCAGAGGCCCATGACAGACAGGCCGATGAACAGGAAACAGGCGATGAAGGGAATGATGATCTGGGTCACCATGATGTCGAAATAGGCTTCCTTGTGGGTCATCTTGCAGATACCCAGCAGCGTGATCTGCGCGCCCTGATGGGGCAGAGTGTCCAGCGTACCGGCGGCGATGGCGGCGATCCGGTGGACCTGGGGCATGGTGGCGCCCAGAGCGGCGTAGGTGTCCTTCAGGGCGTCAAAGGCCACGCCCATGCCGCCGGAGGCGGAGCCGCAGGCGCCGGCGCAGATGGCCACGGTGATCATGACGAAGAAGAGGGGGTGCATGTTGAGGTGCTTGAGGGCCTCCACCAGATCGGCAAAGCCCTGGGTACCCTTGACCACGCCGCCGAAGCCGACGACGATGGCGGTGTTCAGGATGGCCACGCCGGAATCGGCAGCGCCCTTATTGAACACCTGGACCCATCCATTGATGCCGCCCTTGACCCGGGGGAACATCAGGATGGTGGCAGCAGCCACACCGATGAATACGGAGGTCTCGACGGGCAGGCCGCCCATGGTGCCGTCAGCCCTCTGGAACAGGGGTGCATTGAAGAAGAACAGGATGAGGATGATGGGGATGAAGGCAATGATGGGGCTGGGGAGGTCCTCATTCTCGTCCTCCGTCAGCTCGCTGGGGTCCAGTTGGGTGCGCAGGGAGCTGTCGATGAACACGATGCCCTTCTTGGTGAAGAAGCGGGAGCGGTACTCCAGCCAGGCGAAGATCAGCACATAGGAGGCAATCATGGCCGCCCAGGCGCCGATACCGCCGGCGGTGGGCGTGGTGCCCAAGGACTGGATGGGAATGACGTTCTGGATGGAGGGGGAGCCCGGGCCGTACATAGAGAAGGTCCAGCAGCCGGCGGAGATGGCGGCGGGGATCAGCCTTCTCGTCAGGTTGGCCTGCCGGAAGAGCTGCAGGGCGATGGGATAGATGACGAAGAAGACCACGAAGCCGGACACGCCGCCGTAGGTCAGAATGCCGGTGATGGTCATGACGATGGGTGCGACCAGCTTGCCGTGGCACAGTCCGGCTAGGAACTTGGCGATGGACTTAGCCGCGCCGGTGAACTGGTAGACGGCGCCAAACAGAGCCCCGACGAAGAATGTCAGGAAATAGCTCGTCACGTAGGAGGAGGCGGCGGGCATAAAGTCGTTCTTCAGACTGGCCAGGATGGCGATCTCGCTGCCGGAGGCCAGGCCGGAGAACACGATGACGAAGATGGTGACCAGGGGAGCCAGAATCAGGGCCGACAGTTGCTTGAATGCCAGCACGCCGAACAGGATCAGGGCAATCACCAGAACCAAAATTCCAAAGTTCAAAGGAAAATCTCCTTCCCTCTTAGTAGCATGATGTGGGGTGGACGCTCGGATGGAGTCTGAAAAGGGGCGGCGCCCCGCCGTCGGGCAGCTTCCGTTGTCCGGACCGCAAAGCGCCGCCGTTTTTCTGGTGCTCTGGCTTATTTGAGGCCCATGAGGCCCTCCGCGAAGATGCGCGCGTCCATGAGTCTGGGCCCGCCGGCCTCCATCTTGGGAGTGAAGCCCATCTGGTCAACGACCTGCTTCTGTACGTCGATGCCCGGCGCCACTTCGGTGAGGTACACCCCGTCGCTTCGCAGCTCAAAGACGGCGCGCTCGGTGATGTACATGACAGGCTGTCCGGTCTTGTTGGCGTACGCGCCGGAGAAGGTAATCTGCTCCACGGTGTCGATCATCTTCTGCTCCCGGCCCTCCTGGTCAATGACCAGCTTGCCGTCCTCCACATGGGTCTTGATGCCGCCTGCGGTGAAGGTGCCGCAGAAGAACACCTTTTTGGCGTTCTGGGTGATGTTGACAAAGCCGCCGCAGCCCGCGATCCGGGGGCCGAACTTGGAGACGTTGATGTTGCCGTCCTTGTCCGCCTGAGCCAGGCCCAGGAAGGCCAGATCCACGCCGCCGCCGTCATAGAAGTCGAATTGGTAGGGCTGGTCCAGAATGGCCTCCACGTTGACCGACCCGCCGAACTTGGGGCCGCCCTGGGGCACGCCGCCCACGGGGCCGGCCTCCACCGTCAGGGTCATGTAGTCGCCGATGCCCTCCTCGTTGGCCACCATAGAGATGTACTCCGGAATGCCGATGCCCAGGTTGACCACCTTGTCGGGCTGCAGCTCCATAGCCGCCCGGCGGCCGATGATCTTCTTGGCGCTCATGGGGGGGTACTCCAGGCTGCCCAGAGGCACGTGGAAGTCGCCGGTCATGGACCCGTCGTACTCGCACCCCTGGCACTGCGCGTGGTCCTCCTTGTTCTCACAAACCACGATGGCGTCCACATAGATTCCGGGGATCTTCACCAGCTTGGGGTCCAGATCGCCGTGCTGGACCACCTTTTCCACCTGGACCACCACCTTGCCGCCGCTGTTCTTGACGGCCTGGGCAATGGAGGTGGCCTCCAGCGTGCAGCACTCGTGCTCCAGGGTCACATTGCCGTTCTCGTCGGCATAGGAGCCCCGGATGAAGCCGATGTCAAATTTCAGGGCCTTGTAGAGCAGTCTCTCCTCACCCAGCACCTCCACCACCTCGACGATGTCCTCGGTGGTGACGCGGTTGAGCTTGCCGCCCTCGATGCGGGGATCGGCAAAGGTGTTCAGGCCCACATGGGTGATGTGGCCCACCTTGTGCCCCGCGATGTCCCGGTAGAGCTGGGACAGGGTGCCCTGGGGCAGGTTGTACGCCTCCAGCTTGTCGGCGTTGATCAGCTTGCCCAGCTCCGGCACCATGTTGTAATGCCCGCCGATGACACGCTTGAGCATCCCCTCGTGGGCGAAATGGTCGGCGCCGCTGCCGTCCCGGTTGCCCTGGGCGGCGGCGTAGAAAAGCGTCAGGTCTTTGGGGGAGCCGCTCTCCAGGAAGCGCTGCTCCAGAGCCTTGTTCAGCGCCTCTGGCATGGCGCTGGCCACAAAACCGCTGGTGGTAAAGGTCATGCCGTCCTGGACCATTTTAGCGGCCTCGGCCGCAGTAATCACGGGTTTTTTGCCCATATGTATTGATCCTCCCGTTTCTTCGTTTTCATCGGGTTCCCAGGCGCCGGCTCACTTGCCGATAAAGTGCTTCTCCTTGCGCTTCTCCAGGAACGCGGTCATGCCTTCCTTCTTGTCCTCCGTGGAGAAGGATAGGCCGAAGATGTTGGCCTCCAGCTTCAGGCCGTTGTCCAGATCCATGTCGGCGCCGGAGTTGATGACCTGCTTGGCCAGGGAGACGGCGTAGGGGGCGTTCTTCATGATACGGCCGGCCATCGCCTTGCAGTAATCGAGGAGCTCCTCCTGGGGCACCACGTGGTTGGCCAGGCCGATGCGGTAGGCGTCCTGGGCGTCGATCATATCGCAGGTGAAGATCATCTCCTTGGCGCGGCCCTTGCCCACCAGACGGGCCAGACGCTGGGTGCCACCGAAGCCGGGCAGGATGCCCAGGCCGCACTCGGGCTGGGCAAACTTGGCGTTTTCAGCGGCCACGCGGATGTCGCAGGCCATGGAGATCTCGCAGCCGCCGCCCAGAGCAAAGCCGTTCACAGCCGCGATGGTCACCTGGGGCATGTTCTCCAGACGGCCGAAAGCCTCTCGGGCCAGCAGGCCCATGGCGCGGCCCTCGGCAGGGGTGGCGTTGACCATCTCGGAGATATCGGCGCCTGCCACAAAGGATTTGCTGCCGGAGCCCGTCAGGATGACCACCTTGATATCCGTGCGGCCCTCGATCTCCGCCAGACAGGTGTTCAGCTCTGCCAGGGTTTCGCTGTTCAGGGCGTTGAGGGACTTGGGGCGGTTAATCGTTACCACCGCAATCTCGTTTTCGACTTCCATGAGCAGATTATTCATTTGAAAACCCTCCTTATTAATATGACACCCTTGCTGCTTTGTTTGCAATTTACTTGTATGCAAACAATTTTTACACTGAGATAATACCGCTATAGCCCTAAATTGTCAAGTAAAATTTTGATTATTTTACCAAATTAAATTTATTTTGCTCCAATCAGTTTAGGTATTTTTTCTTTTTATATCAAATAACTTTTGTAATAAATTTTTATGTGCAGCAAAAACAATCTCAAAATAAAGGTTTTTATGTATTTTTTCAAACTTTTTCGTCACAAGTTTTTTGTTGAGCGACGCTTGACAAAGAGGCGGGGTTATGCTATTCTATTTGAGCACCCAAAAGCGCGGAGAACGGGAGCAACTCGCCGGAGTGGCGGAATTGGCAGACGCCCGGGACTTAAAATCCCGTGGGAGAAATCCCGTGCCGGTTCGACCCCGGTCTCCGGCACCAACATCGCGGGGTAGAGCAGCTTGGTAGCTCGTCGGGCTCATAACCCGGAGGTCAGTGGTTCAAATCCACTCCCCGCAACCATAAAACCCTGAAACCGCAATGGTTTCAGGGTTTTTCTCTGTCCCGTTGTAATTTGCAACTGTTTTGATTGAAGAGTCTGTCTCCCTCTTACACGGGGAATCATTTTATTTTTCCTTCAAAATGTCCAGCTTCCTCTTATTTTTGCGCGGCGGCGGTCTTCTGCGCCTTCACGTTCAGACAGTCTGTAAAATTGGTGATGGCCTCCCGCTCCACCTCGGTGCTCTTGTAGGTATAGATCTACCTCGTGGAAACCGAAGCATGGCCGTTGGGGTTCATTCTCTTAATCTCGCAACGCTTAGAAACTGCGGCAAGACGAATCTCAAAACTCTTGGGAGCGATATAGGTTCCCGTCTTGGAGGGAAACAGCAGATTGTCTGGGTTCGGCCAGTTCAAGTGCTGCAAGGTAAAGAGGTGGCGCAGCAGCAGCTCGCCTTTTCTCCGGCCGGTAAATCGGTGGGATTTCCATCCAGCTTATACCGCCCCTGCGCATAGCCGAAAAAGTCTTTCCGAAACATGTGGTGGTTCCGGATGGTCTTGGCGGACGGGCCGCCGGGCCTGCCGGCCTTCTGCGCCCCGTTTTTTGGAAGTTTCTGGTAATAGGTCTGGATCGTGTCCTGCGTAATCTCGCACAGTTTCATCTCCCCAAGGCAAGGGAGATAATGCGTGTGGTACAGGTCGAGATACGTCCCGTAGGTCGTGGACTTCTTGATGGGAGGAGCCTTATACAACTCAAGCCACGGCATAAACGCATCTTTAACAGCGTTTCGGCCTCGGACGGATGCTCCAGCCGGGCGGCTTCCTCGGCCTCGCGCTGGCGCTGCGCTTCCCGCTCTTTCTCGATGTCCGCCATGCGTTTTTGCTCTTCAAAATACTTCTCTTTCCGCTCGATACCTTCCGCCCGGGTCCTTCCCTTGAAGGACTTCCGATTCGGCCCGCCATCCGGCTCTATGCCTATCGAGATCTGGTGAACGCAGCTCTTGTCCTCAAGCTGATAAAACGTACCCTCACCATTTGGTGAGCGGCGAGTCCACTATAAATGATGTCTATACCACCGGGGTTTGGACCTATCCGGCTGGCCCTTTCACGGCGCGGAGGGCAGTCCCTGTTGATATTTTACCACAAGCCCGATTCTGCGCCCCGCACACAGCGATACGGTGGCGAAGTTTACCTTGCAGATGCCCAGCTTGATCGCGTGCTGGACGTCCTCATCCGGGACGCCGGAGGAGCCGTGGAACACCAAGGGGACGCTCACCGCGTCTCGGCCACGAACCGAGCGGCCTCCTCCGGGTCGGTGTAGAGGTCATCGCCGTGTTTCACCTCCAGGCTGTCCTCCTTCCCGCCCAGCCTGCCCAGCTCGGCCTCCACTGCGGGGCGGTGCGGGTAGGCAGCGGTCATCTCCACCACTCGGCGGGCGAGGGCGATGTTCTCCTCCAGGGACAGCTTGGAGCCGTCGATCACGAGGGAGGTGTAGCCGTCCGCCGCGGCCTGGGCGCAGAGGGTGCCGGGGGTGGTCTGGGGGAAGACCGGCGCGTGTTCCGCCTCCGCCGCCGCGATGACCGCCTGGATCATCTCCATGTCCTCTACGTTGAACGCGCCCACGGCATAGCCGTGGGCTTGGGCGTCCAAAAGAAGCTGTCTGCTATTTCACCAATGCCATATTTTCAATCCTTCATCTGCGCCACCAGCTCGGCCAGGGCGTCCACCGCTTCCTTTTCGTCCTCGCCTTCAGCGGAAAGAATGGCCCGCTCTCCCTGGGCCAGACCCAGAGACATGAGCATGATAATGGACTTGGCGTTGTACTTGTCCTCCTCACCCACACGCTGAAGCTCGACGCGGGACTGAAAGGTTCCGGCCAGCCCCACGAAATCCGAGGCTGGGCGGGCATGGAGCCCGGATTCGTTGACGACGACGATCTCTCTGCTATACATGCTGATTACTCCCTTCTGTCGCCCGCTCCGCAAAGGCGGTGAGCCGGGCTCTGATGTCTTCCGCGGTCTTCATACCTTGAACCTCTTGGGCCAGCGCCTTCGCGTCGGCCATATTCAAATTCCGAATGACACGTTTGGCAGCGGGGACGGAGGAGCGCCCCATGGACAGCTTGTGGATGCCCAGTCCAGCCAGAACCGGAATCGCCAGAGGATCACCCCCCAGCTCCCCACAGACGCTGACGCTCTTTCCTGCGGTCTGGAAGGTGCGGGCCAGATCGTTCAAGACGCGAAAGACCGCCGGATGGTACTCCTGATAGTAGGGCCGGACCGCCGGGTTCATCCGGTCGGCGGCACAGAGATACTGGGTCAGGTCGTTGGTTCCCACGCTGACGAAGTCCACCTCATCGGCGATCAAATCGGCAATCAGCGCGATGGAGGGCACCTCCACCATGATTCCGAGCTCGGTCCCGTGGTCCCAGGGGATACCCGCCGCGTCCAGCGCGGCGCCCTCCTCTTTGAAGACCATCTTGGCCGCGCGCACCTCGTCCAACGCGCCCACCATGGGCATCATGATCTTCAGGTTTCCATGGACCGAGGCCCGGAGCGCGGCGCGGATTTGGATGCGGAACAGGTCCATCCGGTCCAGCGAGAGCCGCAGCCCGCGGATGCCAAGGAAGGGATTGCTCTCCTTGGGCAGTTCCAGGGCAGGAAGCTGCTTATCCCCGCCGATGTCCATGGTGCGCAGCACCACCGGCTTGGACCCAAAGGCGGCGAGCACTTTTTGATAGGCTTGGAACTGCTCCTCCTCACCGGGCAGACGATCGCCGCTCAGGTAAAGAAATTCCGTCCGGAAGAGACCGCACCCATCTGTGTGGGCCGTGCCGGAGAGCTCACGGTCATTGACCGCCGCCACGTTGAGGCGGACTTCCAGCCGGACGCCGTCCCGGGTGACCGGCTCGGTGCTCAAGTAGGTCTTCTCCTCCCGCAGGCGGGCGGCCACCTGATCCGCCTTTGCCCTATAAGCCGTTAGCTCCTGTTCCGAGGGCTCCGTCAGGATCTTACCCTCCACGGCGTCCAGGATTACGGTCTGTCCGTCCGTCAGACATTCTATTACCCCGGCTACGCCCAGGACCGCTGGGATTTCATAGCTGCGGGCAATGATGGCGGTGTGGGAGGTTACGCCGCCCACCTGGGTGACAATACCCAGCACATGGGCCCGGTCCAGCGCCACCGTGTCCGACGGGAAGAGGTCGTCCGCCACCACGATGACCGGCTCAGGCAACGAGGAGAGGTCCCGTTCCGGCGCTCCAGCCCAGCAGCGCAGTAGGCGGAGCTTGACGTCCGCCAGGTCGGAGGCCCGTTCGCGCATCATGGGATTTTTTGACCGGCCCAGCACGGCCGCGTAGGTGTCGTACACCTGGGCAATCGCCGCGTCAGGGCTCGCATTTTGACTCTTCACCAGGGCGCGAATCTCCTCGTCCATGGCCGGGTCCAGCAGAATGTCCCGGTGGGCGGCGAGGATCTTGGCCTTGTCCGGATCTCCGCCCTTCAACTTCTCCTCCAGCGCGGCCAACTCCGCCCGGGCGCTGGCGCGAGCCTGCTCATACCGCGCCAGCGCCTGGGGAACCTCCGTAGCCGGGATGGGACTCTCCTCCACTTCGGGGCGGAAGGGCTCATACCTCAGAACTTCGCCGATGACAACGCCCTGCGACACCGGCTTCCCCAATAGCTCCATTGCGTTCACCTCATTTCTGAATTTCCGTCCGCCCTCACGGTCAAAAAGCGCTCCAGCTCACCGGCGGTACGGACCACCGCCACGGCGCCCGCCCCCGCCAGCTCGCCGGGGTCGGCATAGCCGCAAAACTCCACCCCCAGGCAGGGAATCCCCCAGGTCCGGGCGCCAAGCACATCGTCCGCCCGGTCGCCGATCATCAGCGCGGTCTCCGCGGGAGCATCCAGGAGGCGCAGGGCCTCCTGGATGACCGCCGCCTTCTCCTCTGGGACGCCGTTGTGGTAGCTGCCGGAGACCGCCTCGAAGCAGTCCAAAAAGCCGCACTGCGCCAGCGTGGGCCCGCAGTAGGCCCAGGGCTTGCAGGTGGCGATGGCCAGCCGGAACCCGGCGGTCTTGAGCCGGGCGGTCAGCTCGACCATACCGGGAACCGGGACGGTGGCATAAAGGCCGTGATCCCGGTAGTGGTTCAAAAACCGTTCCCGGACCAGAAGCGCAGTCTGTGCGTCACAGCCGAACCGCGTTTGTAGGACCCGCTCGATGGGGGTCCCGAGAAAGTGCCGCACCGCGCCGCGTGGAAGCTCCGGGCCTCCTACAGACTCCATGGCGTAGCGCAGGGATTGAAACACCCCATCCGCGGAGTCGATGAGGGTGCCATCCATATCAAATAACAGTGTAGGATACATGGCCGTCCCTTATCTCTGCGCCAGCGTCGCGTATAGATAGTCATCGATCCAGTCGCCCACGTGGTCCAGCAGTAAATCCGCCGCGCGCAGAGGGAGCTGCCCGGACCGGACACGCTGATATTGGGTGGGCAGGTATTGGCTGAGCAGCGCCAGCGGGATGCCCTCCCGGTCCAAGTTGTGGAGCAGCGTGGTCACGGCGGCCGAGACGCGAGGGGCGGGGAGGTAATACCGCGCCCGGTCGGAAAAGCTGAACGCTCTGGCATACCGCTGGTCGGATTCATGGCCGTGGTAGTAGCCGCCCCAGTACTGGTCGTTCTCCCGCATGGCCCACTCCAGCGTATCACGAAACGCGCTGGCTGGGAAGGGTCGCAGCCGGCCCAGCTCCGCTTCGATCCGCTCTAGGGCGAACAGCCCCTCCCGGAGGGCGAAGGTGAGGGCGGGGCCAACCTTTAGAATGGCGATGCCGTCCTCCACCATCTCCCGCAGCCGCTCCTTGGACTGATAGTCGGTGGAGTGCCCCTCGAAGACCAATCCGGGCCACGCGTCCAGGGAGGCCGTCAGATCCCGGGCGGCGGCGCGGTCGTATTCCACCACGCTCTCGTCCGCGAACTCCACGCCGGGCTGGACCACCAGGGCGATGACCCGATCCCAGGCGTCTTTCAACCCCCGCCGGGTGAACGCAGCCCAGAAGGCCTCCAGGGTCGCCTTGCAGTCCTCCGGCTTTGTCACGGCGACGGTCTCCTCGTTTTCCATGGCGCCCCCGGGGATGGGAACCTCGCTCCCGATGACGTAGACCGGGGCAGGGGCGCCGGGATGGGCGGTGCGGAACATCGCGAAAGCGTCCTCCGCCGCCGCGCATAACTCCGCACCCCGGCGGGCGATGGTCTCATCCGGCAGCCGGGCGGAGGGATCATCGTCCGCCAGGCGCATACTGGTGTCGATGTGGATTTTGGAAAACCCGGCCAGAACATACCCGCGTACCAGCTCCAGCGCCCTGGGCATGGCTTCGGCCTCGGGGAGATTCCGCCAGGTGAGGGGGCCCAGATGATCCCCTCCGCAGAAGACACGCGCCTGGGGCATCCCCTCCTCCGCCGCAAGCCGGTTCAGAAAGGCACGGAAGTCCGCCGGTTTCATGCCCGTGTAACCGCCGTCCTGATTCACCTGGTTGGCGGTGGCCTCCACCAGGACTACGGTGTCCCGGTCCCTGGCGCGCCGGATGGCGGCGCGGATCACATACTCGTTGGCGCTGCAACAGGCGTAAATCCCCTTTTCACGGCCCTGCTCCCGCCTGCGGAGCAGCTCCCGCACGGGGTTTTGATTCACAGCTTGATCCATGGGTCCAATCCCTCCGGCTTGTCCGGATCGACACCCCGGGCAATCGCGTGGTGGAAGCACAGAAGCTGGATGCAGAAAAGTGCAAAGACGGCCTTTGCGTCGTCATCGCCGCACTCCGGAAGCTGGATGCGCGTGCCCGGCAGAGCGTCGCCGGAAGAGGCGCAGTCCAGCACCAGCAGATGGCCAGTCTTCCGCGCCACGTCGGACAGGAGTGCGGCCTGCAATGCCCGATCCCCGGAGGACAGAACCGCGATCACCAGCGTGTCCGCCCCAATCTGCACCATGGGGCCGTGGCGGACGTCCAGGAGGTGATAGTGGTTGGAGTCCCGGCGGCAGATCTCCTTAAACGCCAGCGCCCCCTCCTCCAAAAGGCCCGCCATGCCGCTGTCGGCCAGCACCACCGCCTTGCTCCAGGTCTGGGCGGCCAGCGCGGAGAGCGCAGCCTCCTGTGCGGGGCAGAAAGCGGTGGCATGACTTTTCAGCGCGTCAAGGGCGGAAAGGCCCGCCTCGTCGCCGCCCGCGATGCAGGCGAGGCCCAGCGCGGCCACGTACAGATTCGTGACGGTCCGGGTCTGGCACACAGCCTCGTCGAAGGCCCAGGGAAGGGCCAGGTTCCAATCGGCCAGGGCCTCCAGCGCCGTCCCCTCCCGGGCGCAGATGGACAGGAGCTTGCAGCCCAGCTCGTTTTTGCAGCGTTCCGCCGCCCGGACTACCTCGCTGGTGGAGCCGGAGCGGGAGAGCAGCAGCAGAGTCGTGCCCCGCAGCATTTTCTCATAGGCGTGGAAGTTGACCAGCAGATCCCCGGCGGCCAGGGCGTAGGCGGGGACGCCGGTGTGCTGGGAAAACTGGATGGCGGCGGACTTTGCCAGACTGAAGCTGGAGCCGCAGCCCAGGGCGCACAGGGTCTGGACACCGGCGAGCGCGGCCACGGCTTCGGCGCGCTTGGCGTGCAGGGCCTCTAATGTACGGGCTACGGCCTGGAACTGGCCCTTCAATTCCTGTTCTGTCAAATACATCGTATCCTTCCTTTCTGTTCTATCTTCTTGAGTCGTAAGGGGCGGAGGGTGGCTGGCCACCCTCCGCCCCTTAAAATACGCTGTTTACTTTGCCTGTGCGCCCACAGCGATCTTCTTCTGATACCGTACTTCCAGTACAGAGAGGAGCACGAATGCGGCGACAATGATGAGGATGCCAACGACGGGGCTCTTCATAAGGGTCATAAGCGCCATTGCGTCGATGCAGTCATGCCCGGTTCCCTCTGCGCCAACGGCTGCGAAGCGGCCAAAGAGCATATAGGTGAAGCCGGAGAAGAGAATCAGCTCCACGCCATAGACAAAACCGGAGACCATGGCCCCGATGCGGCCGCCCAGGGCGTTGCCCATAATACCGGCTACGCCGCCGGTAAAGAAGGCGCCGATGATGGAGACCAGGGGCACCGCGCCGAAGAGGGCGGAGGAGATAAACATGGCCACGATCATGCCCAGGGTGGCGAAGATGAAGCCCAGCATCAGGGAGTTGGGGGCAAACCCAAAGAGGGCGGGGACATCCAGCGCGGGGACCGCGTTGGGGACCAGCTTGTCGGAGATGCCCTTAAAGGCGGGAACCAGCTCGCCCAGCAACATCCGGACGCCCTGGAGCAGGACCAGCACGCCAGCGGTGAAGCCCAGCGCCTTCAAAAGGCCGAAGATGATGTAGTTCGTACCGCCGGAGTAAGCGCCCACGGCCTCGGGTCCGGCCATGATGACCACGATCATGTAGAAGATGAACATGACGATGGCGATGGACATAGAGGTGTCCTTAAAGAACTTCAGCCCCTCGGGGAGCTTCATGTCCTCGGCGCTCTTGCTGTTGCGGCCCACCAGCTTACCCACATAGGCGGAGGAGACGGTGCCCAGGGTGGTGAGGTGGGCGATGGCGATGTCGTTGCTGCCGATGATCCTGCGGACGATGGGCTGCGCGATGGCGGGCAGTAGGGTGAGGATCGCGCCCTGGATCACGCTGCCGATTGCGATGATCAAGCCATTGCTGAAGCCAGCCTCATAGAGGGAGAAGGCCACGGCCACGGAGCTGATCCACATCATATGGCCGGTGAGGAAGATGTACTTGAGGGGGGTGACCCGGGCCAGGACGATGTTCACCAGGAAACCGACGCCCATGATGATAGCCGAGGTGGAAGCGATGACGGGGACTGACTTCTGGATGGCGCCTACGATGATCTCCGAGCCGGTAGCGAACCCGCTGAGATGGAAGACCTCTTGGAAGAGTCCCACGAACGGGAGAATTTCCGTGACGAGCAGGCTGGAGCCCGCCGAGAGGACCAGGTAACCCAGGGCGGTCTTGACGGTGCCGGAGAGCACGTCGGGGACCTTCTTGCGCTGGGCGAGGAGGCCGATCAGGGCCACCACTGCCAGAATGACTGCCGGGGTCTGCAATAACTCCAGGAAAAAATTCAGAACTGCCATATTTTCTCCTTCCCTTCTTTATATAGATGATGAAACGACGCCATCACAGGAGCCGATTTGCCTCCAGATAGGCTTTCAATTGCTCTTTCACCTCCGCCGTGTTGACCACGTTTTTTACAAAGATCACGTTGTCCCGGCCGGCAAAGCGCTCCTGGAAGTCGGCGGAGGTGACGATGAGATCGGCGCCCCTGCTGTCCACGGTCCCCGCATCCCAGTGCTCGATCTCGTGGCCGGTAGCGCCCAGTTCCTTGAGGGCCTTGTCCACCGTCATCTTCAGGATCAGACTGGAACCCATGCCCAGTCCGCATACACAGACGATATGCATAATTACCTTCCTCTCGCGCCGCCGGCGGCTCAACACGCACCGGACACCGCGGCTGCCGTACTTACGGCGACGGCCAGCCGATTTTGGACCTTCTCGACTCTGCCCGCTTTCCCAATTACAGGCAGGAAATTAGCTTACTGTACTTTTTGATGTGCTCGTCGTTGATGGCGTCGCCCTTGTCCAGGTTGGAGCTGACATAGATCGGAGGGAGGTACCCGGCCTTCACGCAGTTTTCCACGGTCTGCGCCACGATGGATTCCATCACGGACATACCCAGCACGGTGGAGGTGCCGCAGAAATGGGGTTCCAGGCCCTCCATCTCCAGCGCGGCGTCTCCGGCCACACACTTGATGTCGATGACCACGTCCGCCACCTCCATCAGGTTCTTGCCGCTGGAGTGGCGGGAGGTGGTGCTGCCCGCGAACTGCTTGGAGACCAGGGCCACCACCTTCATGCCGATCTTCTTGGCCTCCAGAGCCATATCCACCACACCGGCGTTGCGCCCGGAGATGGATACGATGATCATCGTATCCCGGCTGTCCACGTCTTCCAGCTCCAGATAATTGCCGGTAAAGCCCTCCACGCGCTCCTGGAGGGTGCTCAGCTTGGCCTTGGGGAAGAGCGCCAGGTGGGGGATCAGCAGCGCGTTGACGGGGACCAGCCCACCAGCCCGGTAAAAGACCTCCATGGCGAACATCTGGGAATGGCCACAGCCGAACACGTGGATAACCCGGCCGCTGGACACGGAGGCCGCGCAATACTCAGCCGCCTTTTCAATGTTGGGCCCCTCCTGGTCGAACTGCCGCTCCAACTGCTCCTTGATGACGCTGTGGTACTCCTGATACTTCATTCCAGTTTCGCTCCTTTGTGTAATCTTTCCATGATTGCAGTCTTCCCGCCGTGATTGCGAAGGAGATCCATAAAGCTCTCGTCCTGAAGATAACCGCCCAATTCCCGCATCAATTCCAGATGACTGCTCTTATCGACTGCGGCAAAGGTGAACGCGGCCTTGATGCGCTTTTCCGACAGATAGACCGGATTCCGTAAGAGCGCGAGGCTCATGGAGGTTTCTTTGACGCCGGCCTCCGGACGGCCGTGGAAAAACGCGATGTCGTCCACCAGAACCATATAGGCCCCGAATTCAGCGATCGTGTCCTTGATGGATTGGATAAACCGCGGCTCCACAGAACCCTGCTTCACCAAAAGGCCGCCGCCAATTTCCACCAGCTCTTCCCAGTCGGCGCATACCACGTCTTCCAAATAGCTCTGGTCCGTAATTAGGTCACAAATCATTTTCTCACCTCCCCGGTTGTTGCTCTGATTTTATCACATTTGCATAAATATTTTAATAGCAAATAGGCAAATATGTCCATTCCGTCAGTGGTATGCCTATTGGATACATACCAATTAACAACTGGTGGTATTTGCTTGACTGCCATTCCCTGCCCGGGTATAATTCCAGTCAAGAGGAGGGGTGCGATATGGATGGTACGCCGTTGTACAAAGAGATTTACCAGGATATCTGCGAAAGAATTAAGGACGGCACTTACCCGGAAAACTCAGCCCTGCCAGCAGAGCGCGTCCTTTGCAGTATGTACCATGTCAGCCGTTCCACACTCCGCCATGCCTTGGACGAGCTCTATCGGAACGGTTTTATTGTCAAGGCGCATGGAAATGGGAACTTTGTCAAAAGTAAGGTGTTTGATCAGAAGCTGACGAAATTCCACTCTTTTGCAGGCAGCTTAAAAGCTCAGCACATTTTAATCAAAAACCAAGTTGTGGACTATGAGCTAATCGACATGGACAAGTATCTGGATTCCGTGGATCTGGTTCGCCAGAGCTGTCCACCCAATACCAAGTGGCATAAGCTGGTACGGCTCCGCTCCGTCGAGACCTTCCCCCTGATGATTGAGACTAGCTACCTGCCCCAGGGCCGGTTTATGACCTTTGATGTGGACATTCTCCGGGACGGCTCCCTCTACTCTTACCTGGAAACCTATTTCAACATGGAAATCACAGACGCCAGCGAAGTTCTCTCACCGCTGATCCCATCAAATAAAGAGCGTGTGCTGTTGCAGATCCCCTCTCACCTGCCTTGCATGCTTTGCGAGCGGTTCTGCCATGAGCGAAACACCCTGGTCGCCATTCACCGCACCGTTGTCCGCGGAGATAAGTTCAAATTCAAGGCCGCCTACTATGTGGACGACAGCTCTCTTGGAGGCGGAAAATTATGATTATTAAAAATGGAACCCTGTTCTGCGAAGGCGGTAGTTTTCGTACCATGGATTTGAAGATCCAGAACGGTCATATTGCGGAAATTGGTTCCCAACTGGCAGCCGATGGTCAGGAGAGCTTGGACGCCACAAATTGTTATGTGGTTCCGGGGCTGGTGGACATCCACATCCACGGGGCCGTGGGCGCGGACTTCAGCGACGGGGAGGGCGCTTCCATCCAGACCATGGCCCGCTTTCTGCTCTCCCAGGGCGTCACCAGCTTCTTGGGGACCTCCATGGCCCTGCCGGGAGAGCGCCTGTCTCAAATCTACCGCACCGCCCGTCCCTTCGTGGGGCAAGCGGTTCCCGGAATGGCTACCCTCCGGGGCGTGAACATGGAGGGGCCGTTTTTTAATGTGGAAAAGCGGGGAGCTCAGAACCCGGACTTTATCATCCCTCCGAATTTAGACCTGTTTCTCAGGCTCCAGGAGGACAGCGGCGGAGCGATCCGCACAGTGGCCGTGGCACCCGAGACTGAGGGCGGGTTGGAATTTGTGGAGAAGGCCAGCCGTATGTGCAGCGTCTCCCTGGCCCATTCCTGCGCGGACTACGAGACCTCCCGTCAAGCCTTCGCCCGGGGCGCCAACCACGTCACCCACGTGTTCAACGGAATGCCCGCGTTCCACCACCGGGACCCGGGGATCGTGGGGGCCGCCGTGGGGACGGACGCCTATGTGGAACTCATCTGCGACGGCGTCCACGTCCATCCGGCGGTAGTGCAGTCGGTCTTCCGGCTCTTCGGGGAGGACAGGGTCTGCCTCATCAGCGACGCCATGCGCGCCTGCGGGATGCCCGACGGGGAGTACGATCTGGGCGGCCAGGCCGTGACCGTGGCCAATGGCTGCGCCACCATCGCCACCGGCTCCCTAGCCGGCAGCATCACCGTCTTGACCGACTGCCTCCGGCGGGCCGTGGGGTTTGGGATCCCCCTGGAGGCCGCCCTGAAAGCGGCAACCATCAATCCGGCGCGGTCTGTGGGACTGGATCGCGAGATTGGCTCCCTTGCTTGCGGAAAACAGGCGGATATTCTTGTGCTTGATCGGGCGCTGTCGCTTAGGAATATTGTCTTGAACGGAGAACTACAAGCCGTTTCTGGGCTCTCATAAACTCAATCTTTAATCTTGTAAAAGCCTCGTGCCGAATCGCACGGGGCCTTTGCGCTATACAGCCGTTTTGCTAAAATATCTGTGCCTTAAGTATACCCGTGTAAGTCCTATGATTGACGTTACTGGATTGAGCCAGCGCCACTTAACACACATTATGCTGCTTATGGAAGATCTTCGGGAACGATAAAAGGCTGCCATGAAAAGTAAAAAGTAGCGCTGGGAAACGTAAGAGCGCTCATATCAATAAGAGAAATCCATATTTGAAAAGCATGCTCTGTGAAGTTGGATGGGTCATCTCCAGGAAACGGATACTCTATCTCTCTGGCCGGTATTGGCGAATCAAGCAACGCAAGGGGGCCAGTCGCATGGTAAACGAACTGCAAAAGCTGGGGGTACTTTGTGGTTGCACCAGACTGACGCTCACGGTTTCATTCTTCGACCAGCGACAGGTTTTGGCCTACCGCTTTTTGTGCTGCAATGGTTTTTCATGAGGCGTTGAAAGCCCGTTTGTCAAGGTACACGCCCTCGCTACCTATTTTCGTAGCAAGGTGTATTATCTATTAAAACAAGGTGCAAGGCGAGTCCAGCCCTTATGTCAGACGCACATTACAGCGTTCAAGGTGGAATATTTCCCTCATAACCCGGGGTCAGTGGCTCAAATCCACTCCCCGCAACCATGTCGTCGCAAGCTTTGTATCGCTTGCGACGACTTTTTATGCTTTCCATCAAAAAGTCGTCTCGCGCTCACGCCGCTGCCCTTCCCTTTCGCGTCAGACCCGCTGTGCTGGGCTCCGCCGCGAGGAAGCGGGCGTCAGATATCTTTTTTGCACGCACCTGCCGGAAACCCCTGCAACTTATCGGTTACGGGGTTTTTCCTTTTGAGTTTTGACCACTTTTTATTCGGCTGCATACCGCCCTGCGGGTCCGATTATGCCATCTGGGCAGGCCAGCCTGCCTATTTAAGAAAATCTTTTCTACCCCCTTTACAAACCAGGAGAAGGCTGTTATAATATCTAAATGTGTGACGTGGTCACATCATTCGCGCCCGTAGCGCAATTGGATAGAGCGTCAGATTCCGGTTCTGAAGGCTGGGGGTTCGAGTCCCTTCGGGCGTACCAGAATGAACGACCCTACCTGATCTGAACAGATGATTGTCATTGTCCAGATCAGGTAGGGTTATTCTATGTCTGAAACCGTTGTTTAGCAATGGGTTCAGATTTTTCGATATAGGGTACCTTACGTCATCAGCAGAATACAAAAAGAGCAAAATCAAAACGCAAAACGTGTAATTAAGGGGATTCGAACCCCTAGCTGACATCCCATCGATTCTTTCATTAGATGTTGTTCATGAATGCGTTGTCCGTGTATAGACTCCGTATTCTGCGCATGGCTTCTGAATCGGTTTACCATACCTGCTCTTTTCTTGGTATATGCCACAAGCATAACATATGGGTAGAGCAAACGTAATATAGTTTATTCTCTAGATCCAATTAACTTTTATTTGCAGCATTTTTGCCCCCACGTTTCTCATTGAGAGATCAAAGAATGCGTAAGATATCTTTTATATAGAATATAGGACCCGTTATAGCAATACTAAGAAGTTCATTCCGTGACGGATTAGATCGATATCAACTGCGTGATCATTAGAGCGTATCTGAAAATAAAGAAATCAACGGATTTTTCGCAAAGGGCAAGCAAATATAAGGCAAAAAACGCAGGAACCTTTTGTGGATTCCGAGGCTCTTTAACGCAGCAAATGCTGCTCTTTGTAAAAAAAGACAAGAATTCCGACTTTTCAGATGCGCTCTAGAGAACTCGGTAGGGCCGGGCATTGTTTCTGTTATTATGCTAGTTTGCTAATCGCTACAAAAATATTTGATATACTATACCATGTTGGGAAATTTACTTCTCCTGTCTCGGGAAGATCAAATATTTGTTGGAATGTGCGGACCGCCTCGGCGGTACTGGCTCCGTAAACCCCATCAACTACTACCTTTTTTATCAAAGGATAATTGTTGGAAATGGTGTTTAATTGCTGTTGTATTGTCTTTACCGCATCGCCTGTTGAGCCGATTTTAAGAACATTTGTAAAGGATAACGGGATTCCCTCCACTTTTTTAGCCTGTTTCAGGACAATATCGGAGCCGTAATAGGTTTTCAGTATTTGTAAAGCATTCAACCCCTGATCTGCCAGCTCTTTAGAGCCCCACTGACTGAGCCAACCTGCCCGTTTTACGCGTTTACCATCACAGTATTGCGTGAACAGCGGTTGAACCAAATCGGGCCTTGAAATATAGGTTGTAAATATTTCATCAACAACCTCGGAAATTTCGTCAAAAATGTTTCTGCCGAAGGAAAAAGCCTGATCAAACGCCGTTGAGTTTGTTATGGTAAATCCGTATCCCTTCCCCCGATACCACTCTGTGTAAACACGACTCAGGGTAAACGACAGAATCGCAAACACATTCGCTTTAATTGCTTCACGCGGCCAGGTGGAATAAATTTCACAGCTGGCCACGTTTTTTATATAATCCTTAAACCCCACCGTATAGTTACTTGCCGATGAATCCTCTGGTCGCCCTTCATGTACTGTTATCAAGCTCGGCACAACCGGCTCCGGCAAGACAACCTGCCCGGTCGGTAACGGCAACCTTTTTACCTCCGATTCAGGAATTTTAGGCGGATATGTCCCCCATAAAGTGGGATATGGAATGTCGATGTCGTTGTAGCTTGGTAGCAGCAAAACATTCTGGATTGCAGTTTGTTCCGGGAAAAGCTGAACATTGCTGATATATGCTGACTGATAGTCCTGGTAGATTACCTGTACATCATATTGATTAAAGGGTCTGGGTAAACCATATTGCAGGGAGTACTCAATCGGAGGAGTGATCAGTGCAATATTTTTCACCTGCCCCTGTGCATCAGTTTGAGATTCGCTAACGATCGATTTTGTATCCGAATTGAAAACACGAACCGTTGCCCCTTGCGCTGGACTTCCAACACCCTGAAAAAAAGTATTCACTTGCAGATAGCCAAGGCCTCCACTGGTATTGAAATCCATAAGCGTATTACCATTACTCATTGTGAAAAATCACCTTCTTCGATCATTGTATTAAAGTCCAATGCAGACTCTTTGATTACCTCAAAGGTACCATATAGATTAACCTTTCCGAAGCCCCACTGTATATTTGGATATGCTAAGTTGCTTTCTCGTTGACACCCACTAATCAAATAACTTCTAATGAGATCGGAATCCATTGCCGTTTTATTTCCGTTGACAATTCCCCACTCGAACAGCAATGCGGTAATGCCTGCCGTTATGGCGGCTGCTACACTGGTTCCTGTCATTGTTCCATAACCTGTAGGATAAATCCCTTTTACATCTACTCCGGGAGCAACAAAATCCGGTGCAATCCGGAATAACCTGGTCGGCCCCCACGATGAGGATACAAGTAGGCTCTGATCCTTGCTGTTATATGCACCACATTTAATGGCGCGTAAGGCTGTAGAAGGAATTACAGTTGTATACTCAGGTGTCGGTCTCAAAAATTCAACAGTGGGACTGATCTGCCCGGTGATCGGAAGCCATGCCCAATATTCGCCGTTGATAATCAGATCCCCGTATAGAATAATATTCCAGATTCCCTGAGTGGCATTTTTGAACGAAACAATTACATTATTGTTGTTATCTCGAAAGTATCGAAGGGTGATTCTGGTATTTTCCAAAACAAGCTGATTGCTGTATTCGAGCCCCGATTGAAACGATACTCTGGGTACTGCTTCGCCGGTGGGGGATGTGACTCCTGCCGATATTTTATCATATCCTGGGCTGTGAATAATGACTGTAAACGATGCCCCTTGCTCCCCCACCTTGATGCTGATTCGGTCTGCGGCTCTTGTTGCAGGTATTCTCCCTTGGGTATGGTGTTTCGCATTGGCCTCGTTTCCGACTGCTGTGATAAAGGCATACCCCACTCGCTGGGATACGAGGCTGATATACTCCTCGATCAATGTGCTGCCGTCATGTGCGCCATCGTTTGTTCCCATTCCGATACACATAACAATCGGCATATTGAATTTATCCGACGCATCAAGAATATATTTCATTCCAAGCATATAATCGGTAGATTCATACAGATTGGGGTTGTCATTTGTGACCAGATAACGATCTATCAAATACTGACTGGCTTTTTTCAGTTTGACAATGAGTAAATATGCTTTGGGTGCCGCACCAATATATTCGCCTGGTTCATTACTCGCCGCCACAGAGGCCAAAAACGTTCCGTGACCATCCTCATCCACCGACGGCACAATGCTGTAGGGATCTGAAGAGCGATTGGCGTTATTAATATCGTCACTTGTATATGTGGAGCCAAAGTATAAATCATCCTGTCTTTTTCCATCAACGGTTTGATCCCAAATTCCCAAGATTTTTGTAGAGCCGTCTTCAAACTTAAAGGCATCTTTTCGATAATCAATTCCTGTATCCACAATACCAATGATAACACCCCGACCAGACAAATTTAAAAATGGCTGATTAAGAACCCGCGTAATTCCGGATGCATCATTACTCTGACTATCTGTAGGTGACATGATTCGAGGCAAAAAATATAAAAAGTCACCACCCAGGTCATTCACCAACTGTGATACATAAGCTTGATTGATATAGCCTACAATATATCTGTTTTCAAATTCCGTTCCAAGACGTATGTAGGGACGACTCCTGGCAAATATTTTAAATCTTTCCGTATTGAGAACTTGAAAATCTACTGTGGTAGGCAATTTTACAAACTCTGAAAGCGGAAGATTCAGTTCGTCATCTATATTTAAAGCCATTGATGATCTCCTCCCCGTTTGTATCGTTCCAAATAACTCATTGTATTACTCAAACATAATGTACCGTAGCCAAACGAGGCATTTGGATAATCCTGATTCTGTCTGCGGTTAGCACCCAGACGTAAAAAAGCTTTCAGCCGTTCACCGTATAGGAAAGGATCATTTTTCAAAACAATTCCCCACTGCATCATTAACGCTGCCGAGCCGGTAACAAACGGCGCTGCCATGCTCGTGCCTGTATAGGCATCATAGCCGCCACCGTTCTTCGGTGCTAAAATAGAAACAGCCGGGGCTGCCACATCCGGCCTGGGTTCTGCCTCCTCTGCGCTCCCAATTCCAGAGAATTCAGCAATACTTCCAATCCGATCGTTGTAACCTGCGACTTTGATTACCTTCCTGGCTGTAGACGGTATCGTCATGGTCATTGTTTCAATCGGTTTAGTAAAACGAGTACTGGAAGTAACCTCTTCCACCGTCGGCAGCCAGATTTCAATTCTTCCGTTTACAATCGAAGCCGTAACAAAACGCAATTTCCAAAGCCCGGAGGGAATACTTCCGTTAGTAGATTGAATGTTAAAACTAATTTCCTGTCTAACAGAATAATGACTCGGCTGTCTATAGATAACAGTCATGACAGAATTACCAACACGAATATTCCGAATTTGGTTTTCCAAACTGATGATTCCCGAGGAGAAGCCGTCGGGATAAACCATCTCCACTGAGAATATGTCGGCAAAATCTTTCCAAACGGAAAGGAAACATTTACTGATTTCGTTTGCAACAAAAAATTCAACAGTCTTTACACTGTCAGAACGCAATTTTGTCGAATAATGATGCCCGGCTGCAGCCTCGTTGCCTGTTGGTACAACAATGGATGTTTTCCATTCGCTGCTGATATCTGAAATATAGGTTTCAAATAAGGAATCCCCACGGTGAGAACCGTCATTCATGCCGAAGCTAATATTAATCACGACTGGCTGATTGAGTTGACGGGATTTTTCAATGACATATTTTATTGCGCGCATTAATTCTGTTGTACGGGCAAAAGGATGAAACCCTCTTTGACCAATTTTAACAACTATCAGATCTGACTCAGGAGCAACTCCAATGTTATCAGGATTCTCACTTCCGTTTCCTGCCGCGATCCCGGCAACTGCTGTACCGTGACCTCCGGTATCTATGCTCGGAACCACGGAGTATGGATCCAACGATTGTATCGCCTGATCAATCTGTTCGTTCGAATATTCAGAACCGCCCGAAAATCCATCGGGCGGTGTTCCTGCAACTGTCTGATCCCATAAGTATAATATCCGGCTTTTTCCATCTGCTCTTCGGAAGTCGGGGTGCATATAGTCAATCCCATAGTCAATAACCGATACAATGACTCCTTTACCTGTTAAGCCATAACTGTTTGTGCTTTGAACGGCACGGATACAGGAGGAGGTAAGGTTGTATAAACCTTCAATGTATAGATTCTTTGGGATTTCAATGCTTTCAATTTGCGGATAGGAGTATAACCGTCCGATCTTATTCGGACTTAATGTAATAATGGCATATCCTTTCAGCAAAATTTCCACTTGGGCATCCAAGTCCTGTCTGATAGGTTGAATATCGCCGCTGAATTTTACAATTACCTCTGTTAAATCGCTCTGCATAAAATCATTATCAGCACCTTCGACAAATGTAGGCATAAATTGTGCGTGCAGCAAATGTCCTTGGTTCCTTTAAAAACCGGTCACGTTGATTCCTCCGAACACTAATCCTATTTGACACCAGGAATTAGTAATATGCATAGATCCGGGATATTGGAATGCGTTGATATATCCATTGACTTTGGATCAAAGCATATCCATCCACGAAACTGCCACGAACCGAGTTAATATGAAACCAGTACCCATTTTTGTTTCTCAACCATATAAATACGATCATTTTTGAAAGATTTTTTAAATCGTTTAACGCAATTCCAGATAAACAACAATCCGGACTTGGTTTAAAATTTAATAATAGTTTATGCGTACGCGATGCAGAGTATGACTTAATCATGTTGGTCTCCTTCAGTTCTGCACATAAAAAACTCTATGATAAGGGTGTGGATATACTCTCTCCTTAATTATTTGTATGCCGTTCTATGGCGAGCTGTTACTTCTATCAAACTCCGCTTTGTATCTTTGCCAATGACATAGCAAACTACTCAAGCTGCACAGATAAGGTAAAATAAGGGACCTGTTGACAAAGTGGCGTATAAACCCTTCCTATGGTACAATAACTATAGGGAGGGATGCTGCATGATGGGATACCAAAGCAGACAAATGGCAATGATTTTCGTGGATATGGAGTCATTAATCCCGGAAAACCACCTGCTGCGGAAAATCGACCGGATGGTATCCTTCAACTTCATCTATGATCTTCTGGCGCCGTATTATCCGGCAACAGGTCGCCCATCCATCGACCCTGCCAGTATGTTTAAAATGCTCTTGATCGGATATCTGTATGGCATCAAATCAGAGCGGCGGCTGGTAGAGGAAGTTCGGCTCAATATTGTCTATCGCTGGTTCTGTGGATTTGAACTGGATGACGCCATCCCGGATCACTCTACATTCAGCAAAACCAGGACGCGAAAATGGCAGCAGAGCGCTCTCTTTCAGAAAGCTTTCTATGAGATTGTCAAACAGTGCGTAGCTGGCGGTCTTATCGACGGAAAAGCCATGGCTGCGGACGGAAGCTACATTCCAGCCAACGTATCCAGAGAAAGCTGGATCGATATAGAAATCGAAGTTGAACAGAGTATGCAGAGCGATCTTGATTCCCTGGATGAAGAGCTTTCCAACCAACCGGGGTTCAAAAAGCCGCCAACGAGAATAGCAAGGAAGTGACGCACCACCAGCCAGACAGATCCAGACAGCGGCTATATCAATCACGGCAGCAAACGCGGCATTGGGTATTTGATGGAAGCAACTGTGGACTGTAAACACGGCATTTTAACAGGTGTTGATGTATGTCCTGCCAATGAGAAGGAAAGCCTTCTGGTCTTGCGGCATTTGGAACGGCAGATAAATCTTGGCATCCCAATGAACCGGCTTGCTCTGGATCGTGGATATGAGACTGGTGCTGTTCACCGGGGGCTGGAGCTGTTGGGTATTACCGGATATATCCCCGCGATCCAATTCTCCAATCCACCCGAGAAGTATGGATTCTCCTACGATCCACAGTTGGACGCATTCATCTGCCCGGAAGGAGTCCCTCTTACATACCATAGGCTAAATTGCAACAAATCAACCGGTAAATATCTGCGTTGCTACCAAGTCGAGAGTGATGTCTGTATGCACTGTTCAAAACGGCCGAACTGTTTTGACAAGGCCGGAATTCGGCGCAGGGTGCTGGCCAGCATCTGCTATCCGGCATTTTACAGAGGACATCAGCGTGTTGGGACTCCTGAATACCTATCCCTGATACGGCTTCGTAAAATCTGGGCCGAGGGCAGTTTCTCTGTCTTGAAACGGGAACACTGCATTTCAAAGATTCGAAAAAGGGGCATTCTTGCAGCAACGGAAGAATGCCTCCTTGCAGCCATGGCCCTAAACCTTAAGAGGATGGCAAATGCCATCTTTTTTATCTCCATATTTACTATTCTGCCGATACCTCTGCGAGTTTCGGCAGAATTTTTGCCTTTGTCAACAGGTCCAACTCTTGACGGCACCACCAGGCAAAACAACCGTTGTCCTTCCGCCGGCCTATTCCTGCGCATTTTTTACATTTTCGGACCCAATATCCACCAGTTTCTTTTGTAGTCAAAATATGACCTCTTTGGGCGTATTCGCCATCCACTGCGCCAGAGAGATGTCCGAGTAGTGGCTGGAATTGAACACTTCCAGATAAATCAGTGTCTCGTCCCCAGTGTTCTGGATATAGTGGAACCCTCCCACAGGCACATAGCCTACGTCCCCTGCCTGGTGGTTAAAGGTGCGGGCCTTGGGGCCGGGCATAAAGACAGTCCTGCGAGCCTTGCCCCCCACATAATACTGGAACTCATCGTTGTTGGTGTGCCAATGGATCTCTCCCGCATGGCCCCCGGCTCAATCTCCACCATTGCCATCGTCACCGTCTCACAGGCGGGGCAGAGCCGCGTGCTACACCCGTACATCCTCCAGCCGCTCTGCCGGCGGGGCGCAGGCGCCCTCCCGGCACAGGTAATAACGCGCCCCTGCCGCGGGGCAGGGGTACTCCGCCGTAAAGGGCGCCAGCACGGCCAGCCTGGCCCCGTTCTCCGGCGTCTTTACCAGGACGGTGAGGCCGGGTCGGGACCGCTTGCCCAGAAAGGCCACAAGCTCCGCCGGGATTTCCCGTGACGTGCAGACCAGCTCGGCGGTGGGCCAAAGCTCCTCCAGCAGCGCCAGGAGGGTAAAGCTATGCCCCGCCGGATTGTCTTGCGCCGCTCCCGCCAGGTATCGGAATTGAAGCTCCGCCGCCGTCCGCCAGCGGGTCTCTCCGGTCAGGCGCGCCAGCCGCGAGAGCACCAGCGCCGCCGCCGCATTTCCGGAGGGCATGGCGCCGTCGTAGGTCTCCTTGGTCCGGGTGATGAGCTGCTCCCCCTGTTTGGCATAGGGGTAAAAGCCGCCCCCCGCCTCGTCAAAAAAGTCCTCCAGCAGCCGCCGGGCCGTCCGCTCCGCCTCCTCGAAGCATTCGATCCGAAGGGTGGCCCCATAGAGCTCCAGCAGACCCCAGGCATAAAACGCATAGTCCTCCAGCTTGCCCAGGTGGGCGGCCTCCCCCTCCCGCCAGCGGGCCAGCAGGCCGCCGTCCGCGCCGGTCAGCTCCCGCCGGATGAACGCCGCCGCCCGCTGCGCGGCCTCCAGGTAACAGGGCTCCTCCAGAACCAGCCCCGCTCGGGCCAGGGCGGCGATCATCAGGCCATTCCAGGCGGTGAGGACCTTGTCGTCCCGGTGGAGCCGCGTCCGGCCCTGCCGGTAGCTGCGGACACGGGCCAGAAGGGCCCTCAAGTCCTCCGGCTCCGTCTCCCAGTCCGGTGTGTCGATGAGGTTTGGGATGCTTTTCCCTTCAAAATTCCCCCGGCCAGTCACCCCGAACCGGCGGCAGAAGAGCTCCGCTTCCGATCCCAGATGCCTTACCAGCTCTTCTGGCGTAAAGACGTAATACTTGCCCTCTACCCCCTCGCTGTCGGCGTCCTGGCCGCAGCAGAATCCGCCCTGAGGGTCTGTGAGCTCCGCCAGTACATAGTCCAGCGTGCGCCGGACCACAGTCCGGTAATAGGAGCGGCCGCTTTGCTGATACGCCTCCAGATAGGCCATTGCCAGCAGGGCGTTGTCGTAGAGCATCTTCTCAAAGTGGGGCACCAGCCACCGCCGGTCGGTGGAATACCGGGAAAAGCCGCCGCCCACATGGTCGAAGAGCCCGCCCCGGCACATATGCTCCAGGGTACTCTCCGCCATCTCCCGCGCCCCCACGTCTCCCGTCCGCCCGGCGTAGCAGAGCAGGAACAGAAGATTATGTGCAGCCGGGAACTTGGGGGCCTGGCCAAAGCCGCCCCACTGCCGGTCAAACATCCGGCGAAAGAGCGCCGCCCCGGACTCCACCAGCTCCCGTTTCGGTACGCCGGGCCGGGCCGCCTCCTCCCGCCGGAGAAATTCAGTCAGCGCATCCCCCGCCGCGAGCAGGGTCCCGCGGTCCTCCCGCCACAGCCGCGCCGCCTGGTCCAGCAGGGACAGCAGTTGCCGCCGGGGGAGATAGGTTCCCGCCCAGAAGGGCTTTTGCTCCGGAGTCAGCAGCACCGTGAGGGGCCAGCCGCCGGAGCCAGTCTGGGCAATACAGGCTGCCATATAGACCGCATCCACGTCCGGCCGCTCCTCCCGGTCCACCTTGATGGGGAGAAAGGCCCCGTTGACCGCCTCTGCCACCGCTTCGTCCTCAAACGATTCGTGCGCCATGACATGGCACCAGTGGCAGGTGGAGTATCCAATGCTCAGCAGCACCGGCTTATCCTCCCGGCGGGCCTCTTCGAAGGCGTCCGCTCCCCAGGGCCGCCAGTCCACGGGGTTTTCCGCGTGCTGGAGCAGGTATGGTGATTTTTCATATTGCAGTCGGTTCGGCATGGTGGTTTCTCTCCTTTACGTATTCAGGCGCAGAAACGTCCGGATGTTCTCTGTCTCTTCCTCCAGGTCTGCATGGAGCCGGCCCATGCGGTCGCAGAGGCCCAGCAGGGCGACCTCTTGGATGTCGGCATGGGCCTTCATCCCCGCTGCATCGCCAAAGGGCAGCCCCTTTGCCGCGAAGAGGACCTGCATGTGGGATCGGACCAGGGCGCAGACCCGGTCGATCATGGCTGGCTCCATGGAAAACCCGGACAAAAACCGCCGGGCCAGCTCTGCGCCAACCTTGTCATGGTCGTAGGAGGTGATTTTCCCCCTCCGGACCCGCGTCGTGTCCGGCTTGCCGATATCGTGGAGCAATGCCGCCCACATCAGCGCGGCGGGGCAGCGGCTCTCTGCCCGCCGCTTTGCCGCCTCGTCCACCACCAGCATGGTGTGGTTCCACACGTTCCCCTCCGGGTGGTGTACCGGAGACTGAGGCGTGTCCTTCAGCCGCCGCAGCACCGCAAACGCCGGGGGCGTCGGTTCGGCAAAGAGCCGTTCCAGTGCCACGCTGGGGCGGACATCCTCCATCAGGTGCCGTTCCACCGCCCGAAACAGCTCCTCTTCCGCCGCCGTATGACCGGCCGGCTCGTCTGCCTTCCGCACGCTGCCATCACCTCCCTGCTAGTATTGCGGATTTGGGCGGGGTTATGCCGGGGCATCCTCATTCTTCGCCCCCCTTCAAAAAGCATCAAAATGCGCATGGCTTCCAATCGCAAGCCATGCGCATTTTGAATGTCCTCACTGTCGGAAGAATCCCACCATCGGGTGAGTCAGGTCATAGATCAGCACACCCAGTAAAACTGCTACCAGCACACAGCACAAAAAGAACAGGCGATACAGCCACTTCTCCTTCCCCTCGATGGTCCTCTCATATAGCCGAATCAGATCCTCACCCGGCGGCGATGGCTCCCCGCCGCCCGGCGTCTGGATTCCGGCCAGCTCATCCAGCGACCCGCCCATGGCCATCACCATGTCGCATACGGTCTGAAAGCTGGGGTTATCGGTCTGACCGGCCATGATACGGTTGATCGTACCCACCGGCACCCCTGACAAATCCGATAATTGTTGGTTCGTTAACTTTCTTTGATCTTTCAGTTCCTTCAGCCGCGTCGAAAGCATTTTTTATCACCTGCGATTATCCATTTTATCACGGCCGTCGTCCTGATCGATGGCCGCCGTTCACATTGGCGTTTGACGGCTTGCGTCCCTTGCCTTACGATATTGCCACAGAGTTCCAACTACATTTTAACATTATTCTTTGTGCGATGTAAAGCACCAATCTCCACAACAAGATGGGAGCGTAAGACGATGACGAAGAGACGCCCGCTGAATGATTTGGGGCTATGGCTGCTGCCGGAGCTCAACCGGCGCAACATCCCGCAAAAGGCCTTTGCGCGCTTGCTGCACACCACGCCGCAGAATCTGACCGACCTGCTCCGGGGGAGGCGCTTCCACAGCCAGACCCTCTCCCAATGGCAGGCCCGCTGCCAGGGAGTGCTGGACATGCTGGACCGGCAGTCGCCCGATACCGCGGTCCCCACCGAATGCGGGGCGCGCTATCAGGCCATCTGCTCCACGGTGGAGGACGTCACACTGGGGACATACACAACCTATGGCCTTCAGTGTCTCTGTCACCAGTCGGACGCCTGGGTCCAGATCCGCGTCATCCGCGACATCTCCACCTACCGGGAGCCCGTCCTGCACCTGGCCAATCAGCTCAACGCCTGTCACCTGTCCCCCCTCCACTTCGAAGAGGTCGTGCTGGATCACATCGGCCGGTAGGTCGCCAGCCCCACAA
Organism: Intestinimonas massiliensis (ex Afouda et al. 2020); assembly: GCF_001244995.1. Taxonomy (NCBI): domain Bacteria; kingdom Bacillati; phylum Bacillota; class Clostridia; order Eubacteriales; genus Intestinimonas; species Intestinimonas massiliensis (ex Afouda et al. 2020). Next base: position 288,182 of record NZ_LN869528.1, read on the forward strand.
TGGAATACTCCCCCGTCAGCCTGTACTGTCCGCTACCCGGCGCAGCCACTCCGCACTGCCGGGGACCGGGGTACCTGCAAATATATGTTTATTTTGGAGGTATCAAGCATGGTCAAGTACATTCCCGAGCCGTTCCGCATTAAAATGGTGGAAAACATCAAAATGCTGACCCGAGAAGAGCGCTGTGACAAGATCCGGGAGGCGAACTACAACCTGTTCCGCCTGAAGGGGGAGGATGTCTACATCGACACCCTGACGGACTCCGGCACCAACGCCATGAGTTCGGAGATGTGGTCGGGGCTCCTGCGGGGCGACGAGGCCTACGCCGGCGCGAAGAGCTACTACCGTTTTATCCAAGCCTGTCAGGACGTGTTCGGCTACGGCTTTTTCTGCCCGGTACACCAGGGCCGGGCGGCCGAAAAGGTCCTGTTTCCCAACCTTTTGCACCCAGGAACCTACGCCCTGGCCAACCTGTTTTTTGACACCACCCGCGGCCATGTGGTGCTCTCCGGTGCCCGAGCGCTGGAGTGCGTCTGCGAGGAAGCCAAGCACCCCGAGCTGGTCGCCCCCTTCAAGGGAAACATGGACACCGCGCTCATGGAGCAGACCATCCTGGAAAAGGGCCCGGAAAACGTGGGGCTGGTGGTCATGACCCTAACCAATAACTCGGCCGGCGGGCAGCCCGTCTCCATGGCCAACCTGCGGGAGGTATCCCGGATCTGCCAAAAATACGGCATCCCGCTCTGCATCGACGCCGCCCGCTATGCAGAAAACGCCATGTTCATCAAGCAGCGGGAGGCGGGTTACGCCGACAAAAGCATCCCGGAGATCGTGCGGGAGTGCTTCAGCTACGCCGATATGTTCACCATGTCCGCCAAAAAGGATACGCTGGTCAATATGGGAGGTGTCATCGGCATCAAGGACCCGGACAGTCCCCTGATCCCCGGCATCAAGGCCAACTGCATCAGCTTCGAGGGGTTCTATACATACGGCGGCCTGAACGGGCGCGACCTGGAATGCCTTGCCGTGGGCCTGTACGAGGGCATGGACGAGAGCTACCTGACCTACCGGCTGGGCAGTATCGCCTACCTCGGCGGCCGCCTGGATGAGCTGGGCATCCCCTATCAGAAGCCGGCCGGCGGACACGGCATCTTCCTGGACGCCCAGAAGTTCTATCCGCAGATCCCGTGGTACGAGTTCCCCGGTCAGGTCCTGAGCGTGGAGCTCTACAAGGAGTGCGGCATCCGTGCCTGCGACATTGGTTCCTACATGATGGACCCGGACCCGGACACCGGGGAGGCGGTGCGTTCCATCAACGAATTCACCCGTCTTGCCATCCCCCGCCGGGTCTACACCCAGTCCCATTTCGATCTGGCGGTGGAGGCCATCCACAACGTCTGGCAGCGGCGCGAGGAATTGCAGCACGGTTACCGCATCGTGTGGGGTCCAAACGTGCTGCGCCACTTCCAGGCCACGCTGGCCCCCATTGATGCATGATCCTCCCCAGCTCCCCCCAGAAATCAGACGGGAAAGAATGAGGTGTTTTCATGGGAGAAGCAAGCAAGACCAGTGCCCCAAACCGGGCACAGTGGGGCGACCGCTGGGGATTCATCTTGGCCTGCATCGGCTCCGCCGTGGGCATGGCCAACGTCTGGGCCTTTCCTTACCGGGCCGCCAAATACGGCGGCGGCGCGTTCCTGGTCGCCTATTTTACCATCGCGCTGTTCCTGGGTCTGATCGGCGTGTCCGGCGAGATCGCCTTTGGCCGCTGGGGGCGGACCGGCCCTTTGGGCACCTTCCGCAAGGCCCTGACCCGGCATAATCTGCCGCTGAAAAGCATCGGCATCATTCCCGTGGCGGGCTCTCTGGCCATTGGCATCGGATATGCCGTAGTCATGGCGTGGGTCTTGCGCTATACCGCCGGGTCGGTCACCGGATCGATGCTGTCCGGTGATACCGGCGCCTACTTTGGCGCCATCGTGGGCGACTTTGGCAGCATCGGCTGGCACATGCTGGCCCTGGCCATTACCTTCGTCGTCATGATCGCCGGCATCAACAGCGGAATCGAGCGCATCAACAAGTTTATGATGCCCCTGTTTTTTCTTCTCTTCCTCATCATGGCCATCCGGGTGGCTTTCCTTCCGGGCGCCGCCGACGGCTACCGCTATCTGTTTATCCCCCAGTGGGAATACCTGCTCAAAGCCGACACCTGGGTGTATGCCCTGGGACAGTGCTTCTTCTCCCTGTCCCTGGCCGGCTCCGGCACAGTGGTATACGGCTCCTACCTGAACGATGGGGAAGACTGCATCGTCTGCGCCCGACGCATCGCCATTTTTGACACTCTCGCCGCCATCCTGGCCTCCATGGTGGTTATCCCCGCCGTATTTGCCTTCGGACTGGACCCCTCCTCCGGGCCGCCCCTGATGTTCATCACCATGCCCGCCATCTTCCAGAGCATTCTGGGCGGGCGGCTGATTTCCGTGATCTTCTTCATCGCCATCCTCTTTGCCGGCCTCACCTCCATCGTCAACCTGTTTGAAACGCCCATTGAGGCCCTGCAAAACCGCTTCCAGCTCTCGCGGGTAAAGGCCAGCCTGATCGTCACCGGTGCCGCGGCCGCCGTCGGCGTCTTTATTGAAAACGGCGACGTGGTCAGCGCCTGGATGGACGCTGTCTCCATCTACATCATCCCCATCGGCGCATTGATCTCCGCGGTACTGCTCTTCTGGGTCATGGGCGGCGACTTTGTCCGCTCGGAAATGGGCAAGGGTCGGGCCTCGCGGCCTGGACAGTGGGTGACCTATCTGGGCAAGTATGTATTTTGCCTGGTCACGCTGGCCGTCATCATCCTGGGCATCGCCAAAGGGGGGATCTGAGCCGCTTTTCCCGCCGGCATCCGCAAACTGACAGAGGGGCCTCACCGTACGGTGAGGCCCCTCTGTCGGTTGATCCGCCAAGCTCAACAGGCCGGAACATGGTCTGTGCGGTTGCTTGGGTCTCTCTCTTCACCCGGCCGGACTGCTGGCGCCCACACTCCTGCCGGACATCCTCCCGCCGCAAGCCCTCAGCACAGAGGTGAAACCACATGGAAGCCTTTGATGCGGGCCGCCTCAGGTGGAGATATCCTCCCGGTCTCCATCCATACCAGGACCGGCTGACCGCGCCAAGTCCGCCGCATCACGGTCCCGCCTTTTACCTCCCATGTGGGAGCATTTCTGCCGATTTTGGATCAGATGACCGCCGAACCGGCAAGCCGTTAGAGTTCCTCCTCTGCTATGGTGGCCAGCACGTCCGGTACGACTTCTTCCGTCAGAACATCCTCGGGGGACTCCGTCCCCATTGTCTCTTCTTCGTACTTCGCATTTTTGAATGCACCCATGATGAGGCACAGGCCCAGGCCGACGCACAGGCCCCAGGTCGCGCCCTTGGTCGCCAGGAAGATGGCAGTAATGCCGGCAATGGACATCTCCAGTCTGGTTTTGCACATCTCAATGGAGAGATAGAAGCAGCCCCACGCCTGTACCATCATCGTAACGCTCATGGCCACCTGCAGACAGGGCTTGAACAGGCTGACAAATCCCATCCATATGGTGCCGATCATCAGCGTGCAGTTCATGGACCATAGTCCGCCAAAGAGACTGTCCATATCCTTCCGGCCGTGCTTATACCGCTCCAGGATGGACATATGCGTAGCGCCCCAGAGGGGACCGCTCAGCACCGCGCCGTAAGGAGCCACCAGGGCCAGCAACAGGTTGCGGAAACCGCAGATGATATTGGTGCGGTTGCTGTCGTAGTTAAGGAACTCGTCCTGGCGCACTGCGTCAGCTTCATTGATAACCGCCTCGGCAAAGACAAAGTCGCCAAAGGCAATGATATAGCAGGTGATGGCCATGGGGATGGCCTTGACAAAGGTCGAAAGGGGCGGGAACCCCAGCCCAAAGATGGTGTAGTTCTGAATGAGCTCGGGAACGCGGGAGAGATCGATGAAGCTGAAGTCAAAGGTGGGCAGAGGCACGGCCTTGGTCGCATAAGCAATGATGCATGCACCAACCAGACCCGGGAGCATCCCAAACTTGGCGATGAGCTTCAGCCCCTTGTTTGTATGGACCCGGTGGAGGAAATAGGGGGCGAACATGGTAATGAATGCGATGGCCATACCGCCAAGGACCGCGATTTCTATGCCCTTCATCCGCGTCCCCGCCACACTCATGACCGAGGACACGCCGGCACCCAAGACGATGCCGATGCGCAGGGGGCTGGGGATGATACGCACGACCTTTTTGCCCAGGCCCGTGATGCCAAGGACGAAGAAAATCAGCGCCATCAGAAGGCCCAGGGCAATGGTGGCGTGGATGCGCTCCGGGCCCGCGGCAAAATTTGCCACGCCCCATGCGCCGATGAGAGGGATGGCCGGGGTAATCCACCCGGCTGACACCGGGTCACCCAGGCAGACGTGCACATTGTACAGCAAGCTGTTCAGGGTGACCATGATAATGGCAAGTTCAAAAGGAATGCCCAGCATCTCCTGGTGCGCGGTGATGGAACTCATCGGAATAGCGATCAATAAGAATCCCTGCAGAAGCTCCGGAATTTCCGGCTTGAAATGGACAAATGGAATCCGTAATTTGAAGATGCCCATCTTAATATGCGGTTGTTCCTGTCCGTCGATGCGATAATATGCCACAGATTCATCTCCTTTCATATCCTTCACACGAAGTGTGACCCTCTCCCTCTTTTACTTATTCGGAGGGCCGCGCCCGGCGGAGGTAAGCCCCGCTGCTCACCCGTTGCCCACCTTTGCCGGGCGGGCGTCAAGCCTCCGTTGGAATCCTCCCTCGACCGGGTCCAGACCGGGCCGCCGACGGACAGGAGGGTCAACCTTCCGTCAAAGAGGAGAATCCGCTCCAAATGCGGTTTAGCCCTTTTCTCTCAGGCCGCAGTAAGTCTCAAGCTCCCAGTAATACTTGGGGAAGGCCGGCTTCATCATCACGCCGGCGGCAGGGGTGGGAATCCGGGCCACGCCGCCCTTATGAGTGGCCTCCAGGCCCTCCATGACCCGGTCAATCCAGCTCGCCGGCATGGCAAAGGCCAATTCGTCGTCGCCGGTGAGGGCAAAGACCCGCTCGCCGCCGCCGGGAACGATGACATTGCACTTGTCCTGGCTGTAGGGCACGGTAATCTCGCCGCCGCAGGCGCCGCGGCCCGCGAACCGGGACTCGATGTAGCCACCCACCTTATAGAGCGCGCCCTGGACAAACCGGGTGATCTGGGCGGAGTTGCCGTAGCAGACCACCACGTCGGGATCGAAGGTGGCCAGGTGCAGGGGCGCCAGCACGATGCAGTGGGTATCGGCTGTGGGCATCTTGGGCGTGCTGGCCTGGGTCTTGACGGCCGCCTCGTCGTTATCCACGTACAGAGGCTTGATGACACTGCCGCCCTTGATGAAATCGGGCTCTTCGGCATACCCCAGAATCACGTGGGACAGGGGGCACGCCTGATCTTCCTTATACATGGCCAGGGTCCAGCCGTACTTACGGGCAATGGTCATAGCCTGGCAGATGGCGATGGGATACCCCAGGGCTTTGGTGGGCACCTTGGCCTTCTCGGGAATGGCCTCCCCTTCCTTTACAAACTTGACGGCCACGGGGAAGGTCAGGGGGCGGATATACTTGGAAATGGACGCATCCAGCGTTTTGCAGATCTCAGACATAATTCATTCTCCTTTTTAATCAGTCATAATTCTCATACGATGAGGTGCATTTTCTGGGCGGCGCGGGTGAGTTCCTCGCGGAAGTTGGGATGTGCGATGCCGATGAGGGCCTTGGCGCGCTCGGAGCAGGTCAGCCCCTTCAGGCGGACCATACCCTGCTCGGTGACGATGTAATCCACGTCGTTCCGGGTGGTGGTGACGCAGGAGCCCTCCGTGAGGACGGGCTTGATCTTGGAGATGGTGTCGTTCCTGGCCGCGGACTTGAAGGCCAGGAAGGACTTGCCCCCCTTGGACGCCGCGGCTCCACGGATGAAGTCCACCTGTCCGCCGGCCCCGCTGAAGTTCTTCGGCCCGATGGTCTCCGAGCAGACCTGACCGAACAGGTCGATCTCCATGCAGGAGTTGATGGAGATGACGTTGTCGTTCTGCGCGATGACGAAGGGGTCGTTGACGTAGTCCACAGGCAGGAACTCCACCCCCGGGTTGTCGTCGATGAAGTCATAGGTGCTCCGCGCGCCGAAGGTGAACGTGACGATGGTCTTGCCCCGGTGGATCTTCTTGCGGTCATTGGTGATGACCCCGGCGTTGGTCAGGTCCACGATGCTGTCGCAGAACATCTCGCTGTGGATGCCCAGATCCCGTTTGTCCATCAGGGCCTGGGCCACGGCGTTGGGGATGCCCCCGATGCCCAGTTGGAGGGTGGCCCCGTCGCAGATCTCCTGGGCGATCATGCCGCCGATGATCTGGTCGTCCTTGCTGATGGGGGCGGGGGGCACCTCGGTGATGGGCAGGTCGCTTTCCACCAGCGCATCCACTTCCGAGATGTGGATGTGGCTGCCGAAGGTGCGCGGCATGGTGGGATTGACCTCCAGAAACAGGCGCCCGGCCTTTTTGCGGATCTCGCTCAGATCGGCGGCGGTGCCGCAACTGAAGTACCCATGCCGGTCCATGGGCGAGACCGTGCAGTAGAACACGTCCGGCCCCTCCAGCACCTGCTTCCACAGTACGGGCACCTGGCTGTAGTGGCTGGGCAGGTAATCAGACCGCCCCTCCCAGATGGCCTCCCGGTCAAACCCGCTGACGAAGTGGGAGACGTGCCGGATGTGGGCTTCCATTCCCGCCGCCATGTACTTCTGGTTCCGCATGGGCAGCAGCAGGTAGTGCCGGATCCCCGTCAGCCCCTCCCGCTCCGCCCGGTCCGCCAGGGCGTGCAGGATGGCGATGGGCTCCGTGATCTGTCCGTTGCTCAGGCAGATGTCCCCCGCGTGGAAGAGCTTGGCGACTTCCTCCGGCGTCTTGCGTTTCTCCTGGTACATCGCCTTCCAATCGTTCATAATTTCATCTCCTTTTACAGGCTGTACGTTACACGCTTACTTGAACAGCGTGCCGCTGACGATCATCTTCTGGATCTCGTTGGTGCCCTCATAAATCTGGGTGATCTTGGCGTCACGCATCATGCGTTCCACGTGGAACTCCTTCATATAGCCGTTGCCGCCCAGAAGCTGGACCGCCTCGGTGGTGACGTGCATGGCGGCGTTGGTGCCGCAGTATTTGGCCTTGGCGGCGGAGATGGAGTAGGGCTGGCCCTCTCCCTTCTCCAGGGCGGCTTTGTAGACCATGTACTTGGCCTGCTCGATCTCAATGGCCAGCTCGGCCATCTTGAAGGCGATGGTCTGCTGCTTGCACAGAGGCTTGCCAAACTGTTGCCGCTCCATCAGATACTTGCGGGCGATCTCCCAGGCCCCCTCGGCGATACCCAGGCCCTGCGCGCCCACGCCGATGCGGCCGCCGTCCAGGGTCTTCATGGCCAGACCGAAGCCCTTGCCCGGCGCGGCGATCATGTTGGCCACGGGCACGCGGCAATCTGTGAAATAGAGCTCGCAGACCATGGCACTGCGCAGGCCCATGGTATTGTGGCGGGTACCGATGACAAAGCCGGGGGTCCCCTTCTCCACCACAAAGCAGGCCATGCTCTTGGGTCCCGCCTCTTTGTCGGTAAGGGCATACACGGCGAAGTAGTCGGACAGCGGCCCGTTGGTGATGAAGCACTTGGAGCCGTTGATGACGTAATCGTCGCCGTCCCGGACCGCCAAAGTGCGGGCGCCCGCCACGTCGGAGCCCGCAGTGGGCTCGGTCAGCGCAAAGGAGCCCAGGCTCTTGCCAGAGGCCACCGGCGTGAGGAAGCGGCGAAGCTGCTCCTCGGTGGCCTGGGAGTTGGTCAGGGAACCGCCGTACAGGGAGGTGGAGACCGAGTAGGAGATGCCCATGGCTCCATCTACCTTGGAGACCTCCTCCACCGCCAGGATATAGGACAGGTAATCCTCGCCCTGGCCGCCGTACTCCTTGGGATAGGGCAGGCCGATCAGGCCCATCTCCCCCATCTTGGCATACAGGTCGTGGGGGAATTCGGCGGCGGCATCCCGCACCAGGATGTCCTTGGCCAATTCCTTTTCGGCAAACGCCTTGACCGTGGATTGGATGGCCAGTTGGTTTTCGTTCAGGGTAAAGTTCATATTGGTATCCTTCCTTTCTGTTTCTCTGTCGGGCCGGGTTTGGTGTTCTGGCAGTATATAAAGCAACCAGCGTGCCAATTTTAAAATGGTTAAAAATCCATGGATTTGCTGCATTTTTGCCCAGCAAGAAGCCGCCCGGCTGTGCAAAAATGCACGGCCGGGCGGCTGCCTTTTCCTTCAAAATGTTCTTATGGCGAAGTATTTGCAAGGTCTTTGCATTTTTGCAGGGGTTTTTGCAAAAATGCAATGCTTTTGGGGGATCAATTCCGGCTGAGTTTTCGGGATATGGTGGATACGTCCACCCCCAGGGCCTTTGCCACCTCCTGCATGGAGGAATACTGGGCCTGGGCGTTGGCGATGAGCTGCCGCTCCGCCCGGCGCACCATATCCTTCATGGGCAGAATCCCCCGAATCTCCACCTGGGACGCCGGGTTCTGGCCGCGTTGGTACCGCACCGGCAAATGCTCCGGCGTCAGCACGTCCTCCGGGCAGAGGACCACCAGGTTTTCAATCAGATTTTCCAGCTCCCGCACATTCCCCCGCCAGGGCAGCTCCCGCAGCACCTTGCCCAGCTCGATGGGGATCTCCTTGTGCTTGCCGTATTTCTGGTTGAAGCGCTCCAGCATATGCATGACCAGCGGAATGATGTCGTCCCGCCGCTGGCGCAGAGGGGGCACCTCGATGTTGATGACGTTCAGCCGGTAGTACAGATCCTGCCGGAAGGTGCCCTCTTCGGTCATCTCCCACAGATCCCGGTTGGTGGCCGCGATGATCCGCACGTCCACACTGATGGGCTTTGATCCGCCGATGCGGATGATCTCTCCCTCCTGCAGCACCCGCAGCAGCTTGACCTGCATCTCCAGCGGGAGCTCCCCCACCTCGTCCAGAAACAGCGTGCCCATGTGGGCCAGTTCAAAAAATCCGGGCTTGCCCTTGCGGCGCGCCCCGGTAAAGGCGCCGTCCTCATAGCCAAACAGCTCCGACTCAAACAGGGCGGGCGGGATGGCACCGCAGTTTACCTTGATGATGGGGCGGTAGCTGCGCATGCTGGAGGCATAGATCTCATTGACGACCATCTCCTTGCCGGTGCCCGACTCTCCCGAGATGAGGACGGTGGAGTCCACCTCAGAGATGGAATGGATGGTGGCCAGGATGGTCTTCATCTCCCGGCTGCAGGCCACAAAGCTGGTCTGCGCGCTCTGCTGCCGGGCGATATGGGCCAGCTCCTTGCTGTATTTCTCAGCAATCATCTGCTGCTGCTCCAGCTTTTGGCGCAGGTCGTTCAGCTCGGACATGTCCCGGATGTTGGCCACCACAGCCGTCATGGCGCTGTTGGCATTATAGACCGGCGAGCCGGTGATCAGCAATTGCCTGCCGTTGTGGTCGATGACCACGGTAGCCGTCTTCCCGGTCTCAATGACCTGGAGGATGGCAGAGGACTCATACACGCCCTCCTGCACCAGATCGGCCACGTTCCGGCCCAGGATATCCCGGCGCTTGACTCCTATCAGCTTCTCCAGCGCGGCGTTGAGCCGGATCACGTTCCCCATGCCGTCCGATACCATGATCCCGTCGTGGGAGGACTCCAGACAGACGTTGAGCTCCTCGAAGATACTGCTCACTACGTCCATTTCCTGCATGACACACTCGGAATGCTTGGATTGGTGGAGCACGATGGTGCTGCCATGGCGCTCTCCGGACAGATATCTGGGGTTCACCCTGCACACGATCCTGGCCGGACCCACGTCTATTTGGTAGCGCCCCGAGCCGCGCACCAGGTCTACCTCCTGTCCAAGGCACTCCAAAAGCTCCTCGAACACCACAGAGGACCCCTCCACCATTTTCCGTGCAGACTCATTGACATAAAGGATCTTTCCAGCCTGATCCAGAATAATAATGGCGCAATAGATGGTGTCCAGCGCACTTTGGTAGACTTCTTCCCGTCTGGTGATCGGCTCACAAACTCTGTCTCCCATACGGCCTCCTTTCTTCTCTTTCTCTGCTCGGGCAACATGTACTTCTCCCTATAGCTATGCAAACCGGATGCCAAACCAAACTGCTTTCGCCGCCCCCTCACAAATTAAACATACAATTCCTACTTTTATAATATATGTTTTGGCACTCTTTTACAAGCGCCTTTTCAAAAAGGGCGGCAAAACAGACAGGCTGCCCGGAGCCTTGCTCCGGGCAGCCTGTTCCGAACAGAACGTTCATCCCGCCACCGTCACCACACCGGTGACGGCATCCATATAATAGCTCTGGATATCGGTGACAATGTACCAGGCGGGCGCCATGTAGACGGGGTTGATCTGCACGGTGGACAGGGTATAGCCCGCCGTCATGCTCCGGATCTCCCGGCAGATGACGCCGGTGTCCTTCAGATAGGCCAGGAAGCGCAGCAGCACCGTGGCGACCGTCAACGGAGTCTCACCGGCCTCCGCCGACGGTGTGCCGGTCAGCCGGGCGCCCTGGATGCCCCGCAGCTCCCCATCCTCATAGGTGAGGGTGGCCACGCAGGAAAAGACCGGAGCGTCCTGCCAGGTCTGCCGGACCGTCAGGGTCCCGCTGGCCTCGTCGTACTCCGAGGCCTCCCCCTCAAAGCCCATCTTCCGCAGGCAGGCCAGTCCAAACCGGCCCGGCAGCTCTCCGCCCTGGGGATAGGCTCCGGCGTTCAGAGAGACGGAAAAGGTGCCGTCCGCGGAGAATCGGGCCGTCCCCTTTTCCCCCCGGTAGGAGCCCGCCCCGTCCTCCGCGGCGGCGGCCTCCCCCAGCAACCCGGCAGCCTGCGCCTGCTCGGCTGCGGCATCCCGGGTCACCGTCATGGCGGTCAGCGTCATCTCCCGGGGCAGGGCTGCCGTCATGGCGATTCCATTCTTCTCCAGAATGGACACCGCCTCGTCCCGGGCGCGCTCCAGGTACTGGGCGCTGCGGGCCTCCCGCCCGGCCACCAGTACCAGCAGAAAGAGGTTGACCCCCAGGAGCATGAGAATGATGATGTTTTTGATCTTGGACCACTCCAGGGCCCCTCACCTCCTTCCTATGGCGCCGTTCAGCGGGCCACCCACTGGGCAGAGACGGTATCGCTGCTGCTCCCCGTATCCAGGTAGCTGAGGACCAGCTCCGAGCCCTCCACGCCCAGGGCCCGCATGGCGGCTGCGGCCTGGGTCACCGGCAGCACCGGGGCCGCAGCCTCGGAGGCCGCCCGGTAGGTCCGCAGTTGCAGGGTAAAATCCACCACGCTGTCCTGACGAATGGTCACCTTGGCGGCATAGCCCTCCTGGCGGACCACTACGTCGGCTCCGCTGAGCTGATAGCCGAAGTAGAGCGTGACGTCTTCCTCCCCGCTGTCCCGGCCGATCAGATACAGCCGTGCCTCCCCCCGGCGGCCGGCCGTGGCCCGCTCCACCAGAGACCAGGCCGCCTCCACCAGCTCCAGCTCCGAGCGCACCTCCCCCTCCCCGGGGACAGGGAACCGGGAATCCTCCGCCGTGGCGGCGTGGTAAATCGCCACGCCGGTGTCATAGAGCCGCAGGGAATCCCCGCTGCCCTCCCGGACGGAGAGAACATTGGAGGTGCGGACCGTCTGGCTGGCCTGGGGGTGGAAGGACAGGTCCCGCAGCAGGCCGTCCACCTCGTCCGTATCGTAGATGGGCACGGGGTTGGCGCACAGATAGGCCGCCGGAGCGGGGGTATCGTCTTGCTTGACCATGGTGTAGGGGGCCAGCCCCCCATACTGCCGGGGGTCCTCAAAGGCAAAGAGCACCCCGTTGGGCGAATACTCCTCCACGGCGTCGGCCAGCCGCGCGGCCAGGTCCCGGCCGGTGGAGAGATCGCAGGCATAATACGAGCCATCCCGCTCATTGATATAATACAGAACTGCCTCTCCGCCCTGGCCGGCGGTGAGCAGCAGGCGACGGACTGGGGCCTCCAGATCCGTACCGGAGGGCCCGCCGCCCACCGAGGCGGCCAGGACCGGAAGAGGCACCTGCCCCAGCAGGTCCAGATATACGCTGGGCGCGGCGTCCGTCAGAGCCTCCCGCCAGCGCTGCTCGGAGACCTGCCGCGGCTCGCCCGCGCCGGTCAGAGCGTCGGCCAGCAGGTTGGGCATCTTGCTGTAGAGCTCGTCCACCAGGCCGGTATCGTACTGGCCGCCGTACCGCCCCCGCTCGTTGGACACTGCCATGCGGACAGGGCGGACCACCGCGGCCTGGCCGCCCTCCATGGGCCGCCCGATCAGGCTGTCCCGGTCGCCGCCGAAGAACCCCACCAGCCCGGACACCCAGCCCTGGCCCGCGCCGGAGGCCTCAGCCAAAAACTGGGTGCGGCCCAGCAGGTAGACCGCCGAAAGAGCCAGCAGCAGGATCAGCAGGCTTTTCCCCGCCTCCACCAGCCGGCGCATTCCCTTACTGTTCATGGCCGGGACCCTCCACGGGCAGCTCGATGCGGAGGGTCAGCCCGGGGCCGGGCCGGTCCACCAGCGCAATGCTCCCCTGATGCCGGTCCACGATCTCCTTGGCGATGGAGAGGCCCAGGCCCGTGCCGCCCGACTCCCGGGAGCGGGCCTTGTCCACCCGGTAAAACCGCTCAAAAATGCGGGAGCGGTCCTCCGGTGGGATACCGATGCCGTTGTCGGACACCTCCATCCACACCTTCTCTCCCGCCCGGCCGGCGGAGATGCCGATCGCCCCCCCGTCGGGGGTGTACTTGATGGCGTTGGAGACGACGTTCATCATGACCTGCAGGATGCGCTCCCGGTCCCCCACGATGCCGGGAAGGTTGGGCTCCAGCTCCAGCGCTACGGTATGCCCGTGGCGCTGGGCCTCCATGAGCACGGCGTGATACATATCCCGGATGGCCCCCTCGAAGGAGAACCGGGCCAGCTTGAACTCGCTCCGGCCTGAATCGAACCGGGACAGGGTGAGCAGATCCTGCACGATGTGGGTCATACGGTCGGATTCATTGAGAATGACCCCCAGGAAGTTCTTCTCGGTCTCCGGAGGCAGATCCCCGGCGTTGTCGGCCAGGGTCTCGGCGTAGGAGCGGATGTTGGTGAGAGGGGTGCGCAGCTCATGGGACACGTTGGCCACGAATTCCCGGCGCAGCTCCTCGGTCTTGCGCTGCTCGGTGACGTCATGGATGACCACCATAACGCCCCCCTCCTGCCGCTCCCCGTCAAAGGGAGCCAGCAGCAGCTCCAGGGTCCGCCCGGCCGCCTCCCGCTCGCCGGACAGGTAGGCCGGCTGTTCCAGGGCCAGCACCTGCTCCAGAGAGGCAATGTCCCCAAACAGCGCGCCGTAGGCCGTCTGCTCACCGATGGGGCGGCCCAGCATCTCCTCGGCCGCCGGGTTCTTGTGGATGACCAGCCCCAGCCGGGAGAAGGCCACCACGCCGTCGGTCATGTGGAGGAACAGGGTATCCAGCTTGTTGCGCTCGTTCTCCGCCTCCTGTATGGTGTCCTGGAGCTTCCGGGCCATGTGGTTGAAGTTGCCGGTGAGGATGCCGATCTCGTCCCGGGAGCCCACCTCGATCTTCCGGGAGAAGTTGCCGGAGGCCACCCGCTTTACGCCGTCGGTGAGCCGTTCAATGGGGGTGGTCATGGTCTTGGCCAGCAGAAAGGAGAGCAGCACCGAAATGATCAGACCGAACACCAGGGCCTCCACGATGATGGTGAACAGGGATGCATTCAGCTCGGAGATGGTCTGGCGGGAGTCGTAGATGTAGATGATATAGCTGCTGTCCCCCCGCCGGACGGGGACCGCCAGGTCCATGTAGGAAGCCGTGATGTCGCTGTCGCTGCCCACCTCGGTCAGCTCGCCCTGGGCCAGCGCGTTGACCACATGGGTGATGTTGGGGGTCTTTTCCCGCAGGGTGTCGGCATCGTCGGAGCTGGTCAGGTAGGCGCCGGTGGCACTGTCCAGGATATAGTAATAGCGGGTACGGTTGTCGATGCCCAGAGGACCCATATTAGAATTGAGGACCTGTTTGAGCATGTCCACCGGCTCGACGCGCCCCTCCAGCTCGTCCTGGGTGGGGGTCTGCAGATCGTCCAGGAAGACCTGATCCCCGAACACATCCTGCATCTGGACGTAGAAGTCGTCCAGATAGAAGCGCACCACGGAGTTCATCAAAAAAGCCCCCACCACCGTCATCAGCGACAGGATAAGCAGCACCATGATGAGCACCAGCTTCATATGCAGCGAACGAAACATCGGGCAAGTGCCCCCTTCTCCGCCTCATGCGGCGCTGCCGCACGGGGCCCAAAGTCTTTTGCCGGCTCAGGCGTTGAACAGGTACCCCAGCCCCCGCCGGGTCACTACGAATTGCGGGCTGGCGGGGTCGTCCTCCGCCCCATGGGGCGCTGCCGCACGGGGTCCCCGCCCTTTTCAAACGCTTGGGGCAAATGAATTGCCCCTGCGCCAAGGTTTTGCCGGCTGCAAAACGCTTGCACGGCGCTCACGCGCCGCCCCATCTTTGATGGGGCCCACGTGGAGGACGATACCGGCTCAGGCGTTGAACAGGTACCCCAGCCCCCGCCGGGTCACTACGAATTGCGGGCTGGCGGGGTCGTCCTCCACCTTTTCCCGCAGGCGGCGGATGGCCACGTCCACGGCCCGCACGTCGCCCACATAGCCCTCGTAATTCCACACGTTCTCCATCAGGGCCTCCCGGGAGAACACCTTCCCCGGGTTGGAGGCCAGGAATTTCAGCAGCTCGTACTCCCGCTGGGTCAGCTCCAGGGGCGCTCCGTCTTTGTAGGCCATGAGCAGTTCCGTGTCAATGGCGATACGCCCCTGCTCCAGGCGGCTGGCCGCAGAGGGCCGGATCTGGGCCGGGTCCGTGAGCATCCCCACCCGGCGGATATTGGCCTTCACCCGGGCCAGCAGCTCCCGCATGGAAAAGGGCTTGGTGATATAGTCGTCGGCCCCCAACTCCAGGCCCAGAACCTTGTCGGTCTCTTCCTCCCGGGCGGTGAGCATGATGATCGGGGTGGCCCGGCCGTGCTCCCGGATGGACCGGCACACATCAAAGCCGTTCATCTTAGGCAGCATCAGATCCAGCAGGATCAGGTCCGGGTCCTGCTCCAGCGCCAGTTGGAGCCCCGCCTCCCCGTCATAGGCCTCCAGCGTGGCATATCCCTCCCGCCCCAGATTAAAGCTGAGGATATCCACAATGTTCTTTTCATCCTCGACAATCAAGATCGTCTTTGCCATGACCGCTCCCTTCTTCCCGTTACAGATCCAGCAGAACCTTGGCCTTGAGGACGGCGGCCACCGTCTTGGCGTCCTGGATGGTCCCGTCCATGACCTCCTTCACCAGCTCCCCCAAGGGCACCCGGTCCCGCTCCAGGAACTCGTCCTCGTCTGGATGACACTCGCCCGGCTTCAGCCCTCGGGCCAGGTACATATGGAGCACCTCATCGGTAAAGCCCGGTGAGGAGAGCAGCGCCCCCATATAGGTCAGCGTGGCCGGGGTATAGCCCGTCTCCTCCTCCAGCTCCCGCAGCGCGCACACCCGGTGGTCCTCCCCCCGCTCCAGCTTGCCGGCGGGCAGCTCGGTGATGACCCGGCCGAAGGGGTAGCGGAACTGCCGCACCACCGTCACGGTACCGTCGTCGTGGAGAGGCAGGATGGCCACCCCGCCGGGATGGGACACCACTTCCCGGGTGGCCGGCCGGCCGTTGGGCAGCTCGATCCGGTCCAACCGCACGTCCACGATGACGCCCTTGAATTTTTCCTCGCTGGATACCGTCTTTTCATATAGCTCCATGTTGCCAGCTCCTATTCACATCAGTGATTTTAGTATACCACAGTTGGGTCAGCCTGCCAATACCCGGCCGTGCCGGGTACTTTTCACCGTTTTCCCCAATCATTACAGCTATCCATGTCCCGGCGCACCCCTTATAATGGGGACAGTATCCGCCCCGCGGAGCGCAAGGAGGAACCTCACATGACCATCCAGCCCATCGGCGCCGCCAGCGTTGCGCTGTACCTCACCCCCGCCGACCTGAAAGAGCACGGCCTCACCCCCGAAAGCCTGACCCGGGAGCTGGCCCTCACCCTGACCCGGGACGCCTTTCTCCGTGCCGGCCTGCCGGCGGAGGGGCCCCTGGAGATCGAAGCCTATCCCGACGCCTGCGGGGTGCTGGTCTTTGCCCGCCGGAGCGAGCCGCCTCGGATCTGGCTTGCCTTTCCCGACCTGGAGGGGCTGCTGGCCGCCGCCCGCGCCCTCTGGGCCGTCTGCCCCGAGGAGGCCGCCCTGTTCTTCTGGGAGGGGCGCTACTGGCTGTCCCTCCCCGCCGGGGAGGAGCAGACCGCCTGCCGCCTGTCCGAGTTCGGCGCGGAGGCGGAGCAGGCTCCCTTCCTGGACGCCCGGCTGACCGAGCACGCCCGCCTCATCCTCCCCCGTCAGGCCCTGGCCACCCTCCACCGCTATTTTCCCGATTAAAATGCCCGTTTTGGTTTGATCCTCCCCCTTTTGGGGCATCGTTATTGTGCAAGTTTTGTCAAAAAATTTCGCTGTAACATTTGCGTAAAATTTCTTTTGATTTTGCATACTAGTGATGCTATAATATCATTGGATGATAGGGCCGACCGGCGGCGTTTTTCCGGGGCTCTCATCCATGATATGACGATTGGAACGGCTGGGCGGCAAGCCCTGGCCGCAGTATACAGGGATCGGGGCCGGATCTGGATCGTCCGGCCCCTGATAGCGCGGGCGGTCTCACCGCCGCCCGGGCGGGAGGATAAAAGAGGGTGCGGACTTGACAAAATATGTGATTCGCGGCGGGAAACCGCTGCATGGTGCGATCGACATCAGCGGCGCCAAAAATGCCGCCGTGGCCATTATCCCGGCAGCTCTGCTGGTAAACGGCACCTGCCGGATCGAGAACATTCCCCAGATCAGCGATGTGACCTCGATTTTGAAAATCTTACAGGAGCTGGGCGCCGACGTCCGCACGGTGGACCGTACCACCGTGGACATCGACTGTACCCGCATCCACAATGAACAGGTGCGGCTGGACATGGCTCGGAAAATCCGGGCCTCCTACTACCTGATCGGGGCCCTGCTGGGCCGCTTCGGCGCGGCGGAGGTCCCGCTGCCCGGCGGCTGCCATCTGGGCGACCGGCCCATCGACCAGCACATCAAGGGCTTTGTGGCCATGGGGGCCGACGTGGAGGTCAAGGGGGGCTATGTCCACGCCTCCTCCGGCGGTCGGCGGCTGACCGGCGCCCAGATCTATCTGGACGTGGTGTCGGTGGGCGCCACCATGAACATCATGCTGGCCGCCACCCTGGCCGAGGGGCTCACCATCATCGAAAACGCCGCCAAGGAGCCCCACATCGTGGATCTGGCCAACTTCCTCAACTCCATGGGAGCCGACATCATGGGAGCCGGCACCGACGTCATCAAGGTCCGGGGCGTCCCCGGCCTGCGGGGGGGCTCCTACTCCATCATCCCCGACCAGATCGAGGCCGGCACCTATATGGCCGCCGTGGCCGCCGCCGGCGGCGAGGTCCGCATCAAAAACGTCATTCCCAAGCACCTGGACTGCATTACCGCCAAGCTGGTGGAGATGGGCGTGGAGGTGGAGGAGGAGGACGACGCGGTGCTGGTGCGCCGGACCGGGCCCCTCTACCGCGCCAACATCAAGACCCTGCCCTACCCCGGCTTCCCCACCGACATGCAGCCCCAGATCTCCGTGGTGCTCTGCCTGGCCCAGGGGACCAGCGTGGTCACCGAGGGCGTGTGGGACAACCGCTACCGCTATGTGGACGAGATCCGCCGCATGGGGGCCCAGATCCAGGTGGACGGCAAGGTGGCCGTCATCGAGGGTGTGGACAAGCTCACCGGCGCGCCCATGCAGGCCTGCGACCTGCGGGCCGGCGCGGCCATGGTCATCGCCGGACTGGCCGCTCAGGGCGTCACCGAGATCGACCACGTCTACTATATTGAGCGGGGCTATGAGGACATCGTCCGCAAGCTCTCCGGCGTGGGGGCCGACATCCGCGTGGTCATCACCCCCGACGCGGACAAGGCCCAGGCCGACGTGGGCTGAGTCCCACCGCATCACGACGATTTTAGGGCGGCGGCAGGTTGCCGCCGCCCTTCCTGTTTGATTTCGATACATAGGAGCGATGATCTTGCTGACACTCACCACCCTGGCCAGCGGCTCCTCCGGCAACTGCCTGCTGCTCTCCGCCGGAGAGACCCACCTGCTCGTGGACGCGGGCATCTCCTGCCGGCGTATCTGCCGGTCCCTCCGGGACCTGGGGGTGGACCCCTCCGCCCTGTCGGGGGTGCTGGTCACCCACGAGCATACCGACCACATCGCCGGTCTGGCCACCCTGACCAAGCAGTTCCGGCTGCCGGTCTACGCCAGCCCCGGCACCGGACGGCATCTGTGCTACCGCATCGCCGCCCTGGAGGATGTGCTCCACACCTGCGCCCCCGGCGGGGCCTTCACCGTGGGCGGTCTGGCGGTGGAGACCTTCCCCACCCTCCACGACGCGGCGGAACCCATGGGCTACGCCGTCTCGGACGGCAGCCGGAAGGCCGCCGTGGTCACCGACCTGGGGGTGGTCACCGAAGCGGTCCTCGCCGGCGTGGCCGGAGCGGATCTTCTGGTGGTGGAATCCAACCACGACGTGGATTGGGTCAAGTCCGGCCCCTACCCCTACTCCCTCAAGCGGCGCATCCTGGGTGACCACGGCCACCTGTCCAACGAGGCGGGGGCCGCCCTGGCCTGCACAGCCGTCCGGGCCGGCGCCCGCACCGTCATTCTGGCCCACCTGTCCGCCGAAAACAACACCCCCGCCCGCGCCCGGAACGCAGTGGCCCTAGCTCTCTCCGCCATGGGGGCGGACCCCGACCGGGACCTGCGGCTGAGCGTGGCCCCCCGGGCCGAGCCCGGGCTGTGCTGCACCGCATAGGAGGTCCGCCATGCTGAATATCACCCTTCTGTGCGTGGGAAAGCTGAAGGAGCCGTTTTATACCCAGGCCGCGGCAGAATACGCCAAGCGGCTGTCGGCCTACTGCAAGCTGTCCCTTGTGGAGCTCCCCGAGGAGCGGCTGCCCAAGGACCCATCCCAGGCCCAGATCGACGCCGCCCTGGCCCGGGAGGCCGACGCCATCCGGGCCAAGCTGCCCCCCCGGTGCGGCCTCGTCGCCCTGTGCGTGGAGGGGAAGCCTCGTTCCAGCGAGGAGCTGGCCGGGCTGTTCACCGACTGGATGAACCGGGGCGAGAGCCACCTGGTGTTTCTCATTGGCGGCTCCTTCGGCCTCCATCCCTCCATCAAGGCGGAGGCCGGGCTGCGTCTGTCCATGTCCCCCATGACCTTCCCCCACCACCTGGCCCGGGTCATGCTGCTGGAGCAGGTCTACCGGGCCTTCAAGATCAACGAGGGCTCCAATTATCATAAATGAGGTGACGCTATGGACCGCAAAAATCTGTTTGTCCTGCTGATGCGCATCAGCGCGGCGGCCGGGGCCCTGCTGGGCCTGCTGACCGCCCTGTTCGACGTCAGCATCACCCCCGCCCTGCTGAGTCTGGCCGCCATGCTCCTGTTCCGCTTCCTGGCCATCCGCGCGCTGCGGCGGGAAGCCCGAGAGGCCGGTGAGTGAGATGGGCTACTGTGAACGCTGTGAGAGGGAATGCGACGGCCTGACCTGTCCCGTCTGCGGCGGTGCGCTGCTCCAGGAGGTGGACCCGGAGGCCATGCCCCCCGAGGAGGGCGGCTGGTCCTTCTCCATCCACCATCCGGACGAGGTCCCTTGGCCCCTAGGGCCCCACGGGGAACCGGAGGAGGCCGTCCGCCTGTCCAATCTGGCGGATTTTCCTTCGGTGCAGACCGTGGTGCAGGCCCGGTTTCAGGCGGCCGGCATCCCGGTGCTCACCCGCTACCCCGAGGGAGGCGGCCTAGGCAAGGTCTATCTGGGCTTTTCCGGCTATGGAGTGGACCTTTACGTCCCCAAAAGCCGGGAATCCGAGGCCCGGGCCCTGTTGCTGCACGACGAATAGCGGCGATTTCCGCCGCAGAATCATTCATATAAGGAGGAGATGTCATGTCCTACAAGGAGACTTATCTGAATTGGCTGAACAGCCCCGCCCTCAGCCAGGCCGAGAAGGCCGAGCTCCAGGCCATCGCCGGAGATGAAAAGGAGATCGAAAGCCGCTTTTTTGCCCCTCTGGAGTTCGGCACCGCCGGGCTGCGGGGCACCATGTGCGTGGGCCTGCACCAGATGAACGTCCACGTCATCCGCCACGCCACCCAGGCCTTTGCCGAGGTCATCCTGGCCGAGGGGCCGGAGAGCGCCCGGAAGGGCGTGGCCATCTGCTTCGACTGCCGCCACCACTCCGACGAGTTTGCCCGGGAGGCCGCCCGCGTCATGGCGGGCAACGGCATCCCCGTTCGCATCTTCGAATCCCTGCGCCCCACCCCGGAGCTCTCTTTCGCCATCCGGGAATACGGCTGCATCGCCGGCATCAATGTCACCGCCAGCCACAACCCCAAGGAGTACAACGGCTATAAGGTCTACTGGGAGGACGGGGCCCAGCTTCCCCCCCGCCACGCCGACGCCATCGCCCAAAAAATGGCCGAGCTCGACCTGTTCGCCAGCCCGAAGCTGGCCGACTTTGAGCAGGCCATGGCCGAGGGCCGCATCACCCGGATGGGCGCCGAGACCGACGAGGCCTTTCTGGCCCACGTCATGGGGCAGGTCAACGACCAGAGCGCCGTGGAGCGGGTGGCCGACACCTTCAAGATGGTATACACTCCCTTCCACGGCACCGGCTACCGCCTCATCCCCGAGGTGCTGCGCCGCCTGGGCATGAAGCACGTGCTCTGCGTGCCCGAGCAGATGGTCATCGACGGGGACTTCCCCACTGTGGCCTCCCCCAACCCGGAGAATCCCGAGGGCTTTCATCTGGCGGTGGCGCTGGCCGACCGGGAGGGGGCTGATTTCATCCTGGGCTCCGACCCCGACGCCGACCGGGTGGGCCTGATGGTCCGCAACCGGGAGGGCCGGTTCGTCCCCCTGTCCGGCAACCAGACCGGCGTGCTGCTGCTGGACTACCTCATCACCGCCAAGAAGCGGGCGGGCACCCTGCCCGCCAACGCCGCCGCCCTCAAGACCATCGTCACCACCGAGATGGCCCGTAAGGTGGCCGAGGTGAACGGCGTCCAGATGTTCGACACCTTCACCGGCTTCAAGTTTATGGCCGAAAAGAAAAATGCCCTGGAACAAAGCGGCGAAGGCAAGGTTCTCTTCTCCTATGAGGAGTCCTACGGCTATATGATGGGCGACTACGTCCGGGACAAGGACGCCGTCACCGCCGCCCTGGTATGCACCGAGATGGCGGCCTGGTACTATGGCCAGGGTATGACCCTGTACGACGCCATGATGGGCCTCTATGAAAAGTACGGCTGGTACGGGGAAAAGACCCTCAATCTGGTGATGCCCGGCCTGGACGGCCTGAAAAAGATGGCCACGCTGATGCAGGATCTGCGCGCCCGTCCCCTTACCGAGATCGCCGGGACGGCGGTGGTCCTCCGGAAGGACTACAGCGACGGCACCCAGACCGACGTGGCCGCCGGTACCGTGAAGGAGATGGAGCTCAAGGGCTCCAACGTGCTCAAGTACAAGCTCGCCGACGGCACCGACCTGGTGGTCCGCCCCTCCGGCACCGAGCCCAAGGTCAAGGTCTATATCCTGGCCCAGGGCGCAAGCAAGGCAGTCTGCGACGCGACGGTGGCCAAGTACGCCGCCTGGGCGGAGACCCTGAAGCGCTGACCTGGCCCGCTCCCCCGGCGAAGCTTTTCGCCGGGGGACATTTTCTTGAAAAAACCTCTTGACTTTAACAGCAAAAAGTGCTAAAGTCGTGAGCCAGAAGGAAGTGTTCTCATGCGTTCGTTCTCCGGTCATGTGTATTACGGCTCCTATTACCGTTACGATTTTTTCGGTAACGGCAATTTCTGCTGCCCATGACCGGACGTCCACGATAGGAGCATTCGTATCCTGCCGCGGCGGCCCAGTGGGCCGCCGCGGTTTCATTTTATCTGAGAAAGGATCTGTCACATTATGGTCGTCATTATGAAACGGGATTTTACCGCCGAACAGCTTCAGGAGGCCATCCAGACCATGGAGGCCGGCGGGGTCCAGGTGATGGTGTCCAAGGGCGCCGAGACCACCATCCTGGGCGCCGAGGGCAACGCCGCCGGCATCGACCAGGAGAAGATCGCCCTGCTCCCCGGCGTGGAGCGGGTCATGCGGGTCACCGAGCCCTACAAGAAGGCCAACCGTAAGTACCACCCCGACGACACGGTCATCGACCTGGGCAACGGCGCCGCCATCGGCGGCGAAAAGCTGGCCGTCATCGCCGGGCCCTGCTCGGTAGAGTCCGAGGCCCAGATCGTGGAGGTGGCCGAGGCCGTGCAGAAGAGCGGAGCCGCCGCCCTGCGGGGCGGCGCCTTCAAGCCCCGCACCTCCCCCTACTCTTTTCAGGGCATGGGCAACGACGGCATCCGTCTGCTCCAGGAGGCCAAGGCCGTCACCGGCCTGCCCATCGTCACCGAGATCATGTCCACCGACAACATCGAGATGTTTGAGATGTGCGTGGATGTGATCCAGGTGGGGGCCCGGAACATGCAGAACTTCGACCTGCTCAAGCAGCTCGGCCACACCACCAAGCCCATCCTCCTCAAGCGGGGCCTGTCCTCCACCATTGAGGAGTGGCTCATGTCCGCCGAATACATCATGGCCGGCGGCAACCATCAGGTCATCCTGTGTGAGCGCGGCATCCGCACGTTTGAGACCTTCACCCGCAACACCCTGGACCTGTCCGCCGTGCTGGCGGTGAAGAAGCTGTCCCACCTGCCGGTGGTGGTGGACCCCTCCCACGCCTGCGGCCAGGCGTGGATGGTGGAGCGTATGAGCCTGGCGGCCGTGGCGGCCGGGGCCGACGGCCTTATCATCGAGGTCCACAACGACCCCAAAAACGCCCTGTGCGACGGGGCCCAGTCCATCACCCCCGCGGATTTCGGCGGCCTGATGAGCAAGCTGGCTACGGTGGCGGCCTGCGTGGGCCGGAGCCTGTGAGATGAAAAGACAGATCGCCATCATCGGGCTGGGCCTCATCGGCGGGTCCATGGCCATGGCCCTGAGGGGCTTTGAGGACTATGAGCTGGTGGGGGTGGACCAGGACCCGGACACCTTGGCCTTCGCCGCCGCCCATGGGGTGGCTGACCGGCTGACCGACGACGCCCCGGCCGTGCTGTCCCAGGCCGACGTCGTCTACCTGTGTCTCCACCCCCGGGGCATCGTCCGCTTCCTGGAGGCCAACCGGGACCGCTTCAAGCCCGGGGCCCTGGTCACCGACGTGTGCGGCATCAAGACCGCCATCGTAGAGGGCGCGGCGGTACTGCCGGAGGCTGTGGACTTCATCGGCGGCCACCCCATGGCAGGCAGGGAGACCTCCGGCATCTTCCACGCCGACGGCGCTCTGTTCCGGGGGGCCCACTACATCATCACCCCCGGGCCCCGGAGCTGCCCATCCCATGTGGCCCTGCTGGAGCGCATCGCCAGGCACATCGGCTGCCGGGACGTGGTGAACACCACCACCCAAAAGCACGACGCCATCATCGCCTACACCAGTCAGGTCATGCACATCATGGCCGTGGCGGTATGCGACGACCCGGACCTGTTCGACTGTAAGGGCTTCGAGGGCGGCTCCTTCCGGGACTGCACCCGGGTGGCCGCCCTGGACGTCCCCCTCTGGACCGAGCTCTTTTCCATGAACGCCCCCGCCCTGTGCACCGTCATCCGCACCCTGGAGGACAACCTGCGCGCCTACCGGGAGGTCATCGAAAGCGGTGACACCCAGGCTCTGGCCGCCAAGCTGGCCTGGTCAGCCGACCGCAAACGGCACATGAATCTGGAATAAATCAGAGATTCTTAATCTTCCCTTCCTTGACTTGGACCGGCGGGAGATGATATAGTGGTCTTACATCATTGAAATGGGAGTATCTGGATGGATAAAAAGCTTTTTCGAAGCCTTCTGCTGCTCATTACCTTCACCGTGCTGCTCATCCTGGTCATCGTCAAATTTGACGTGCTGTGGGGTGCTGTGGCCAGCGTGCTCACGGTGTGCCGCCCCCTGTTCATCGGCCTGGCCATCGCCTTTGTGCTCACCAAGCCCTGCGCCTTTTTCCGCTGCCACCTGGACCGTCTGCTGGCGGGGACCGCTCTGAAAAAGGCCGTTATCCCGCTGGCGGTGACTCTGTCCTACCTGCTGCTCTTCGGCGTGGTGGCAGCCGTCTTTTCCTTTGTGCTGCCCCAGCTTGTGGGCAGCATCGGGCGCTTTGCCTCCAATCTGGAGGGCTATGTGGGGCAGGCCCAGGTCTGGATCAACGACCTCACGGCCTGGCTCCACCTGGAGGAGCTGGACCTGTCCCGGCTGGACCAGGTGCTCCGGGACCTGTTTAACAGCGCCCTCGCCGCCCTGTCCAACGCCGTGCCGCAGCTCGTCAGTCTCACCAGCAATCTGGTGTCCATCGTGGTCACCGGCGTGCTGGCCCTGGTCTTTTCTATCTACATGCTCTCGGGGAAGGACCGCCTGTTGGCCCAGTGCCGCCGGGTGCTGCGGGCCTATACGCCGCCCAAGGTCTGCCGGATGGTGCTGGAGGTCACCGCCCTGACGGCGGGCACCTTCAGCAAATTCGTCACCGGCCAGATCACCGAGGCCTGTATCCTGGGCGGACTCACCTTCGCGGGCATGGTCCTCCTGCGGCTGGACTACCCCCTTCTGATTGCCGTGCTCATCGGCGTGTCCGCCCTGGTGCCTATTGTGGGCGCTTATGTGGGGGCCTTCACCTCCGCCCTGCTGCTGGCCATGATTGATCCCATGAAGGCCGTCATCTTTCTCCTTTTCCTGGTCTGTCTCCAGCAGTTCGAGGGCAACGTCATCTATCCCCGGGTGGTGGGCACCTCCCTGGGCCTGCCCGGGATCTGGGTGCTGGCCGCCGTCACCATCGGCGGCGGGCTGTTCTCCTTCCTGGGAATGCTCCTCAGCGTCCCGGTGGCCTCCATTCTCTACACCCTGCTGCGGCAGGACGTGCGCAGACGGCTGGACGGCATGTGACCCAACGCTCGGGCGCCCGATGCGGAGTTTCTTCCGCGCCGGGCGCCCTTTCGCAAATTCTAAAGTTTTTCTGAATGCGGCAACTTTCTCTTGCCGCCGGGCGTCTAACCTTGTATACTGAGCATTGTTGACATAATTCTTGGGAGTGAACGCTGTGGCAAAGCGCATACAGAAGAAACGAAGGCCCTCCCGCCTGCGCCGGGCGGGCCGGACGCTCTACCGCACGGCGGTGGCCCTTTCGGCCCTGATCGTCGCGGGCTTCGTGGCGTGGCAGGTACTGGTGCGTCCTCCCGCGCAGAGCGCCGCCCCCCCATCCACGGCCCCCCTTCCCACCGCCTCCCAGCCCGCGGGAGAGAGCGCCGCCCCTCAGGAGCCCGCCGAGGAAACGGCTCCGCCGCCGGAGCGCCGGGCGTACACCTACACCTTCCTGCTGGCGGCCAGCGATCAGTCCAGCGGCAACGCCGACACCATCATGGTGGCCACCTACGACGTGCCCAACGCCAAGGTGGGGGTGGTCTCCATCCCCCGGGACACTCTGGTGGACCGGAAGACCCCCAAGATCAACGCGGCCTATCTGGGTAAGGACGGGGCCTCCACCCTGAAAAGCGTGGTGGCCGATCTGGTGGGCTTCCCCATCGACTACTACATCACGGTGGACATCACGGCCTTCAAGGCTCTGGTCAACGCGGTGGACGGCGTGGACTTCTACATCCCCTGCGACATGGATTATGACGACCCCACCCAGGACCTCTCCATCCACTACCAGGAGGGAATGCGGCACCTGGACGGGGCCCAGGCGCTGGAGGTGGTGCGCTTCCGCCACAACAACGACGGCAGCGGCTACACCGACGTGGGCCGGTCCCAGACCCAGCAGAAGATGCTCGCCGCCATCGCCAAAAAGGTATTTTCCCTCTCTAGCGTGACCAAGTTCAACCGCTTTGTGGATATCTTCACCAGCTATGTCAAAACCGATCTGTCCGCCAGCGACATCGCCTATTTCGCCTCCAATGCCCTATCGGTGGATCTGGCCGCCGGGCTGTCCACCGGAACCCTGCCCGGGGACGGTACCGTCACCTACCGGGGAACCAGGTGGTGCTATCGCCTCTATCCCCAGGAGTGCCTGGATCTGCTCAATCAGACCGTCAACCCCTACACCACCGACCTGACCCTGGATCGGGTCCATTTCTTTCAGGGATGAAACACGCCCCGTGAGCCGCGGCTCACGGGGCGTGTTTGGTTTCCTTACCGCTGGAATACACCGGTGGAGAGATAGCGCTCCCCGGTGTCCGGCAGAACGGCCACGATGGTCTTGTCCCGGTTCTCCGCCCGGGCCGCCAGAAGGGCGGCGGCCCGGGCGGCTGCGCCGGAGGAGATGCCCACCAGCAGCCCTTCCCGGACGGCCAGGTCCCGGGCGGCTGCGCAGGCATCGTCCCCGGGGATGGGCAGGACCTCGTCCACCAGGTCCCGGTCCAGCACAGACGGGACGAAGTTGGCTCCGATGCCCTGGATCTTATGGGCTCCCGGCTTGCCGCCGGAGAGAACCGGGGACTCAGCGGGCTCCACCGCCACCACCCGGACAGCGGGGTTCTGCTCCTTCAGGTAGCGGCCCGCCCCGGTGAGCGTGCCGCCGGTACCCACCCCCGCCACATAGATGTCCACGGTGCCCTCGGTATCCCGCCAGATCTCCGGGCCCGTGGTCTCGTAGTGGGCCCGGGCGTTGGCCGGATTGTCAAACTGGGCGGGCATCCAGGCCCCGGGCAGGGTGGCCAGCAGCTCATTGGCCTTGTCGATGGCCCCCTGCATCCCCGCAGGGCCGGGGGTGAGCACCAGCTCCGCCCCCAGGGCGGACAGCAGGCTCCGCCGCTCCGCCGACATGGTCTCGGGCATGGTAAGGATGACCCGGTAGCCCCGCAGGGCGGCGATGTAGCTCAGGCCCACGCCGGTGTTGCCGCTGGTGGGCTCCACCAGGACGGAGCCGGGCCGCAGCAGGCCCCGCGCCTCGGCGTCCCGGATCATATAGAGGGCCGCCCGGTCCTTGGCCGAGGACAGGGGATTAAAGCACTCCAGCTTGGCCAGGATTCGGGCGCCGGGCGCATAACGCTCCAGGGCCAGAAGGGGCGTATTGCCGATCAGGTCGGTGAGGATGTGGGCGATCTGCATGGTATCTCCTCCAATTCCATCGGATGTTTTCCGGGAGAAAAGCCCGTCCAATCGGCGGACGGGCTTTTTCAACGCGGTTTTTTAGAACACGGGCACCACGGCGCCGGCGTAGGTCTCGTCGATGAAGTCCTTGACCTCCTGGCTGGTCAGGGCCGCGGCCAGGGCCTGGATGGCAGGGCTGTCCTCGTTGCCCTCCTTGACGGCAAGGACGTTGACGTAGGCGGTGGCAGCCTCGCCGTCGGCGGCCTCAATGGCCACGGCGTCGGCCACCTTCAGCCCGGCGTCAATGGCGTAGTTGCCATTGATCACGGCCATGTCCACGTCGGCCAGACGGACGGGAAGCTGGTTGGCTTCCAGCTCCACGATGTCCAGGTTCTTGGGGTTCTCAGCGATGTCGGCCTTGGTGGCGGTGATGCCGGCACCCTCCTTCAGGGTGATGAGCCCCTCCTGCTCCAGCAGCAGCAGCGCCCGGGCCTCGTTGGTGGTGTCGTTGGGCACCGCGATCTGGGCGCCGTCAGCCAGGTCGGCAATGGAAGCGGTCTTGCCGGCATAAAGGCCGAAGGGTTCGTAGTGGACATCGGCGGCGCTGACCAGATGGGTGCTGTCACTGACGTTAAACTCATTCATGTAGGTGACGTGCTGGAAGTAGTTGGCGTCCAGCTCGCCGCTCTCCACGGCCAGGTTGGGCTGGATATAGTCGTTGAACTCCACGATCTCCAGGGTGATGCCCTGCTCGGCCAGGAGACCCTTGACCACCTCCAGGATCTCGGCGTGGGGGGCGGGGGTGGCGCCCACCTTCAGGACAGTACCCTCCAGGGGGTTGGACGCAGCGGGCGCGGAGGGCTCCACGGGGGCGCTGGAGGCGGGCGCGCTGGCGGAGGGGGAGGGACTGGCGGTGTTCCCGCCGCCACAGCCGGCCAGAAGAGCGCAGGCCAGCGCGCCGGTCAGGAGCAGAGAGACAAACTTTTTCATGATACATTCTCCTTTTCCTTCAAACTGAAGTGATTTGAACTATGTGAGCCGCCGGAGCGGGATTCACCAAAAGAAAACGTCCTTGACGTGCCGAAAGACACATCAAGGACGAAAGCAAACGCTTCGTGGTACCACCTTGCTTCGCCCGGACCTCGCGGCCAGGGCCTTAGAGCGTACAGGACAGACCGATACGCCAGCGCGATCACGGGCGCTTCCCGTCGCAGCCTGTGCCTTTCGGCAGTCGGTGCGCAGCTCCAAGACCATGTTCAGCGCGGCCTTCCGTACCCCTTCCCACCAGCCGGGGCTCTCTGCAACGTATCTCCGTGCCTACTCTTCTCTTCCTTGCCTTTGTTGAGCGGTATTCGATTGTTTAATAGTTTAATCCAGGCACCACCCGCTCGTCAAGTGGGAATTTTGCTCACATAGTGCCTGGAATCTTGCGCTCCTTTTGTATATTCTGTCCAGTCTCTTTGCGCCGACGCCTCTTTCCGCCGGGGCCGATCCGGCGGTCGAACCGGACCGCCAGGCAAGTGCCGACGGACTGGAAGATCTGCACCAGGATGACCAGCACCACCACCGAGACCCAGAGGATGATGTTCATGCGGCGCTGGTAGCCCAGATTCAGCGCCATGGAGCCCAGTCCGCCGCCGCCGATGGCGCCGGCCATGGCGCCGTAGCTGAGGATGGTGATAAACGCAGTGGTAAAGCCGGAGATGAGGGAAGGGCGGCTTTCCGGGATCATCACCTTGGCGATGATTTGCAGAGGGGAACAGCCCATGGATTGAGCGGCCTCCACCACCCCCTTGTCCACCTCGCGGATGGACGCCTCCACCAGACGGGCCACGAAGGGGAAGGCGGCCACGATGAGGGGGATAATTGTAGCCACCGTGCCGATGCTGGTACCCAAAATCACCCGGGACAGGGGGATGACCAGCACCATCAGGATCAGAAAGGGCACCGAGCGCAGGATGTTGATGATCACGTTGAGGGCGCTCATGACGGGCCGAGGCAGGGGCCGCACGCCCCCCTCCTCCCCTGCCACCATCAGCACACCCAGGGGCAGGCCGATGACGTAGGCAAAAAAGGTGGCGATGACAGTGACGTAGCAGGTCTCCCAGATGGCGAACAGCAGGCCGTCCTTGCCCAAGGACAGCAGGCGGACCACCTCCGGATTTTGCAGCAGCTCACGCATGGTAGTCGCGCACCTCCTCCACCGTGACATCCTTCTGGGCCCTGAGATAGCTCAGAGCTCTGGCGGCCTCCGCCGCGTCCTGGGGCAAGCCCAGCAGCATGGAGCCAAAGGCCTTGCCGCTCACGTTGCGGGTGTCAGCCCCCAAAATGTTGACTTTAACCCCGCAGTCAATGGCCAGCGAGGCGATGAGCGGCTCATAGGAGGAACCGCCGTTGAAGGCGATGCGCACCACGTTGGCCGCGGGGAACTGGTCGATATGGGCCCCCTCGGGGTAAACCAGCCGCCGGCCCGCCTCGGTCTTGGGGTTGGAAAAGACCTCCTCCACCGTGCCGGTCTCCACCATACGGCCGTGCTCCAGGATGGCCACATGGGTGCAGATCTCTTCCACCACCGCCATCTCATGGGTGATGACGATGACGGTGATGCCCAGGCGCCGGTTGATGTCCTGGATGAGCCGGAGGATGGCCCGGGTGGTGGTGGGGTCCAGGGCGGAGGTGGCCTCGTCGCACAGCAGCACCTTGGGATCGGAGGCCAGGGCCCGGGCGATGGCGATGCGCTGCTTCTGCCCGCCCGAGAGCTGCACCGGATAGGCGTCCGCCTTGTCGGGCAGGCCCACGATGTCCAGCAGCTCCAGAGCCCGCTTGCGGGCCTGGGCCGCCGGGACGCCGGCGATCTCCATGGGGAAGCAGATGTTCTTCAGACAGGTGCGCTGCATCAGCAAATTAAATTGCTGAAAGATCATGCTGATGGAGCGCCGGGCCTGACGGAGCTGGGTGGGCGTCATCTGGCACATGTCCAGCGGGCCGGTCCCTCCGCCGTCCACTAGGCCGTCCACCAGGACCTGACCGGAGGTGGGCTTCTCCAGCAGATTGATGCACCGGACCAGGGTGGACTTGCCCGCGCCGGACATGCCCACGATCCCAAAAATGTCTCCGGTCCGGATGGTCAGGCTGATGTCCTCCAGGGCGTGGAGCTCTCCCTCGCCGGTATGGAAGGTTTTTGACAGGTGTTTGAGCTCGATCACGGAAACGATCTCCTTCTGGGACTGTTTTTCCAAACAATTCCCATTTTTTCTGGGCAAAGCCCGGAATTTCATGCATAGTTCATTCTATGACAAGAGGTCGCGCCTGTCAAGGAGAAAAGCCCGGAACACTCAGTGGCAGGAACAGCAGGAGCCGTGCTCTCCGTCCTCACAGGGCAGTCGGAGGGATTCCGGCACCGGCCTGCCCTGCCGCCGGTAGTAGTCGGCCAGCGCAGCCTTGATGGCCTCCTCCGCCAGCACCGAGCAGTGCATCTTATAGGCGGGCAGGCCGTCCAGCGCCTCGGCCACCGCGGCGTTGGTCAGGGTCATGGCCTCCTCGATGGGCTTGCCCTTGATGAGCTCGGTGGCCATGGAGGAGGTGGCGATGGCCGAGCCGCAGCCGAAGGTCTTGAACTTCACGTCGGTGATGACGCCGTCGTCAATCTTCAGGTACATCTTCATAATATCGCCGCACTTGGGGTTGCCCACCTGGCCCACCCCGTCGGCGTTCTCGATCTCCCCCACATTCCGGGGATGCTCAAAGTGATCCATTACCTTTTCTGTATAAAGCATGAGGAATTCTCCTTTCTGTATTCAAGCTCTCAGGCGGTCAGGTCCCAGGTGGGCCGCTGCGCGGCCTTGTCCCACACGGGGGACATCTCCCGCAGGTAGCTCACCACGGCGGGGACCTCCTTCAGCAGGTAGTCCACATCCGCCTCGGTGTTGTCCGCCCCCAGGCTCAGACGCAGGGAGCCGTGGGCCACCGCATGAGGCAGACCGATGGACAGCAGCACATGGGAGGGGTCCAGGGAGGCGGAGGAGCAGGCCGAACCGGAGGAGGCGCAGATGCCCTTGGCGTCCAGGTGGAGCAGCAGGGCCTCCCCCTCCACCCCTTCAAAGACAAAGGAGGCGGTGCCCGGCAGGCGGTTCACCGGGTCGCCAGTGAGACGGGAGCAGGGGATCTGGGTCAGGCCCTGGATCAGCCGGTCCCGCAGGGCAGTCAGCCGGGCGGACTCGTCCTCCAGCCGGGCCACGGACTCCTTCAGCGCAACGGCCATGCCCGCCGCTCCAGCCACGTTCTCCGTGCCCGACCGGCGGCCCTTCTCCTGGCCGCCGCCATGGATGAGGGGCGGCAGGCGCAGGGGCTTGCGCATATACAGGGCCCCGATGCCTCGGGGACCGCCGAACTTGTGGCCGGACAGGCTGAGCAGGTCGCAGCTCCAGGCCTCCACATCCACGGGGATGTGGCCCACCGCCTGCACCGCGTCAACGTGGAACAGCACCCCGGCGGCCCGGGCAATGGCTCCGATCTCGGCCACGGGCTCAATGGTGCCGATCTCATTGTTGGCAGCCATCACAGAGATCAGGATGGTATCGGGCCGGAGGGCGGCCTGCACCGCCGCCGGGTCCACCCGGCCCTGGGCGTCCACCGGCAGGTAGGTCACCTCATAGCCCTGCTTTTCCAGGTACTGGGCCGTGTGGAGGATGGCGTGGTGCTCGATGGCGGAGGTAATGATGTGCCTGCCCTTCTTCTGACGGAGCTCCGCCACCCCGCGCAGGGCCCAGTTGTCGGCCTCGGTGCCGCAGGAGGTGAAATAGAGCTCCTCCGGCCGGGCGTTCAGACAGGCGGCGATGTCCGCCCGGGCGGCTTCCAAATCGGCCTTGGCCTGCTGACCAAAGGAGTAGAGACTGGAGGGATTGCCATAAGCCTCCTGCAGATGGGGCATCATAGCGGCCAGCGCTCCGGGGGAAAGCCGGGTGGTGGCGGCATGATCGGCATAGAGAAAACGGGACATAGGATCGACTCCTTCCGAAAACTTTTTAATTCCCTTATTCATATCTGTTTACTAGGATTATAGGCCGGAATCGCTGGCTTGTCAAGGGCGTTTTTGAAACTCTGTATCAAAAATGGGCCCGGCATCCAAATGGCCGGGCCCATACACGGTTACGGATTGGCTTGGTCCTGGGTCTTTTGGTGATACTGCTCCACCAGGTCGCGCAGGGTGATGTGGTCCACCACGGAGGACACCGCTTCCTGGATCTGCCGCCAAACGTCCACGGTGACGCAATGGTCCACCCGGTCGCAGCAGTCGCTGCCGTCCACACAGCTCACCGGCGCCAGGCTCCCCTCTAGCGGGCGGAGAATCTCCCCCACCGTATAGCTGCCCGGGTCCCGGGTCAGCAGGTAACCCCCGCCCGCCCCCCGGACGCTCCGCACCAGACCGGCGCGAGAGAGTGAGGTCACAATCTGCTCCAGATATTTGTCCGAAATGCCCTGACGCTTGGCCACGTCCCGCAGCGAGACGGGCTGGCCGTCGTTCGACAGGGCCAGGTCCAGCATCAGCCGCAGGGCATACCGCCCTTTCGTGGAAATTTTCATGGCACGCCCTCCTTCTTTTCTCCTTATAATACCACCGAGAAGGTAGGATTTCAAGCAGGAAAAGCGGTTTTGCGGAAAATCCCAGCCTGGACTTATGGCTCGGTGCGAAAACGGTAGACGGTGCGCTGGCGGTAGGTCTCTCCCGCCCGCAGGACCGGCGATGGAAAGCTCAATTGGTTGACTGCATCTGGAAAATACTGGGTTTCCAGGCATACGGCATGGCGGGGGCCGTAAAGGGCACCACCTTTCCCCCTTCGCTCCCCCAGAAAACCGGCGGTATAGACCTGTACCCCGGGCAGGGTGGTCTCCAGCTCCAGCGCCACGCCGGTCTCCGGGCTGGAAAGGACGGCGGCGGGCCCCGTCGCCGGGCTGCGCAGCACAAAATTATGGTCAAGGCCCCGGGTCCCGGCCAGAAAGGGGTGGTCCAGCCGGTCTCCCAGCCGGGCGGGGGAGCGCAGGTCCAGGGGGGTCCCCGCCACGGAGGCAAGCGCCCCGGTGGGGATATTGCCCGGCCCACAGAGGGTGTAACGGTCGGCCGCCAGCGTGAGGATCTGGCCGTCCACCGGCCCGCTGTCGTGGCCCGCAAGATTGAAGTAGGTGTGGTTGGTCAGGTTCACCACGGTGGTCTTGTCACTGACCGCCCGGTAGTCGATGGTCAGCGCGGCGTTTTCCAGGGTATAGGTCACCTCCACCCGGAGGTTTCCGGGGAAGCCTTCCTCTCCATCCGGGGACTCCAGGGAAAAAGCCACGCTGTTTCCCCGGCAGGCAAAGCGCCACAGCTTCTGATGGAAGCCTTCCGCGCCGCCGTGGAGGCTGTTCGTCCCCTCGTTGGCCGTCACCTGGTACTCCCGGCCGTCGATGGTGAACCGGGCCCCGCCGATGCGGTTGGCGCACCGGCCAATGGTGGCGCCCAAGCAGGCGTCCAGAGTCCGGTAGCAGTCCAGATCGTCATAACCCAGGCAGATGTCCGTGGGCTGCCCCGCCCGGTCCGGCACCCACAGGCTGCGGACCGCCGCGCCCAGGGGAAGAAGCTCCGCCGTGCACACCCCATCCGACAGGCGGATCACCGGCACATCCTGGCCGTTCACCGCCCCGAATGGCTTTACCTCATACATCCCTCAGCCCTCGTAGCCGTCCGGATGGCTCTGGTGCCAGGCCCAGGCGTCGGCGATGATCTGTTCCAGACCCCGGGTGGGCTTCCAGCCCAGCACCTGGGCGGCCTTGGCATTGGAGGCGATGAGCACCGACGGGTCCCCCGCCCGGCGGGGCTCGATTTTGGCGGGGATGGCCCGGCCGGTGACCTTTTGGGCCGTCTCCACGATCTCCTTCACCGAGAAGCCGTCGCCGCTGCCCAGGTTGAATACGCCGCTCTCTCCGGTCCGTTCCAGGTGCTCCAGGGCCAGCAGGTGGGCCTCCACCAGGTCCCGGACATGGATGTAATCCCGGATGCAGGTGCCGTCGGGGGTGGGGTAGTCGTCACCGAAGATGCCCACGTGGCTCCGCTTTCCCAGCGCAGCCTGGAGCACGATGGGGATGAGGTGGGTCTCGGGGTGGTGGTCCTCCCCGATGCCGGCGTCGGGGTTGGACCCGGCGGCGTTGAAGTAGCGCAGGGCGGCATAGTGGATGCCGTAGGCCCGGTCGCACCATTTGAGCATCCCCTCGATGGCCAGCTTGCTGGCCCCGTAGGGATTGGTGGGGTCGGTGCGGTCGGTCTCCTCAATGGGCTGCTTCTCCGGCTCGCCGTAGGTGGCGGCGGTGGAGGAAAAGACGATCTTGTCCACGCCGTGGTTCTTCATGGTCTGGAGCATGGTCTGGGCTCCCGCCACATTGTTGCCATAGTACTTGAGGGGATCGGTGACGCTCTCCCCCACCAGGGAATAGGCGGCGAAGTTGATGACCCCGTCGATGTCGAACTCGGTGAACACCCGGTTCAGGAAGGCGGCGTCCCGCACGTCCCCCACCCGGAGTCTGGCCCCCTTCACCGCCTGCCAGTGGCCGGTGCACAGGTTGTCCGCCACCACCACGTCATAGCCCTTCTCCACCAGCAGCGCCACCATGTGGCTGCCGATATAGCCGGCCCCGCCGGCCACCAGAATGGTTTTCATAAGCTGCCTCCTTTTCGCGTCATCTGACGCTGTCAATAAACCGCAGGAAGGCGTCGCGCCCCTGCTGCGTACACTTGTAGACCCCCGCGTGCTCCAGCACGGCGGCAAATACCTGTCCGATCTCCTGCTCCAGAATACCCGTGACATTCTCCCGGGTGAAGGCGTACCGCGTTTGCAGCTCCTCCGCCCAGTCGGCGTGCTTGGCCAGGGCCTCGTCGGCCCGGAGGTCGCCGCCGCTCACCAGCACGTCGGCCAGCGCCGCCATCTCCCCCTTCAGCCGGGCGGGCAGCACCGCCAGCCCCATCACCTCAATGAGACCGATGTTCTCCTTCTTGATGTGGTGGAGCTCCGGGTGGGGGTGATAGACACCCAGGGGATACTCCGCTGTGGTGATGTTGTTGCGCAGCACCAGATCCAGCTCGAACTGTCCCTCCCGCATCCGGGCGATGGGGGAAATGGTGTTGTGGGGCTCGCCGTCCGTCTCAGCAAAAACAAAGGCGTCGGCGTCGGTGTAGCCCCGCCAGGCGGTCAGCACCCGGTCGGCCAGGTCCACCAGCCGTCCGTCGTCGGCGCAGCGCAGGCGGAGCACCGACATGGGCCACTTGACGATGCCCGCCTCCACATCGGCGTAGCCGGGGAAGGAGACGGCCCGCTCCACCGGGGCCTTCTCCATGGCGAAGGTATACCGCCCGCCCTGGAAGTGGTCGTGGCTGAGGATGGAGCCGCCCACGATGGGCAGGTCGGCGTTGGAGCCCACAAAGTAGTGGGGGAACCGCTTGACGAAGTCCAGCAGCTTCCGGAAGGCGGAGCGGTCGATCTTCATGGGGACATGGCGGCTGTTGAGGGCGATGCAGTGCTCGTTGTAGTAAACATAGGGGGAGTACTGCAAAAACCAGGGCTGGCCGTCGATGGTGATGGGGATGACGCGGTGGTTCTGCCGGGCGGGGTGGTCCATGCGTCCGGCGTAGCCCTCGTTCTCCCGGCAGAGCTGGCACTTGGGGTAGCCCCCTTGGGGGGCCGCCTTGGCGGCGGCGATGGCTCGGGGGTCCTTCTCCGGCTTGGACAGGTTGATGGTGATGTCCAGGTCGCCATAGGAGGTGGGTGTGACCCATTTCCGGTCCCGGGCGATGCGGTAGCGCCGGATATAGTCGGTGTCCTGGCTGAAGCGATAGTACCAGTCGGTGGCCTCCCGGGGCGAGCGGGCATACTTCTCCTCAAAGGTACGGATGACCTGGGAGGGGCGGGGGGTCAGGCGGCCCATCAGCTCGGCGTCGAACAGGTCCCGGCTGGTGACGCCGTCCTCAAGGATCCCCTGGGCCACGGCGTAGTCCAGCAGCTCCCCCAGGATGGCCTCCAGGGGGCGCGCCTCGACCGTCTCCGGCGCTTCAAAGGTCTTTTTGCCCAGAGCATCCAGCAGGCGGTTGACGGCCCAAACCCGGTCGGTCTCCTCGATGAGGCCGGTGCGGACGGCGTAATCGGCCAGAGCGGCCACAGCGTTGTCGATCATCTCTCCGTCCCCCCTTACGCCAGCCGCACACCGCCCGCCGGGCGGATGGACAGGACATGACAGCTCCCGGCGCCCAGCACGGCCTCCGTCCGGGTCTGGAACTCTGCCAACAGGTCCGCCGGCACAAAGGCCTGGACCGTGCCGCCGAAGCCGCCGCCGTGGACCCGGACGGCCCCTTTGCCGTTCAGGATGCGCTCGCACAGGGCGATGGCGAGCAGCAGCTCCTGATGGGTGGTCTGGCCGGTGGGGACCACGTTCTGGAGGTAGAGGGCGGAGGACCGGCCCGAGTCCCGCACCAGGGCCAGGAAGGCGTCGAAGTCACCGTCCTTCAGCGCCTGGGCCTGCGCCCCGGCCCGCCGGTTCTCGGCGTAGCAGTGGAAGGCCCGGAGGACCGCCCGGTCTCCCGCCGCCACACGCACCCGGGGCAGGTCGGCCAGGAAGGCCTCCTCGGGCACCTCCCGCAGGACCTCCTTGCCGAAGCAGCGGCACACCGCCCCCAACTCGGCGGTGATGGCGGCGTATTCCGCCGTCAGGTCGGCGTGGCCCGCCCCCGAGTCCAGGATGCACAGGGCGTGGCCGGTGGCGGCAAAATCCAGGGGGATCTGCTCCACCTGAGGCCGGGCCGGGTCGGCAAAGTCGATGGCTACCACGCCCCCCACCGAGGAGGCGGTCTGGTCCATCAGGCCGCAGGGCTTGCCGAAGTAGACGTTTTCCGCGTACTGACCGATCTGGGCGATCTCCACGAGGGAGCACCGGCCGGGCCAGAACAGCCCGCTCAGCATGGCGCCCACCAGCACCTCAAAGGCAGCGGAGGAGCTCAGGCCGCTGCCGCCGGGCACATTGGAGACCACATAGGCGTCCAGGCCCGCCCCCTGCAGGGGACAGCCCAGGGCGGCCAGGCGGGCGGCCACGCCCCGGATCAGGGCCGCGGAGGTGTTGGCCTCCTCCGGCCGGGGGGACAGCTCCGCCAGGTCCACCACCAGGAGGGGATACCCCTCGGACTGGACCCGGATCATGCCGCTCTGGTTGGGGGCGGCGGCGGCCAGCACATCCAGGTCCACGGCGGCGGCCAGCACCCGGCCGTGCTGGTGGTCAGTGTGGTTGCCCCCCAGCTCGGTGCGGCCGGGGGCGCTGAACAGGGCCTCCGGCCGGCTGCCGAAGGTCTTGGCATAGCGGTCCAGCACCCCGGCGCAGCGGGCGCGGACCGCCTCCAGGCGCGGCGCTCCATAGAGCCGGACCAGAGTCCCGTCCAGCTCCCCGGCGGTCAGCCGCGCTTCCAGCGTCCGATGTTCGTTCATTCGGATCTCCTCCTGTCTGTTTGTCTCTATCCTATCAAGTCTAGGCCGGAAATGCCATTCACTCCCGTCGCTTTTCCATGGATTTTAGTTGCATCCTTCCTCCACATCCTGTATGCTGTTGGTAAGAATGCAGCAGGGAGGGATGGCGGATATGGCGCAGGGCTTCAAGCACTCCTTCAAGGCGGCGGACCGGGCGGAGCTGCCGCTGGTGGTCTACAATTCCGGGTTTCAAAAGTGTGCGCCGGGCTACGCCTGGGGTCCCGGCGTCCGGGACCACTATCTGATCCACTATGTGGTCTCCGGCCGGGGGACGCTGGAGCTGGAGGGCAGGACTTTCGTCCTGGGGCCGGGGGACGCCTTCCTCATCCGCCCCGACGTGCCGGCCCGCTACGCCGCGGCGGCCTCCGACCCCTGGGAGTATTACTGGGTGGGCTTTGCCGGGGTGAGCGCCGGGCTGTTCCTGGCCCAGACTGGCTTTGCCGGCGGGAGCTCCGTGTGCGCCCTGGCCGAGGGGGACCGCTTCCGGCGCTCCCTGTTGGAGATCTACAAGGCCCGTGGGAGCGGCTACCCCAGCGCCGTGCGCATGGCGGGTTATCTTCAGGCCGCCCTGGGCCTGCTGATGGAGGCCACGCCCCCCAGTGGGGAGGAGGCCCTGGCCCTCTACGCCCGGCATGGGGCGGAGTTCATCCACCAGAACTACTCCCGCGGCCTCACCATAGAAGAGGTGGCCCGTCAGGTGGGCGTGAGCCGGAGCTATCTCTACCGGGCCTTCCGGGCCGAGTTCGCCTGCTCCCCCAGCGACTACCTGGCCCGCTGTCGCATCCGGCGGGCCTGTCAGCTCCTGCGCCACAGCACCCTCAGCGTGGGCGCCGTGGCCAACTCGGTGGGATTCGAAGATCACTTCTATTTTTCCCGGACCTTCCGCCGGATTACCGGAGTCTCCCCCACGGCCTACCGGACCCAGCGCTCTTGAAAAAGGTCCCCCGGAAGCGCGCTTCCGGGGGACCTTTCCGCCCGTTTCAGGGACTTCGGAAGTCCGCAAGGTTGTCCTGGGTGACTGTGGCATAG
Organism: Intestinimonas massiliensis (ex Afouda et al. 2020); assembly: GCF_001244995.1. Lineage (NCBI taxonomy): Bacteria > Bacillati > Bacillota > Clostridia > Eubacteriales > Intestinimonas > Intestinimonas massiliensis (ex Afouda et al. 2020). Next base: position 327,245 of record NZ_LN869528.1, read on the forward strand.
GACAGCCAGACATATTTGCCGTCGGTCAGCTCCACCGCTCCTTCCGGCTTTTCGCCGCAGGCCAGCGCGCAGGCTAGCTCCACCAGGGCGCGGGCCTGCCCTGCGGCGTCGTTCTGGACGGTGCCCTTCAGGGCCCCCTCCTCCATCGCGTCCAGAGCCGGAGGGGTGGCGTCCACCCCCACGATAAAGGGCAGCTCCTCCGCCGTCAGCCCGGCGTCCAGGCAGGCGTCGATGGCTCCCAGGGCCATGTCGTCGTTGTTGGCAAAGACCGCTTCGATCTGTCCGCCGAACTCCTCCAGCCAGAGCTGCATCCGGGCGGCGGCCTGGCCACGCTGCCAGTTTGCCGTGTCATTGGCCAGCTTCTCCGTGGCCACTCCCGCCTGGGTCAGGGTCTTGACGCTGTACTCCGTGCGCAGCAGGGCGTCCTGGTGGCCGGGCTCCCCCTCCAGCATCACATATTGCAGCACGCCGTCCCCGCTGCGGTCCAGCCCGGCGGGGTCGGCCCTCCAGGCGTCCAGGACGATGCCGCCCTGGAGTTGCCCGGACTGGGCCCCGTCGGAGCCCACATAATAGGCCCCATTCCACCGGGCCAGGTCCTCCTCCACTGGCTCCCGGTTGAAGAAGAGGACGGGCACCCCTGCGGCCTGGGCCTTGTCAATGATGACGGCCGCCGCCGTCCGGTCCACAATGTTGACGCAGATCACGTCATAGCCCTGAGACAGGAAGCGGTCCACCTGCTCGTTCTGGGCCGACTGACTGCCCCGGCCGTCGGCCACGTTCAGATTGAGCTTGATGTCCCGGGCCTGCTCCTCCTCCCGGGCAAACTGCTCCAGATGCTGCACCACAGTGGAGATGAAGGTGTCGTCCTGCTGATAGAGGGCCACCCCGATGCGGACGGTGACGGGCCCCTCCCGGCTGGAGCCGGAGCAGCCCGCCAGCAGGAGCAGAGCCAGCAGGAGCAGGCCGGCGGTCCGCCGGCGCCATGCGCGGTATTCCATTCGGGCCTCCTTCCATGTTTGGAAGCCGCCTCACCGGGTGACCGGGAAGAGGAGCTTCTGGTTGTCCGGGTCATACATATTCTCCTGGCGGATGAGGGAAAAGTCCAGGGGGGCGATGGCAGCTTGATCCTGGCCGCGGGCGGACCGCACCGCCGCCTCCACCGCCAGGTAGCCGGCGGCAAACTCATTCTGGGCGGCGCTGAGGGTGATGCTGCTGCGCTCCAGATAGGAGGCGATGGTGCCGGTGGCCCCGGTACCGTAGACCAGCGGCGGCTTCTCCTGCCCCTGCGCCAGTTGGGCGGCCTGCTCCAGGGCGGAGGGCTCAAAGGCAACCACCGCGTCCGGCCGCCGGGCCTGGAGGGTGGCGTTCAGGGTCTCCGCCAGGCTGCGTCCGCCGGAGAGGGTGCACAGATACACCGACCGGCCCGCCTCCTCCAGCACCCGGGCGGCCTCGGTCAGCCGCCGGGATACCCCGGCGCTGCCCGGCGCACTGTCCACCAAAACGGCCTCGCCTCCCTCCGGCACGCCGTTGAGGGCGGCCAGCCCCAGCGCCTGGCCCAGCGCGGCGTTGTCCACCGAGATGCACGCCTTCGCCCCGCTGTCCGCCAGGTCCGACTCCATGGTGACCACCGCGGCGTGGGAGGCGGCCGCCTTTACGGCGTCCGCCAGGTCCGCGGGGTCCGCGGGAACCAGCACCACCGCATCGGCGCCGCCCTCCACCTCCCGGGCAAGCAGGCTGCGCTGCTCCTCCGCGCTGTTGGACTGACTCAGGGTGAGAAAGCGCAGCTCGGCCCCCAGGTCGGCGGCGGCCTGCTCCATGCCCTGTCGGGCCGCCGACCAGCCAGTGCTGTCCGCCTCCCGGATGATGACTGAGACCTCCAGCAGCTCGGTGTCCTGGCGGCCGGGCTGGTCAAAGGCCACCAGGGAGAAGAGCACCCCCAGGCCCAGAGCCACCAGAATGGACATCTGCAGCATGGTCCTGTGCTTCATGCCTCTCCCTCCCTTCGCACGGCGGCCGCCTCCGGCCCCTCCAGAACCGGGAGGCGGATGCACACCGTGGTGCCCGCGTCGGGTTCGCTGTGGATGGCAAGGCCGTACTCCTCCCCGAAGGTGAGCCGGATGCGCTGGTGCACATTCCGCAGCCCGATGCCCGATCCCTTGGTGCCCGGCGCGGCGGCGTAGCTCTGGTCCAGCAGCCGCTCCACCATCTCTTCGGGCATACCGGGGCCGTTGTCGGCCACCTCAATGACCACGTCCTCCCCGTCCCGGCGGGCCCGGACGGTAATCTCCCCGTCCCCGTCGGCATAGGCCATGCCGTGGTAGATGGCGTTTTCCAGGATGGGCTGGACAATGAGTTTGATGGTGTAAAGGCCCTCCACCCCGTCCTCTGCCGCAATGACGGCGGAGAACTTGTTCTTGTAGCGCATCTTCTGGATGGTCAGGTAGTGCCGGGCGTGCTCCAGCTCGTCGGCAATGGGGATGATGTTGCTGCCCCGGCTCAGGGAGATGCGGAAAAACCGGGCCAGGGAGGTTACCATGAGGATGGCCTCGTCGGTGCGGCCGTTCTCGGTCATCCACACCACCGAGTCCAGCGTGTTGTAGAGAAAGTGGGGGTTGATCTGAGACTGGAGCACATCCAGCTCACTGCGCCGCTTCTGGGCCTCCTGCTCGATGATGTCGTCCATCAGGTGGCGCATGGTGGACACCATGGAGCGGATGGAATGGCCCAGGCGCTCGATCTCATAGGGCCCGCTGACGTCGATATCCACCTCCTCCCGGCCGGCCTCCAGCTCCTTCACTGCCCGCTCCAGCGTCTTGATGGGCACGGAGATGCGCTCGGACAGGTGGAGGTTGACAAAGACCAGCAGGAAAATGGAGAAGAGCACCACAAAGAGGAAGAACAGCAGGAGCTGACCGTAGTTGTCCCAGATGTTGTCGGCGGGCACCACGCCCACCAGCTTCCAGCCGGTATAGCCCACGGTCTTGACCGTCACCTGGCGCTTGGCGCCGCCGAAGGTCTCGGCATGGCTGCCGTCCTCATACCCGGCGGCCGTCCGGTTGTTCTCCTCCAGCAGTCCGGCATAGATGAGCTGCTGCCGGGGGTGGTAGATGATCTCCCCGTCCCCGTCGATGAGATAGAGGTAGCCGTCGGAGGAGGCCAGCTCCACGTCCTTGCAGATCTGCTCAATCCCGCTGAAGCTCATATCCACCAGCAGCACGCCCCCCTCGATGGAGCCCGCCCGGGTCAGCTCCACCTGCCGGCTGAGGGAGACCACCCAGCGGTAGCGGTAGTCCGGGTCCTCGAACAGATTCTGGACGTGGGGCGTGGAAAAGTGGAGGTTCTCGATCCGGTCCACCGCCGCAGCGAACCAGTCCTGCCGCTGGGGGGAGACGCTCTTTTTCAGCGTCGCCAGAGGCGTGGCCGACACCAGCTCGCCGCTCTGGGCGAACACGGCGATGGACACCAGGGAATCCCGGTTGTTCTCATAGAGCAGGGCCATCTGGGCGTCCAGGCTGTCGCTTTCCAGGTCGGCATTCTTGATGACCCGGTAATACATGGTGTCCGACACCCGCATCATGCCCCGCAGGTAGGCGTCCAGATTCAGATTCACCTGGGCCAGAACCCGCTGGCTGTTCTTGGCGAGCTGGGCGTTGTTGGAGGCGGAGAAGCGCAGGAACAGGGTCAGCCCCAGGAAGATCATGCCCGCCACGGCCACGGCGGTGAAGGAGAGGGACAGGATGACCTGGATACTGGATCTGCGGTAAAACTTGCCCCAGCGCTCCATGATGGAGCTCAGAAATCCGCCCACGGTCCGCCTCCCTTCCGCGCCTCACCCCGCCCGAAACTTGGTGGGAGAGACGCCAAAATGCTTTTTGAACACATAGCTGAAATAGTTGGGGTCCAGATAGCCGGTCTGCTCGGCAATCCGGTAGGTCTTGTCCTCGGTACCCCGGAGGAGCTCGGCCGCCTTCTCCATGCGCACCACCGTCACATAGGCGATGAAGCTCATGCCCGTCTCCCGCTTGAACAGCGTAGAAAAATAGGCCGGGCTCAGGTGGAGGTGCTCACACAGCTTCTCCACCGACAGCTCGCTCTCGGCGTAATGCCCGGCGATAAAGGCTTTGGCCTTCTCCACCGTCCGCCAGGCCGAGTCGGTCCGCTGCCGGCCGATGAGCTCCCGGATGCGCAGGCAGCGCGCCAGGCACCAGGTCCCCAGCTCCTCTGGCGAGCTGAAGTCGGTGATCTGCACCGCACCGGTAAAGCCGGCGCCAAAGACGGCCTCCAGCTCCAGATCGGCCTCCCGGGTGAGCTTCAGCAGACACGTGAGCAGCTCCAGGAAGAAGAGGTGGCACTGGGACAGGGCCAGCCCCGCCCGCCGGAGCTTGTCCGCCAGGCGGTCCACCGCGGCGCGGATATCCTCCTCGCCGCCCAGCTTCACCGCTCCGGTCAGCTCCCGCTCGTCGTTTTCGTCAAAGGCCAGGCGGGCCTCCGCACCGGGCTCCAAATCTCCGATGTAGATGGCCCGGCCCGTACCCACCAGCACCCGGTAATCCAGCGCGCTGCGGGCCCCCGCCGCCGACTGGGACAGCTCCCCCGGCGAGCCGCAGGGGGCGCCTACCCCCACGGTCAGGGTCAAATTCAGATAGCTCTTGGCCAGCTTGCAGGCCCGGTCCAGCTCCTCAATGAGATCGTAGATGGGGGCCTCGGCCTGGGGAAAGCTGGCCAGGATGGCGATGGCGTCGTTGTAGAGGAACACCTTGGCGCAGCAGGTCCCCGCGCCCAGGTTCTCGTCCAAAAGCTGCTGCACCGACAGGGAGAGCAGCTCCCGCTGGGCCTGGGGCACGTCGAAGTGGGTGAGGGCCGCCGCCCAGGAGCTCCCGCTCAGGTCCAGGTCCAGCCGGGCCGCCCGGTCGTAGACCTGCCCGGCAGGGATGCGTCCCTCCAGCAGGTGGGCATAAAACAGCTCCCGCAGGACAGGCAGGCTCTCCTCATAGCGGCTGCGCAGGATCTCCAGATCCTGGCGCTGGGCCCGCTCGGTATCCAACTGGTCCCGCAGCTTGCGCAGTACCTCGGACAGCTCGGGGGCGTTGATGGGCTTGAGGATATACTCCGACACGTTCATGCGGATGGCCTGCTTGGCATATTCAAAGTCGTCAAAGCCGGAGAACACCACGAACTTGGCGGCCGGCAGCCGCTGGGTCAGGATGCGGCACAGCTCCAGGCCGTCCATGAAGGGCATCTTGATATCGGTGAGCACCACGTCGGGCCGGAGCTGCTCGGCCAGCTCCAGCGCGTCCTGGCCGTTTTCCGCCTCCCCCACCAGGGAGAAGCCCAGTCCCGCCCAGTCCATTTTCCGGCTGATGCCCACCCGGATATCCTCCTCGTCGTCCACCAGGAGCACACGATAGGGGTCCATGGGAGATTCCTCCTCTTTCATCTTACATGTAGTATACCACAGGCCGGGAAAAGATACAAAGGGCGCGCGTCCGTCGGATGCGCGCCCTTTTGCAGGTCGGAAGGCTTATTTCTTGACCAGGTATTTGCGCATGTCCAGCGCGCAGGCAAACAGGATGATGCCGCCCTTGATGAGGTACTGTAGGTTGGGGTCCACCTTCATCATACTCAGGCCGATAAAAATCAGCCGCAGCATGAGCACGCCCACCATAACGCCGCGGATCTTGCCGATGCCGCCGACGAAGCTGACGCCGCCGATGACGCAGGCCGCAATGGCGTCCAGCTCGTAGTTGAAGCCGGTGTTTGCGGTGTTGGAGCCAATCCGGGCACCCTCGATGAAGCCGGTGAAGCCATACATGGCGCCGGCCAGGGCAAAGACCAGGATGGTGGTCAGGAATACGTTGACGCCGGAGACACGGGCGGCCTCCTCGTTGGCGCCCAGGGCGAACATGTTCTTGCCGAAGGTGGTCTTATTCCAGATGAACCACATGATGAGCGTCAGGATAACGGCGAAGAGCACATACCGGGGCACCGGGGTGTCGCCCACGCGGAAGAGCTCGCCCTTGACAAAGTCGGTATAGCTGGCGTCCAGATTGGAGATGGCCATGCCCTTGTTGTTGCCCATCTGCACGTAGAGCAGCAGCAGGGTGTAGACGATGAGCTGGGTGCCCAGGGTGACGATGAAGGGATGGAGCTTGAACTTGGCCACAAAGAAGCCGTTGAAGGCTCCGAAGGCCGCGCCGATGAGCATGGCCACAGGGATGACCACCCAGATGGGCAGGGTGCCGATCTCCGGCCACATCTTGTTGGCCAGGTTGGCGGCGCTCTGGAGCAGGGAGGCCGAGATGCAGGCGGTCAGGCCCACGATACGGCCGGCGGACAGGTCGGTGCCGGTGAGCACGATGCAGCCGCCGATCCCCAATGCGGCAGGCAGATAGGCCGCCGTCTGGGACAGAATGTTGATAATGGAGGCGGGTTTCAGAAAGTTCGGGTTTACGACGGCTATGTAGATCACGGCGATGATCATCAGGATGAGCAGGGCGTTGTTCAGCAGCAGGTTGCCCACCCGCTTGGCATCCCACGCCTGCCGCTCCAGGGCCTTGGATTCTTTACTCATTGCGGCTTCCTCCCTCTTAAACATATTTGGCAGCCAGGGTGAGGATTTCCTCCTGGCTGGTATTTTTAGCGTCAACCTCTCCGGCTAGCTGGCCGCCCGACATGACCAGGATGCGGTCGCAGACGCCCAGCAGCTCCGGCATCTCGGAGGACACCATGATAACCCCCTTGCCCTCGTTGGCCAGATCGATGATGAGCTGGTAGATCTCATACTTGGCGCCCACGTCGATGCCGCGGGTGGGTTCGTCCAGCAGCAGCACCTCCGGCTTGGTCAGCAGCCAGCGGCCGATGATGACCTTCTGCTGGTTGCCGCCGGACAGCGAGCGGATCTGGGTCTTCTGGCTGGGGGTTTTGATGTGCATGGCCTCGATGGCCCACTTGGTGTCTTCCTCCATTTTCTTGTCGCTGAGGCAGACGCCGCCCACCAGATAGTTTTTCAGGTTGGAAATGACCGTATTCTCCCGGATGTCCCGGATGCCGAAGATACCGGTGGCCCGGCGCTCCTCAGTGAGCAGGGCAAAGCCGTTTTTAATGGACTCCCGGGGGGTCCGGTTCCGGATGACCCGGCCATGGAGCTTGATGGTGCCGCCCGCCTTGGTCATGGCGCCGAACAGATTCTCCAGCACCTCGGTACGGCCGGAGCCGTCCAGGCCGGCGATGCCCAGAATCTCCCCCTTGCGGAGCTGGAAGGATGCGTCCTTTAGGCGGGTGTACTTACCCGCCAGGTGCTCCACCTCCAGGATGACTTCGCCGGGCACGTTGGTCTTGGGCGGGAAGCGGTTGGTGAGCTCCCGTCCCACCATCAGCTTGATGATCTCCTCCATGGTCAGCTCCTTGGCCGGCCGGGTGGCCACCCAGGTGCCGTCGCGCATGATGGTCACTTCATCGCTGATGCGGAGGATCTCCTCCATTTTGTGACTGATGTAGATGATGCCGCAGCCCTTGGCCTTGAGCATATTGATGATGCGGAACAGGTGCTCCACCTCCACCTCCGTCAGGGAGGAGGTGGGCTCGTCAAAGACAATGACCTTGGCGTCGTAGGAGACGGCCTTGGCGATCTCCACCATCTGCCGCTGCGACACGGGCATGGCAGACATGGTGGTGCTGGGGTTTACCTTGACCTCCAGCTCGTCAAAGATTTCCTTGGTGCGCTTGCGCATGACGGCCTCGCTGACCATGATGCCGCCCACCTTGGGGTAGCGACCCAGCCACAGGTTGTCCTGCACGCTGCGGGTCAGGGCCTGGTTGAGCTCCTGGTGCACCATGGCCACCCCGTTCTCCAGGGCCTCTTTGGAGCTCTTGAAGTTGACTTCCTTGCCATCCAGGACGATGGTGCCGCTGTCCTTGTTATAAATGCCGAACAGGCACTTCATCAGGGTGGACTTGCCTGCGCCGTTCTCTCCCATCAGGGCGTGCACCGTGCCGGGCCGGACCTTCAGGGATACATTGTCCAGAGCTTTGACGCCGGGAAATTCCTTGCTGATGCCTTTCATTTCCAGCAGTGCCGGCTGATCCATATGCTTCCTCCTCTCCATGGCGCTCCCCGGAGGAGCGCTGCTGTGTGGAGCCGCCGCGCCGGGCGCATCCCGTCCGGCAGGCGCCCGGCGCCGGGGCTCCACGGCGTAAGCGGGGCTGCCAGATGGCAGCCCCGCTCGTCCGTTGGTGTGTTCGGTTGGGGCGATGCGTACTGTTTTGTATCCGGGTCTGCCTTATTCGGCGGTGTACACGCCGTAGGGCACACGGATCTTGGCCACGCCCTCGTCCACGTTCAGGTCGCCGGTGTTGTCCATCAGGGCGGCGCCGTCCTTGATGTTGCCCACCAGGGTGGTAATGGTCTCGGCCATGCCGGCGGCGTCCTGCATGATGGTGCCGGTCATCTTGCCCTCGTCGATGGCCTGCTTGGCGGAGGCGATGGCATCCACGCCGAAGACGGGGATGGTCTTGCTGCTGCCGTCGCCCAGGTTGTAGCCGGCGGTCTGCAGGGAGGAGATGGCGCCCAGTGCCATGTCGTCGTTGTTGGCAATGATCAGCTCGACCATGTTGCCGTTGGCCTCAGAGTACTCGGCCAGGATGGTGTCCATGTAAGCCACGGCGGCGGCGGCGGACCAGGCGCCGTTCTGGTCAACCTGATACTTGGTATCCACGTCGCCGGCGTAGTAGGCCAGCGCGGGCTTGCCGGCCTCGGTCAGGACGGTGTCGGCATCCTCCACGCCGAACTGGGTACGGGCCTCGGCCTCGGCGTTGCCCTCCTGGCCCTTGAACATGACATAGGAGATGACGCCGTCGCCGTTCAGATCCACGGCCTCATAGTTCGCCAGCAGGTACTCGCCGATGAGCTTGCCCTGCATGTGGCCGGCCTCGGGGGCGTCGGTGCCCACGAAGGCGCACTTGTCATAGCTGTTCACCACGTCGTCGGAGACCTCGCGGTTGAAGAAGATGATGGGAATGCCGGCGTCCTTGGCGGCGTTCACAGCGTTCTGGGCGGCGTCCGGGGAGGACGTCTCCACGATGTTGACGATCAGCAGGTTGGCGCCATTGGCCAGCGCGGTGTTGATCTGGTCGGTCTGCTGGGACTGGTTGCCGGCGCCGTCAAAGTTGTCGTAGTTGACGCCCAGGGCGGTCAGCATCTCGTCCATATTGTTGCGGACGCTGGAGATGTACACGTCGGAGTAGTTGTAGTAGAACACGGCCACGTTCAGCTCACCGGCCTGAGCGGGCTGGCTCTCCGCAGGAGCAGAGGCGGAGGGGGAGGGAGAGGCGCTGCTGCCGGAGCCGCTGCCGGAGCAGCCGGCGAAGGCGGCAAACATGAGAACGGCTGCAAGAACAAGAGCAAGTTTCTTCTTCATCGTTTTTCCTCCTAAATGATACATATCGTTTTTTGCAGGGTTCCATCCGCTGGGGAACGTCTTTCCCCGGGACGCCTCTATTGTAATCGGCCGGGCGGGAAAAGACGATAGAAAATTCTTTGCTCTTCTAGGAAAAAACTTTGCTTCCATGACAACTACGGTGCATAAGTTTCTTCATTTTTGTCGTTTTTGCCTAATATTGGTGGAATGTAACGAAGGATTCCTCCGCGTGTTCCGCATAGCGCGCCCTCAGAGTGTACCCGTTCGTCCTACCCTGCTGCCGGGCGCGCGGGGAGTGAGGAGGGATGCTTCATGGCAAGCGGACAGACCGCGCATTACGGGCTCTCCCAGTGGGAGCCGGAGGACAGTTTTTTGCGGGAGGAGTTTAACGCGAACTTCTCCAAGATCGACACGGAGGTGTTCAGCAAGGCGGAAGCCGTGACCGGGACCTACACCGGGGACGGGGAGTCGGAGCGGATCATCGAATTGGGCTTCTCGCCCACGGCGGTGCTGCTGCTCCGCAATACCGGCGCCAGCAAGGACAGCAGCAACTATTACGGGGGCCTGGCCCTGCGGGACCACCCCGTCCTCCTGCCCACCGGGGCGACGGTGCTGGCCATCACCGGCAGCGGCTTTTCCGTCCACGTCGGCGGCTCGGCCAGCATCAGCAATTCCAACGGCAGCGGCTCTCTGTTCCACTACCTCGCCTTTCGCTGAGCCAGAGGCGCGCCGAGCAAAAGGCCCGGACCGGCGATGGCCGTCCCGGGCCTTTTTTGTCCCGGCTGGACGGGAAGCTGCCCCGCGTCTGTTCGGAATGACTTGAACGGGGGGCCGAAAATGCATGGTTGACTTTTCCTCTGCCTGCGGTATAATCAAAAGGGTCCCGTCTGAAAAGGCCGGGACCCTTTTTGGATATCTTCAAATTTGATATGCCGCATCATGTCCTCGGGTAGGAGCTGCCGTTCAGGCAGGCCCGGGGATGAGGGAATCCGGTGAAAGTCCGGAGCATTGCCCGTTGCCGTATGCGCTTGAGGCTGTCGTTCGTGACGTGAGTCGGTCATTGGGGAAACCTGAGAAGGCGGAACGACAGACGGGGAGGGTTTCCAGGGTCAGACCTCCGGATGGCGCGAGCCGGAAGACCTATGATGCTCGAAGCCGGAGGCGCGCCGCGCGCCGAGGGACAGGGGCCCACGCGAACAGACGGACGTGGTGAATCAAAGGATTCACCACGTCCGTTTTTTGATGACAGAAGGGGGAGCGATTGGATGAAACGATTCAGTCAGAGAGGGCTCAGCCTGCTGCTGGCCCTGGCGGCAGTCATCTGCCTGGCCAATCCGGTCTGGGCCGCCGGATCGGACGACGCTCTGGAGGCCGCCCTGGCGGACACCGCGCAGTATGTCTGCGCCGCCGTACCCGAGCCCCGGGTGGGCTCCATCGGCGGAGAGTGGGCGGTGCTGGGCCTGGCCCGCAGCGGCTATGCGGTGCCGGAGGGGTACTACCAGAGCTACTATGACGCGGTGGAGGCCTATGTTAAGGCCCGGAACGGCATCCTCCACGACAAGAAGTACACCGAATATGCCCGGGTCATCCTGGCCCTGACCGCCATCGGCCGGGATGCCCGGGATGTGGCGGGCTATGACCTGACGCTGCCCCTGGGCGACTACGACAAGACCGTCTGGCAGGGAATCAACGGTCCCATTTGGGCTCTGATCGCCCTGGATTCCGGGGACTACCCCATGCCGGAAAACCCCGCGGCGGAGACCCAGGCCACCCGCCAGATGTATCTCGACCACATCCTGGACCGCCAGCGCTCCGACGGCGGCTGGAGTCTGGCGGGGGAGGACGGCGCGGGCTCCGACCCGGATGTCACCGCCACGGCGCTCCAGGCCCTGGCCAAATACCAGGACCAGCCGGCCGTGGCCGCGGCCACCCGGGAGGCTCTGGCCTGTCTGTCCGGTCAGCAGGACGGGCAGGGCGGCTTTGCAAGCTGGAGCACCAGCAATTCGGAGAGCGTAGTGCAGGTGCTGGTGGCCCTGTGTGAGCTGGGGCTTCCTCTGGATGACGCCCGCTTTGTCAAAAACGGCTCTACTCTGCTGGACAATCTGCTGCTCTTCTACCGGAGGGGAGCCGGGTTTGTCCACACCGGCGCGGGCACGGGCTCCAGCCAGATGGCCACGGAGCAGGCGCTCTACGGTCTGGCCGCCGCCCAGCGGGCCCGGGAGGGCCGCAGCAGCCTCTACCGCATGGGTGACGCGGCCCCTGCGGCCGGAACGTCGGGCTCTGCGCCGGAGGGCGGCCCGGCGGGCAGGGACCCGGCGGTACGGCCCCAGCCGGTCACCGCCCCCGGCGTCACCTTCCCGGACCTCTCCGGTCATGCCGACCGGGCTGCCGTGGAGGCTCTGGCCGCCCGGGGCATCATCACCGGCGGCGACGACGGTCTGTTCCGCCCCGACGGTGCCATGACCCGGGCGGAGTTTGCCACCATCGTGGTGCGGGCCCTGGGCCTGGCTGCCGGCCCCCTCGGCGGGGAGACCGTCTTTTCCGACGTGGCTCCGGAGGCGTGGTATGCCCCCTACGTGGACGTCGCCTACCGCCGCGGCATCGTAAGCGGCGTGGGCGACGGCAAGTTCCGGCCTGACGGCACCCTCTCCCGGCAGGAGGCCGCCGTCATGGTGGCCCGGGCCGCCGGACTGTGCGGTCTGGATACGGCGCTGGACGCCGCCGCCGTGCGCAGCCTGCTGGCCTCCTTCTCCGACTATGTCACCACGGCGGCGTGGGCGCGGGAGAGCCTGGCCTTCTGTTATCAGGAGAACATTCTGGACCCGTCCGACCTGGCGATCCGCCCCGCGGAGGCCATCCGGCGCTGTGAGGTCGCCCGGATGCTCTTCCGGATGCTGGACCGGGCCGAACTGCTCGTATAGGAGGCACAGCATGTGGTGGAACCGATCTAAGCGGCAGATTCTGATCCTGGTGCTCCTGGCGGCGGTGCTGGCCGGCGCCTTCTGGCTGGGCGGCAACGCGCCGGGCAGCCGGGGCTGGGCACCGGAGGCTCCGGCGGCGCCCTCTGCCAGCGCGGCACAGACGGAGGTCCTCCCAGCGCCGTCTGTCAGCCCCACTCCTGCCCCCTCAACAGCTCCCACCGTCACGCCGGAGCCGGCGGAACCCCCGGAAGCCCTCCCCGTGTCCCCGATGCCGGAGGAGATGCCCGCAGCACCTCTACCGATGCAGACACCCGCGCCCCTTACGCCGCCTCCCTCCGCCGGTGCGGGAGCCTCAGTCCTCCAGGGCATGGGGGGTACGGACCCGTCGCTCGCCGCCCCGGCGCCGGAGGGAAAGCCCCAGCCGGTGGACCCCCAGGACGCGGCTTTCTCCGACGTGGCCCACACCTGCACCCTCTCGGTCCGGTGCGACACCATTCTGGACCACCTGGATTGGCTGGACGCGGAGAAGGCCGAGCTGGTGCCGGAGGACGGCGTGATCTTTCCGGAGACCCAGGTCACCTTTTACGAGGGAGAGAGCGTCTTCAACCTGCTCCAGCGTGAGATGAAGCAGGCCAAGATCCACCTGGAGTTTGAAGAGACACCCCTTTATCACTCCGCCTACATCGAGGGCATCCACAACCTCTATGAATTTGACTGCGGCGAGGGGTCCGGCTGGACCTACCGGGTCAACGGCTGGTTCCCCAACTACGGCTGCTCCCGCTACCAGCTTCAGGAGGGGGATGTGGTGGAATGGCTCTACACCTGCGACCTGGGCGCCGACGTAGGTGCCCTCTCCTCCGTCGGAGGGGCGTAACATACCGGGCGGCGCGGCAGACCCCCGCGCCGCCTTTTTGAAATGGACTGATGCGTTTGCAATCCAGAGATGCCTTTTCCAGCTACCACCCGGCGGTGAACTTTCTTTATTTCGGCCTGGTGCTGTTCTTTACCATGTGCTTTCTGCATCCGGCCTGCCTGCTGCTCTCCCTGGCCGCCGCCCTGCGGTACGCCGTCTGCCTCAACGGGCGCCGGGCGGTGCGGCGCAGCCTGCGCTACCTGCTGCCTGCGGCGCTGCTGGCCGCCCTCATCAATCCGGCCTTCAACCACCAGGGGGCCACGATCCTGACCTACCTGCCCTCGGGCAACCCCCTGACGCTGGAGAGCATTGCCTACGGCCTGGCTGCCGCCGCCCTGCTCTCCGCCGTGGTCACTTGGTTTTCCTGCTATACGGCGGTGATGACTTCCGACAAGTTCGTCTATCTCTTCGGGCGGGTCATCCCCGCCCTCTCCCTGGTCCTCTCCATGGCCCTGCGGTTCGTGCCCAGGTTCCAGGTCCAGGCCCGGGCGGTGTCTCAGGCCCAGCGCTGCGTCGGGCGGGACGTGTCGGACGGCAGCCTCCTACAGCGCCTGCGCAATGGGGTGACCATCCTCTCCATCCTGCTCACCTGGTGCCTGGAAAACGCCCTCGAGACGGCGGACAGCATGAAGAGCCGGGGCTACGGTCTGCCGGGGCGAACCGCCTTTTCCATCTATCGTCTGGACGACCGGGACCAGGCCGCCCTCTGGTGGCTGGGGGCTCTGGGCGGCTATATCCTGTCCATGTGGGGGGCGGGCGGCTTTGCCTGCCGCTACTTTCCCACCTTCCGCCTGGCCCCCCGGGACGGCTGGAGCCTCTCCGGGCTGCTGGCGTTCGGGCTTTTGTGCCTGACGCCGGTCATCATAGATCGAAGGGAGGATCGCCAGTGGACACGTTTGCGATCCATGACCTGACCTTCTTTTACCCTGGGCAGGCGGTCCCCGCCCTGGACCGGCTGGACCTGACCGTCCGGTCGGGGGAATTTTGGGTGCTGTGCGGCCCTTCGGGCTGCGGCAAATCCACCCTGCTGCGCCAGCTCAAGACGGTGCTGGCCCCCCATGGCCACCGGCTGGGGGAGATCCGCTTTGAGGGCGTCCCCCTGGACGAGCTGGACCAGCGGGAGCAGGCGGCGCGCATTGGCTTCGTGCTCCAGTCCCCGGAGAACCAGCTCGTCACCGATAAGGTGTGGCATGAGCTGGCCTTCGGCCTGGAGAGCCTGGGCTACGACACCCCCACCATCCGCCGGCGGGTGGCCGAAATGGCCTCCTTTTTCGGTATCCAGACCTGGTTTTACAAAAACGTAGCCGAGCTGTCCGGCGGACAGAAGCAGCTTTTGAACCTGGCCTCGGTCATGGCCATGCAGCCCTCTGTGCTGATTCTCGACGAGCCCACCAGTCAGTTGGACCCCATCGCCGCGGCCGATTTCCTGGCCACTCTGGGCAAGATCAACCGAGAGCTGGGCACCACCATTCTCCTCACCGAGCACCGGCTGGAAGATGCCTTCCCCCTGGCCGGCCGCGTGGCGGTGCTGGACCGGGGCAGGCTCCTGTGCACCGGCACCCCCAGCCAGGTGGGCGCCGCCCTGAAGGACGCCGGCCACGCCATGTTCCAGGCCATGCCCGCACCCATGCGCATCTGGGCGGCGGTGGGGGATTCCTCCCCCTGCCCCGTCACCGTCCGGGAGGGACGGGACTGGCTGGGCCGTTTCGCCGCCGCTCACCCCCTGGGAGCGCTCCCGGAGGAGCAGCGGCACGCCTATCCGCCGGAGGCCGCCATCACCGCCCGGGACCTGTGGTTCAAGTATGAAAAGGACCTGCCCGACGTGGTGAAGGGCCTGTCCCTTACGGTGCGGAGGGGGGAATTCTTGGCCCTGCTGGGGGGGAACGGCACCGGCAAGACCACCAGCCTGAAGCTGCTCTCCGGCCTGCTGCAGCCCTGCCGCGGGGAGCTGGAGACGGTGGGCCGGCTGGGCGTACTGCCCCAGAACCCCCAGGCCCTGTTTGTGAAAAAGACGGTGCGTGAGGACCTTTTCGAGCTTCTGAAGGGCCGACCGCTGCCCAGGGCCGCGCAGGAGGAGCAGGTCGCCCGTGCGGTGACGCTGTGCCGTCTGGAGGAGCTGCTGGACCGGCACCCCTACGACCTCTCCGGCGGCGAGCAGCAGCGGGCCGCTCTGGCCAAGATCCTGCTGCTGGAGCCGGACGTCCTGCTGCTGGACGAGCCCACCAAGGGGCTGGACGCCGGGTTTAAGCAGACTCTGGCCGAGATCCTGCAGCGGCTCCTGCGCCGGGGGGTGCCCGTCCTTATGGTCAGCCACGACATTGAGTTCTGCGCCCGCTACGCCCACCGCTGCGCGCTGTTTTTTGATGGGACGATCGTCACAGAGGGCCCGCCCCGGGCATTTTTCTCCGGCAACAGCTTCTACACCACCGCCGCCAACCGGATGGCCCGGGCCCGCCTGCCGGGGGCGGTCACCGCCGAGGAGGTCATTGCCGCCTGCGGCGGCGCCCTGCCGCCGGAACCGGAGCTGCCGGAGGCGTCCCCGCCCCTTCCTCCCCCCGGCGTACACAGCGCCGACGACCGGCCCGGGCCCCTGCCCTGGTGGCGCCGGCTGATCGCCGCCGTATCCGCCGCCGCTGCACTGCTCCTGCTGTGCAATGCCGTGGGCGCGGCCGATCTGACCGCCCTGATCGGTGCGGCAGGGGCCTCCTCTGCCGGCATGACCCATCTCAAGCTGGACGCCCTTCTCCTGGCCGCTCTGCTGGTCTTTACCCTGGCGGTCAGCCGCCGGGCCCCACCCCCTGTGGTTCCCATCCAGGTCCCGCGGGAGCGGCGCAGGCTCCCCAAGCGCACTGTGGCGGCGGCGGTCATGATCCTGCTGCTGATCCCGGTGACCCTCTTCGTGGGGCTTTTTTATCTGGACAACAAGAAGTATTACTTCATCTCCCTGCTGATCCTGCTGGAGTGTATGGCGCCCTTCTTCCTTCTCTTCGAGGGGAGAAAGCCCCAAGCCCGGGAGCTGGTGGTCATCGCAGTGCTCTGCGCGGTGGCCGTGGCGGGCCGGGCGGCGTTATTCATGCTGCCCCAGTGCAAGCCGGTGATGGCCCTTACGATTCTGGCCGGCGTGGCTTTCGGGGGGGAGGCCGGCTTCCTGGTGGGAGCTATGACCATGCTGCTGTCCAACCTTCTCTTCGCCCAGGGGCCGTGGACTCCCTATCAGATGTTCGCCATGGGCATCATCGGCTTTCTGGCGGGCCTGCTGTTCCGCAGGGGGCTGCTCCGCCGCAGCCGGGTCTCGCTGGCCGTCTTCGGCGCGCTGGCGGCCATCGTGGTCTACGGCGGAATCATGAACCCGGTATCCGCCCTGTTGTGGTCTCAGGCGCTCAATGGAGCGGTCCTGCTGACCTATTACCTCTCCGGCTTTCCCATGGACCTGATCCAGGCAATCGCCACCTTCCTGTTCCTCTGGTTTGCCGCCGAACCCTTGCTGGAAAAGCTGGAGCGCATCAAGGTAAAGTACGGGCTGATGGAGTAGGGCCGGAAAAAGCGGCGGCTGCCGCTCCAAAGGGCCATAAAGCCCCAGGGTCCCCGGAAAGGCAATGCCTTTCCGGGGACCCTGGGGCTTGGCTTTTTCAGACCAGCAGACGGCTTTCCCGGATGTTGTCCAGGGCCAGCTTCATCTCCGCCTCGGTACGCACCAGGGCCAGGCGCACATAGCCCTCTCCCGAGGGGCCGAAGGCGCTGCCCGGCGTCACCAGCAGGCCGGTACGCTGGAGGAGCTGCTCACAAAAGTGCTGGGAATCCCCAAATCCCTCCGGGATCTTGGCCCACACAAACATGGTGGAGGAACACCGGGGGACGTTCCAGCCCAGGGCGGTCAGGCCGTCGCACAGGTAGTTGCGCCGCGCCTCATAGGCCCGCCGGGTGGTCTCCACACAGCTCTGATCTCCGGTAATGGCGGCGATGGCCGCCCGCTGGACGGGCAGGAACATGCCGTAGTCCATATTGGACTTCAGCTTGGCCAACTGTCCCACCATCTCGGCATTGCCCACGCAGAAGCCCACCCGGGCCCCGGCCAGAGCGTAGGTCTTGGAGAGGGAATTGAACTCCACGCCCACGTCGGCAGCCCCCTCAAAACGCAGGAAGCTGCCCCACTGCGCCCCGTCGTAGACCAGCTCACTGTAGGCGTTGTCGTGGAGGACGCCGATCCCGTACTCCCGGGCAAAGGCGATCAGGTCGCGGTAGAAGGCGTCGGGAGCCATGGCCGTAGTGGGGTTATTGGGGTAGGACACCACCATCAGCTTGGCCCGCTTGGCCACCTCCGTGGGGATATCCCGCAGGTCGATGACGAAGTCCTTCTCCGGCTTCATCGGCATATAGTGCAGCTCCGCCCCGGCCAGCTTGGGCCCGTCGGCAAAGACCGGGTAGCAGGGGTCGGGCACCAGCACCACGTCCCCCTCGTCGGCCAGGGTCAGCGCAATATGGGCCAGCCCCTCCTGGGAGCCCAGCAGCGAGGTGATCTGCGCCGCCGGGTCCAGCGTCACCCCGTAGCGCCGCTGATACCAGGCCGCCACCGCCTGATGCAGCTCATTCAGATCCTGAATGGCGTAGATGTAGTTTTTGGGGTCCATGGCTGCGTCGGCCAAGGCCCGCATCACGTGCTCCGCCGGCGCCAGATTGGGCGCGCCGATGCTCATATCCACTACCGTGCCGCCCGCCGCCAGTCGGGCGCTCTTCAGGTCCAGCAGCTTGGAAAAGATGCCGGTCTCGAAGCGCTCCATCCGTTTTGCAAATTCCATTGTCCCCTGCACTCCATATCTCAAAATTTTCCTCCATCTTAGCACTTTTTCCCTGCCTTTGCAATGGCAGTGGTACAAAAAGGCCCCCGCCGCAGCCTGGGGCGCGGTGGGGGCGCTTGCGCTCTGGAAGGCTTACACCAACTGGATGATGGCCATCTCAGCGGCGTCGCCGCGGCGGGGGCCGATCTTGACGATACGGGTGTAGCCGCCGTCACGGTCAGCATACTTTGGGCCGATCTCGTCAAACAGCTTCTTGGCCACGTCCTCCTTGGTGATGAAGGCCAGAGCTTGACGGTAGGTGGCCAGGTTATTCTTCTTGGCCAGGGTAATCATCTTCTCGGTCATGGGGGCCACTTCCCTGGCACGGGTAACGGTGGTCTTGATCTGACCGTTCTCCAGCAGGTAGGTCACCATGGCGCGCAGCATCGCCTTCCGCTGATCGGTCGGCTTGCCCAGCTTGCGGTATCCGGACATTTGACTCAACTCCTATAGGCATTTCGCGCGGCGAAATCCATCGTAAATTCGTCCTGAGGGTCCTTCCCTCGGAAGAGCGCCGCCCGGACGGGCGGCATCGGACGGGCCGTGTCCGGGAGGGGACGTTACATGCCCCCGGACTGCTCTTCTGCGCTCCTGAGCGACGGAACCGCCGCCCGGAAGCCTCTGTCAGTTGTTCTCGTCGCTGGCCAGGGACAGGCCCATCATAGCCAGCTTGTTGATGACCTCTTCCAGGCTCTTCCGGCCCAGATTGCGCACCTTCATCATCTCGTCCTCGGTCTTGGAGATCAGGTCCTCCACCGTGTTGATGTTGGCCCGCTTGAGGCAGTTGAAGGACCGGACCGACAGATCCAGCTCTTCGATGGTCAGCTCCAGCACCTTGTCGCGCTGCGCCTCGGCCTTCTCCACCACGGTGGATTTGTTGCCCATGGTCTCGCTCAGGTCGGTGAACAGCATGAAGTGGTCGCACAGGATGCGGGCACCGAGGCTCACGGCATCCCGGGCCGTGATGGTGCCGTTGGTCCACACCTCCAGCGTCAGCTTGTCGAAGTCGGTCAGGTCGCCCACGCGGGTGTTCTCCACCGTGTAGTTGACCTTCTTGACGGGGGTGTAGATGGAGTCCACCGGGATGAGCCCGATGATGGTCTGGGCGGGCTTGTTCCGGTCGGCGGGGACATAGCCCCGACCGTGGGACAGGGTGAGCTCCATGTTGAGGGTGGCGTCGGGACCCAGGGTGGCGATGTGGTGGGTGGGGTTGAGCACCTCCACCTCTCCGTCCGCCTTGATGTCGCCGGCCGTGACCTCACCCTCGCCGCTCATCTCGATATACACCGTCTTCACGCCCTCGGAGTGCAGCTTGGCGATGATGCCTTTCACGTTGAGGACGATCTCCGTCACGTCTTCCTTTACACCAGGGATGGTGGAGAACTCATGCTGGATACCGGCGATCTTGATGGAGGTGACCGCGGTACCGGGCAGAGACGAGAGCAGGATGCGGCGCAGGGAGTTGCCCAGAGTCGTGCCATAGCCGCGCTCCAGGGGCTCGACCACGTACTTGCCGTAGGAGCCGTCACCGGGATTCTCCACGCATTCGATGCGCGGCTTTTCGATTTCTACCATGTGATAGTTACCCTCCTTGTTGCGGCGGCGGACGGGTGCATCCGCCGTATCGTCATTCACGGGGCCGCCGGGCCGGTTTTGGACGCCGGCCCGCAGGCGGCGGCCCCTCGCTTCCATGAGTCGAGGGTATTAAGGATTACTTGGAATACAACTCGACGATCAGATGCTCCTCGATGGGCAGGTCGATGTCCTCCCGTGCGGGGAAGGCCACCACCTTGGCCGTGAGCGTATTCTGGTCAAAATCGAGCCACTTGGGAGCGGGACGGGAGCCGTTGGCCTCCAGGGAGCCCTTGAACTTATCCAGACTGCGGCTGGAATCCTTCAGAGCGATGACTTCGCCGGGCTTCACCAGGTAGGAGGGGATATCCACCTTCTTGCCGTTGATGGTGAAGTGGCCGTGACGGACGAGCTGACGGGCCTCGGGCCGGCTCATGGCGAAGCCCAGGCGGTAGATCACGTTGTCCAGACGGGTCTCCAGAATGGACAGCAGGTTCTCGCCGGTGACGCCCTTCTTGGCGTTGGCCATCTCATAGTACTTGCGGAACTGGCTCTCCAGCACGCCGTAGTAGCGGCGGGCCTTCTGCTTCTCACGAAGCTGCATGCCGTACTCGCTCATCTTCTTGTTCCTCGCGTTGCCGTGCTGGCCGGGCGCGAAGGGGCGGCGCTCAACGGCGCACTTGTCGGTATAGCAGCGGTCGCCCTTCAGGAACAGCTTCTGGCCTTCCCGACGGCACTTGCGGCAGACCGCTCCGGTATCTCTTGCCATATTCTTACCTCCTCTAAATCAGACGCGGCGGCGCTTGGGCGGGCGGCAGCCATTGTGGGGGATGGGCGTCACGTCCTTGATGAGGGTGACTTCCAGGCCCACGGCCTGCAGCGCGCGGATCGCGGCCTCACGGCCGGAACCGGGGCCCTTCACGTACACTTCCACGCTCTTGAGTCCATGCTCCATCGCGGCCTTGGCGGCAGTCTCAGCAGCCGTCTGGGCGGCGAAGGGGGTGGATTTCCGGGAGCCGCGGAAGCCCAGGCCGCCGGAGGAGGCCCAGCTCAGGGCGTTGCCCTGGGTGTCGGTCACAGTGACCATGGTGTTATTGAAGGAAGAGCGGATATGCACGGCGCCCTTCTCGATATTCTTACGCTCGCGGCGCTTACGCACCACTTTTTTGCCCTTGGTATTCGCAGCCATTGTTCATATCCCTCCCTTACTTCTTCTTGTTGGCAACCGTGCGCTTCGGACCCTTGCGGGTACGGGCGTTGGTCTTGCTGCGCTGGCCGCGGACCGGCAGGCCCTTGCGGTGACGGATGCCGCGGTAGCAGCCAATCTCGGTCAGGCGCTTAATGTCCATCGCCACGTCGCGGCGCAGGTCGCCCTCCACGGTATAGCTGTTGGCGATGACCTCGCGCAGCTTCGCCTCGTCGGCGTCGGTCAGGTCTTTTACCCGGGTGTCGGGATTGATCCCGGCTTCCTTCAGGATTTTGTTGGCGCTGGTGCGCCCGATGCCGTAGATATAGGTGAGGCCGATCTCGACTCTCTTATCCTTCGGCAGGTCAATGCCGGCAATACGTGCCATATTTCTTCAGCGCCTCCTTTAACCTTGTCTCTGCTTGTGCTTGGGGTTTTCGCAAATGACCATGACTTTGCCCTTGCGCTTGATGATCTTGCACTTCTCGCACATGGGCTTCACGGACGGTCTAACTTTCATGTCATAAACCTCCTGAATGCCTTGATGGCCCCGGCGGTCAGCGGGCAAGGCCCTGTGCCGCCGGTCGTTTTTGGGTCGTCAGCGGTCTTATTTCGACCGCCAGGTGATCCGGCCCCGGGTCAGATCATACGGCGACATCTGCACCGTTACCTTGTCCCCAGGCAGAATTCGAATAAAATTCATGCGGAGTTTTCCAGAGATGTGGGCCAGGATGATGTGCCCGTTTCCGATGTCCACATGGAAGGTGGTGTTGGGCAGAGCCTCGGTGACGACACCTTCCAGCTCGATCATGTCGCTTTTTGCCAAGCCTAATTCCCTCCTTGGTCTCTACCTAACTCGTCCCGGAAGGCGCCCAGCGCCCTCCGCAGCTCCCGGTCGGACACCGGCTGGCCGCTCTTCAGCTTCTGGACGGCCGGATGCCCGGATGCGCCCAGCGGCGACACATGGCCGCACTTTTTGCGCTTGGGCGACGCCACTCTGCGCCGCTTTCCGTCGGCCAGCAGCAGGTGCTCCCCCTGCGCGCCGATCACGCAGAAGAGCCCCTGTTTGTCGTGCCCGGCCAGGGAGCGGACGATCTGCCCCACGTCATACATAAGGGCTGTCTCCGATGGGGGTGAGCAGCTCCGGCTCTCCCTCGGTGATGAGGATGGTGTTCTCGTAATGGGCGGCCAGCGAGCCGTCCACGGTGACGGTGGTCCACTTGTCCTTCAGGACCCGGACCGGCCAGTCGCCGGCATTCACCATGGGCTCCACCGCGATGACCATACCCGGCAGCAGCCTGGCCCCGTGTCCCGCGGGTCCGAAGTTGGGGACCTCCGGGGGCTCGTGGAGCTTGGCGCCCACGCCGTGGCCCACGAAGTCCCGCACCACGGAGTAGCCATGCTTTTCCACATACTGCTGCACCGCGTGGGAAATGTCGGAGACCCGATTGCCCTGCCGCGCCATTTTGAGCCCCTCAAAGAAGCTCTGGCGAGTGACCTGGATCAGGTCCATGGCCGCGTCGCTCACCTTGCCGCAGGGGAAGGTGGCGCAGCAGTCGCCGTGGAAGCCCTCCAGATAGGCGCCCACGTCCACGCTGACGATATCGCCCTCCATCAGCTTCCGGTGGTCCGGAATGCCGTGGATGACCACATCGTTGATGGAGATGCAGGCGGAGCCGGGATAGCCCCCATAATTCAGAAAGGAGGGCTCTGCCCCGTGGGAACGGATAAAGTCCCGGACGGCGTGGTCAATCTCCAGGGTGGTGACACCCGGTTCGACCATGGAGCCGGCCAGCGCACGGGCCTGAGCCGTCAGGGCGCCGGCCCGGCGCATCAGCTCGATCTCGCGGGGGGATTTTAAGGAAATCATGTTCAATGGGCGGCCTCCAGAGCCCTTTCGATGGCCTTCGTCGTCTCCTCAATGGTGCCCAGATCGCCGGGCACGGTGCGGAGCTTGCCGCGCTTCTCATAGAAGTGCTTCAAAGGCTCGGTCTCCTCGTGGTAGACCGTCAGCCGGGCGCGTACCGTCTCCGGCTTGTCGTCGTCGCGCTCGATGAGGGCGCCGCCGCAGGCATCACAGACGCCCTCGGCCTTGGGAGGCTTGGTTTCCACATGGAAGGGGGTACCACAGTGGGTGCAGACCCGGCGGCCGTCCATGCGCTTGACAATGGCCTCGTCGGAGACCTCCAGGGAGATGACAGCGTCAAAGAGGACGCCGGCCTCCTCCAGAGCCTCGGCCTGGGCGATGGTGCGGGGCACCCCGTCCAGGATAAAGCCATTGGCGCAGTCCGCCTCTTCCAGCCGCTCCCGGATGATTCCGATGATGACCGCATCGGGGACCAGCTTGCCCGCGTCCATGAAGGCCTTGGCCTTCCGGCCGATGGGCGTGCCCGCCTTGACGGCGGCCCGGAGGATGTTTCCGGTGGAGATGGTCGGGATGGCCAAATCCTTGGAGAGGATCTCGGCCTGGGTGCCTTTTCCGGCGCCTGGAGGTCCCAGCAGAATCAGTTTCATTCCCCCAGCACCTCCTTACTCCAAAAAGCCCTTGTAGTGGCGCATCAGCATCTGGGCCTCCATGGCCTTCACGGTCTCGAGAGCCACGCCCACGACGATGATGATGGAGGTGCCGCCGATGGCCAGGTTGCTGTAACCGAAGATATTACCGGTCACGATGGGCAGGATGGCGATGACGGACAGATACAACGCCCCGAACAGGGTGATCTTGTTGAGCACCTTTTGAATAAAGTCGGCGGTGGGCTTGCCCGGCCGGAAGCCGGGGATGAAGCCGCCGTTCTTCTTCAGGTTGTTGGCCACCTCGATGGGGTTGAACTGGATGGTGGAATAGAAGTAGCTGAAGCCCAGGATCAGCAGGAAGTAGATAATGATATAGGCCACGCCGCTGGTGTCAAACAGCTTCAGGAAGCCGCCCCAGAAGCCCTCGCTGTCCACGGTCTTACCGGCAAACATGCCGATGGTGGCCGGCAGCGCAGCGATGGACTGGGCGAAGATGATGGGCAGCACGCCGGACATGTTCACCTTCATGGGGATGTGGCTGGCCTGGCCGCCGTACATCTTCCGGCCCACCACGCGCTTGGCGTACTGGACGGGGATGCGGCGCTCGGCATTCTGGATGAAGACGATAAAGACGATCAGGGCCAGCATGCCGATGATGATGACAGGGATAAAGGCGGGGTGCAGCAGGCTCTTCTGATAGGCGGCGATTTGTTCCGCCGTCCAGTTCAGGCTGCTCATCTGCTCGGTGGTCAGAGGGTTGAGCCAGCGGGTGACGCCGGTATACATGCTCATGACCATGGACGGACCGCGGGAGACGATACCGGCGAACAGGATGATGGAGATGCCGTTGCCGATACCGAACTCGGTGATCTGCTCACCCAGCCACATGATAAAGGCGGAGCCGGCCACGAAGGACGCCACGATGACCACACCGGCCCAAACGCCGTTCATGTCGCCCAGGTCCAGCAGGCCGTTGGCCTTGATGAGGGTGTAGTAGCCGAAGCCCTGAAGCAGTGCAATACCCACGGTGGTGTAGCGGGTGATGGCCGCAATCTTCTTCCGGCCCTCCTCGCCGCCGTCCTTCTGGAGACGCTCCAGGGCGGGGATGGCGACGGTGAGGAGCTGGATGATGATGGAGCTGTTGATATAGGGCTGGATGGACAGTGCGAATACCGTTGCCGTACTGAAGCTGCCGCCGCTCATGGCGTTCATCAGGCCGAAAATGGTGCCGCTCATACTATCCAGATAGGTCCCCAGCGCCTGGGTGTCCACGAAGGGCACGGGCACGGCGGAACCCAGCCGGAAAATCAGCAGAGCAAAGACGGTGAAAAGGATCTTCTTGCGCAGCTCTTCAATTTTCCAGGCGTTTTTGATGGTCTGGATCACGTCAGACCACCTCCGCCTTTCCGCCGGCAGCCTCGATCTTCTCCTTGGCGGAGGCGGAGAACGCGGTGGCGCGGACCGTCAGCTTTTTGCTGACGCTGCCGTTGCCCAGGATTTTCACGCCATATTCGCACTTGGAAAGGATACCCTTTTCCAGCAGATCGCAAACATTGACGGTAGCGCCGTCCTCAAATTTATTCAGGGCAGAGACGTTGACGATCTCCAGGGGCTTGGCAAAGATGTTGTGGAAGCCCCGCTTGGGGATACGGCGGGCCAGAGGCATCTGGCCGCCTTCGAACCCGACGCGGACGCCGCCGCCGGAGCGGGCCTTCTGGCCCTTGTGGCCGCGGCCGGCCGTCTTGCCGTTGCCGGAACCGTGGCCCCGGCCCTTCCGGTAGTTGCTCTTCACAGAGCCCTCAGCCGGAGACAGATCATGCAGATTCATGGTGCGCACCTCCTCACTTTTCCTCGGTCACCTGCAGAAGGTAACCGATGTGGGCGATCTTGCCGCGCGTGGCCTCATTGTCGGGCTGCACGGTGGTGTCGCCGATCTTACGAAGCCCAAGAGCCTCGGCAGTCGCCTTATGCTTGGCGATGCGGCCGTTCAGGCTCTTGACCAGCTTAATGTTCAGCTTAGCCATGGTTCAAGCCCTCCTTAACCTACGATTTCTTCCACGCTCTTGCCGCGGATACGGGCGATCTCCTCGGGACCGCGGAGAGCCTTCAGGCCCTCGAAGGTCGCGGAGACCACGTTCTGCGGGTTGTTGGAGCGCAGGCACTTGGCGCGGATGTCCCGGATGCCGGCCGCTTCCATGACGGCGCGGACGGGGCCGCCGGCAATGATGCCGGTACCGGGGGCGGCGGGCTTCAGAAGCACGCGGCCAGCGCCGAACTCACCGATCACCTCGTGGGGGATGGTGGTGCCGGAGCGGGTGATGGTGCACATGTTCTTCTTGGCGTCCTCGATGCCCTTGCGGATGGCCTCGGGCACCTCGGCGGCCTTGCCGGTGCCGAAGCCGACCCGGCCCTTCTCGTCGCCCACTACCATCAGAGCGGCAAACTTCATCACGCGGCCGCCCTTGACGGTCTTGGACACGCGGTTCAGAGAAACGAGCTTCTCGGTGAACTCGCTGGGTTCTCTTTCAAATCTAGCCATGTTCGTTTTCTCCTCCCCTTAAAATTCCAGGCCGCCCTCGCGGGCGCCCTCAGCCAGAGCAGCGACCCGGCCGTGGTAGACATAGCCGCCGCGGTCGAACACCACGGTGGTGATGCCGGCGGCCTTGGCGCGCTCGGCCACCATCTGGCCCACCTGCTTGGCGGCGTCAGACTTGGTGCCGTCGCACGCGAAGCCCTTCTCCAGGGAAGAGGCGGAGACCAGGGTCTTGCCCGCCACATCGTCGATGATCTGGGCATAGATGTTGGTCTCGCTGCGGAACACGTTCAGACGGGGACGCTCGGGCGTGCCGGAAATTTTGGAACGCACGCGCTTATGGCGCTTAAGCCGCTGGGCGTTGGTATTCGGTCTCTTGATCATTTAGGCACACCTCCTTATTTCTTCTTGACGCCGGTCTTGCCTTCCTTGCGGCGGATGACCTCGTCAGTGTATTTGATACCCTTGCCCTTATAAGGCTCGGGGGGACGTTTCTCTCTGACCTCGGCGGCAAACTGGCCCACCTTCTGCTTGTCAGCGCCGGAGATGATGATCTTGTTGGGGTTGGGCACGTCGATGGTGATGCCCTCGGGCTCTTCCATGGTGACCTGGTGAGAGAAGCCGATGTTCATGACCAGCTTCTTGCCGTCCTTGGCCACACGGTAGCCGACGCCGTTGACGTCCAGCTCCTTCTTAAAGCCCTCGGTCACGCCCACCACCATGTTGTGCAGCAGGGTGCGGGTCAGGCCGTGGAGGGAGCGGTTCTCCTTCAGGTCGTTGGGCCGGGTCACATGCAGCTCGCCGCCCTCCTGGGTGAGGGTCATGGCGGAGCTGAGCTTCTGGGTGAGGGTGCCCTTGGGGCCCTTCACGGTCACCAGATTGTCGTCGCCGATCTTGACTTCCACGCCGGCGGGGACAGAGATGGGCGTTCTTCCGATTCTAGACATTTCTCTCTCCCTCCCTTACCACACGAAGGCCAGGACTTCACCGCCGACATGGGCTGCACGGGCAGCCTTGTCGGTCATGACGCCCTTGGACGTGGACACGATAGCGATACCCAGACCACGCAGGACGCGGGGGAGCTCTTCGGCTCCGGCGTAGACCCGCAGGCCGGGCTTGGAAACACGGCGAAGGCCGGTGATGACCTTCTCCTTGCCGGGCAGGTACTTCAGGGTGATGCGGATGACGCCCTGCGTACCGTCGTCGATGAGCTGGAAGTTCTTGATATAGCCTTCCTCCAGCAAGATCTGCGCGATGGACTTTTTCATGTTGGACGCGGGAACGTCCACGGTGTCATGCTTCGCGTTGTTGGCGTTGCGGATGCGGGTGAGCATATCCGCAATGGGGTCCGTGATGTGCATGAGTGTTACCTCCTATCAGAGTTACGGGCCTTTGAAAGGGCCCGTTAAGGCGGCAAGGTATCGGAGTCTGCGGCTCCGACCTGTTAACCGTCCTGCCGTGGGATGTTCAAAAACACGGGGGAAGGCGGGCTGGTGTTACCAGCTCGCCTTTTTGACCCCGGGAATCTGACCTTTGTAAGCCAGCTCGCGGAAGCAGATACGGCAGATGCCGTAGTCCCGCAGGTAGGCGTGGGGGCGGCCGCAGATCTTGCACCGGTTGTAGCGCCGGGTGGAGAACTTGGGCTCAGCCTGCTGCTTGAGGATCATGGATTTCTTAGCCATTTTGGGTTCTCCTCCTTACTTCGTGGCGAAGGGCGCGCCGACCAGGGTCAGCAGCTCCTTGGCCTCTTCGTCGGTCCGGGCAGTGGTGGTGATCACGATGTCCATGCCCCGGATCTTGTCGATCTTGTCGTATTCGATCTCGGGGAAGATGAGCTGTTCCTTGATGCCCATGGCGTAGTTGCCGCGGCCGTCAAAGGCGTTGGGGTTGATGCCGCGGAAATCGCGGACACGGGGCAGGGCCACATTGAACAGGCGGTCCAGGAACTCCCACATGCGGTCGCCGCGGAGGGTGACCTTCGCGCCGATGTTCATGCCCTCGCGGAGCTTGAAGTTGGCAACGGACTTCTTGGCCTTGGTAATGATGGCCTTCTGGCCGGTGATGGTGGTCAGGTCGCTGACGACGGCCTCCAGCACCTTGGAGTTGTCCCGGGCCTCGCCGCAGCCGCAGTTGACCACGATCTTGTCCAGGCGGGGGATCTGCATGGGGCTCTTGTAGCCGAACTTCTGCATCAGAGCAGGAGCGACTTCATCCTGATACTTTTTCTTCAGGTTGGGCATTTTCTCAGACATGTTAGATCTCTCCTCCTCTCTCAGATTTCAGCGCCGCACTTCTTGCAGACGCGGACCTTCTTGCCGTCGGCCAGAGTCTTGTGGGCGGGCCGGGTGGGCTTGTCGCACTTGGGACACACCCGCATGACCTTGCAGGCGTAGATGGGGGCCTCGCGCTTGATGATGCCGCCCTCTTCGCCCTGCTTGCGGGGCTTCTGGTGGCGGGAGATGACGTTGACCTTCTCCACGATGACCTTGCCGTCCTTGGGCATGACCGTCAGGACCTTGCCCTTCTTGCCCTTGTCCTTGCCGGACAGGACGATCACGGTGTCATCCTTACGAATGCTCATATTCTTCATTGTTCTCTCCTACCCCCTTACAGCACTTCGGGAGCCAGGGACAGGATCTTCATGTAATCCTTGTCGCGCAGCTCGCGGGCCACGGGCCCAAAGATACGGGTCCCTCTGGGGTTCTTGTCGTCCTTGATGAGCACGGCGGCGTTGTCGTCGAAGCGGACATAGCTGCCGTCGGCGCGGCGGACGCCGCGGGCGGAGCGGACGATGACGGCCTTGACGACCTCGCCCTTCTTCACGGTGCCGCCGGGCTGGGCCTTGCGGACGGAAGCCACGACCACGTCGCCGATGTTGCCGAACTTACGCTTGGAACCACCCAGTACCCGGATGGTCTTAATCTCTTTGGCGCCGGTATTATCGGCCACCTTCAGGTAGGACTCCTGCTGAATCATAACGGCACCTCCTTACTTCGCTTTTTCGATGATCTCGACGACGCGCCACCGCTTGTCCTTGGACAGGGGGCGGGTCTCCATGACCCGCACGCGGTCGCCGATGCCACACTCGTTGTTCTCGTCATGGGCCTTCAGCTTGTAGGTGCTCTTGACGATCTTTTTATACAGGGGGTGGGCCACACGGTCGGCGATGGCCACCACCACGGTCTTATCCATCTTGTCCGAGACAACCAGGCCGACTCTGGTCTTGCGGGAAGAAGTTCTGTTTTCCATGTTCTATTTCCTCCTTCTTATCGGCCTGCGAGCTGCTGCTCACGGATCATGGTTTTGACTCGGGCAATGTCTTTCTTGACCTCCGCAATGCGGACGGGGTTGTCGAGCTGATTGGTGGCGTGCTGGAGCCGGAGCTGGAACAGGTCCTTCTTCAGTTCCACCAGCTTGCTGTCCAGCTCGGCGGCGGACATCTTGCGTACCTCAGTTGCCTTCATCATTATTCACCACCATTCTCGGTCTCGGCGGTCTCTTTCGCCACGATCTTGCACTTGACGGGCAGCTTGTGGGAAGCGAGACGCAGGGCCTCACGGGCGATCTCTTCAGAGACGCCCGCAATCTCGAACATGACGCGGCCGGGCTTGACCACAGCCACCCAATACTCGGGGGAGCCCTTACCGGAACCCATGCGGGTCTCGGCAGGCTTCTCGGTCACCGGCTTGTCAGGAAAGATCTTGATCCAGACCTTACCGCCACGCTTGGTGTAGCGGGTCATGGCGATACGGGCGGCCTCGATCTGGTTGGAGGTGATCCAGGCGGGCTCGGTGGCCTGCAGGCCAAACTCACCATAGGTAACGGTGTTACCGCGGGTGGCCTTACCCTTCATGCGGCCGCGGTGGACGCGGCGGTATTTGACTCTCTTAGGCAGCAGCATTAGTTGGCGCCTCCTTCCTTAGGAGTGGCGGGAGCGGCGGGACGGGGGGCCGCCGGCCGGTTGTTGTTGGGGCGGAAGCCCTGGCCGGCTGGACGCTGGCCACCGAAACCGCCCTGGGGACGCTGGCCGCCGAAGCCGCCCTGGCGCTGACCGCCGAAGCCGGGCTTCCGGTCGCCGAACTTCCGGTCGCCATCGCGGCGGCGGGGACGGTCGGGACGCTCCTTAAAGTTCTTGGTGTCCAAGGTGCGGGGGGTGGTCCGCAGGGCCTGGGAGAGGATCTCGCCCTTGTAGATCCACACCTTCACGCCGATGCGGCCGTAAGTGGTGGCAGCCTCGGCAAAGCCGTAGTCGATGTCGGCGCGGAGGGTCTGCAGGGGGATGGTGCCGTCGTGATAGTGCTCGGTGCGGGCAATCTCGGCGCCGCCCAGACGGCCGGACACCTGGGTCTTGATGCCGCGGGCGCCCATGCGCATGGCGCGGCCCATGGCGTTCTTCATGGCCCGGCGGAAGCCGATGCGCTTTTCCAGTTGCTGGGCGATGTTCTCGGCCACGAGCTGGGCGTTCATATCCGGGCTCTTGACCTCCACGATGTTGAGGGCCACGCTCTTGCCGATCATCTTCTCCACCTGCAGGCGGATGCGCTCGATCTCGGTGCCGCCCTTGCCGATGACCACGCCGGGACGGGCACAGTGCAGATAGATGCGCACCTTGGCGCTGTCCCGCTCGATCTCGATCTTCGGGATGCCGGCGGAATACAGGGTCTTCTTCAGGTAGCTGCGGATCTTGTTGTCCTCGACCAGCAGGTCGCCCACTTTTTCATTGCGGGCATACCAGCGGGAGTCCCAATCCTTGATAACGCCCACGCGCAGGCCGTGGGGATTGACTTTCTGTCCCATTGATTCTGCCTCCTCCCTTAGCGTTCTGCCACCACGATGGTGACGTGGGATGTTCTCTTGTTGATCCGATAGGCGCGGCCCTGAGCCCGGGGCATGATGCGCTTGATGATGGGGCCGGGGTTGGCGAAGGTCTCGGACACATAGAGCTTCTCGGGGTCCATGCCGTGGTTGTTCTCGGCATTGGCCGCGGCGCTCTTGAGGAGCTTGAGCAGAGGCTCGGAGGCGGCCTTGGGGGTGTTCATCAGGATCGCGGTGGCCTGAGCCACGCTCTTCCCACGGATGAGGTCGCACACGATGCCGACCTTGCGGGGAGAGATGCGGACATAATTCAGATGTGCTTTGGCTTCCATGT
Source organism: Intestinimonas massiliensis (ex Afouda et al. 2020) (assembly GCF_001244995.1). Taxonomy (NCBI): domain Bacteria; kingdom Bacillati; phylum Bacillota; class Clostridia; order Eubacteriales; genus Intestinimonas; species Intestinimonas massiliensis (ex Afouda et al. 2020). The sequence goes on from NZ_LN869528.1 coordinate 358,284, forward strand.
TTCTCTCTCCTCCTTACTTACCGGACTTGGCGCCCGCATGGCCGCGGAAGGTGCGGGTGGGGGCGAACTCGCCCAGCTTATGGCCCACCATATCCTCGGTGACGTAGACGGGCACATGCTTGCGGCCGTCGTGGACGGCGAAGGTGTGGCCGACGAAGGAGGGGAAAATGGTGGAGGCACGGCTCCAGGTCTTGAGGACCTTCTTCTCGCCGTTCTTGTTCATTTCATCGACCCGCTTGAGCAGCTCGGGGGCGCAAAACGGGCCTTTCTTGATGCTTCTAGACATGTTTTACTACCTCCTTACTTGCTGTTGCGATGCTTGACGATGAACTTCTCGGTACGGCTCTTCGTCTTGCGGGTCTTGTAGCCCAGGGCCGGCTTGCCCCAGGGAGTGACCGGGCCGGGACGGCCGACCGGGCTCTTGCCCTCGCCGCCGCCGTGGGGGTGGTCGTTGGGGTTCATGACGGAGCCGCGGACGGTGGGCCGCCAGCCCATGTGGCGCTTGCGGCCGGCCTTGCCGATCTGGACGTTGCCGTGGTCGGTGTTGCCCACCTGGCCGATGGTGGCCTTGCACTCCTCGCGGACATAGCGGACCTCGCCGGAAGGCAGACGGACCTGAGCCATGCCGTTCTCCTTGGCCATGAGCTGGCCGGCCACGCCGGCAGCCCGGACGAGCTGAGCCCCCTTGCCGGGGTAGAGCTCGATGCAGTGGATCATTTCGCCCACGGGGATGTTGGCGATGGGCAGGCAGTTGCCGGGCAGGATGTCGGCGTCGGGGCCGGTCATGATGATGTGGCCGGCCTTCAGCCCCACAGGAGCCAGGATATAGCGGCGCTCGCCGTCCTCGTACTCGATGAGAGCGATGTTGGCGGAGCGGTTGGGATCGTACTGGAGGTTGATGACGGTGGCCTTCCCCTCCTTGTCCCGCTTGAAGTCGATGATGCGGTACTTCTTCTTGTTTCCGCCGCCGCGGTGGCGGACGGTGATGCGGCCATAGCTGTTGCGGCCGGCATTCTTTTTCAGGTTCTCGGTCAGGCTGCGCTCGGGTTTCGCCTTCTTGTCAATGCCCTCGAAGGCGCTCACCGTCATGTGGCGGCGGGAGGGCGTCGTGGGCTTAAAAGTCTTAATAGCCATTCTTCGTTATCCTCCTTACACCATGCCTTCGAAGAACTCGATGGTCTTGGAATCCTCGGTCAGGGTGACCATGGCCTTCTTCCAGGAGGGACGGCGGCCGGCGGGGTAACGGCCGGTGCGCTTCTCCTTGCCCTGCATGTTCAGGGTGTTCACCTTGGCGACCTTCACGCCGAAGATCTCTTCGACCGCCTTGGCGATCTCGATCTTGTTGGCGTCCTTGGCCACCTCAAAGGTGTAGCGCTTGATGTCGCCCTGCGCCATGGACTTCTCGGTGATGATGGGGCGCTTGATGATATCGTAAGCAGTAGCGGCCATTACTGGAACACCTCCTCGATGACGGCCAGGGCAGCCTTGTCCACGATGAGCTGCTTAGCCTTCAGGATGTCATACACGTTGATGAGCCGAGCGGGGCTGGTCTCCACGCCGGGGATGTTCCGGGCGGACTTGACCACGTTCTCGTTGACCTCGTTGGTCACCATGAGGGCCTTGGAGGCGCCCACCGCGCTCAGGAAAGCGGCGACGTTCTTGGTCTTGACCTCAGGCAGGGTCATGTCGTCCACCACCAGCACGTTGCCCTCGGCAGCCTTGGCGGAGAGGACGGACTTCAACGCCAGGCGCTTCACCTTCTTGTTGAGGGTGTAGCGGTAAGAGCGGGGCTTGGGGGCGAACACGATACCACCGTGGGTCCACTGGGGGGCCCGGGTGGAGCCCTGACGGGCGCGGCCGGTGCCCTTCTGGCGGTAAGGCTTCTTGCCGCCGCCGGAGACCTCGGCGCGGGTGAGGGCGGACTGGGTGCCCTGCCGGCAGTTAGACAGGTGGTTCTTCACCACGTCGTGGACGACGCTCTCATTGGGCTCGATGCCGAAAATGGCGTCGGAGAGGTCGATCTCGCCGACCTGCTTGCCGGCCATGTTGTATACGTTTGCTTTAGGCATTTCGTCTCTCTCCTTTCCTTACTTTCGGGCCGAAGCCTTCTGGGGATTCCGTCCGGATGCCTTCTGCGGGTTGGCGCTGATGCCGGCGGCGCCCTTCTTCTCGATGATGGTCTTGGCGGTGTTGCGCACGAACACCAGGCCGCCCTTGGGCCCGGGGATGGCGCCGCGCACGGCGATGATGCCCAGCTCGCTGTCCACCTTCACCACGTCCAGGTTCATGACGGTGACCTGCTCGGCGCCCATGTGGCCGGCGCCGATCTTGCCTTTGAAGATCCGGCTGGGGTCGGTGCCGGAGCCCATGGAGCCCGCGTGACGGTGGACGGGGCCGGTACCGTGGGACTCCTTCAGGCGGTGGGCGCCGTGGCGCTTCACCACGCCGGCGTAGCCCTTACCCTTGCTGATGCCGGTGACGTCCACATGGTCGCCCTCTGCAAAGGTGTCCACCTTCACCTCGTCGCCCACGTTCAGGTCGGCGGCGTTCTTGAGCTGGAACTCCTTGAGGACCTTCTTGGCGGACACGCCCGCCTTCTTCAGATGGCCCAGTTCAGGCTTGGTGAGCTTCTTCTCCGCCACGTCCTCGTAACCGAGCTGCACGGCTTCGTAGCCGTCTTTCTCCGCGGTCTTCTTCTGCACCACGGTGCAGGGGCCCGCCTCGATGACGGTGACCGGGATCACGTGGCCGGCCTCGTCGAAGATCTGCGTCATGCCGACCTTCTTGCCGATGATGGCCTTTTCCATTTGACTTCCTCCTTAATAAAGGTTATTGGTCGGGCGAGTTGACCATTGGGGGGTCATTGCTCGGCCGACTTGACCCGCCTGCCTCAAAACGCGGCAGGCTGCGGGTACAACGAAAGGATGCGCGGGGCTTACAGCTTGATCTCGATCTCGACGCCGGCGGGGAGCTCCAGGGCCATCAGGGCCTCCACGGTCTTGGGGGAGGGCTTGATGACGTCGATGAGGCGCTTGTGCGTGCGGCGCTCGAACTGCTCACGGGAGTCCTTATACTTGTGTACGGCGCGCAGGATGGTGACGACTTCCTTCTTGGTGGGCAGGGGCACGGGGCCGGACACGGTGGCGCCGGTGCGCTTGGCGGTCTCCACGATCTTCTCGGCGGACTGGTCGATGAGCTGATGATCGTAGGCCTTGAGACGGATGCGGATCATTTCCTTGTGAGCTGCCATGGTTTGTTCCTCCTTAAAAACGTACAAAGTGATGCCGTTCCTCGCTTTGTACGGCGAGAAATCTTTTGAACACTCTCCCGTGCGTATCATTCCGTGGCATGAATAAAACCGGCGCACTCCAAAGCCGGCCGGTCCCATTCAAGCACAGCGATATACGCTGAGCGCCAAGGATTCCTCAGCCGCCCGATTCACGGACATACTCCGCGGAAGTTACCTCATTCCTGAGCAATCTCCCGCATCATCGCAGACTGCGCCCTAAATAGGCGCTTGATTATGATATAACAACCAGGCCCCAAAGTCAAGCACAAATTGAACAAAATTCGCTTGCCTTTTCTGTTTTCCGGCCAGCGCTACGCATACAGCCGCCCCGGCGACACAGGTTCCATGTCGCCGGGGCGGTCCGTTGGCTCATCTTAACGTTTTTGACCATCGCGGGAGCATCGCAGGAAACGCTTCGCCCGGCTCAGCTCCTTCGGGGACCTCTTTGAAAAGGCGCCGCTGTGTCCGGTCAGGCGGGGTCGGCTTCTTTGGCGCCAATCTGGATTGCAGCCTCAAAGGTCTCCACCGCGCCGTTCAGCGCCTCCACGGCGGCGGCCACGTCGGCCTCGCTCGTCGCGGTGTCCCGAGCCTCTTCCGCCGCGCGAATCGCAGTATCCAGCGCTTCCATCGCTGCGAAACTGACAAATTCGGCGCCGCTCTCTACTTCGGTCGCATCCAGGTCGCTGACGGCAATGCCGTTTTGGGCCTCGTTCGCCGAGGCAATGGCTTCGTCGATGGCAGCGGTGTCCGGTTTCGGAGGCGTCGCTTCCTTCGCACCCGTCTGGATTGCGGCCCTAAAGGTCTCCACCGCGCCGTTCAGCGCCTCCGCAGCAGCGGCCACATCGGCCTCGCTCGCGGCGCTGTTCTTGGCCGCTTCTGCTGCGCTGATGGCGGCATCCAGGGCATCCATGGCTTCGGCGCTGACAAACTGGACGCCGCTCTCTACTTCGGTCGCATCCAGATCGCTGATGATAACGTCATCCTTGGCGCGGCCCGCCGCGTCCAGGGCCTCGTCAATGGGAGCAACATCAGGGCCCATCTCCAGCACGGCAGGGCTCTCCCCAAACAGGGCGGCCTTGCTGTCGCGGTATTTCAGCATGTACGCCTTGTCGGTATCGCGGATCAGGCCGGCCTCTACCAGTTTCTCCAGTGCGGCCTCAAACCGTTCCGCATAGTCGGCATAGCCGTCGTAGGCAGCCTTCAGCTCTTCGGAGGTAAAGGGTACCATGGTGCCGGTGGTGGAGAACACACTGCCCAGAGGCTTCTCATAATAGTGCGCAACCGGCACGTCCAGTTGGGGAGAGCGCAGGCCTCCCGTCACTGTGCCGTCTTCGTTCTTGGTAATGTAGGGATCGTCCAGCACGGTGGGGGCAGTGCCCTCTGTCGCCCAAGCATCTAGCTGCAGCAGGAGGGCCTGGACAAACATATTGGAATTGTAGTCGCTGACTTCCTGATCCTGATTGAAGGTGGGGAACAGGTTGCGGGCAGGATATCCCATCTCGGTCAGGATGTCGTTGTACGGGAACACAGGCGCGGCGGGATCGGAGTGCGGGGCGCCGGCGATCTCGTACAGGGCAACCATGCCATCCTCATCCACGTTGCTCTCGCCGGGACGGAAGCCGGCATTGTAGTCCATCTGGGAGGTGACGTAGATCACGGGCACACCCAGATTCTTGCCCACATAGTAGCTTTCGGTGTTTTTGGCAACCGCGGTGGTATCGGACTGGTTGATCTTGTTGGCGGGGTAGGTGCCCACGACGTTCATAAAGCCGTCGTAGGGCAGATCTTCACCCTTCTCCTTCAGGAAGTCCATGAAGCGGAAGTATTCGTTCATCACGAAGCCGCTCTGGCTCTGGCCGTAAAGGTAGACGCCCTCCACGGACTTACCTGTGCCAAACATGTCGTTGGCATTTTCCTGAATGGCATAGCCCGTCTGGCTGAGGATGTCCCATACCAAACCGATATCGGTGTAGGGGAGCTCGCCGGCGGTGACCCAGAACTTCTCGTAGGCCGCTTCGGCAGTCTGACCGTTGGCCTTGTCGATCTTATAACTGGTATACAGCCAGGAGTTGGGGCTCGCCCAGCTCAGGGCGTCGTAACGGTCGTCAAACCTCTGCAGCGCGGCGACGCACACGGGCTTGGAGGTAATGCCCACATAGGCCGCTCCCTCCTCCATGATCATACCGTAGGCCCTGCGCCACAGGGACTCGTTGTCGTACTTGTCGCTGGCGTTCAGAATGTCCACGTAGACCTTGCCGTTGAAGTCCTCGGGATTTTCGGGGGTCCGGACCAGGATGCGGTTGGTGTACGGCAGACCAGCCTCACGGACCATCAGGCGGTTGTCGGAGGCAATGTCGTACAGGTTGGCGGAGCCGGAGACAAAGTATTCTTTTTCGGTGTATTTTTCGGAGAGAACGTCACTTTCACCGCTCTTGTTCACGTACTGGATGGTGCCGTCGTCATTCAGCTGGAGAGAGGGCACCCAGACGGGAGCCTTTTCATTCCATTCAGAATCCATCCGGCCCACGCTCATGGCGGTGGAGTTAAAGATCTCGTCGCTGGACACGTCCTGCCACTCGATTTCCAGACTGTCGATGTCGGTCTGACCGCCCAGGATCACATCGTCCTGCTGACCAAAGGCAGAGGTGCCTTCGCTCCAGGCGATGAGCTTGTCATAGTCGGCCTGCGTGATGTAGCGGCCCTCCAGCGCCGCGTCGGCGCTGGCCTTGAATTCCGCCACATAGTCGGCATACTTCTCGGCCTGGGTGGCACCTTCATAGCGCGCGTCCAACTGTTCCTGGGTGAAGTGGATCATGCTGCCCTCGGTGGAGTACGCGCTGTCATTGATACAGCCAAAATACGTGGCCAGGGGGGCGTCGATCTTGGGGCTGCGCAGCCCGCCCAGTGCGTTGCCGTACGCGTCGCGAGCAACCGCCTTGCCGTTGTCTGCGTCAGCCTGCAGCCAATGGTTGTCGGCCGAAGGAGCCGCGATGCCGTTGCGCGCCCAGTTGTCCAGGTTGACCAGGGCAGCCGTCACAAATTCATTCAGGTGCAGATCGCCCTCCACATGGTTGCCTTTGTAAGACTTGATGTCTCGGGAGGTGCCGTTGGCCTTGGCCTTGGCGATCTCAAAGTTGTTGGGGAGAATGGCCGCAGTCGGGTCGGCATGGGGCGCGCCGGCCGCTTCGTAGAGGCGGAACTTCCAGTCCTCCTCGCTCTTGTCCTCCTGCAGGGGGTAATAGTTGGACGACAGACGCATTTTGGCTTCACCCTCACCCATGAGCACCAGGTAGGGCTCCTCGGTCTTCGGCCAGCCCACATTTTCCATTTTTACACCATTGGACAGGGTCGTCGGAGTGGAGCCGACTGCGTTGAAATAGCCGTCATAGATGTCTTTTCCATCCAGGACATTGTTGATGTAGGGATAGAATGCCATCAAATAGGTCTGGAGATAGAAGCCGGACTGGCTCTGCCCCACCAGGTAGGTACGGCCGTTGTCCTTTATCTTTTGGCCCAACTCGGTGCCAAAGATGTCCTCGGGCCGTTCCTTCAGTACGGTGCCCAGTTGAGAGAGCATATCCCAAAACAGGCCGTTCTCGGCGGACTCCGGGTCGTTGTTGTCCACCAGCCAGTCAATAGCGGCGTACCGCTCAGGATCGAAGTCCTTCAGCGCCTGGGCGGTGGTGGTCTTGGATGTGATGCCGATGTAGATGTCGCCGTTGGCCATGAAGTGCTCGTAGCTGCGGCGGAAGATATCCTCCAGGTCATAGCCGGCGGAGGCATTCAGGATATCCACATAGATATTCCCGGAAAACTTTTCCGCATCTTCAGGGTAATGGATCAGCAGGCGGGTGGTATAATCCACGTCCGCAGTCTTGATGACCGGCACGTTGGTCCCCTTGTCAGACAAGCCATATACGTTGGCCTTGCCCGACATGAAGAACTCCATCTCGCCAAAGCCATACTGCTTGGCCAGTTGGTCGATGTCGCCCACGGAGCAGTACATGGAGCTGAAGGGATGGCTGCCCACCGCTTCGCCGTTCTTGTGGTTGGTCGTGCACTCATACGGGACGTTTACGAGCTGAAAGCCATCGGTTTCCGCAATCGCGGTGATGGACTTCTGAATCGCCGCAGCGTCCGGGCTGGTCTGGTCTGCGTCGCCGTCAGCCTTGTACCAGCCGTCGTCGGCGACGTATTCGCTCATTGTGACCTCAGTTTTTTCGCTCTCCTCACTGGCCTGGTAATAGAGTGTGCCGTCCTCGCCGCGGCTGTACTTGGAGAAGAAGTCGTTCCAGATGGCCTCGCTCTCTTCCTGAAGGTAGACATGCGGCGTATTCTTTACCTCGGTAAACTTGACCAGCGGCACGTTGTCGTTATTGGCAAAGGTGCGGGTGACAAAAGCGTCGTCGTACTGCTTGCTGGTGCTCATCTGAGCTTCGTTGGTGCCGTTCTGCTGGTTCCATCCCTGAAGCGCCTTGACGGTCGCGCCGCCTTCCACCAGGGTGGGATCCCCGGCGGAGTCGTACTCGCCCAGGAAGGACCAGGTGGGCAGCATGGTACCGGACTCAATCCCGTCCATCGGCGCCGACATATAGCCCACGGGGGCGATGGCGGCAAAACGGTCGGCAAACTTGGAGCCCATGGCCCAGGTCATCAGGCTGCCGTTGGAATGGCCGGTGGCGTAGACGCGGCTGGTGTCAATGCTGTATTCCTCCTCCAGCTTATCCAGCAGGGTGTCAAGGAACTTCAGATCCGTATCTTTGTCCACACCCGCGCCGGCCAGAGCGGAAAAGGGGCCCGCAAGCCACATGGCGGTGGGGATGTTGCCCATCATACCAGCCGGTCGGACCAGGCCCTGGGCAAAGACCACGATAAAGCCGTTCTCCTCGGCCACGTCGTACCAGCGGGACTCCTCGGCGATGGCGTACATGGAGGCGGTATAGCCGTGCATCACCAGTACCAGGGGCACCTCGGCTTCGCCGGTATAGGTGGAGGGCACATAGGTCATCCAGCGGCGGATTTCGCCGTTCACTTCCTCCTCGTGAATGGTAAAGCCCGTCTCGGTAAAGTCCTGGGCCTTGGACACACGGCCGGGAAGCTGCATGGCCATAAAGCGCTTATAGGTCCCCAGGAACTGATTCCAGATGGTCTTGGGGGTCTGAGCCTCGGTGCTGACCCAAATCTCCGCATCGGAGCCCTCCCGGCCCGAAACATAGACCTCACCGGCATAGGGGTTAGCCGTGCCGGCCGCAGCGTTGGCGGCGGTCACATAGTAGTTTAGTACCGTTTTGTTTTCCGCGTCTGCAGCCGAGTTGATCAACCAGACAGGCGTATCCACCGTCTTGGCTGCGATGGCCAATTCCTCAACGCCCCTTCTGCTGTCGCCGGGGAAGGGCAGGACATACTGCTCGCCCAAGACAGCCAGGGAGTCGGCGGGGACCTCTGCGGCATCCACGGCGCAGATGGAGCTGAAATCGCTGGCCCAGCGCGCGCCAAAGAGCAGAGCGGCTGCGCCGCCCTCTTGGTAGCCCACCAGTGCGGTGTGGGACTTATCCATGGAGAAGGCGCCCTTCAGGTTTGTGCCCTTTTTACGCATGGTCTGGTAGAGCTGGTCCAGGAGGGCTGCGTCGTCCCGACCGTCCGCGTCGAGGGACAGGTTCCAGGTCTCTCCGTCCTGGGGCCCCAAAAAGGCCACGGCGATTTTGTTTTCATCGGCCACGGCACGCCAGGCAAGGCCCGTTTTGGTACCGGAGAAACTCTTGGCGGTTGTGTTGTCCGGGGTCAACACGATGACGGCGGGCGCCCAGGGGTCCATCCCCCGGGGGAGATAGTAGGTAGCCACGCCGGACGTGTTCTCGTCCACCGTGATGGGGATATTGTGGAACAGGCCGACATTCACCCCGGCGTAGGGATTCTTGGGGTCGTACTCGTTGGTATGGCCCGTCTCCTTCACGCTGGAGCTGCCGCCGCTTCCGCCGCTGCTGCTGCCGCTGTTGCTGCTGTTGCTGCTGTTGCTGCTGCTGTCGCCGCTCTGGGACGGATACGCTTTTCCTTCCACTGTGGCAGTCAGCCCGTCAGCCAAACTGACATTTTCGGGCATAGTCTCAATCACAGCGCCGGACGCCTCAATTTCCACGGAGCCCGCCTTGCATTCGCCCAGCACGGAAACATTTTTGCCCGTGATTACAATCCGATCCACGGAGCAGTCCTTGGACAGCGTCACCACGGCGTTGTCGGCTTTTATATAAAGCGTAGCGAAAGAACTGCCGGTCGCGGTAAAACCGCCGCCCAGAACAAGGGTATCGCCTTGGACCGTCACGTTCCCGAGGGTTGCCGGTTTGCCGACGCCCTGACTCAGGTACAACCAGCCGCTTACCACGGCATTTGAAAATTCCACGCCGCCAGTGTTGACCAACGCGTTGCCCTTAACATCGCCGCTGGCATCATCCTGGACCAGCCGCGCCACGGCATTATCCAGCACCGTCACAGCTTCCGCGCGGGTCGCGTTGGCTTGCGGGTCAAAAAGCCCGTTGTCCTTACCGTTCATCAGGCCGGCATCCACCACAGCGCTCACCGCCTCAGCCGCCCAATCGGAAACCTTGCTTCCGTCGGTAAAGCGGGAGAGCGCCGCGCTTTTCTTTTGGTCCAGACAGAACGCGCGGGCAATGGTCACAGCCATGGCCTCACGGGTGATAAACGCATTGGGATGGATGTTCTTATTCTCATCGCCAATGGTCAGGCCAAGCGTCACCGCACGGGACAGGTCCTTTGCGTACCATGCAGTGGGATCAACATCAGGGAATCCACTGAGGTCTGCCGTTCCCTCGCCTCCCAACGCCCGGCCCAAAATGGCGAAAAACTCCACCCTGGTCAGCTGTTGATTTGGGGCAAAGTGCTGTGCATCCACCCCGTTGACAATTCCGAGTCGGTTCCAGCGGAGCACCTGGTCCTCCGCCCAGTGACCCTCCGTATCCAGGAAGGCCGCAGTGTCAGATGCTGCCGGATAAGCCTGCAGGGGTTGCTCCGGTTCTACCGCCAGGACCGCCGCCCCGGCAAACGTACTCAGAACCAGAGATGCGGTCACCGTCAAAGCTGCCATTCGCTGAAATAGAGATTTCCTTCTTCCATACACTGTCGTTGTCTTTCGTGCCATTTTTTGAATACCTCCTCTTTCAACTCATAGGAACCAATTCTCACTTCGATCCTTTTTGTGGGTGGTCCATAGGTTGAGTATAAGTTACAGTCAAACGGACGGCTCTTATCTTGCCATTTCAACCATGCCCCTTTCAGGTTGATTTTGTTCTGGCGCTTTACACCCTTTGGGGATCGTGATGTTACTGCTTTTCGTGGTATATGCAGTGTACCCCCTTATGCTCCATCATCCCTCCCAAGCATTGCTTGTTGCATCGGATACAGTACCGGATCTTGCTCGTCTCTCCGGCTGCAACTTTATTTACCCATTGGGAATCAGCCACCAACTGCCGGCTCATGGCAGCGCATTGGATACGCCCTTCCTTTAGCTGCTGTTCCACAAATTCCGGATGAACCATGCCTCCCACTCCGCAAATCGGCAGCGATGTAAACTGGCGCACCTGATCACAGAACTTCAGGAAGCAGCCTTCCTCCGAAAAATACGGATGCTTTGCGCCGGGGATCGTATCCTGCAGGTCGGAATGATTTGCCAGAGCCACATGAAAGCTGGTAACACCCGCCTTTTCCAAAAGTGGTACAAAGACCTCCAGCTCTTCCTCCAGTACGCCGGCGTTGCCGTAATGGGGATTCTCCTGACGGACTGCCAGCTTATAATCAATGGGGTAATCCGGCAGCTTGGCGCGGATGGCGGAAACCGCTTCTACGGCAAATCGAGCCCTCCTTTCCGCGCTTCCGCCGTAGGCGTCTGTACGATGGTTGAAGCTGGCGGAGCTAAAGCTTCCGCACATCCGATCTCCATGCACCTGCACCATATCAAATCCGGCCTTTTGGGCCAGTACGGCTGCATCGCCGAACGCCGCGGTAATTTTTTTGATTTTATGAACGCTCAATTTTGATATGTAAGGTGCGACCTGTGCATTGAGTCGTGAGCGGAGTTCCTGCGGCGTAATTTTTTTGCTGAGAATACCCGGGATATATCGGAGCATGCTCTTTAAGTCGGAGTCGGACTGGTGAAGCTGGGCGCAGATCAGGCAGGCGTGTCTGTGCGCGATCCCAGCCAGTTTTTGATAGTGTGCAAATCCCTTCTTGCTGTAAAGGCTGTATCCAAAGCGGGCGGGCAGCACCGGAACATCTCCCAGGATGATCATGGCGCATCCTCCCGCCGCAATCTCTTCGATCCGCTTAAAATATTCCTCCTCTGCGAGCCCCATGGACGTTGGCGCAAAGATAATACGGTTTTTCAGTCTTACATGCCCCAATTCAATGGGGCTGAGCAACGTTTCAAACATAACATTCGTCTCCCTTTGCTCGGCAAATTCATGTCTCGGACCTTACTTTACGATCCACCTGCCAAAAACAGCGGTCGGAAATCTTCTGCTTGTCTTTGATCACGCGCAGGCCTCCTTCTGCCGCCATATTCCGGTGCGTATCCGCATCCGTTGACTGCCGCTCCTTCGGCCGCGCTCCTTTCACTACAAAGTTATTCCTTGTACATCGAAATGGAGCTCTGAAAAACAACCTCGCTTTTCACAAAAATCGTTGTGTCCCCCGTCGGTCGATTGCGAAAGATGTGTTTGAATAGGTACTCTGCCGCCAGCCAGCCCTGCTGATACGGATTTTTAAACATCAGGTTTTGAAAAACGCCTCTTTTTAGGTTTTCGATGTTTTCCCCAAACACATCGCTTCCAATAGCCGGAATCCGGCCCGCCAAGCCCGTGTCCACCAGTGCGCGAGCAAGCTGTACGCTGCCCCGCGCTGTAACGCTGCAGCAGCCAGTGATGCCACGGTCCTTCTCAAACCGCTCCACCAGCCGCCGGTAAAGCCGGTCCATATCATTGCCGTAGTGCAGTGCGTAAATTTCCCGATTGGCATCATGCTCCTCCAGATAATCGTTTAGCCCCCGGGTAGAATCGGCATTCGCCGGCGTGCTTTTCTCTCCCGCGCAAACCAAGATGGGGCCGCCGCGCGGAGTACGCCCCAGCAGGATTTCTCCCATGATGCGGCCCAGCAAATAGTTCTCTGCCTGTATGCAGCAAATCCGGCCCACCTCAGGGGTATCGCTGTTTACCAATACGATGGATACGCCCTGGTCACTCAGATCCCTCAGCGCCCGCCCGGCCTCCGGCTCTATGTCGCCCAGCACGATCAGCCCCGAAAGCTTTCTCTCCCCCCGCGCGCGCCCAACGGCCTCAAGAGGCACCGAAACCGAATCCTGGTTGACATAGGGCAGCTCCACCAGTTCAATATTAAAGTCTTTTGCATCCCTGCAGTAAGCCCGGACCCCACGCCAGATTGGCTCATAGTAGAGAAGATTGTCCTGCGTAAGCGCCGGCAAAATTGCCGCTATTCGAGTTACGCCGCGCTTTAGCGAGGATGCCGCGGAGTTGCACTGATAATTTAGCTCTTTTGCCGTCTGCAGCACACGTCTGCGCGTCTCCTCCTTGGGACCGGCCTTTCCGGCCAACGCCAAATGCACCGTCGCTATAGACAGCCCCGTCTGGGTTGCAATATCCTTGATCGTAATCCTTTTACTTGCGTTGTCCATGCTGCCCTCGTTTTAAAACGTTTTAATTCATATTGTGATATCCTTTGCCCTAAATTTGAAAAAAAGGTCACATTTATTCCAGATTTGTAAGTAACCTTAGTGTAACATAGTTATGCCTCCTTCGTCCACTAGTGTACTAGCAAAATTTACACATCACTTTTTGTGCACTTATCCAAATTTTAATTTTTTATATTGCTGTAATCGTGCATTTTCCCTTTTTTTGACTTTTCGGTTTATAAAAGGAGCCAGATAGAAGAGATTTCTCTTCTATCCGGCTCCTTTTATGCGTCAATGGCAGTTATCGAAAATAGTCTGGGTATTTTTCCCGGATGGCCTTGGCGTCAATCTTATATCGGCTCAGGTGCAATTCCATCAGACTCGTGGCGGCAGCAGCATCCTTTCGGGCGATGGCGTTCACCAGATTTTCATGGTCTTGGACAATCTTCAGGTTTTTCACCGCGCTCAGTGCCATGCTGCGGACCCGGTCAAAATGGATGGAAATGTTATCCATCAGGGCATAAACCTGGTCCTTGTGGGCAATTTCAAAAATCAAAGCATGGAACTGATTGTCCAGGTCCATCAGCGCCTCAGGGTAGTAGTTCTCCAAATAAAAATTTTGCAGCCGCACGTTTTCCTGCAGACGTCGGATATCCTCCGGCGTAGCCATTTCACAGTCCAGCTCCACCACCGCACACTCCAGCACCTTACGCATGAAGCGAGACTCCTCCACCAGGTCGTAGTCGATGAGAGCCACCGCACTCCCCTTCTGGGGATAGATCTCCACGATCTTCACCTTGGATAATTCGATCAGTGCCTCCCGCACCGGGGTGCGGGACAGCCCCATCGCCGCGGCCAGTTCATTTTCACTGACCATGCTGCCTGGGGCCAGCTCCAGGTGGATGATGTTGTCTTTGATGGTACGCAAGGCATAATCCCGCCCGGTCTCTCTGGGTTGCCGCTGAGTCAAGCGCATACTGCCGTCGCCTCCTGTATTCTTTTTTAGCATACAGGACCAAAGCTCGCCCGTCAAGAGCTCGTATACTAGCTTTTCAGATATTTTTTTAAAGTTTCCCGTACGGCACCGGGCCCAGACAGCATCTCGCGGACCATGCCTTCGATTCTTTTCCCCAGTCCCAGCGCCGTAAGATCGCAGCCGAACAGCACCGGATTGGAGAGGACAGGCCCGAGCCGGTCCCCCAGACTGGCAGGGTCACCCAACGTCACCCCGGCCAACTGAGTCTGAAGGGCATCCAGCATGGGATCGCTGCTGCACTCCATGGCCCTGCCCTGGTCGTCCACCCCCAGCAGATAGCGCAGCCAGCCGGCAATCGCCAGGGGGATAAAGGTAAGGTGGGTTACCTCCAGATCCTGCCTCCGGGCATAGGCCTTAATGGTCTCGCCAAAGCGGATGGGCACCTTCTGGCTGGTGTCGGTGGCGATACGCTGGGGGGTGTCCGGGATAAAGGGATTGGGCAGCCGCTGCTCCAACACCTCTTGCAGGAAGGCGCGAGGATTGAGGATTCTGGGGTCCACTACCACGGGCATCCCCTCGTCGTAGCCGATGTGCTCAACCAAAGCCTTAAGCTCCAGGTCCCGCATTTCGGCGGCGATGCTGTCGTAACCCAGCAGGCAGCCGTAGACGGCCAGAGCGGTGTGCAAGGGGTTGAGGCAGGTGGTCACCTTCATGCGCTCGGTATCGTTGACGGTCTGTCGGTCGGTTAGATAGACCCCCGCCCGTTCCAACGGCGGGCGGCCATTGGGGAAGCGGTCCTCCACCACCAGGTACTGGGGGACCTCGGCGTTGACGAAGGGGGCAATATACGTGTTCTTGGCGGTGACAACGGGGGCCATGCCCTCAATTCCCGCGGCGGTCAGCGCCTCCTCCACCACCCTGGCGGGGCGGGGCGTGATTTTGTCAATCATGGACCAGGGGAACGAGACCCGGGTCTCGTCGGATACCCAGGCCACAAAGCCTTCATCCACATACTCCCGTTTCCGCCACTGCTCCGCCACGGTCAGGATGCCGGCGCGGAGCTTCTCCCCGTTGTGGGAGCAGTTGTCCATGCTGACCATGGCGACAGGGGCGGCACCGGCACGGTAACGCTCCAGCAGCAGGGCGCACACCAGGCACATGGCGTGGGAGCAGCGGGAGGGGCCGTCCGCGAAGTCGGCCTCCACGGCGGGAAGGAACCGCCCGGCCAGGTCAGCCAGGGCATAGCCCTTTTCCGTAATGGTAAAGCTCACCATCTGAAGGGATGGGGCGCGGAAAATGGTCCGCAGCTTCTCCAGATCCTGCGGATAAGCCCGCCCGGCGCGGAGTCCCTCCGCGATGGAGGCCACCACCTCCCGCTCCATGGAACCGTCGGGCTTCAGGCTGACCATCAGGGTCATCGAGTCGTGGGGGGCATAAATTTGGTCCATGATGTCAAAGTCAAAGGTATCGGCGGCAATGATGCCGCCCTTGACCAGCCCCTGCTCCAGCAGAGGTTGCTGCAGCCGGGCAATGAAGCCGCGAAAAATGTTGCCGGCGCCAAAGTGGACCCAGGTGGGATGCTCCTCCGTCTCGGCACGCATGGCCTTCCAGTCAAAGGATGGCAGCCGGACTCCGGCCTCCTCCCAGGCGCGCCGGTCCTGAATGCCGGCGTAGCTCAATTTCATATTCGTGCCTCCCTTACTTTGTGGACATCCGGTCAATCGCCTCCCAGAGGCCGTTGAGGTAGGTGGCGCCCAAGGCCCGGTCATAGAGGCCGTAGCCGGGGCGGCCGGACTCGTTCCAGATCATGCGGCCGTGATCGGGCCGGATGTAGGTGTCCGGGCAGGTGTCATAGATGGCCTTCATAATGGCGAACATGTCCAGATCTCCGGAAGAGGACAAGTGGGCTGCCTCCCGGAAGCGGTGATGACCCAGGTACTTCACGTTCCGGACGTGCAGACAGCCGATGCGGCCCCTCTCACCGAAGTGGCGGATGATGGCCGGAATATCATTTTCCGGGTTAGAGCCCAGGGACCCGGTGCACAGGCAGATGGCGTTGGAGGGGGAATCGTGGAGCGCCACGATCTGGTCAAAGTCCGCCTGGCTGTGGGCGATGCGTGGCAGGCCGAAGATGGGCCAGGCCGGGTCGTCGGGATGGCAGGCCATAACTACGCCGCATTCCTCGCAGGTGGGAAGGATGGCATCCAGGAAATACTTAAAGTTGGCTCGCAGATCATCGGGGGTAATGAACTTATACCGCTCCAGAGTGGTCTCCAGCTCAGCCAGCCGCTCCGGCTCCCAACCGGGCAGAGAAAAGCCGTTGCAGTTGTCAATGGTATTGCGGACCAGGTCCACGGGCGTCATGGTTCCCAGTTCCTTCTCATCAAAATACAGGCTGTTGGAGCCGTCCTCAGGAATGAGGCGGGCCAAATCGGTGCGCAGCCAGTCAAAGACCGGCATAAAATTGTAGACAACGACCTTCACTCCGTATTTGGCGAGATTGCGGATGGTGGTCTTGTAGCCCTCGATGTAGGCATCCCGGCTGGGCAGCCCCATCTTGATGTCCTCGTGGACGTTGACTGATTCGATGACCTCGCACTCCAGGCCCGCGGCGTGGACCTCATCAATGTAGGCCCGAATCTCTGGTTCCGTCCACACCTCACCGGCAGCCTTGTAGTCGAGTAAACCCATGATCCCGGTCATACCGGGAATTTGTTTGATCTGGCTCAGGGTGATGCTGTCGCTCTGAGAGCCGTACCAGCGGAATGTCATTTTCATATGGTAATACTCCTATGAGTCAAAACTTAGTTTCCAAACAGGTTGGGCAGCAGCATGCTGATCTGGGGCACGTAAGAGACCAGCAGCAGGGTGATAATCATACACAGATAGAAGGGCAGGGTGGCTTTAACCACCTTTTCCATGGGTTGCTTGGACACGGCAGATCCAATAAACAGCACGGCGCCCACAGGGGGAGTCAGCAGGCCGATGCCGCAGTTGAGCACCACCATGATACCAAACTGAATGGGGTCCAGACCGCAGTACTGGGTAGCGATGGGCAGCAGGATGGGGGTGGCGATCAGGATAATGGGGGCCATGTCCATGATGCAGCCCAGCACCAGCAGGATTAAGTTGAGCATAAGGGTCAGGACAATTGGGTTGTCGGTGAGCCCCACCACGGCGCCAGCCACCAGATCGGGCACGTGCAGGGTGGTCAGGCAGTAGCCGAAGACGCTGGAGGTGGAGATCAGGATCAGCACGATGCCCAGAGTATCCACGCAGTTGCCCAACTCGCGCCATACCCCCTTCCAGTCCAGACCCTTATAAACGAAGACGGAGACGAACAAGGAATAGATGACGGCGATGGCGGCGGATTCAGTGGCGGTGAAGACACCAGCCACCACGCCGATGACGACGATGACGACCGCAGCCAAAGCCCAAATCGAAGTGCCGATCTGTTTGATGAAGTTAATTATGCTAAACTTATCACCCTTGGGGTAGTTGCGCTTGGCGGAGATAATATAGGAACCCACCATTAGACTGACTGCCAGCAGGGCGCCGGGCAGATAGCCGGCCAAAAACAGACTGCCAACCGAGATACCGCCGGCCGTGGTTGCATAGATAACCATGTTATGGCTGGGGGGCACCAGCAGGCCCTCGCAGGAGGAGGTAATCGTGACAGCGGTGGAGAAGTCCGCGTCATACCCCTGGTCCACCATCATGGGGATCATAATCGAACCGATCGAGGCTGTGTCGGCAGCGGCGGACCCGGAAATGCCGCCGAAGAAGTAGGAGGCCACGATATTGACCATGGCCAGGCCGCCCCGCATCCAACCCACGCAGGCGTTGGCTAGGGCAATCAGCTTTTCCGAAATGCCCCCGGAGCCCATAAGCACGCCCATGGTGATGAAGAACGGCACCGCCATCAGAGAGAAGGAACTGATGCCCTTGACCATCTGACGGCAGAGGGTGACCAAGTCCTGCCCCTGAGCCAGCAGGCACAGCACAGAGGACAGGGCAACGGCATAGGCAATGGGAAAGCGCAGGAGGATCATGACCAGGAAGCTAATCAGCAGCACCGCAATCGCTAAGGTCTGAGTATCCATTATGCATCCACCCCCTCTTTCACGAAGAATGCTTTGATGTGGTTATAGATGGCTTCCAGTTCAAAAATGACCATGGCTACACCGGCCAGAGGCACGGGGAAGTACATCCAAAAGCGGGACAGCCAGGGCATAGACACATAGGTGCCGCGACCGCCCAGGGTGGAGGTGTACCGCCAGCCCACCACAATCATGATGACGGCCAGGATGCAAACGGCAACGTCCGCCAGGATGTCAAGAAACTTCAGCAGGCCCTTGGGCAGAAAGCCATCCAGAGCGGTCATGCGGATGTGGCTCCCCCGGCGGATGGCCAGCGCGGCGGAAAGGACGGCCATATAGCTCATGAGGGTCAGCACGACCTCCTCGCTCCAGGAGGGGTCCGGGATGAACGGGATATAGCGGCCGGCCACGGCCATGGAGGTAATCAGGATGTCGGCTACCAGCAAGATCTTACACAGGACTAAAACGACCCTATAGGTAATGTCGTAGGCCGGCTTAATCTTGTCAAGGGCGACGAAAATTTGCGGCATATGAGCTCTCCCTTCTTTTGACTATGAGAAGCGAGGGCACAGGGGCACACACCCCCGCGCCCTCGCTTTTCGACCATTATGTATGGTAGCGGCGACTCTTACTTCAGGTCCTTGATCTGCTGATACAGCTCGGCCTGGTCAGCGGTGTTCTCCTCAATCACTTTGGAGCAGGCCTCCTGCCAAGGAGCCAGATCGGTAACCTCGACCACGTTGCAGCCGTCGGCCTTCAGCTCTTCCAGGACCTTAGCCTCGGCATCGGCGGACAGCGTGGCGTTAAATTCCTGGGTATACTTGCCGGCCTCCATAATGACCTTCTGCTGATTCTCAGTCAGCTTATTCCAAGCGGCATCGGTGATGACGGCCTGAATGGCGCCCAGGGTGTGGCCGTCCAGGATCAGATTGTTGGCGACCTCCGGGAAGGCGTTGGACTTGTAGTTGGCAATGGGCTGCTCGGCACCGTCCACCACGCCGGTCTGCAGGGCAGAGTACAGTTCGCCGAAGGATACGACGGTGGGATAGGCGCCCAGGCCCTCAACCAAACCGTTCATAACGGGGTCGTTGGACACACGCAGCTTCATGCCCTTCAGGTCCTCGATGCTGTTGACGGGAGTGCGGGTGAAGAAGTGACGGAAGCCCTCCTCACCGTAAAAGATGCCGCGCAGGGGCAGACCGAGCTCTTGGGGCTCGTTGAGGAACTCGGCGGCCAAGTCGCTGTTGGCAAAGTTCCAGAAATGCTCGCGGCTCTCGAAGGTAAAGGGGATGGAGAGCAGCTTGGACTTCTGCGCGCCGTAGCTGTTCAGGGCGAAGGCAGAGATACGGGAGATGTCAACGGTGGTCTCGCCGCCCAGCATGCCGTCCAGAACGTCGTTCTCCGAGCCCAGCACACCGCTGGCCTGCACGTCAATGGTGATGGAGCCGCCGGACAGCTCCTCCACCTTCTCCTTAAAGGCCGTGGCGGTCTGGCCCACGATGGTGTCGAGGGGGTTCACCTCGGCGTAAACCAAAGTCACCTTAGGATCGTTGGCCACATCGCCGGCAGAGGCACTCTCCACAGGCGCGGAGGCGCTGGGCGCGGGGGCGCTGGCCGAGGGAGAGGGGCTTGCGGTGCTGCCGCCGCCACAGGCCACCAGCCCAAACATCATGGCGCCGGCCATCAGAGCAGAGATAAGTTTCTTCATGTCATTTCCTCCTTGAAATTGTGATAGCGGAATGGTGTTTGCCTTTGTGTGATTTCAATGTATCATAAACCTCTCTATTTGTCCACTAGTATGCTAGTAGAAAATACGGATGCATTCTTGTGCACATCGCCAAAAGTGCCCTGCCACCCTTGCCAATTCTAGTCTTAAATGCAAAAATAGTATGAAGCCCCTCCTTAGACGCAACCGGAAGGCCAAGTCGGCCGGCCAATACGGTCCGCAGCACAACCCCTTTCAACGGGTGCGCCCGCCCTTGCTCCCACGAAATCTCGGGGGGCTTCTTCCCACAGCCATCCTTTCTGTCCCCCCGTTTCCATGGTGCGGCGGGGGACGGCGGGCATGGACACCGCATTTTCTATTTTTAATTTTATATTTTACAGATTAGGTGGCGATGAATCAAGTGAACGAGCACGAACTCACGGTAATGGTACACATTGACGGAAGGCTATTTCGCAATTTTGCCCTGTTTGATACCTTCCGGCGGCAGCGCAAGTGGGTTTCCCCCGCCCTGTTTGCCGCCATTATGATCGGGTTTTCTTGCGTCTGCTTTGCCCTGCGTGGGCAAGCCGAGCAGGCGGTCTTACTGGGCGGCACGTTGCTGGCCGTTGGGCTGCTTTTGCCAGCGGCCTATTTCCTCAACTTTTTTCTCTCGGTCCGCACCCAAGTCAAAAAGCTCGGCCTAACCACCCCACAGCATGTATACACAGTTGTCTTTCAGGGGCAGAGCGGCGTATCCGTCTCTACCGACCGGGAACAGGCTTTCTATTCCTGGGAGCAGTTATATGCCGCTTATCGGGTCCTGGACGGAATCTATCTGTATGCCGCGCCCCAAAGGGCCTACCTGTTGCCTGCCGACCAGATTGCCGGCGGTGTCGATGGCTTGTGGGAGCTTCTCTGCACAAAGCTGCCCCAAAAGAACCTCCATGCCATGTGACGGGTAATGTCCCGATGCCCCGTCTTAACTAAAATTTTGGAAAACCTATGCGAATCTAATGCAAATTACACAAAAACACGCCGAAAAATTTTCTTGTCTTTCCACTTGCGCTCTAGTATGCAAGTATTATAATAGAAATAGTAATTTCTAAGATCATACAGCGGTTCAACAGTTTTAATCTTGCATGGTAGGAGGAGTATCATCATGAACGAAGTGCTCGCAAAGGTCCAACAGATCGGCGTGATCCCCGTAATCGCCATTGAGGATGCCGCCAAGGCGGTGCCCCTGGCCCGCGCGCTGACGGCGGGCGGCATTCCGGCCGCAGAGGTGACCTTTCGCACGGCGGCGGGGGAAGAGGCCATCCGGCAGATCGCGCAGAACTGCCCGGAGGTGCTGGTGGGCGCCGGCACCGTGCTGAATGAGGAGCAGTGTGACCGGGCCATTGCCGCCGGCGCCAGATTCATCGTCTCGCCCGGCTACAACGAGGCGCTGGTGGCCCACTGCCAGGCCAGAGGCATCCCCGTGCTGCCCGGCTGCGTCAACGCCTCCGACATGACCCGCGCGGTAAACGCTGGCCTGGAGGTGGTGAAGTTCTTCCCCGCCGAGCAGTCCGGCGGCCTGAGCTTTCTCAAGGCTCTGGCTCCCGTGTTTCCCAAGCTGAGCTTTATGCCCACCGGAGGCGTAAGCGCCAAGAATCTGATGGATTATCTGGGCTATGACCGCATCGTGGCCTGCGGCGGCACCTGGATGGTAAAGAAAGACCTGATTGAAGCAGAGCAGTGGGATGAGATTACCCGGGTGTGCAGAGAGGCCGTAAAGACCATGCTGGGCTTTTCTCTCCACCACGTGGGCATCAACTGCGCCGACGAGGCAGAGGCCGACCGCACCGTCCGGACGCTGTGCGCCCTCTTCGGCTTTACCTATCAAATGGGCAACTCCTCCATCGTGGCCATGCCCGCCGTGGAGTGCACCAAACAGCCCTACCTGGGGACTCACGGGCACATCGCCATCGGCGTCAACAGCGTGGATCGGGCGGTGTATCACCTGGGACTCCAGGGCGCTGCCTTCGACGAGGCCACCCGCAAGACCGACGCTAAGGGCCGCACCAAGGCCATCTATCTCCAGGGTGAGTTCGGCGGATTTGCCATTCATCTGGTGCAAAAATAAGAAAGGTGATGTATGATCATGAGTAGAGTCATTACGTTCGGCGAAATTATGCTGCGGCTGGCCCCCAACGGCTACTACCGCTTCTTCCAGAACGATCAGATGCAGGCCACCTTCGGTGGCGGCGAGGCCAACGTGGCCGTTTCGTTGGCCAACTACGGCCTGGATTCCGCCTATGTGACCAAGCTGCCCGCCCACGCCATCGGCCAGGCCGCCGTGGATTCCCTGCGGTATTTCGGCGTGGACACCTCCAGGATCGTCCGGGGCGGCGACCGGGTGGGCATCTACTACCTGGAAAAGGGGGCCTCCCAGCGGGGCAGCGTGTGCATCTACGACCGGGCCCACTCCGCGATCCAAGAGGCCCAGCCCGACGATTTCGACTGGGACCAGATCTTGGACGGCGCGGACTGGTTCCATTTCACCGGCATCACCCCGGCCCTGGGGCCCAACGTGGTGGAGATCTGCAAGGACGCCTGTCAGGCGGCCAAGGCCCACGGCGTGAAGATCTCCTGCGACCTGAACTACCGGGGCAAGCTGTGGACCCGGGCCGAGGCCCGGGCCGCCATGACCGAGCTGTGCCGGTACGTGGACGTGTGCATCTCCAACGAGGAGGACGCTAAGGACGTATTCGGCATCGAGGCCGAGGACACCGACATCACCGGCGGCAAGCTGAACAAGGAGGGCTACAAGTCCGTGGCCAAGCAGCTCATGGACCAGTTCGGTTTTGAGAAGGTTGCCATCACCCTGCGCACCTCCATCTCCGCCAGCGACAACGACTGGGCGGGAATGCTGTACGACGGGAAGGACTTCTGCTTCTCCAAGGAGTATCATCTGCGCATCGTGGACCGGGTGGGCGGCGGCGACAGCTTTGGCGGCGGCCTCATCTATGCCCTGCTGAACGGCAAGTCCACCCAGGACGCCATTGAGTTTGCCGTGGCGGCCTCCGCACTCAAGCACTCCATCGAGGGCGACTTCAACCGGGTCACAGTGGCCGAGGTAGAGAAGCTCTCCGGCGGCGACGGCTCCGGCCGCGTCCAGCGGTAACAGCAGTCAACTTTGCCCTATCTTTGTCTCAGGGAGGTTTCGGATGGTCCATTCCAACCCTTTGTTGCGGGGCGAAAGCCCTCAGAAGTTTATCACCATCGGGGAGATCATGCTGCGTCTGACCCCGCCCAACTATGACAAGATCCGGGTGGCCACCAGCTTTGAGGCCAGCTATGGCGGAAGCGAGGCCAACATCGCCCTGGCTCTGGCCAATCTGGGTATCGACAGCACCTTCTTCAGCGTGGTGCCCAACAACAGTCTGGGCAAAAGCGCAGTGCGGATGCTGCGCAGCAATGACGTTCACTGCACGCCCATGATTCTCAGCTCGCCCCAGGACACCCCCACCCACCGGCTGGGAACCTACTATCTGGAGACCGGCTATGGCATCCGCCCCAGTAAGGTGACGTATGACCGCAAGCACAGCGCCATCACCGAGTATGACTTTTCCCGGGTGGACCTGGACGCTCTGCTGGAGGGTTTTGACTGGCTCCACATGAGCGGTATCACCCCCGCCCTGTCCCCAAGCTGCCGGACCCTTACCCTTGACTGCCTCCGGGCGGCCAGGGCAAAGGGTATGACCATCAGCTTCGACGGCAACTTCCGCAGCGCCCTGTGGAGCTGGGAGGAAGCACGGGACTTTTGTACCCAGTGCCTGCCCTATGTGGATGTCCTGCTCGGTATCGAGCCCTACCACCTCTGGCGGGATGCGGATGACCCCGGCAAGGGCGACTGGAAGGACGGTCTCCCCCTGCAGCCCAGCTATGAGCAGCAGGACGAGATCTTTCAGGTCTTTCTGGAGCGCTACCCCAACCTCCAGTGCATCGCCCGTCATGTTCGGTATGTCCATTCCGGCAGTGAAAACAGCCTGATGGCTTACATGTGGTACCAGGGTCATACCTTTGCAAGCAAGCTGTTTACCTTTCATATCCTAGACCGGGTCGGGGGCGGCGACGCTTTCGCCAGCGGTCTGATCTATGCCATGATGTGCGGTTATCGCCCCATGGACATCGTCAATTTTGCCGTAGCCAGCAGCGTCATCAAGCACACGATTCACGGGGACGGAAACATTACCGATGACGTAGAGAGCATCCGCAACCTGATGAACATGAATTGCGACATCAAGCGGTAAGCCCCGACACAAAATCAACGAAAAGGAGCCTGTGGATGAAAGCGTTTATGGACAAGGACTTCCTTCTGGAAACCGATACCGCCAAGCACCTATTCCACCACTATGCGGAACAGATGCCCCTGGTGGACTACCACTGTCACATTTCTCCGAGGGAGATCTACGAGAACCGCCGTTTCAACGATCTTGTAGAGGTCTGGCTTGGGGGGAAGCAGCCCGATGGCAGCTATTTTGGCGACCACTACAAGTGGCGGGTCATGCGTTCCAACGGGGTGAGCGAGGACTATGTTACCGGTGACAAGCCCCCGGTGGAGCGGCTGAAGAAGTTTGCCGAGGCTCTGGAGCTGGCCATCGGCAACCCCATGTACCACTGGTGTAACCTGGAACTGCGCAAGTTTTTTGGCTATGAGGGCTACCTGTCGCCCGAAACCGTGGACGAGGTATGGGCCGTCACCTCCGATCAACTGCAAAACGACCCCAGGCTCACCGTACGGGGGCTGATTGAGCAGTCCAACGTGGCCTTTATCGGCACCACGGACGACCCCGTGGACCCATTGGAGTGGCATGAGAAGATCGCCGCCGACCCCACGATCCGCTTTCAGGTCTGTCCCTCCTACCGCCCGGACAAAGCCATCAACATTACCAAGCCGGGCTTTGCAGATTACATGGCCAAGCTGGCCCAGAGCGTAGGCAGAAAAAGCCTGGACAGCGTTGCGGACGTCTGTGACGCCTTGGTGGAGCGGCTGGAGTTCTTTAAAACGCTGGGCTGCCGGGCCAGCGACCACGGCTTGGACTATGTTCCCTTCCGTCCCGCCACCATGGCCGAGGCCGACGCGGCCTATCGGAAGGCCATGGCGGGAGAGCCCTTGAGCCTGGCGGAGGCCGAGGGCTACCAGACCGTCATCCTCCTCTGCCTGGGCCGGGCCTACCATCGGTTGGGCATTGTCATGCAGCTCCACTACTCCTGTCTGCGCAATGCCAACCGGCGGATGTTTACCGCTCTGGGGCCCGACACCGGCTTTGACATGATTGCCCAGAACACCTGTGGCGGCAATATCGCCTCCCTGCTGTCCGCGCTGGACATGGACGGCCAGTGTCCCAAGACCATTCTCTATTCCCTCAATCCCGCTGACAATGAGCAATTGGACTCCATGCTGGGATGCTTCCAGTCCGATGAGATCCCCGGTAAGATTCAGCATGGCTCCGCCTGGTGGTTCAATGATACCAAGTCCGGTATGGAGGAACAGATGGCTTCCCTGGCCAATCTGGGGCTGCTGGGCAATTTTGTGGGAATGCTCACCGATTCCCGTTCCTTCCTCTCCTATGCCCGGCACGACTACTTCCGCCGCATCCTGTGCAACCTCATCGGCCGCTGGGTGGAGAATGGGGAGTACCCCAACGATGAAAAGGCCCTGAAGAAAATCGTGGAAGGCGTATGCTATACCAATGCCGCCCGGTATTTTGATCTGTAAGGAGTGGTCCGTTTCGTGACTCAGACATCGGAGACTCAGCGGGAGGGCCGGTTGCTTCGCAATGTGCTCTTTACCTTTTTTGTCAGCGGTGCGGCCTCTCAGCCCCTGGGCTCCTTCATCCCCTTCCTGAGGGACACTTATGGCTTCAGCTACGACCTGTCCGGCGTACTGCTGTCCTGCCAGTCCATTGGGAACCTGCTGGCTGTGCTGGCCGCAGGCTTCCTGCCCGTCTACCTGGGCCGCAGGCGGAGCATTCTGACCACTGCGGTATGGATGGCGGCCGGCTATCTGATTTTTGCCAGCGGCATGGGGACCCCCGTCCTGCTGATCCTGGCCTGCCTCATGACCGGTATCGCCCGCGGCGGCAACTCCAACTTCGCCAACACCATGATCTCCACCCTGCCCGGAGATAAGGCCACCCGCGGCTATAATCTGCTGCACGGCTGCTTTGCCGTGGGGGCCCTGCTCTCTCCTCTGCTGCTTATCTTCTGCGCCGGGCGGTGGCCGGGTCTGGGCTGGCGGATCATGGCCGGCCTGTTGTGTCTGCTGTGCATCAGTCAGCTTGTCGTCTACGCCAGAATGCCCCTTCCGCCGGAGTATGCCAAAAAGAGCATCACGTCGGTGGATCTCCGGTTTTTTAAAGTCAAGCAGTTCTGGCTGGGCGCCGCCATGCTTTTTTTCTACATCTCCACCGAATACGCCATCGTGGGCTGGCTCGTCACCTACTTTCAGGACATCGGAGTTCTGGACCCCAACCAATCCCAGATGATGAACAGTCTTCTCTGGCTGGTCATTTTTCTCGGGCGAATGGTGGGGGCCGTCATTACGGGAAAACTCTCCCGGAGCAAGCTGCTGCTGCTGGACGGGGTGGGCCTTTTTTCCTTCTTTCTTGTTATGTTCTTCAGCCGGACCCCAGCCCCGATCATCCTGGGACTGGTGGGCGTCGGCTTCTTCATGGCCACTATTTACCCCACTGCGTTTGCCTTTGGCAGCGACTGCATCCGGGGCAACGACCTGGGCTGCAGTGTCATGATCTTTACCGGCAGCGCCGGCGGCATCCTCACCCCGGCCATGGTGGGTTTTGTAGCCGAGTGGGCGGGCATCCGGGCGGGGATGGGCCTGATTGTGGTATTTGCGGCCCTGCTGCTGTTTTCCATCCTCCTCAGCGTGTTCAGCGTACGCACAGCCCAGGCTCTACCCGAAAAAGGAGAATGATGCGAATGGAAACACTCTCTTACAAGACTCTGGAAGCACAGGGCTATAGCGGATATCTGCTCAGAGACGCCCCGGAAAAGGTCCTCCAGTTCGGCGAGGGCAACTTCCTGCGGGCTTTCGTGGACTACTGGTTTGACGTCTCCAATGAAAAGGCGGGCTGGAACGGCAAATGCGTCCTGGTCCAGCCCATCCCCCAGGGCCTGGCCAGCCCCATCAACCGCCAGGAAGGGCTCTACACGCTCTATCTCAGGGGCCGCCATAATGGAAAAAAGGTGGATCGGAAGCGGGTCATCTCCTCCGTCAGCCGCTGCCTTAACCCCTATGAGGCGGAGGACTACGCCGCCATGATGGCCCTGGCCGTCTCCGACGACCTGGAATACGTGGTTTCCAATACGCCCGAGGCGGGCATCGTCTACGCCCCCGCCTGCAAACCGGATGACGCGCCCCCCGCCTCCTTCCCCGCCAAGCTGACTCAGGTCCTCTACGCCCGCTGGAAGGCCGGCAGGCCGGGCTTAGTCATTCTCTCCTGCGAGCTGATCGACAACAACGGCAGGGAATTACTCCGATGCGTGAACCGGTATATCGACCAGTGGGCCCTGGAACCCGAATTCCGCACCTGGGTTATGGGGGAGTGCACCTTCTGCTCCACCCTGGTGGACCGCATCGTCCCCGGTCGGGTGAAGGACCCGATAGAGGCCGCCGCCATGGAAGCCGCCAACGGCTATCGGGATGATCTCATCGACGTGGGGGAAATCTTCGGCGTGTGGAACATCGAAGGTCCGGCATGGCTGGAGGAGAAGCTGCCCTTTAAGCGGGCGGGCCTCAACTGCCCGGTAGTCCCCGACGTGACCCCCTATAAAAAGCGCAAGGTACGCATTCTCAACGGCGCCCACACCGGCTTCGTGCTGGGGGCCTATCTGGCCGGCTTCGACATCGTGCGGGACTGCATGGGGGACGACACCGTCCGGGGCTTCATGAACCGGATGCTCCATGAGGAGGTTATTCCCACCCTTCCCCTGGATAGACAGGATCTGGAGGCGTTTGCCTCCGCTGTCCAGGACCGGTTCAACAACCCCTTCGTGGATCACGAGCTCATGAGCATCTCTCTCAACTCCACCTCCAAGTGGCGGGCCCGGAACCTGCCCAGCCTGCTGGAATATGTGGAGCAGACGGGAGCGCTGCCCGCCTGCCTCGCTATGAGCTTTGCCGCCTATGTGGCCTTTTACTCCAACGATGTCCAGAGGCTCACCGATGCCGGGCTGGTGTGCCGGCGGCCCAAGGGCGACGAGTATACCTGTTCCGACGACCGCTGGGTCCTGGAGTTCTACTGGGCTCACAGGGGCGACCGCCCGGAGGATCTGATCCACGCCGTTATGACCAATGAACGGATGTGGGGCCAGAATCTGACCGCCGTCCCTGGCTTTGAAGCTGCGGCCGTGGCCGATCTGAAGCTGATCCGGGAACAGGGCGCTCTGGCGGCCTATGCCGCCTGTCTGTAAGGAGGCGCACCATGAACCTGATCCGCATTCATCCTCTGGATAACGTGGCGGTGGCCCTGGAGGACATTCCCGCAGGGGAGACCGTCACCGCCGGAGGTAGTACCGTCACCGCCCGCCAGGCCATTCCGCGGGGCCACAAGCTCGCCCTGGCAGCCGTTCCCGCGGGGGCCCGGATCATCAAATACGGCTGCACCATCGGTCTGGCCAAGGCGGACATCGCCCCCGGGGACTGGGTCCACGTCCACAACGTGCGCACCGGCCTCAGCGAGGACGGCGTGTACGCCTACCATCCCCGGGTCGGCGCCCTGCCCCCCGTCCCTCCCCGGACTTTCCAGGGCTACCGCCGCCCCGACGGCAGGGCCGCCATCCGCAATGAGCTGTGGGTCCTCCCCACTGTGGGCTGCGTCAACGCCATCGCCCAGGCCCTGGTACGGGAAAACCAGCATCTGACAGGCGGCACGGTGGAAGGTCTTTATGCCTTTCCGCACCCCTTCGGGTGCAGCCAGATGGGGGAGGACCATGCCCAGACCCGGAAGCTGCTGGCCGCCCTGGCCCGCCACCCCAATGCGGGGGGCGTGCTGGTGCTGGGGCTGGGGTGCGAAAATCTGACGATGGAGCAATTTCAGGCCGAGCTGGGGCCCCATGACAAAAACCGCGTCCGTTTTCTGGTCTGTCAGGACGTGGAGGATGAGCTGGCCGCCGGTGCCGCCCTGCTCAAGGAACTGGCCGATTATGCCGGGACCTTCCGCCGGGAGCCGATTTCTGCCTCTGAGCTGGTGGTTGGTCTGAAATGCGGCGGCTCCGACGGTCTCAGCGGCATCACCGCCAACCCCGCAGTGGGTCGGTTTTCCGACCGGCTCATCGCCTTGGGCGGCTCTACTGTCCTCACCGAGGTACCTGAGATGTTCGGTGCGGAATCCATCCTCTTCGACCGCTGCAAGGATGAGGCCGTTTTTGACAAGGCCGTCCAAATGGTGGAGGCGTTTAAGCGCTACTTTATCCGCCACGGCCAGGTAGTCTATGAAAATCCCAGCCCCGGCAACAAGGCTGGGGGCATCACCACGCTGGAGGACAAGTCCTGCGGCTGTGTGCAAAAGGGTGGAAGCGCCCGGATCGTGGATGTGCTGGGTTACGGCGAGGCCGTGACCCGGCGGGGCCTGAACCTTCTCAGCGGACCGGGCAACGATCTGGTATCCACCACCGCCCTCACCGCGGCCGGT
Organism: Intestinimonas massiliensis (ex Afouda et al. 2020); assembly: GCF_001244995.1. NCBI lineage: Bacteria > Bacillati > Bacillota > Clostridia > Eubacteriales > Intestinimonas > Intestinimonas massiliensis (ex Afouda et al. 2020). The sequence continues at coordinate 387,743 of NZ_LN869528.1, forward strand.
GCCCACCTCATTCTCTTTACCACCGGCCGCGGCACCCCCTTTGGGGCTCCGGCTCCAACGGTAAAAATCTCCAGTAATACCGCCCTTTTTCAGAAAAAGGGGAGCTGGATCGACTTTAACGCCGGTACGGTGGCGGAAGGCGAGACCCTGGATGCCGTGGGAGACCGCCTGTTGGATCTGGTGCTTGAGGCGGCCAGCGGCAGTCCTACGAAAACCGAACTCCACGGGGCCCGCGAGATTGCCATCTTTAAGGACGGCGTGGTGCTGTAAGAAAGGAAGCAGGTTTTATGAAAGACCCTCATTGCGGCTACTGCGCAGGCGGAGAGACCCTGGCCGCCTTCGGCATTCCCATCTGTGAGCTGAGCGTCAGCACGCTCATCCTCTTTCAGGAACAGAGCCACCCCGGCCGCTGTATCCTGGCCTATAAGGATCATATCAGTGAGTTGGTGGACCTGACCGACGCGGAGCGGAACGCCTTCTTCACGGACGTAGCCAGAGCAGCCAGGGCGATCCACGCCGTCTTTCACCCGGACAAGGTAAACTACGGCGCTTACGGAGATACCGGAAGGCACCTTCACTTTCACTTGGTCCCCAAGTATCAGGGCGGCTACGAGTGGGGAGACGTCTTTGGGATGAATCCCGGCCGAACGTTTCTCTCCCAGGAGGAGTATACGCGCATGATCGAGCAGATCAAGCTCCATCTGTAAAAGGAGAATATCTATATGGATATCCGTTATTCCGCCAATCCGCGGGACTTCAAGCGCTATACCACGGAGGAGATCCGAAAGGAGTTCCTTATCGAAGATCTTTACCGGCCTGACCAGGTGACGGCGGTCTACTCCCATATTGACCGAATGGTCACCCTGGGCTGCATGCCGGTAACCAAAAGCATACCCATCGATCAGGGCATTGATGTGTGGGCCAATTTTGGCACTCATTTCTTTCTGGAGCGCCGGGAGGTCGGCCTGTTCAATATCGGCGGGCCAGGTCAGGTAACCGTAGACGGCACAGTCTATCCCATGGGCTATAAGGACTGCCTGTATATTACCCGCGGGAGTCGTGAGGTGTTGTTTTCCAGCGACAGCCCTACCGCCCCCGCCAAATTCTACATGGTCTCCGCCCCGGCCCACTGCTCCTATGAGACCCGGATCATCCGGCTTTCCGACGCCGCCAGAAAGCCCCTGGGCGCTTTGGAAACCTCCAATAAGCGGGTCATCCACCAGTTTATCCACCCCGACGTACTCCCGACCTGCCAGCTATCCATGGGCATGACCGTACTGGAGCCGGGCAGCGTGTGGAACACAATGCCTGCCCACACACACGAACGGCGCATGGAGGTATATACCTACTTCGAGATCCCTGCGGGCAATGTGGTTTTCCATATGATGGGTGAGGGGCAGGAGACCCGCCACATTGTCCTGCAGAACGAGCAGGCCGTGATCTCCCCCTCCTGGTCCATTCATGCCGGAGCCGGCACCGGAAGCTATTCCTTTATCTGGGCAATGGGCGGTGAAAATCAGGCCTTTGACGACATGGATGTGATTCCTGTCACCGCGCTGAGGTGACGGTCATGGATATGTTGGGTCAATTTTCCCTAAAGGGAAAAGTTGCTCTGGTCACCGGGGCCAGCCATGGGATCGGCTTTTCCATGGCCGTCGCTCTGGCCGGCGCGGGCGCCGAAATTGCCTTTAACGGCCACAGTCCGGACCGGCTGAAGGCCGCTGAGGCCGAGTACGCCGCGCGGGGAATCCATGCGCGGGGCTATCTTTGCGACGTCACTGACGAGACCGCCGTCCAGAACATGGTAGCCCGGATCTCTGCCGACTTGGGGCCGGTGGACATTCTGGTCAACAATGCGGGGATGATCCAGCGTACTCCCCTGTTGGATATGTCCGCCCAGGATTTTCGCCGCGTAGTAGACGTCGATCTGACCGCTCCGTTTATTGTGGCCAAAGCCTGTATCCCGGGCATGATCGCAAAGGGACATGGCAAAATCATCAACATCTGCTCCATGATGAGCGAGCTTGGCCGGGAGACGGTCTCTGCCTACGCCGCCGCCAAGGGCGGGCTAAAAATGCTCACCCGAAACATCTGCGCCGAGTTTGGTGGAGCCAACATCCAGTGCAACGGTATCGGCCCCGGCTATATTGCCACTTCCCAAACAGCCCCCCTGCGTGAGCCACAGCCAGACGGCAGCCGTCACCCCTTCGACCAGTTTATCTGCTCCAAAACCCCGGCGGGGCGGTGGGGCAGGCCGGAAGATCTGGCTGGTCCCGCCGTCTTTCTTGCCTCTGATGCCTCCAATTTTGTCAACGGCCACATCCTGTATGTGGACGGCGGCATCTTAGCCTATATTGGCAAGCAGCCCTGATCCGCTGGCTGCTTCCATTGACGTATACGCCTTCAAATACCGAAAAGGGAGTCCCCCGGTCTTGTAGCCGGGGGACTCCCTCTCGTTTTCGGGGCAAAGAGCACGTTTTTCTCCCCATGGAGTCACAGCGCTCTTCAGGGTATGCGCCGCTTACTGGCGCAGGATCAGGGCGGCGTTAAACTCCGCGCCATCGTAGGCTCCGTTCACCTGAAGGTAATCCCCCACCTCCAGCTTCCGCAGGGTCAGGGTTCCGCCGTCCCACTCCAGGAACTTGGTGTCGTCGTCCACATGGACGGTGATGAGCTCCTCGTTGCCGGCGCTGTCCAGGCTGCGCAGATAGATGTACTGATTGCCACGCTCCGTGCTGACATAGACCACGGTGCCGTTGAGCTGGCTGCCGGAGGTGACGGCCTGCTGGACCTCGATGGCGGCGACCTGGTCGCCGTTGACCACCAGGCCGATCTTGTAGCCCGGCTTCAGGGCGGACAGTGCGATGGTCTTGCCGCTCTGGGTAATGGAGGTGGCCGAGGTAACCGTATAGGACGCTTCCTCCCCATCGGAGAGGGTCACCTCCAGAGTGCTGCCGCCCACCTCCTGAATGATGCGGTTGATGGTACCGGTCATATTGGCGCTCTGGGGGGTGGCCTCGATGCGGGTAACCACGTGGTAACGGACGGTGACCTCCACCTCGTCACCCAGCCGCAGCTTGTCAATGGCGCTCTTCTCCTCGTTGCGGTAGATGGCGGGGGGATCGGACAGGTCGATGGCAAAGCTCACTACGGTGTCGTCACTCTCGGTGACCTCCAGGGTGACGGTGGAGCCGCTGGAGGTGAACACCCGGTTGGTAAGAACGCCCTCGGTCACCGCCGAGCCGGGGTAGCAGTCCAGCCGCACCAGCTTCTCTCCAGAGAAGCGGGCGGTGGCGAACCACTCCTTCTCCAGCTCTTTGAGCTTGATGGCCGAGCCGTTATAGGTGAATACGCAGCTATCGGCCACGTCATAGCTGGTGGATTTACCGGTGGCCGGGTCGGTGAGGGTAACGGTGTTGGTGCTGCTGGCCCAGGTAAAGGCCTTGATACCGCCCTGCACATATTTCGTGACGGAATCCACCGAGACGGACAGGGCGGAGCCATCCTCGTTGGATACCCGCAGAGAGACGTAGCACCCCTCGTAACCGGAGGACAGGGTCCCCTCCAGGCCGTTGACGGTGACGGCGGAGCCGCCGGGCACGGCATACTGGTGGGTGACGCCGTCAAACCCGCTGACCCGCAGGGTACAGCCGCTGCCGGACTTCTCCACGCTGGAGAGAATGCCCGTCTCCTCCCGGGTGCCGCCGGTGAGGCGGACAGCCACCAGACGGCCCTGGTCGTCGGTCATGCAGACGGCGGTGGCGTAGCCCGCGTCGGGGTCCACCACCGAGCGGTCCCCGATGGTCTTGGAGCCCACCTGCACCTGGGTGAAGCGGTTCATGGTGACCACCCGACCGGCACCGCCCACCGTCAGGGCAATACTGTTGTCCTCGATGCCGTTGACCGAGCCGGTGAACTCCTTCAGGGCGGCGCTGAGGTAGACGTCCTCCGCCACGCCCTTGCTGGTCAGGGAGATGCGGACGTGCTTGCCCGCCTTGAGGCTGCTGCTGGTGGTCTCCATATTGTTCTCATAGATGACGGCGTCGGCGGGCAGGGAGATGCTGCTGGTGGCGCCGGTCAGATCGCCGGTGAGGGTCAGGACCACCACGCCGCTGTCCCCCTTGGTGACGGCGGCAATGGTGCCCTGGATAAAGTCATAGTCGTCGTACTCGCTCAGGTCGGTGATGGTGCCCCGCTCCTCCATGAACGTCAGGGCGCGGGAGAGCATGGTGGCCATGATGGCCCGAGTGACCTCGCCCTTGGGGCCATAGGCGTTGTTGGTGTCGCCCTGGACGATGCCGTAGACGTTGAGCAGATAAACATAGGGCTTGGCCGACTCGCGGATGGAGGCGGTGTCGCGGAAGGTCATGGAATAGGAGTCCAGTCCCTCGGCCATGGGACCGAGCTGCATGGCTCGCACCAGGTAGACCGACAGGTCCTCCTTCTCGATGGGCTTGGAGAGACTCCCGTTCTGCACCAGACCCTTGAGCTCGGTGTAGGAGAGGATGCCGGTCTCCAGGCAGATGGCGAACTCCCGGTAGAACCAGGACTGGGCCCCGTTCAGCAGGCCGTCTACATCCTTCTTGCGGTCGGAGGCAATCCGGTCGGCGATCCCCTGTTTGACGGGTACGGCCCGGGCGCAGAGGGCCAGGGCCTCCGCCGTAGTCAGCTTGTTTTCCGGCTTGAAGGTGCCGTCCTCATAGCCCTTGAACATGCCCGCGTCGGTCATTTCCTCGATGTAGCTCTTGGCCCAATGGCTGGCAATGTCCGGGAAAGTGGCCGCCGAAGCCGGAAGCGCCGTCATGGTCAGCGTCAGGGCGAAGGCCAGCAGGCAAGTGAGCAGTCGTTTGGATTTCATATCGCACCTCCATGCAGTTGTCGCGCGCAGGGTAACATAACCATACTACTTTTAAAATTATAACGTTCTCCCGGCAAAAAAGCAACCGGCAGTTGTCGGAATCGTCAAAAACCTGGACAAGCGAGGCCCCGGACCCTCCGGCGCGGTTGGCGGGCAGTCTCCAAACGGAGACTGCCTGTTTTAAAGGCCCGGCTACAGAAAATCATCCGCGTAAAACGCGAACAAAGAATGTTTTCTTTTACTTAAAAGTGAAATAATGGTTTTTAAGATTTTTATTTTTTTGCAATTTTGCCTTCTCTCTGGCCGTTTATCGCGTCTCCATTTGGATACATTCAGTGCCATGCGGAGACGATTTTGCCCAGCCGCTTCTACTTTTTTGAGGCCCCCCTACAAAAAGTCCAGCGTTTTTTTGCGCTAGGCGTCCAAGGGATTCCGGATCTGGTCGCACCAATTGGCACAGACTTTGCTAGAATTTTGGGACAAGAGACAACGCTCACGCGGCCGGCCGGCGCGGGGAGCTGCGGATCTGGCAAATTGGTTTGGATTGGAATTTTTGCAAGGAGGCTGTCAACCATGAGCGAAGCAATCAAGAAGCTGGCGGAAAGCCTGGAAAATACAAAGGTGGAGCAGGACGGGGCCATCGTCGTGATCACCATGAACCGTCCCAAAGCGCTCAACGCGCTCAACGACCAGACTCTAGGCGAGCTGGACCGGATCTTTAGCTGCATCGAGACCGAGGCGGAGGTGCTGGGCGTCATCATCACCGGCGAGGGCAAGGGCTTTGTGGCCGGCGCCGACATCAGCCAGATGAACGGCTACGGCGCCGAAGAAGGCCGCAACTACGCCAACCGCGCCCAGACCCTGTTCAATAAGATCGAGGGGCTGGAAAAGCCCGTGATCGCGGCGGTCAACGGCTATGCGCTGGGCGGCGGCTGCGAGCTGAGCATGAGCTGCGATATCCGTATCGCCTCCGAGAAGGCTGTGTTCGGCCAGCCCGAGGTCAACCTGGGTCTGGTCCCCTGCTTCGGCGGCACCCAGCGTCTCAGCCGCCTGGTGGGCACTGGCATCGCCAAGGAGATGATCTTCACCGCCCGCCAGATCAAGGCCGACGAGGCCAAGGCCATCGGCCTGGTCAACAAGGTCGTGGCGCCCGAGGCCCTGCTGGACGAGGCCAAGGCCATGATGGGCGTCATCATCAGCAAGGCCCCCATGGCCGTACGCTATGCCAAGGTAGCCATCAACAAGGGCGTCAATATGGATCTGATGAACGGTCTGGAGCTGGAGAAGGACGTCGCCGCCCTGGCCTTTGCCTCCGAGGACGCCAAGGAAGGCACCGCCGCGTTCCTGGCCAAGCGTCCCGCCGTGTTTCAAAACAAGTGATTCTCCCCTGCAAGAGAAAGAAAGAGAATTGAATTGATTAAGGAGGAGCTTCTATGACCGTTCTTGGTATCATCGGCATCATTGCGGCTTTCTGTTTACTGATGTATATGATCATGAAGGGCTTCAACATCTATCTGACCGTGTTTGTCTGCACCCTGGTGGTGGCGCTGACCAGCCAGATGAATGTGTACGAGGCGTACAAGGTCCACTTCATGACCGGCTTTACCAACTTCTTTAAGAACTACTACCTGGTCTTCCTGACCGGCACCCTGATGGCCAAAGCCATGGATATCACCGGCGGCGCCAAGGCCATCGCCAAGGCCATCATCAAAATCATGGGCACGGAGTGGGCCTTTATTTCCGTGCCTCTGGCCTGCGGCGTGCTGTGCTACGGCGGCGTGTCCGCCTTCGTATGCTCCTTCTGCGTGTTCCCCATCGCCCTGCAGGTCTTCCGGGCCGCCGACCTGCCCCGCCGCGGCATCCCCGGCGCGCTGTGCTTCGGCTGCTCCACCTTCGCCATGATCGCCCCCGGCGCCGTGCAGATCCACAACGCCGTGCCCTCCACCAACCTGGGCACCACCTATATGGCCGGCGCGGTCAACGGCTTCCTGGCCTGCGGCTTCATGCTGGTGGTCGGCATCATCTACCTGCACTTCTGGCTGAAAAAGGCCAAGAACAACGGCGAGCACTTTGTGGCCAAGGCCAGCGACGACTTCGGCGACGACGCCAACGAGAGCCTGCCCAACCCCATCGTGGCCCTGCTGCCCCTGGTCATCACCATCTGCCTGGTCAACATCAAGGTAGGCGGCGTGGTCATCGCCCCCGTTGAGGTTGGCGTGCTGGCCGGTGCTGTGTCCGCCGTCATCCTGATGATCAAGTACATCGACGTCAAGCAGTTGCCCAAGCACTTTGCCGACGGCGCCGCCATGGCTCTGATCTCCATCACCAACACCTGCGCCGTCAACGGCTTCGGCGGCGTAGCCTCCAACAGCCCTGTGTTCTCCACCATCACCGACGCCATGGTGAACATCCCCGGCCCCAAGCTGCTGGGCCTGGTCATCGGCACCACCGTCATCGCCGGCATCTGCGGCTCTGCCTCCGGCGGTCTGGGCATCGCAGTGCCCATCCTGGGGCCGGTTTACACTCAGTTGGGTATCGCCCCCTCCATCGTCCACCGCGTCATGGCCCTGTCCTCCTCCGCGCTGGACTCCCTGCCCCATAACGGCTACATCGTCACCGTCACCAACGGCCTGTGCAACGAGACCCACAAGGACTCCTACGGCCTGACCTTCGCTCTGACCGTGGTCATCCCCTTCCTGGGCTCGCTGGTGGGCGTACTGCTCTTTACCATCTTCCCCAACCTGCCCTGACCGGGCGGTCCATCCCACTGCTTTCTCCCTTGCCATACGATGCTTCTCTCCCATCCTGTCCGGAGGCCGGCGCGGCGTTCCCTCCATCCGCCGCGCCGCCTCTCTCCGGACCCTGCGGGGGGAACGATTGAAAGGAGTTTTCTGTTATGTTTAAGCCTTTGGAAGGCGTAAAAGTCATTGACCTGACCTACTTCGTCGCCGGCCCCGGCGCGGCCCGCATCCTGGCCGACTGGGGTGCCGACGTCATCAAGGTGGAGCCCAGCTTCGGCGACCCCGGACGCGGCACCGGCGCCACCATGTCCTGCCCCACCAACAAGGACTGCAACCCCTTCTACACCGCCTACAACGCCAACAAGCGGGGCCTGTCCCTCAACCTGAAGAGCGAGGACGGCAAGGCCATTCTGGACAAGATGCTGGAAACCGCCGACGTGTTTGTGTCCAGCTACCGTACCGGCGCCCTGAAGCGCCTGGGCCTGGACTACGATTCTCTGAGCAAGAAGTTCCCCCACCTCATCTGGGCCCAGATCAACGGCTTCGGCGACTTCGGCCCCGCCAAGGACAACGCCGGCTTTGACACCGTGGCCTTCTGGGCCCGCTCCGGCGCCATGATCGACATCACCGAGAAGGACACCTCCCCCGTCAACCCCCTCATCGGCTTCGGCGACGCCACCACCTCCTGCTCCCTGTCCGGCGGCATCTGCGCGGCCCTCTATCAGAAGGCCAAGACCGGCAAGGGCTGCAAGGTCATGGTCTCCCTGTTCGCCCAGGCCATCTGGAGCGAAAGCGCCGGCATGGTCTCCACCCAGTATGGCGACGAGTACCCCAAAACCCGCCTGAATCCCGGGTCTCCCGTCATGGACACCTTCAAGAGCTCCGACGGCAAGTGGTTCTACATGAGCATCCTGGAGCCCGACCGCTACAACGACGCCCTCTTCAAGGAGCTGGGCCTGAACGAGCTCATTGGCAATCCCGACTACTCCACCGCCGTGGGCAGCAAGGCTCACACCGCGGAGCTGGTCGCCATCCTGAGCAAGGCCTTCGCCCAGCACACCATGGATGACATCTCCGGCATGTTTGCCCGGGCCGATATCGCCTATGACCGGGTCCAGCACATTAAGGAAGTCCTGGACGATCCCCAGGCCCTGGAGAACATGTACATCGTCCCCATGGCGAACAAGGACGGCACTGTCACCAAGCAGCCCGCCACGCCCATTCGCTTCGCCCTGACCGAGCCCACCTGCATCGAGGACATCGCCCCCACCATGGACCGTCAGGCCCCCATGGTCGGCGAGCACTCCGCCGAGATCCTCCGGGAGTACGGCTATTCCGACGCCGACATCGAAAGATTCCTGGCCGACAAGGTCATCACCATCGAAAAGCTGTAAATTCCCCCTGTTGTGCAGCGCGGGGTTCCATGGTACAATAACTTAACCTGTGCTCCGCGCCCCATCCGCCTTATGTGAAAGGAAGGGTTTCCCTATGCTATTTACCGAAGATCAACAGATGATCCAGCAACTGGCCCGGGACTTTGCGGAGTCCGAGCTGGCCCCCATCGCCGCCGAGATCGACCGGGAGGAGCGCATCCCCAAGGAGATCATCGAGAAGATGGCCGAGATCGGCTTCACCGCCCTGAACGTCCCCGAGGAGTACGGCGGGCCCGGTCTGGACACCGTGTGCAAGGTGCTGGTGGTCTCCGAGCTGGCCCGGCAGTGCGCCAGCACCGCGGAGGTCATCGCCGTGCATACCCTGGTCAACGACATCTTCCTCAAGCACGGCACCGAGGCGCAGAAGCAGAAGTACCTCACCGCCGCCGGATACAGGGGGATGATCGGCGCCTTCCCCCTCCCCGGGGCGGGGGCTCCCCCGCCCCGCGGCCAAGACCAAGGCCGTGGTGGACGGGGACGACTACGTCATCAACGGCAGCAAGTGCTTCATCTCCAACATGGGCCCCACCGAGGGCGACTATGTGGTGGTCATCGCCCTCACCGAGCCGGAGAAGGGCGTCAAGGGCATGTCCGCCATCGTGGTGGACCGGGGCACCCCCGGCTTCACCGTGGGCAAGCGGGAAGAGAAGATGGGCATCCGGGGCGCGGATATCTCCGAGCTGATCTTTGAGGACTGCCGGGTCCCCCGCAGCAACCTGGTGGGCAAGGAGGGCGAAGGCTTCAAGATCGCCATGGGCTGCCTGCTCGGCGGGGCCGGCGGAATTGCCGCCCGGGTGACTGGGCATCTGCGAGGCCGCCATCGCCGCCTCCGTCAAGTACATGGGCGAGCGGGTCCAGTTCGGCAAGCCCATCGGAAAGAACCAGGGCCTGCAGTGGTATCTGGCCGACATGGCCACCCGCACCGAGGCCGCCAAGGCCCTCATCCTGGAGGCCGCCGTCGCCGCCGACAACGGCCAGCCGCTGTCCAAGCTGGCCGCCATGTGCAAATACTACGCCTCTGAGAACGCCGTCTGGGTCACCAACAAGGCCCTTCAGATCCACGGCGGCTACGGCTACATGCGGGACTACCCCATCGAGCGCATGTACCGCGACGCACGCATCGTCCCCATCTACGAGGGCACCTCCGAGGTCCAAAAGATGGTCATCGCACGCGAGGTCATGAAGTAACCAATCACCGCCGGTACCAGGGAAGTCTTGACATTGGTCAGGGCTTCCCTTTCCGGCTTTTCCGACGACGGGAGGAAGCGCCATGCCGGAACCTGATATCGCCCGCTACAAGTACATTTTGGATGAGATCCTGCGCCTGACCGACGACGGCTTCATTGTGGTGGACCCCCAGGGCGTGGTCACTGACATCAACGAGCAGTACTGCGACTTCCTGGGCCGGACCCGGGACGAGGTGGTGGGCTATCCCATCACTAAGGTCATCAAGAACTCCAAGATGATCGACATCGTCCGCAGGCGGTACAGCGAGGAGCTGGCCCTCCACAAGTACGTCCCGGGCGACACCAAGGCCAACGACGACAACTTCGTGCTGGTCAGCCGCTCCTGCGTCTTTGACGACGCCGATCAGGTCGTGGCTGGTGTAGCCCAGGTGAAGTTCCGGCTCCAAACCCTGGACTCGGCCAAACGGCTGATGAGCGAGTACGCCGAGTTGGAATTTTACCGGGAAGAGTACCAGAACTACAGCGGCAACCAGTACAGCTTTGAGCACATCGTGGGCAGCGGCGAGCGCTTCCTGGAAACCAAGCGGGCAGGGCTCAAGGCGGCCAAGACCGACTTTGCCGTCCTGCTCACGGGTGAGACGGGCACCGGCAAGGAGGTCTTTGCCCGGGCCATCCACAACAACAGCCCCCGTTCCGACAAGCCCATGGTCAGCATCAACTGTGCCGCCATCCCCTCCGAGCTGCTGGAGTCGGAGCTCTTCGGCTACGCCGAGGGGGCCTTTACCGGGGCCAAAAAGGGCGGTAAAAAGGGCAAGTTTCAGATGGCCAACGGCGGCACTCTCTTTCTGGACGAGATCGGCGACATGCCCCTGCACATGCAGGCCAAAATCCTGCGCGTCCTTCAGGAGGGCGAGGTGGAGCCGGTGGGCGGCTCCGGACCCGAGCCGGTGGACGTGCGCATCCTCTCCGCCACCCGGAAGAACCTGACCGAGATGATCCAGCGGGGCGAGTTCCGGGAGGATCTCTACTACCGCCTGAACGTCATCAACATTGAGATGGTGCCCCTGCGCCAGCGGCGGGGTGACATCCTGGAGCTGGCCAACTACTTTCTGGCCCGGCTGAACAAGACCTACCACCAGTCCACCGTCCTCTCCGGCGAGGTGAAGCGTTGCCTGATGAACTACCAGTGGCCGGGCAACATCCGGGAGCTGGACAACGTCATCAAGGGGGCCTACGCCACCTGCGACGGCTTCTCCATCGACATGATCGACCTGCCCGCCCGTCTGGCCAATCTGCAGAAGGGAGCCGGACCGGGTGCGGAGGGCTCCAAAAAGCTGGCCGAGCTGATGGACAACTACGAGCGGGAGATTATCAAGTCCACCCTGCGGGCGACGGGCGGCAACTGCCAGCAGGCGGCGGAGGAACTGGGCATCCATCGCAGCGCCCTGTATAAAAAGATGGCCCGGCTGAGCATCCACCGCCGGAAAGAGAACGTCTATGAGTGAGCACTCCACCCGGGGCGCCGGACATCTGTCCGGTGCCCCTTTCTTCTTTGCGCGCGGCAGAGCAACTTTCTGTCGATATTCCCGCGGTTGTGTTATATAATAGCAGCAGCAACAGGAAAGGGAGGTCCCAGTATGGACGACCGCGCCGCGCGCCGCAGGCTGGAGACGCAGATGGAGGCGTTCCTCTCCTCCGGCATGGCACAGCATGAGGCCGACGAGCTCTTCCGGCTGGTGGCGGAGCTGTGCCCCGACCGCCTGGACTTCCGGGAGGTCTGTGAAAACCTCTACGACGGCATCCACATCACCGACGGGGAGGGCAAGGTGCTTTTCATCAACACGGCCTACACCCGCACTACCGGCATCCGTCCGGAGGACGTATTGGGCCGGCGTGTCTCCGACATCGAGGCCGAGGGCAAGCTCTACCGCGGCTCCGTCACGGCCCAGGTGCTGGAGCGCCGGGAGCGGGTCAACTCGGTGGCTACCATCCTGGGGCTCAACAAGGAGGTTCTGGTCACCGGCACCCCGGTGTTCGGTTTCGACGGCGCCATCAAAATGGTGGTGACCAATACCCGGGACTTTCCCGAGCTCAAACGGCTGGAGCAGCAGCTCCTCACCCTTACGGAGGAGAGCCGGAAGGCCCACGAGGAGCTGGCCTATCTGCGCCGCCAGCAGGCGGGCGACAAGCAGCTTTCCTACCGCAGCGCGGCCATGCAGTCGGTGATGTCCCTCATCCAGACCGTGGCCCCCACCGACGTCACGGTGCTCATCACCGGCGAGTCGGGCACCGGCAAGGAGCTGGTGGCCAACGAGCTGTACCAGCAGAGCGACCGGCGGGGCAAGCCCTTTATCAAGGTCAACTGCGCCGCCATTCCCTCCGAGCTGCTGGAGTCCGAGCTCTTCGGTTACGAGGAGGGGGCCTTCACCGGAGCCAAGCGGGCAGGCAAGGCCGGCATGTTCGAGCTGGCCAACACCGGGGTCATCCTTTTGGACGAGATCGGCGACATGCCCCTCCCCCTACAGGCCAAGCTGCTGCGGGTCCTGCAGCAGCGCGAGCTCGTCCGGCTCGGCGGCAGCCGGGTGGTCAAGCTGGACATCCGGGTCATCGCCTCCACCAACAAGGACCTGCGGGAGCAGGTGCGGCAGGGCGGCTTCCGGGAGGACCTCTACTACCGGCTCAACGTGGTCCCCATCGCCCTCAAGCCCCTGCGGGAGCGCAAGGAGGATATCGTCTATCTGGCCGACCAGTTCTGCCGGAACTTTGACAAAAAATACGGAAAAGACGCCCATATTAGCCCCGGCGGCATGGAGCTGCTCCTGGAGTATCCCTGGCCGGGCAACATCCGGGAGCTGGAAAATCTGGTGGAACGCATCGTGGTCACCAGCTCCGGGGCCCTCATCAACCGGGACAGCGTGTTCGCCGCTCTCAGCCCTGGCGGCCTCCGCTTCGGCGGGGACGGGCAGGAGGGAGCCACCCTCAAGCGTCAGGTAGCCGCCTTTGAGCGGGAGGTCATCCTCCACACCATCGAGCGGGAGGGCTCCCTGCGCAGGGCCGCCCGGGCCCTGGGCGTGGATCACTCCACCCTGGTCAAAAAGCGCAGACAGTACGAAATGGAGGAGGCGCACCCAGATAATCGGTGAACTTTGTCACCACCCAGGTGATTTTTTTCACCATTTGATTTTGCCGCTGTTTCCTGTGCACCCTGTCCAAATATAAGGGAATCGGTTTGTCGCAAACTCATTAAAAAGGCCGGGTTTTTTGCTTGTGTTTTTAAAAACGAGTGGTGAAAATTTTCACCACTCGTTTTGCTGTCTTTCCAAAGTCCCAGGGTGATCCAAACAAAAAAATTACTTAGGGGCAGAAGGGATTGCAGGCTTTCCCGCTCTTTGCTCCGGACTTTGGCACGGCTCTTGCATAAACAAAGGCTGTGAGCGGGCAGCCGCCCGAAACCAGAAAGAAAGCAGAGGTTCATCGCAATGAAAAAGACCATTATCACTGTGGCCACCACCGGCGCCTGGCCCAAGAAGGAGAATAATCCCAACGTCCCCATGACGCCCGCCGAGATTGCCGAGGACGTGTACGCCTGCTGGAAGGCCGGCGCGGCCATGGCCCACCTGCACATGCGGGACGATGCCGGCAACGGCACCATGGACAAGAACAAGTTCCGTCAGACCGTGGAGCTGCTGCGGAAAAACCATCCCGAGTGCGATATCATCCTCAATATGACCACCTCGGGCGACCTGAACGCCACGGACGAGACCCGTCAGGCCCATCTGGAAGAGCTGCGCCCCGAGATGGGCTCCTACGACTGCGGCTCTATGAACTGGCTGCACTCCAGCCTGTTCCTCAATCACCCCAAGTTCCTGGAGGAGCTGGGCCAGCACATGCAGGAGTGGGGCGTGAAGCCCGAGATCGAGGCCTTTGATCCCGGCATGATTGCCAACGCGGCCTACTACCTGAAAAAGGGCGTGCTGAAGGCCCCTCTTCACTTCCAGTTCTGCATGGGCTGCGCCAACGGCATCCCCGGCAGCATAAAGAACCTGGTGTTTATGAAGGAGACCATGGAGTCCCTCTGCCCGGGCTCCACCTGGAGCTGCTTTGGCGTGGGCCATTCCGCCATGGAGATGCTCTACGGCGCTGTGGCGCTGGGCGGCCACATCCGTGTGGGCATGGAGGACAACGTGATGTACGCCAAGGGCCAGTTGGCGGCCTGCAACGCCCAGTTTGTGGAGCGCGCCGCCCGGGTCATCCGGGAGTACGGCAACGAGGTGGCCACCCCCGCCGAGGCCCGCGAGATTCTGGGTCTGAAGAAATGAGCTGGGGCGTCTACTGGCTGTTCTACCAATGCCCCCAGTGCGGAAAGAAATTCAAGTCCGGCGCCGATACCATCACCGAGCCCACCTTCGGCATGTGCCCTGCCTGCCACGCCGAAGGCGTGCTGGTGGGGGAGAGCGGCAAGGCAAGCCCGTCCGACGCCAACGACTACGAGGATACTGCTGAATAAGGAGACGGTCTCAAATGAATGCTATCAAGTATATCCTGATCTGCGGCGCCGGCATGATGGGCAAAAACATTGCCTTCGTCATGGCGTCCAACCCCGCCTATCAGGTGGGGGTCTATGACCTGTATGAAACCGACGTGCCCGGCGGTATCCGGGCCAACACCAGGCAGCTCATCGCCAAGGGAGCGCTGACGGAGGAGGAACTGGACGCCCGGCTGTCCCGCATCTCCTTCACCACCGACCTGGATTCCGAGCTGGTCTCCCGCGCCGACCTGGTGATTGAGGCCGTGTTCGAGGACATGAAGATCAAGCGCGAGACCTTCGCCAAGCTGGAGGCCCGCTGCCGGCCCGACACCATCTTCTGCACCAACTCCTCCGTCATGAGCCCCAGCGAGATCTCCGCCGAGCTCCGGCACCGGGAGCGCTTCGTGGGCACCCACTTCTGGAACCCCGGCCATCTGATCCCCCTGGTGGAGGTGGTCAAGTCCGACGCCTCCTCCGATGAGACGGCCCAGACCGTAATGGAGGTGCTCTCCTCCGCCGGCAAGGAGCCCGTCCTGTGCAAAAAGGACGTGCCCGGCTTCATCGCCAACCGGATGCAGCACGCCCTGTGGCGGGAGGCCATCTCCATCGTGGAGCGGGGCATCGCCGACGCCGCCACCGTGGACAAGGCCGTGCGCTACTCCTTTGGCCTGCGCCTGCCCCAGCTCGGCCCCATGGAGAACGCCGACATGGTGGGTACTGATTTGACCTACAATATCCACGACTACATCCTTAAGGACCTGGAGGACTCCCACGAGCCCTCCCCCCTGCTGACCCGGCTGCGGGATGAGGGGAAGCTGGGCTTCAAGACTGGCGAGGGCTTCCAGACGTGGACCCCCCAGCAGATTGAGCAGTCCAAGGAAGCCCTGAACGACTACCTGGTGGACATGCTCTACGGTAAGTAGCTCCCGCGTATCACATCCGCGTATCATTTTAGAATGTTGAGAGAGAAAGGAAGCGATCCCATGTCCGAGCAGACCAAGTCCCGCTCCGCCTCCCAGGGCACCCTACTTTGGCGGATCAGCAAGAAGTTCAACTTTGCCGCCGAGAAAATCATTCCGGATTCCTTTGTATTCTGTGTCATCCTGATGCTCGCCGTCTTTGTCCTGTCCCTGCTGCTCTGCGGCAAGTCCCCCCTGGATCTGTTGATTGCCTGGTGGAACGGCCTGAGCAGCCAGTTCACCCTGGCCTTCCAGATGGGCCTGATGGTCATTGTCACCTCCACCTGCGCCCGCAGCCCCCAGGCCGCGAAGCTGCTCAACAAAATCGCCAGTCTGGTGAACACCCGCACCGCCGCTCTGATCGTGCTGATGATCTTCGGCTATGTGACCTCCATGCTCAACTGGGCCTTCTGCACCATCGTCACCCCCATTCTGGCCATGCACCTCGCCAAGCGCATCAAGGGCCTCCACTTCCCCATGATGGTGGCCGGCGGCTATTCCTGCATGATCCTGGGCCAGTGCCTTGGGCCCTCCGCCACTCTGTACTCCAACCTAGCCACCGAGGGCAGCTCCTATGCTGAAATTGTAGGCCAGTCTATGAGCGTAGCCGAAACCTGCTACAACCCCATGAACATCATCCTCTGGGTCGTGCTGGCCGTAGTGTTTATCCTGCTGGTCCTTTTCACCCGTCCGGGTGAGCATGAACTGGTGGAGCTGGGCAACATCGCCACCGAGGCTGACGTGGAGCCCGAGTCCTACAAGAGCACCAAGAAGCCCGAGAATGCGGCCGAACACATGAACACCTTCAGGCCCTTCATGTGGATCACCGGAGCCTTCATCTTCTTCTACATTGTCTACTCCGTGGCCACCAAGGGCCTGCTGGGCGCACTGAACATGAATCTGGTGATCTTCCTTTTCGTGGGCATCAACTGCTTCCTGTTCCCCGAGCCCCACCAGTGGATCGAGGCCCACAAGAACAGCATGCACCTGGCCACCGACGTTATGCTTCAGTTCCCCTTCTACGGCGCCATCATGGGCATGATGTACCTGGACGGCGGCCTGGGCTCCGTGCTCATCAACGCCATGGTCTCTGTGGCCAACGCCCAGACCCTGCCCATTTTCTCCTTCCTGTCCGCCTGCATCGTGAACCTGTTCATCCCCTCTCAGGGCGGCCAGTTTACCGTGCAGGGTCCTCTGATCGTTGCGGCGGCCAAGGCCATTCCCGACGCCAACCTGGTCAACTGCCTGAACGCCTTCGTCTACGGCGACGAGTGCACCAATCTGCTGCAGCCTCTGTACGTCATCCCCGCTCTGTCCGTGGTGGGCATGAAGCTGAAGGATGTGTGGGGCTTTATGGCCTTCATCTGCGTCTTCTGGGTGGTGATTGTCTGCGCCGGTCTGTACTTTATCCCCATGTTCCTCTGAGCCCAACGGCGTTTCCCTGATTCCTTGATCCAATACATGACAAAAAAGGGGGGGGGCCGGAAGGTCCCCCCCCTTTTCGGTCCATAGAAAGGAGCCCAACCATGTGTGAACCCATTACCGCCACTATCACCCGTGTCATCACCAAGGGCTATGCGGAGTGCGCCCTGTGGGAAAACGGCGCGCCGGGGAAGCGGCACTGTATCATTGAAGACTCTTTCGGCAGCCGCCGCGGGGCCGTGGTGGAGCTTGCCTCTGCCTCCCCCCGGGAGGAGCCCCTGGCCCGCCTGGCCTATTTGGCGGTCCCCGTCTTCTTCGCCATGGGCTGCCTGCTCGGCGGGGCCGGCGGTATTGCCGACCGGTTGACTGCCGGGGGAGTGCTGGCGCTCCTCACCTTCGTTATGGCCTGGCTCATGAACCGCCGGGCCCGGATGCGCCGGATCATGGAATACCGGGTGACCCGTGTCCTTGCGCCGGCTTCGGACATGCGGTAGCCCCGGGGCGCTTCTCATTCCCGGACATGGCGGTCTGATTCTTGTCATATATATGACCGAGAATCAAAAGGAGGAATGCCCGCCATGAAGATGTTTCTGGTCAAACGAAAGATACTGACGGCCGCGGTCTGTCTGCTGCTGGCCGCCGGCATGTTCTATGTGGTCAATCACCCCGCCATTGTCGGAGCCGCCGCCGCCGCCCGCCAGCTTCCCATCTACTGCGTCCAGCGGGACCAGAAGGTCCTCTCCATCTCTTTTGACGCCGCCTGGGGGAATGAGGACACCCAGATGCTCATCGACATCCTGGGCAAGTATAAGATTAAAGCCACCTTTTTTGTGGTGGGGGAGTGGGTGGACAAATATCCAGAATCCGTCAAGGCCCTCCACGACGCCGGACATGAGGTCATGAACCACTCCAATACCCACGCCCATATGTCGCAGCTCTCCAAGGATGAGATCATTGCCGACGTGGAGGCGTGCAACGACAAGATTGAGGCAGTCACCGGTGTGCGCCCCACCCTGATCCGCCCGCCCTATGGGGAATATGACGACAACGTTATTACCGCCATCCGTTCCATCGGCATGGAGCCCATCCAGTGGGACGTGGACAGCCTGGACTGGAAGGATCTGTCCGCCCCCGAGATCACGAAACGGGTGACCGGGAAGGTCCAGCCCGGCTCCATCGTTCTTTTCCACAACGCCGCCCTCCACACACCCGAGGCCCTGCCCGGCATCATCGAAACTCTGCTGCAGGATGGCTACACCTTCGTCCCCATCTCAGAGATCATCCTTCCGCAGCCCTACACCATTGACCACACCGGGCGGCAACTGCCCGCATAAGACCAAACCCTCGACCTAAACCCCCTTTCCCGATAAGAAAGGAGCGCCTCTCCGCGGAGAGGCGCTCCTTTCTTATCGGATTGGGCCCTGTGTTATGCGTTTTGCTCAACAAACCGCATCAGGATGGCGGCCACCTCGGCGCGGGTGGCGGTGCCCTGGGGGTCCAGCAGGCTCCCCGGTTTGCCGGAGATCAGGCCGCCAGACACCGCCCAGGCCATGGCATCGGCCGCCCAGGCAGATACCTGCCCGCTGTCGCCATAGGCGGCCGTTCCGCCGCCGGAGGCGGGGCTGCCCGCATAGCGGTAGAGGATGGTGGCAAGCTGCTCCCGGGTGACGCTGCCCTCGGGGTTGCTCCCATCGGAAACGCCCCGCTCCACAGCCCAGCTCAGCGCATCGGAATACCAGGCCGCACCGGTGCCGGAGTCCTTGCCGCCGTCCATACGGTACAGCACGGTCAGCAGCATGGCCCGGCTCATGGTCCCGTCCGGATCAAATGCGGTCTCGGAGGTCCCTTTCATCAGCCCCTGTCTTGCTACATAGGCAATGCTCTCCGCCGCCCAGTGGCCCTCCACATCGGCAAAGGTGGGGGCCGGGGCCTCCGGTGCGGCAGGCTCATCTGGCACGACGGGCTGTGCGGGCTCGGCGGGCACTTCCGGCGTGGCGGCGCTGCCCCCTGCGGAACCGGAGCCGCTGCCGGAGGAGCCCGAATCATTGCTGGAAGCGTGACGGGTACGGACCCGGACGCTGCACTGGGCCGTAAAACCGCCGTCGGCGCTGGTCACGGTGATGACGGCGGTGCCCTCCGCCACAGCCCGAACCAGTCCGTCCTCCACGGTGGCCACGCCCTCGTCGCTGGAGCTCCAGGTGACGGTCTGCTTCGCGCCCTCCGGCAGGACGGAGGCGGTCAGGACGGCAGTGCGGGGACTGGCGTTGTGATACAGGCGCAGGCTGGTCTGGTCCAGGGTGATGCCGGTGGCGCCGGGGGCCGCGTAGGCAGCCACCGCGACGGGAATGCTCTGGCTGGCCAGGACCGTGCCGGAGCCGGCCGCCCGCACCAGGTAGACGCCGGGCGCCACCTCCACCGTATCAGCGTCCCCACCCACGGCAGTCCATTCCGCATCGTTCTGGGCCCTATATTCCATGGAGCTGTCCACGCCGGTGAGGGCGCCCGAGGCGGCGGCGGTCTGTCCGATACGTCCCACGCCTGTGGGGGCCTCCGCCCGGGCCAGGGAGATGAACTGCTCGTCCGAATCGCTGCTCTCCCCCTCCACGCCGGGGACATAAATCCGGATGCCCTGCTCGACGGTCACGTCCTCTTCGCACAGTTGGACCTCGTCGCTCCCGGCGTCATTCCAGGTCGCGCCGCCGTCCAGGGAGTAGGCCTGTCCGGCAGCCAAATCGGAGAGGGTCATGGAGGAGGCGTCAAACTCCGCCTCTGGGGTCTCATTTCGCTCAGGGGCCTCAAAGTCCAGAATCGATACCGCCACGGCCACGCTGGGCGCCTGGGTATCGGTCCCGGCGTACCGGACCCGATAGTTTCCAGGGGCCAGACCCTCTGCGGTCTCCCCCTCCGCGCCGGTCCATTCGTCGGCATCGGCGGCCTTGTACTCCATGGAGGCGTCCAGTCCTGTGAGGGCTCCGGCGCCGCCCTCCTCGTCGGCGTCGATGCCGCGCACCCCTTCCGGCGCGGCCTGGAGGGCCTTGCCGATCTCGGCGGTGTCGGCGGTAAAGCTGCCTTCGTAGCCCCTCACGCCGGTGACGGTCAGGGTGAGAATGCTGCCGATGTCCGCAGCGGTCAGAGTATAGCCCTCTTCCGCCCCTACCGGCTCCTCTCCGCCGTCGCGGGTCCACTGGTACGTCAGCTTGGCGTCGGCAGGCAGCAGTCCGGTGGTGACGGCGGTCAGGGTCTCACCATACCGGCCCTCCCCCAGGATGGCCACGCTGCCGGTCAGCTCCACCGGCTCGTAAGCCGTGGCGGTAATTACCCCCGTCTTTGGCTCCAGAACGGCGGTCCCGCCGCCCAGGGTCAGGGTGATGGTATAGGTGAAGCTCCCGTCGGTCCCGGCGTAGTTCTCCACCCCGCCGGCCGATGCCTCCACGAAGTCCGCGATCTCCACCTGGACCTCCGCGCCGGTGACCCCGAAGCCGGGCAGGGTCCGGACGGCGTTCCTCAGGGCCTGAGCGGCCGCTTCGGCGTCGGCAGCCTCGGCCTGGGGCAGAGTGCCCAGGCTCTCCGTACCTTCCACAATGGACTGGGCGGCCGCCAGCATGGCGGCGTCGTCCCCGCGCTTCAGGACGGTGAACTGGTCCACCAGAACGCTCTCGCCGTCTTTCAGGGCGTAGGCCTCGAAGTTCAGGACGCCATCGCGCAGCTTGAGCACGGAGAACACCGGGTTATTCTCGTCGTAGACCACGTCCTGCCAGGGGCGGCCGTTGCTGTCGGCGTCGTAGTACTTGGAGCCGGAAGAGCAGCCGCCCACCACATAGGCGATACCGGAGCCGGGGGCCTTTTCACCTCCGTACATCTCGGTGCGGTTATAGATGTGGTCGTGGCCCGAGAGGACCAGGCTGACCCCCATCTCCTCAAAGTCGGCGTGCAGGGCCCGGACGTCGGCCTCGTCGTAGCTCATGGGGTAGGCCGAGCGGTGCATCAGCACCACCTTATACCCCGCGTCGGAGCCGTCAAAGACCTCCCGCATGCGGGCAAGCTGTTCGGCAAAGCCGGGGTCATAGGTGTAGGTGGCCTCGGTATCCAGGTTATAGAAGAGGATGTCGCCCACCCGGAACCAGTAGTTGCGGGGGGTATCGTAGGTGCCGTTGTCCGGGCCGTAGAAGTACGAGGTAAAGGCCTGGGCATCGCTGCTGGAGTCGTGGTTGCCGATGGTGGGGGCCCAGATGCGGCTGGAGAGGTAGCTGCCGAAGCCGCTGTAGGCGTTGGTCCAGTCGCTGTAGGCCTGTCCGTCGTCGGATACGTCCCCGGCCTGGAGGTTCAGGTCAATGTCGGGATACCGGCCCTCCAGGGCTTTGATGGCTTCGGGGAACTGATTATACGCCCCCTGGATGTCGCCGTAAAAGGCCAGGGTCAGGTCCCCTTCGGCGGGGGCGGTGGTGAAGGACTGGATGGGGCTGTAGTGCCCCTCGCAGCCCACCTGATAGTAGTAGGTGGTGTCGCTCTTCAGCCCGGTGGCTCGGACGCCCCAGGACTGGTAGTTGCGCACAAAGCCGTTCATTTTGGTGTCGATGGTGCGCCCGGCGGCGGACAGGGTCCGGGTGTCGTCTCCGGTCAGGTCGGCGGTGGTCCCGAGGATCAGCTCACCCGCGTCCACGCTCAGGCTGGTCTCCCAGCTCACACCCACGGCGGTGGCCGGGTCCTCGCCGGTGGTAATGGTCACCTTTGCGGGATCGGCGGTGCCCAGGCTGTCATAGACGGTGATCTTCTGGGTGTTGCTGAGGGCGCCGGCGGCGTCCTCCACCCACACCTGAAACTCCGTGCCCGCGGGATAAGCGCCAAAAAAGTCGGTGGACACCGTGCCGTCGCCGCCGGTCACCGCGTCAAAATCCACGGCCTCACCGTTCTGGGTCACATGGAAGCCCAGACCGGGCACGGGCTCGCCGGCGCTGTCGGCCAGCTTGAGGACGGTCTCGCCGCCCACGGTGGAGCCGGTCCAGGAGAGGGTGTACTTCAGGGCCACCTCCCGGTCGTAGCCGTCCAGCACCAGGTCGGCGCCGTCGATCTCGCCCGTTTGACGGACCACCGCCTTGTTGACCTTGATGCCGGTCTGGCCGCCGGCTGTCCGGCCGACCTGGAAGGTCAGGTCCACCAGGGGCCGGCCGGCATCCTTCTGGAGGGCGGCCATGCCGGTGAGGGTGTATTTGACCGAACCGCTCTCCCCATCCACCTCGCTGACCGGGGCGGTCAGCCGGTCGTCGTAGCCGGCATCCAGCAGGGTCACATACTTGGGATCGAAGCTCAGCTCAAACTGGAACTCCTCGAAGTTCTTGTAGTCCGTGGCGTTGACGATGTAGTGGAAGGTGCTGCCCGCAGCAGCCTTCTCGTCGGCGGGACAGGTCTCCTCTAGATTGACGGCGTAGCCTGCCACGGTGAAGGACCACTCCTGGAAGAATTTGTTTCCCGCATTGTCCTCCACCCGGTACTTGATCCTGTTGAGGCCGGGTCGCAGGGCGGTGAGGGCGCCGGGATGGAAGGTGATCTTCACCGAGCCGTCGGCCGCCACCTCCTGCTGGATGGCGGCGTGGTCCATAACCTTACCGTTGATCCACAGCTTGGTCCGCCCGGTATGGATCCCGGTGTAGGGCTGACCCTCCGTCTGGGGGTCCCGGACCGTGAGGGAGATGTCCGGCTCATTGGCCACGTCCACCGCGCCGTCGGCGGGGGTCACGCCGGTACCTGGGACCAGCTCAGGGGCCAGCGTGTCGTCATTTTTGAAGTCATAGACCGCCCGCAGGCCGTCCACATAGATGGTGCCCTTCTTGCCGTTGGCGGTATTGGGTGTGCCCAGCACCCGTACGCCCCACACCAGCCGGTAGGGGAAGGATGCCGTGGTCGGAATGGCGTTTTCCACGTACTTCCAGCCCACCCAGTCCACATACACGTCGCCGGCATAGGCGGCGGGGGCCAGTTGGATGCGCACCCAGGCGCCGTTGCCGTCGCCGTAGATCCAGCAGCCGATGGCCTTGGGCTGACCCTCCAGGTACAGCTCCCCAACGGGGCCGGTCTCGCAGGTGACGGTGCCGGTGAGGGGCTTGGTGGCAAAGTCGTAGTCCACCCGCAGGGAACCGTCGCCGCTTTTGACGTACCGCTCATCGTAATTGATGGACATCCTGGCGTCGCCGCCCCGGTCCCCCAGGCCGCCGTCGGCGCCGTTGAAGTAGCGCCACTTCCAGCCCGCGTCGCCGAAGTCCTCTTCAAAGTCATTGAGGAGCACCGGCAGCTTGCCGATCTCCACCGGCAGGGTGAGGGTGTAGTCCTTGTAGGAGATCTTCAGTTCGCCGGTACCCTGGGTGTCGGCGGCGGTAAAGGTGCCGTCGGCGGCCATGGAGCCCAGTGAGGGGTCGGAGAGCTGGAAGGTCAGAGCTTCGCTGGTGAGCACCACCGGGCTGCCGTTGTACTCGGCGGTAAAGCGCATCTGGGTGGTGGCGCCGGGGGCCACCGACAGGATAGAGCGGTCGGCGGTGAGCTTGGTGATGGAGTCCACCACCCGGACGGAGATCGCACCGCTGGCGGAGCCGTCCTGGGTGGAGACGGTGATCCTGCCCTCATGGGTGCCGGTCGCCGCCGTCAGCACGCCAGCTTTGGAGACGGAGCCGATGCCGCCCTCGGCGGTGTATTTCAGGCCGGTGCTCCCCAGGTCCTGATAGTGGTAATTGCCGTCGGTGGCCCCCACCCTCAGGCCCAGCTTGCCGTTTTCCAGCACCATGACCTTGTTGCCGTACCCTTCGTCGATATCGGGGTAGACGTGGAGGAGCTCCCTGCTCTCGTCCGGCTGGCTGGTGGCCACGAAGAGCAGGGCGTTGCAGTTGGCCCGCTCGCTGCCGTCAGAGGGGCGGTTGAGGATGGTGGAGCTCTTGTCGCCGGGCAGCGTGGCCGTGATGGTAGAGCTGCCGCCGCCGTCAAAGTTGAAGATGGTGACGCAGCCCTGGTCCCTCAGGTAGTCCACAATGTTCCGGAAGCTGATGCCCAGCGCCCAGCCCGCCTGACGGCCGTCGCACTGGAACAACACCACGCTTCCGTCGGCTTTGACGCCCAGCACGGTGCGGGGATTGGCAGCCAGAGCGTAGATGTCGGCGTCTCCCGAGTAGGCGCCCTCGTTGACCACACCGTTCAGCATCAGCACATGGAAAATGCCCAGCGCCTGAGCCGCCTGGCTCCAGTCCACGTCGCTGTTGTTGTTCTGCACGTCCACCGTTACCCTCTGGCCGACCGTCAGGGCGCTTAGTGCGGCGTAGCGGCTGCTGCCGGTGTTGGCGCTGAGGACAATCTGCCCCTTCCCGATGGGGGTGGTGTTCTTGTCCACGTTGGCCTCCACCTGATTGACGCTGGCCACCGAGGCGGTGATCTGCCCGCCGATGACCAGGCCCTGATAGCCTGGGGTGGTGACGTTGAGCACCACCTCCACGCCGGGCTGGGTGGAGCTGGTGGTCTTGGCAAACTGCTCGGTGAGCAGGTATACGTTCTCGGTATCCAGCTTGCGCTCTTTGTTCACATGGAACACCGTGATGGGGGAGCCGCCCTCCGGCGTGGCGGTGATGTTCAGGCTGGTGTGGCCGTAGATGACCGTACCGTCGGCCTTGAAGCCCACGGCCTCGGCGCTGTTGTTGTACGACGTGGAAATAAGGACGCCGTTTTTGATCATCAGGCCGTTGGAGACGCCGTTGCTGGTATCATAGGCGTCGCCGTTGATGGCAAAGACCACCTTGGAGCCATCGGCCTCCACCTGGGCCACCATGTCGGACATGATGTCCCCGCCCATGACGTAGGGGCCGTAGTTGAGGACCGGCCGGATCTGCGTGGTCTGGGGATCGTACGTAACGGTATAGCTTTTTTGCAGCCCATGTTCGTTTTCACTGGCCACATGGTCCAGGGTGACGCCGTTGTAAATGTCCCGGCTCCACTCCATGGATACCGTGCCCAGTCCCGGGGTCTGGGCGTCCTGTGTGCTCTGCGCGCCCGCCGCAAACGCGCCGGGGACCTGTCCCAGCAGCAGAGCGCAGGTCAGTGCGCCCGATAGCAGGCGCCGTCCAATGACGTTCAAAATCTCTACCTCCTTGAGAAAACTGTCGTTTAGTATAGAGTTTTTTCCCGCGCCCATCCACCACGCCATTGTAGGGATTGCGTAAAGTCTCTTTTACAAAGTCAAGACCTTATGCGCCGCTCTCTTTTCCTGTCCGAAGGTTTTGTTGTGCATATTACTAAAAATAAATTGTAATTTTTCATCAGATCCTGTAGAATGTATCTATCACAATTTGGCAGCATTACGCTGCCCATAGGAGGTGTCCGCCATGCCCGTCCGCCGCTGTCTCGCCCACGTCTCTGAGGACGGCTCCGAGCAGTCCGTGGAAGCCCACCTGGAGGGAACGGCCGCTCTGGCCGCCGGCTTCGCCGCGCCCTTCGGCGCCGGGGCGCAGGGCCGTTTCGTGGGGCTGGCCCACGACATTGGAAAGTATTCCGAAGCCTTTCAGCGCCGCCTGCTGGAGAATGGCAGAAAGGTGGATCATGCCACCGCCGGCGCGGTGGAGTGCGCCCGCCTGGGGGCGGAGTGGGCCGCCTTCTGCGTGGCCGGCCATCACGGCGGCCTGCCGGACGGGGGCTCAAGCCTGGATGATGCCGGCTGCTCCACCCTGATGGGCCGCCTGAAAAGGGGCCTGTCCGGCGGCATTCCCGACTACTCCGCCTGGCCTGGGGGCCTGCCGCCTTCCACGCCGCCGGCCCTTTGGGGCCGGGACCCGTTGACCGACTCTTTTTTCGTCCGGATGCTCTACTCCTGCCTGGTGGACGGCGATTACCTGGATACGGAGGCGTTCCTGCGCGCCGCGCCGCCGCCCCGGGGCGGGCATGACCCCCTGCCCGTGCTGCTGGAGCGCCTGGAAGGGCATATCTCCGGCTGGTGGCCGCCCAAAACTGACCTGAACCGCCGCCGATGCCAAATCCTGCGCGCCTGCCTGGACGGCGGAGACCGCCCCCGGGGCCTGTACACTCTCACGGTGCCCACCGGAGGCGGTAAGACCGTGGCCTCCCTGGCCTTCGCCCTCCGCCACGCCATCGCCAACGGGCTGGACCGGGTGATCTACATCATTCCGTATACCTCCATCATCGAACAGAACGCGGCCGTCTTTCGGGGCATTCTGGGGGAGGGCAACGTAGTGGAACACCATTCCGGCGTAAATTGGGACCCGGAGGACGAGACCGCCCCTGCCCGGTACCGGCAGACCCTGGCGGCGGAGAATTTCGACGCGCCGGTGGTGGTGACCACGGCGGTACAGTTCTTCGAGTCCCTGTACGCCAGCCGCCCCTCCCAATGCCGCAAGCTCCACAATTGTTCCAATAGCGTGCTCATCTTTGACGAGGCGCAGATGCTCCCCCTGGAACATCTGCGGCCCTGCGTGGCGGCCATCGCCCAGCTCGTGGCTCACTTCCGCTCCACGGCGGTGCTGTGTACCGCCACCCAGCCCGCCCTGGAGGCGCAGTTCCGGGCGTTTGCCCCCGCCCTGCCCATACAGGAGCTCTGCCCCGGCACCTCCGATCTCTACGAGCACTTCCGCCGCGTGACCTTTGCCCGTGCAGGGCGGCTGAGCCGGGAGGCGCTGGCGGAGCGGCTGGCCGCCCAGCCCCAGGCGCTGTGCATCGTCAACAGCCGCAAGAGCGCCGGGGCGCTCTACCGGCTCCTGCCGCCGGAGCACCGCTTCCACCTGTCCACGCTCATGTTCCCCGTCCATCGCCGGGCCGTACTGGACCAGGTCCGCCGCCGCTTAAAAAACGGCCTGCCCTGCCGGGTGGTCTCCACCAGTCTGATCGAAGCCGGGGTGGACGTGGACTTTCCGGCGGTCTGGCGGGAGGAGGCGGGGCTGGATTCCATCCTGCAGGCCGCCGGCCGGTGCAACCGGGAGGGCCGCCGCCCGCCGCAGGAGAGCACCGTCACCGTCTTTCAGGGGGAGGAAGCCCCGCCGCCCCTCTTCCGCCGCAGCATCGGCGCCGCCCGGGAGGCCCTGTCCGACGGGGCCGACCCCGCCCGGCCGGAGACGGTCCGCCGCTACTTTTTGTCCCTGCTGGACCTGTCCGGCCCTGCCCTGGACCGGTATGGGGTCCTGGACGCCTTTCAGCGGGGGTCGGATGCGGGACGGATGCCTTTCCGCTCCGTATCAGAGCGCTTCCACCTGATCGACAGCCCCACAAAGACGGTCTACATCCCCCTGGACGGGGGCGTCCCGCTGACGGACCGGCTCCGCGCCGGGGAGCGCTCCCGGGCCCTGTTCCGCCAGTTGGGCCAGTATGGCGTCAGCCTCTACGACCAGCACTACCGGGCCCTGCGGTCCGCCGGAGACCTGGAGGAGCTGGAGGACGGCACGGCAGTGCTGGCCAACCTGTCTCTCTACAGCCGGGAGACCGGCCTCTCCCTGGACGCCGATTTTGGAAAAGGGCTGTTTGTCTGAAAGGTCCGTTCTTTGGGACATTTCTTGCTGTATTCTGCGATCATCCAATCGAAAGGAGTGAGCCTCATGTCCATTCGTGTAGAGGTCTGGGGTGACTATGCCTGCTTCTCCCGCCCGGAGATGAAGGTGGAGCGGGTCAGCTACGACGTGATGACCCCCTCGGCCGCCCGCGGCCTGATCGAAGCCGTCTACTGGCATCCGGGTCTGCGCTGGGTCATCGACCGCATCCATGTCTGCGCCCCCATCCGCTTTACCAACATCCGGCGCAACGAGGTCAAGGACGTGATCAGCGCCCAGAAGGTGCGCGCCGTGATGGAGCGGCGGCAGGGGGAGCTCTATCTGGCCACCCCGGAGAGCATCCAGCAGCGGGCCGCCATGGTGCTGCGGAACGTGCGCTACGTCATTGACGCCCATTTTGACCTGGTGCCCCAGCAGGCCGCCCCCGGCGACAACCCCGGCAAGTTCCAGGACATTGTGAAGCGCCGCCTCAGCCGGGGGCAGCACTACCACCAGCCCTGCTTCGGCGTGCGGGAGTTCCCCGCCCAGTTCGCGCCCTGCCAGGATGTTCCGCCCTGCCCCGAGGAACTGTTGGGGGAGCGCGACCTGGGCTGGATGCTGCTGGACATGGACTACTCCGACCCCCAGGACATCCGCCCCATGTTCTTCCGGGCCGTCCTGCAAGACGGCGTGCTGGTTGTCCCGCCCCTGGGCTGCGAGGGGGTGGTCCGATGATCCTGCAGGCGCTGGTAAAGCTCTATGAGGACCTGGCGGCTCAGGGCAAAATTGCCCGGCCGGGCTGGAGCCCCGTCCAGGTGAGCTGGGCCCTGTGCCTGGATGCCGGCGGCCGTCTGATCCAGGTCATTCCCCTTCTGGAGGGGCAGAAAAACGGGGGGAGCACCGCACAGAGCATGGAGCTTCCCACTCCGGTGGCACGGTCGGTCAACATTGATTCAAATTTCCTGTGGGACCATTCCGGTTATCTGCTGGGCATCGACGCCAAGGGAAAGCCAGAGCGCAGCCGGCAGTGCTTTGACGCCTGCCGCAGGCTGCATGAGCAGGTCCTGGACGGCGTGGACTCTCCCATATCAAGGGCCATCCTCGCCTATTTTTCACAGTGGCAGCCGGCGCGGGCGGCAGAGCACCCCGCTCTGTCCGACTGTCTGGAGGAGGTGCGAAAGGGCGCCAATCTGGTCTTCCGTGTGGAGGGCCGTTTCGCCCAGGAGGACGCCGCCATCCGCGCAGCTTGGCAGAACCACTATGACAGCGGTGGCGACGGCCCCGACATGCAGTGTCTCGTCACCGGACAGATGGGGCCTGTCGCCAGGCTCCATCCCGCCGTCAAGGGGGTGCGGGGCGCCCAGTCCAGCGGCGCGTCCCTGGTGTCGTTCAACGCCCCCGCCTTCTGCTCCTACGGCAGGGAGCAGAGCCTGAACGCCCCCACCGGCAAGTACGCCGCCTTCGCCTACACCGCCGCTCTGAACCACCTGCTCTCCGACCGGGCGCATGTGCAGCGCCTCGGGGACACCACGGTGGTCTTCTGGGCGGCGGGGGCCGATCCGGCCTACCAGGCCTTCTCCGCCGCCGCCCTCTTCGGCGGCCCGCCCCCCGCCGGGCTGGAGGAAGCCACGCTGCGGGCCGCTCTGAAAAAACTATCCCGCATGGAGCGCTGCGCCGAGGTGCCCCTGGACCCCGCCCGCCCCTTCTATATTCTGGGTCTGTCCCCCAACGCCGCCCGCCTGTCGGTGCGGTTCTTCCTGCGCGACTGCTTCGGCGGCTTTCTGTCCCATGTCAACGCCCACCATGCCCGCATGGAGATCGTCCGTCCTGCCAACGACCCCTACGAGACCATCTCGCTGTGGGCTCTTCTCCAGGAGACCGTTCCTCAAACCGTCAGGGACAAGTCCCCTTCTCCCGTCCTGGCCGGCGCGACCGCCCGGGCCATTCTGTCCAACACCGACTATCCCGCGGCGCTGCTCAACGGCGTGATGCTCCGTATCCGCGCCGACCGCAAAATCACCCGTGGACGAGCCGCCATTCTGAAAGCCTATTACCTGAAAAATCCGCACACTGAGTGTCCGAAGGAGGTATTGACCGTGAGCCTGAACGAAACCAGCTCCATTGTCCCCTATAACCTGGGCCGTCTGTTCTCCGTGCTGGAGGCCATCCAGCAGGCGGCCAACCCCGGCATCAACCCCACCATCAAGGACAAGTATTTTAACTCCGCATCGGCCACCCCCGCCACCATTTTTCCCATCCTCAACAACCTGGCCCAAAAGCATTTAAAAAAGCTGGATACCGGCCTGCGCATCCATTATGACCGTCAGCTCGGCCAGATCAAGGAGCTGCTGGGCGAGACGCTGCCCGGACGGCTGTCCCTTCCGGAGCAGGCGTCCTTCGACCTGGGCTACTATCACCAGACACAAAAGCGATACAGTAAATAAGGAGGAAAATTGAGATGAGCGCCATTCAAAACCGCTATGAATTCGTCATCCTTTTCGACGTGGAGAACGGCAACCCCAATGGCGATCCCGACGCCGGCAACATGCCCCGCATCGACCCCGAAACTGGCCTGGGCCTGGTCACCGACGTGTGCCTCAAGCGGAAAATCCGCAACTATGTGGAGACTGTAAAGGACAATGCCCCCGGCTACCGCATCTACATCAAGGACAGCGTACCCCTCAACCGCAGCGATGGGGAGGCCTATACCGCATATCAGGTGGATGAAAAGACCATTAAGAACGCCAAAAAGAAGGACCCGGACCTGGACCGCAAGCTTCGGGACTGGATGTGCGAAAACTTTTACGACATCCGTACCTTTGGGGCGGTGATGACCACCTTTGTCAAGGCCGCGCTCAACTGTGGTCAGGTCCGGGGTCCTGTTCAGCTCGGGTTTGCCCGCAGTGTAGAGCCCGTGGTGCCCCAGGAGATCACCATTACCCGGGTGGCCATCGCCACCGAGGCCGACGCGGAGAAGAAGAGCACCGAGATGGGCCGCAAGTACATCATCCCCTACGGCCTTTACCGGGCCGAGGGCTATGTCTCCGCCAATCTGGCCCGGAAAACCACCGGCTTCAGCCAGGAGGATCTGGATCTGCTGTGGCAGGCCATTTTGAACCTGTTTGAGCATGATCACTCCGCCGCCCGGGGCAAGATGGCCGTCCGGGAACTCATCGTCTTCCGGCACGACTCCGAGCTGGGCAACGCCCCCGCCTATAAGCTCTTCGACGCCGTCCAGGTAACCCGGGCCGCCTCCAGCGCCCCCGGCCCCGCCCGCTCCTTTGCCGACTACCAGATCACCGTGGAGGAAGGCGCCATTCCCGCCGGCGTCACCTGCACCCGGATGGGGTGACCGACTATCCCGAGGAGCAGTGGCTCCTCCTCTCCGGCCTGCAGCACTTCCGGTTCTGCCGCCGCCAGTGGGCCCTGATCCACATCGAGCAGCAGTGGGCGGAAAACGAGCGCACGGTGGACGGCACGCTGATGCACCAGCGCGCCCACGACCGGGACCGGAAGGAGGTTCGGGGCGGCGCCGTCATCACCCGTGGCATGTCCGTCTTTTCCGCCCGTCTGGGCATTTCCGGAGCCTGTGATGTGGTGGAGTTCCATCCGGACCCGGAGGGCGTCCCCCTTTCGGGTCGGGCCGGCCGGTGGCGGCCCTTCCCGGTGGAGTACAAGCGGGGAGCTCCCAAGCCCCACGATGCGGATGAACTGCAGCTCTGCGCCCAGGCCATGTGCCTGGAGGAAATGCTCTGCACCGCCGTTCCCGACGGCGCGCTCTATTACGGCGAGACCCGCCGCCGGGTGCCGGTCTCCTTTTCCGAGCCGCTCCGGGCCGAGGTGCGCGCCTGCCTCACCGAAATGCACGATCTGTTCCGCCGGGGGCACACGCCGAAGGTCAAGCCCGCCCGGGCCTGCAGCGCCTGCTCCCTAAAGGATTTGTGCTTGCCAAGGCTTCTGTCCGCCCGGTCGGTGTCCGACTATCTGCGCGAGAGCCTGGAGGTGCGCCCATGAAACATCTGCTCAACACCCTGTTTGTCACCAGCCAGGACGCCTACCTGGCGCTGGAGGGAGAGACCGTGGTGGTCTACCGGGAAAAGCAGGCCGCCGGACGCTTTCCCCTCCATACCCTCAGCGGCATTCTCTCCTTCTCCTACGCCGGCGCCTCCCCCGCCCTGATGGGTGCCTGTGCCCAGCGTGGGGTCAACCTGGCATTCTGCACCCCCAGGGGCCGCTTTCTGGCCCGGGCCGTGGGCCCCAGCCACGGCAGCGTCCTGCTGCGCCGGACCCAGTACCGCTTTGCAGACGACCCCGCGCAAAGCGGGCAGGTAGCCCGGAATTTCCTCTTCGGCATGGTCTATAACGCCCGCTGGAGCATCGAGCGCACCCTCCGGGATCACGCTCTGCGGGTGGACGCGCCCCGGCTGAAGGAGGCCTCCCTCCAGCTCCGGGAAACTCTCCCCCGCCTGGCGGCTGAGACCGATCCGGGCTCTCTGCGGGGCCTGGAGGGCGCGGCTGCCGCCCTCTATTTCGGCGTTCTGGACGATATGATCCTGAACGGGAAAGATGCCTTCTTCTTCCACGGACGCAGCCGCCGTCCACCTCTGGACCCATTCAACGCTCTGCTCTCCTTCGCCTATTCCCTGCTGGCCAATGACTGCGCCGCCGCCCTGGAGGCGGCGGGTCTGGACTCCTATGTGGGGTTTCTCCACCGGGACCGGCCTGGTCGGGTCTCACTGGCGCTGGATCTGATGGAGGAGCTACGTCCCTGCATGGCGGATCGTTTTGTCCTGACGCTCTTCAACAATCGAATGATCGCCTCCACTGATTTTGAATTTCTGGAGAGCGGCGCTGTATTCATACGCGACGAGGCCCGCCGGGCCTTTTTGCAGGCGTGGCAGGCCAAGAAACAGGAGTCCATCACCCATCCCTATCTAAAGGAAAAGCTGCCTTGGGGCCTGGTGCCCTACATTCAGGCACTGCTGCTGGCCCGCTACTTGCGGGGGGATCTGGACGGCTATCCGCCGTTTCTGTGGAAGTGAGGCGGTCCTTTTGCTGGTAGTCATCACCTATGACGTCAACACCGGGGATGCCGCCGGGCGCAGGCGGCTGCGGCAGATCGCCAGGCAGTGCGTCAACTACGGCCAAAGGGTGCAAAACTCGGTCTTTGAATGCCTCCTGGATGGGGCCCAGTGCCGGCTGCTACAGGCCAAGCTGCTGGCACTTATGGACTCTGAAAAGGGCAGTCTGCGCTTTTATTATCTGGGCAACAAGTATCAAACCAGGATCGAGCACTTCGGCGCCAAGCAGAGCTACGAACCCGAAGGCGTCCTGATGATCTGATCCGGTGCGAGGGGCCGGTGGGTTGAAAAAAACGGCATAGTTCGCACCAGACCGGTGCCATTTCTCGTGTCATCCAATCCTATTTGCATGGGTTCTTATGGAGTTTGACCCTCGGTATTTTTCTTCTTTTAGGAAATTTATAAAAAATTTTAAGAAGTTTTTATGCAGTTTTGCTGTCGCACCCCTCGCGGGGTGCGTGGATTGAAATAAATGCATCCTTTATGCCCACAGTGAAGAGCGCAAGTCGCACCCCTCGCGGGGTGCGTGGATTGAAATAATGTCGTGGACCAGGGGGGAGCCGCGCAGCTCTGTCGCACCCCTCGCGGGGTGCGTGGATTGAAATCCGACGTACTTAATGAGGATGCACTGTGTGTTGCCGTCGCACCCCTCGCGGGGTGCGTGGATTGAAATCTCCTGGCCCAATCATATCACCCCCGGTAAGCATGTCGCACCCCTCGCGGGGTGCGTGGATTGAAATTGGCGCTCGGCGGCCAGCTCCGCCTCAAGCTGCCGTCGCACCCCTCGCGGGGTGCGTGGATTGAAATGGTTATATGGACAAATCATTTGTCTCGCCTCCTAGTCGCACCCCTCGCGGGGTGCGTGGATCGAAATCCTGCATTGCCAAGTTGCTTCTTGGCGATATTGTAGTCGCACCCCTCGCGGGGTGCGTGGATTGAAATCGCAGAAGCAGGAGATTACCCAGGAGTGGCAGGAGTCGCACCCCTCGCGGGGTGCGTGGGCTAGAGCAGCGGGAAGCGGGACGGCCACAGGCTGTCCCGCTTCCCACCTTTTACTCCGCTTACTCCGCCGCAACCGGGGTGGAGGTCTCGCTCTCCCGCTTTCTGCGGTGGAATATATGGCTGATATTGTCAATGACTGAATAATACACCGGGGTAAACAGCAGGGTGATAACGGTCGAAACCACCATGCCGCTGATCATAGTGACACCCATATCCGCCATCATCTCAGCCGCGCCGCTCATACCCAGAGCCATGGGAACCACGGCCAGGATGGTGGTGAGTGTCGTCATCATCACAGGACGAATCCGCAGGGGACAGGCGTTGAGGATGGCTTCCTCGCGGCTCTCGCCCCGGGCCCGCCGGGTTTGGATGTAGTCCACCAGGATGATGGAGGCGTTGACCACGGTGCCGGCCAGCATAATGAGCGCCACCAGGGAAATCATCGACAGGTCCCGTCCGGTGAGCGGCAGGGCAAACAGGGCTCCCGCAAAGGCCACCGGCAGGATCATCATGACGATGACCGGCATGAGAAAGGACTCAAACTGGGAGGCCAAAATGAAATACACCAGGCCCAGGGCCACCAGTAGAGCCAGCAGCAGGTCGCTGAAGCTGTCCATCATGTCGGCGTAGCTGCCACCGCTCTCGGCGGTGTAGCCCTCCGGCATCGGATACTCGGCTAGAATCTCCTTGATCTGCTTGGTCATGGCGGTAGTATTGCCGCTGATGGTGTCGCCGGTGACGGTGATCTGGCGGGACTGATTGACCCTGGTAATGCTCTGGGGCGCCAGCTCCACGTTCACCTCGGCCACGGAGGACAGCGGTACATAGCCTCCGTAGGCGGAGGCCACCGGCATGGAGCGCAGCGCGTCCAGACTCCGGGCGGCCACGCCGTCGCCCCGGACTACCACGTCCAGCTCCTTATGGTCGATGGTAACAGTGGTAGCAGTGGTGCCGGTGAGCTCGGCGCGCACCGCCGCGCCGATGGCGGCGGCGGTCAGGCCGTATTGGGCGGCCGCCTGGCGGTTCACGGTCACCGCAACCTGAGGCACCTGCTCGGACACCGAGCTGGACACGTCAATGGCGTCCTCCAGCGAGGCGATGCGCGCAGCCAGGTCCTCACCAATCTGGCTGAGGACCTGATAATCCTCACCGGTAACCGCCACACTGATGTCGCTGCTGCTGCCCATCATGGCCGTCATGTCGGAGGCGCTGGTGGTAATCTCACACCCGGCGATATCCCGGAGATACTCCCGCAGGTCCGCCGCCACCTGGGCGCTGCTGCGGGTCCGCTCGGTCTTATCCACCAGATTGAGCATGATGGTGGCCGACTCCGCCTGGGTCTGATAATACAGGTCGTTCAGCTCCGGACAGTGGTCCTGGGCCACGGCCACCACCCGGTCGGCGATGGCGGCGGTCTCCTCCAGCTCGGAGCCGACGGGCGTACTGACCTGGATGGTGACCTGGCCCTGATCCATCTCGGGCATGAGGACCATGTTGGTGGACAGGCAGGCGCCCACGAACACCGCCACCAGGGCGATGGAGGCCGCCATGCCCAGGCCCAAATGCCGCACGAAGAACCGCAGCACCCCGGTATAGGCCTTCCGGGCCCGCTGCACCAGGGACGGCCGGCCCGCCCGCTTGGCGTCCCGGGCTTCCCGGCGCAGCCTCTGCCGCCGGACCTTCTCCTCGTCCAGCAGGAAGTAGCACAGCAGCGGCACCAGGGTCACGGCAATGGCCAGAGAGGCCAGGATCAGGAAGGCGATGGTAAAGCAGAAATCCTTGAAGATCATACCCGCCAGGCCGCCGGTGAGACCCAGGGGCAGGAACACGGCCACGGTGGTCAGGGTAGAAGCCGTCAGGGAGAGCATGACCTCCCGGGTCCCCTCCACGCAGGAGGTCATCCGGTCATGGCCCTCTCCGGCGTAGCGGTAGACGTTCTCCAGCACCACGATGGAGTTGTCCACGATCATGCCCACGCCCATGGCGATGCCGCCCAGACTCATCATGTTCAAGGTCAGGTCAAACACGTTCATGAGCACGAAGACCGACAGGATACACACGGGCATGGAGATGGCGATGGTCATGGTAGCGTCCGGCCGTCGCAGGAAGAGGAACACCACGATAGCGGCCAGCACCACGCCCAAAACGATATTCTGGATGGCGGATTCCACTGCCATGTTGATGTAGTCGGTGGCCAGATAGGGTAGGGTATAGCGGATGGAGGGGGCCTTGGCCTGAAGTTCGGCCATTTTGGCCTCTACGGCGTTGGCGGTCGTGACCTCGTTGGCGCCGGATTGCTTGGTCACCTGAAGGAGTACGCAGGCCGTGCCATCTACCTTGGCGATGGTGTCCGGATCGGTAGTCTCCAGCGCCACGTCCGCCACCTCGGACAGGCGGATGGTACCGCCGGCGGGCAGGGCCAGGAGCATATTGGCCACGTCGTCCACCGTCTGGAACTTGGCGTCGGTGGAGACCGTCAGGGTCTTGGAGCCGTTTTGCATGTCGCCGCCGGGGTAGAGCAGATTTTCCGCAGCCAGGAAATTACAGACATAGGCATTGGACAGGCCGTAGCCCGCCGCCCGGGTGGGGTCGAGCTGTACGGCGACCTGCTGGCCCACGCCGCCAAAGATGTCCACGGCGGCCACACCTCCGATGCGCTCCAGGGCCGGCCCCACGGTGTCCTCCGCCAGAGCCTGCAGCTCAGACAGGTCGTCGCCCATCAGGGCCACCATGGCGGCGGGCATCATATCGCTGATGTTCAGGTTGATGATGACCGGGTCGGAGCAGCCGTCCGGCAGGGAGAGGGCGTCGAACTGCTCCCGCAGCTTGGCGGCGGCGATATCCACGTCGGTGCCGTCCACATAGAGGATCTGCACGGTGGTGACGCTGTCGGCGGAGCTGGACTGGACCTCATCCACGCCGGAGACCGACATGATGGCCGATTCCAGGGGGCGGGTAACCAGCTCCTCCATGTCGCTGGGGCCGGCGCCGTTGTAGTAGCAATAGACATAGGCCGCCGGGTAGGACATATTGGGCAACAGGGACATCTGGAGCTGGGTGGTAAAGACCACGCCGAAGACCAGGATCAGGATGACCGCCAGAAGGGTGGTCACCTTATGCTTGATGCAAAATTTTGAGATGGTCATCCGGCATCAGCCCTCCCCGGTTACGATCCGGACCAGGGCTCCGTCGGAGAGGTAGGCCTGCCCAACGGTGACCAGCTGCTGCCCGGCCTCCAGGCCCGAGGTGATCTCGGTGACACCGTTTCCGGTCAGGCCGGTGGTCACCTCCACATACCGGGCAGTGTCCCCCTCCACCACGTAGACATACTGGGTGCTGCCGCTGGTCAGGATGGCCTGGGTGGGAATCACGATGGTATCGGCAGAGGTGTCGGTATGGAAGGTCACGTCGGCAAACATGCCTGACAGCAGGCCCTCCACCTCGGCGGGAATGGATACCGTCACGGTATACAGCTTGGTCTGAAGACTGGCGGCCTTGTCCACGGAGCGGATGGCGCCGGTAAAGGCGGCGCCCACGGAGCTGACGGTCACGTCCACCGCGTCCCCGATCTTCAACTTGGGCACCAGGGCCTCAGAGACGGTGACGGTGATCTTGAGCTGATCCACCCCGTCGATGACGGCCACCGGCGTGGCGCTGGAGACGAAGGCATCCTGCACCGCCGACAGGGACAGCAGCACGCCGGAAATGGGGGCGATGACATTTCCGCTTCCGTCCACGTTCTCCAGAGCGGTGGCAAGCTGCTCCACGTTGGCCTTGGAGCTCTGGATTCCCGCCTCGAGCTGGGCCAGGGTGGAGTCCCGGGTCACCTGGGCGGACAGCAGGGTCAGCTCCGCCCCGTCGATCTCCGCCTGGGAGGCGGCGCCGATCTCCTGAAGGGCCCTCAGATCGCTGAGGTTCTTCTCGTACAGGGCAATCTGCTTTTCAAACAGGGCGGCCTGGTCCTGATAGCTCTTCACGGTGGAATCATAGCTGATGCTGGCCGCCTGGTAGGAGGACAGGGTACTGGCCAGATCCAGGGTGCAGATGGCCTGCCCCGCCCGGACGGTGTCGCCCACCTCCACATAGACCGCAGTGCACTTGGCCGCGGTGGCTACAAAGACCGACGCGTCCGTGTCGGACTCCACCTTGCCGGAGACCTTGTTCTCCGTGGAGATGGTGTTGGCGTTTACGGTCTCCACCTGGACGGCGGTGCCGGCGGGGGGCTCACTTTCGGCCGGGCTGTTTTGCGCGCCTCCCCCGCCGCAGGCGCTGAGGGAAACCAGCAGCGCGCCGCAGAGCAGCAGTGCCGGAATACGATGGCTTTTCATACGATGTAGGTCCTCCTTGTCAGTTCAGGATGCCGTGCTCCACAGCCCAGCGGTAGGTATTGTACGCGGAGAACAGGTCCAGCCGGGCCTGTTCCACCGTCTCCTCGGCGGCGCTCACCTTGTCGGCGGCATCCAGCAGGGCGTTGTGGGAGATGCTGCCCTGCTGATATTTGAGCTCCATGGAGGCATAGGTGTCCCGCTCGCAGGACAGGGCCGTCCAGGCAGCCGCCAGGACCTGCTGGTAATCCTTCACCTGGAAGTACAGGGTCCGGAAGGCCATCTCAAAGTTCTGCACCGTGGCGCTGTATGTATACTGGGCGGCCTGGCAGGTATGCAGCGCGGAAGCCAGTTGGTAGCGGCTGGTGTCGTAGTGGTATTTCTTGGCGGCGTCCTTGTAGTCCTCCTCAGCGTCCTGCAGGGTCAGCTCCGCGGCATACAGACTGTAGCTGGCCGCCTTGGCCTCGGCCAGGTCGGTCTCCAGGTCCATGGCCGCCAGCGCCTCGTCGCTCACCTCCGGCAGCTCGCCCAGCTTCATCTCTCCCGTCAGCTCGGCGCCCACCATCAGCTCCAGCTGCATGGTGTAGTTGGTCCGGTTCATGGCCAGGGTCTGGCGGCCGCTGACCAGCGAGGTGCGGCCGGCCGTCACCTGCTGCAGGGTCAGGGCGGAGATCTGTCCCAGGTCATAGCGCAGCTCCATCTCCTGAATGGAGCGCTCCAGCGTGTCCAGACTGCGGCCCAGGGAGGCGTCGGTCAGGTCCATCTCCAGCAGCGCCACGTACAGGGACTCCGCCGCCATGACCACCTGGTTCTCCGCCGCCCGGAGCTGGCGGACGATGTCGGCGTTGTCCTGCTGCAGCTCGCCATCCTTGATGGCGTCAAAGGTGTCCCGCACGGCGCTGTAGTTCTGCGCCAGCATGGCGGAGGAATAGGAGTTTCCCTGGCCGAACTGGATGAGCATCCACTGGTAATCGGCGATCTCGTTGAGCTGCTTTTTCAGGCTGTCGTACATTTTGTCGTAGTCGAGCACCTCGATGGAGGCAATGTTCTCCTCCAGGGCCAGCAGGTTGTAGTTGTTTTCCCGCAGGCGGCCCTCCAGGTTCTCAAAGGACAGGACGCCCACCGGGTCCGGCTGGGCCGGAGCCGTCGGCAGGGCCGCTTCCGCCTCCCCGGTCTCCTCCGGCGCCTGTACGGCGGAGGCCTCCTCCGCCGGGACCGCTGTCCCGTCCTCCGTCTGCCCCGCTGCGAAGGCGGACAGAACGCAGAGGGAGATCGTCATGGCCACTGCCAGCAGCAGCGCGATGGCTCTTCGATTCATGCTTGTATTCCTCCTTGTTGGGTTCGTGCGGCCTCTGGCCGGCTGTCCAGGCTGCCGTACTCCAGGATCTTAATGCGTTCCTCCAGCCTCCTGCGCTGCCGCTCCGTCTCGCCCGGATGTGTAAGGGCCTCCACCACGGCCGAGACCAGCGACATGACGGTCAGGGAAAAGACGGACTCCACAAACATCCGGTCCTTTTTCCGGAACCGCCTGACATCAATCTTTTGATAGAGCTCCTCCGGCAAAAACTCCGGCTCCTTGGACATCGTCTGCAAAAAATCCATCCCGGGATTGGCGCGCATAAACTGGATGCAGCGGTACATGGACGGGTCCTGGTTGTCCCCCCACTGCACCAGATCGTCATACGCCAGCAGGTGCATCTGGAACAGATCGCCCCCCGCCCGGTCCAGCAGCTTGCAGAAAACCTGGATGAAGTGGCGGTGCACATCGTCCAGCAGGTAGAAAAACAGGTCCTCCTTGCCCTCAAAATACTGATAAAAGCTCCCCCGAGGGATGCCGGCGATCTGGATGATCTTGTTGATGGATACCTCCGTATAGCTGGTGCGGACAAATTCCTCCCAGGCGGCCTCCATCAGGCGCCTTTGCTTCTCCTCCGGCAGACGGAAAAAAGTCCCGGTCGGCATGCAATTCCTCCCCATGTGACAAGCTGTCATAATTATAGAGAGACCGCCCTCTCCTGTCAACTATTTTTTGTTCTTTTTGCTCCGACCGGCACAGCGGTTGATTTCGGGCGGAAAACTTGTTAAACTGGGAGAAAACCAAAGCGGAGGCGCATCACCATGCTCAACGAGGTCCGAGACAACACCCTCTATTTCGACGGCTGCTCTACGGTGGAGCTGGCCCGCCAATACGGCACCCCTCTCTACGTGTTTTCCGAAAGCGAGATCGTCCGCCGCTGCTCCGAGCTGCGCCGCTGCTTTCTGACGGTCTGGCCCAACACCCGGGCGGCCTATGCCTGCAAGGCGTTCTGCACCCCCGCCATGCTTCGCCTGGTCCAGCGGGAGGGCCTGTGCATCGACGTGGTCTCCGGCGGTGAGCTGTACACCGCCATCCAGGCGGGCTTCCCCGCCGAGCGCATCGAATTCAACGGCAACAACAAGCTGCGCGCCGAGCTGGAGCTGGCGGTAGACTACGGCATCGGGCGGGTCATCCTGGACGGTCTGCAGGAGCTGCCCCTGCTGGAGGAGATCTGCGCCGCACGGGGCAAAAAGATGAATGTTCTCTATCGGGTCACCCCCGGCATCCAGGCCGACTCCCACGACTATATCGTCACCGGCCGGAAGGACTCCAAGTTCGGCATCCCGCTGGATGACGACGTGCTGTATCCCGCCGTCCGTGCAGCCCTGGACTCCAAGTGGGTCAACTTCCTGGGCTTCCACTTCCATGTGGGCTCCCAGCTCTTTGACAACGCCCCCTATCTGGCCGCCCTGGAGGTGGTGCTGGGCCTGGTGCGGGAGGTCCGCCGCCGGTTCGGACACACGGTGGCCGAGCTGAACCTGGGCGGCGGCTTCGGCGTCACCTACACCGACGAGGCGCGCCCCCCCTACGCCTATTTTCTGGACCCCCTCATGGCCCGGCTGGAGGCATTCTGCCAGGACGAGGGCATGACCCGTCCCGCCGTGGTGATAGAACCCGGCCGCAG
The DNA here is from genome assembly GCF_001244995.1 of Intestinimonas massiliensis (ex Afouda et al. 2020). NCBI lineage: Bacteria > Bacillati > Bacillota > Clostridia > Eubacteriales > Intestinimonas > Intestinimonas massiliensis (ex Afouda et al. 2020). The sequence continues at coordinate 428,759 of NZ_LN869528.1, forward strand.
CATCGTGGCGGAGGCCGGTCTGAGCCTCTACACCGTGGGCTCCATCAAGGACATCCGGGGCGTACGTAAGTATGTGTCGGTAGACGGCGGCATGACCGACAATATCCGCCCCTCCCTCTACGGCGCGGTGTACCGGGGGCTGCTGGCCAACCGGGCGGAGGAGGCCTCCACCGACACGGCCACCATCTGCGGCAAGTGCTGTGAGTCCGGCGACATCCTCATCCGGGACGCCCGCATCCCCCCGGCCCGGCCCGGCGACCTGCTGGCGGTCTTCTCCACCGGGGCCTACGGCTTTTCCATGGCCAGCAACTACAATTCCAGCCCCATCCCCGCCGTAGTGCTGGTAAAGGAGGGCCGCAGCGAGCTCATCGTCCGGCGGCAGAGCTACGCCGATCTGCTGGCCACCGCCGTCATTCCGGAGTCTCTGCAATGAGCGCGGGACGCACACTGATTCAGGACGGGCTGGTGCTCGACCCGGCCAGCGGGGTGCAGGCCCGGCAAAACCTGCCGCTGGAGGGCGGAGACCTGGGCCGTTCGGTCCGAAAATACGTGCAAAACAAACGCGCGCCCAGAGATTTTGACTCTGCGGCGCGCGTTTGTTGATCCGAATCACGTTTCAATCCGTCCTGCCGCCTTTCCAGATTCTCTCTTCATAACAATGCCCCCGCGCGCATATACATCCGACAGTGAGATTCAGATGCGGGGAGTGTTGTCAGCGTGAAAGGGAACATCGAGGAGCGGGCCTGCCAGTTGGCCCTTTACATAATCGAGAACAAGGCGACGGTGCGCGCGGCGGCCCACAAGTTCGGCATCAGCAAGTCCACCGTACACAAGGACCTTTCCGAGCGTTTGCCCGCCTTTAACCAGTCTCTGTACCACCAGGTCAAAAGCGTCCTGGATGAAAACAAGGCCGAGCGGCACATCCGCGGCGGCATCGCCACCCGCAAGAAGTACAAAGGCAACTAAAAACGCCCGGGCGGACCCCAGTCCGTCCGGGCGTTTCCCGTTCCGCTTACAGCTCCTTGAGGGCCTGCTCCACCAGGGCCCGCATGGCTCCGGCGTCCAGCGCCACGTCCGCGAAGTGCTCCAGCGCGTATACCGCCTGATAGATCAGCATGCCCAGACCGTTGAGGGCGGGATGCCCCGCCTCCCGGGCCCGGCACAGCAGCTCGGTCTCCGCCGGGTGGTAGATGAGGTCGCACACCGCCGCCGCCGGGGGCAACTCCTTCAGAAAGCTCAGGTCCTCAAACTGCCCGCCGGTCCCGGCCATGCCCAGGCTGGTGCAGTTGACCAGCAGCTCGGCCCGGGCCGCCTCCCGCCGCAGAGTGGCCTGGTCGAAGCCTGCCGCCTTCATCACAGCCGGGGCATGTTGACATAATTCTTCTGCCTTGGCCGCAGTCCGGTTGCACACCGTCACCGAGGCCGCCCCCTGCTGAACCAGCTTCAAAGCCACGGCCTTGGCCGCGCCGCCGGAGCCCAACAGCAGGACCCGCCGGCCCGCCGGGTCCACGCCTGCGTCGGCCAAAGCCCGGATAAAGCCCCGTCCGTCCGTGTTGCATCCGTATAATTTACCATTTCTTATACAAACCGTATTCACCGATTGGTACAGCGCCGCGTCCTGGTCCAGTTCGTCCATGCGGGGCACGAGGTCCAGCTTATGGGGCATGGTGGCATTGAATCCGGCGTACCCCGCCTCCCGGGCAGCATCCAGCCAGGCCGCCGCCCGCCCCGCCTTCACCGGTTGACATAAATAAACATAGTCCAGTCCCAGCGCCCGGATCATGGTGTTCTGGATCAGAGGGGATTTGGAGTGGAGCACCGGGTCCCCGATGACGCAGAGCTTCTTGGTGGTATTCTTCAATTCTACCTGCATGCCTTCGTCCACATCCCGTCAGTCAACGTTCTCTTTGCCTGCCTTCTCTTGCAAGAGAAAGTAGGACATCGCCGCCTCATAGCCGTAGAGGCCCAAGCCGCAGATCTGCCCCACACAGGCGGGGGCGGTCACCGAGGTGTGGCGGAATTCCTCCCGCTGGTGGACATTGGAGATGTGGACCTCGACGCAGGGCACCCGCACCGCCTTGAGGGCGTCCAGAAGGGCGTAGCTATAGTGGGTAAAGGCGCCGGGGTTCATGACGATGGCGTCGTAGACCCCCTGGGCGGCGTGGATGGCGTCGATGATGGCGCCCTCGTGGTTGGACTGGAAGCAGTCGGCGGCGGCGCCGTGGGCGGCAGCGAAGTCCTTGAGCCGCCGGCACAAGGACTCGTAGTTCTCCCGGCCGTAGATCCCCGGCTCACGCTGGCCCAGCAGGTTCAGGTTGGGCCCATTGATGATGAGGAATTTCATATGTCCAGCACCTCCAAAATCGTTTGCACCGTGGTCTCCGGGTCGGAAAAGTTGGTGACGGTGTGATGGGCGGCCGCCCGGTACACCGGCTCCCGCTGGCGAAAGCGCGCCAGAAAAGCCGCCCGGCCGTCCTGGGCCAGGGGCCGGCCCGCCATGGATTCGGCGTCATAGGTCTCCCCCGGGTCCCGGGCCAGGAAGATCACCGTCCCCGTCTCCCGCAGAGGGTCCATGGCGGCAGGGCGCAGGGGCAGTCCTCCGCCGCAGGCGACGATCAGTCCCTCCCGCCGGGCCAGCTCCCCCGCCGCCTCCACCTCCCGGGCGCGGAAATAGTCCTCCCCGCTCTGGGCAAAGATGTCCGGGATGGAGCGGCCCTCCCGCTCCACGATGAGGGCGTCGGTATCCACCAGCTCCCGCCCCAGGCGCCGGGCCAGCAGGCGGCCGCAGGTGGTCTTGCCGCAGCCCATCATGCCAATGAGTATGATGTTTTTCATATCAGCCTCCGCACGTCCGGTAGTTGCCCAGGACCCGGAGGCTCTCAGCGGTCTGGGAAAGCTCCCGGAGCACCCCATCCATGGCCGGATCGGCCAGGTCGCCGGTGAAATCCACAAAGAACAGGTACTCCCAGCTCCGGCCCACAATGGGGCGGGACTCCAGCTTCATCATGTTCAGACCGTTGACGGCGAAGAGGGTCATGATCTCGTGGAGCGCACCGCTGCGGTGGGGCAGGACAAACAGGGCGCTGACCTTGTCGCTGCCCGACCGGCGCTCCATCACCGGCGAGACCACCACAAAGCGGGTGTAGTTGCTCTCGCTGAGGCTGATGTGCTCGGCCAGGATCTCCAGGCCGTAGAGGGCGGCCGCCCGCCGGGAGCAGATGGCGGCCTTCGTCACGTCGCCGCTGCCGGCCACGTACCTGCCCGCCTCGGCGGTGTTGAGCCGTGCGATGCCCTTCCAGGCCGGGTGGGCCTTCAGAAAATCCGCGCACTGACGCAGGCCCTGCTCGTGGGAGTAGACCTCCCGGACGGTGTCCAGGGTGGCCCCTTTGGGGGCCAGCAGGCAGTGCTCCACCTTGACCACCTGCTCCCCCACGATATAGTGGCCGTACTTGGCCAGCAGGTCGTAGACCTGACTGATGGAGCCGGTGGAGCTGTTCTCGATGGGCACCACGCCGTAGTCCGCCCGGCCCTCCCTGAGGGCCAGAAAGACCTCCTCCCAGGTCTCCGCCGCCTGCCGGGGGCGCTCCTCCCCGAAGAAGAGGGCGGTGGCCTCCTCGGCGTAGGCGCCGGGCACCCCCTGATAGAGCACCCTGGGCTGTGTCAGGGGCGGCCGTGCCCCGGCCAGGGCGGCGCGGATACGGGCGTAGCCCTCGTCCCCCGCCTCGGTCACCAGCTTACGCTGCTGCCGCCGGGAGAGGCCCAGGATGGTCTCGTACAGGGCGGTGACGTCGGCCTTGGCCGCTTGTCCCTCGGCCAGCGCCGCCTTCCGGGCCAGTACGTCCTTCTCCCGGGCGGCGTCCAGCACCGGGAGGCCGTGGGCCTGCTTATAGGCCCCCACCCGGCCCGTCACCTCCATCCGGCGGAGAAACAGGCGGGTCAACTCTCCGTCGATGGCGTCGATCTCTCTGCGGTACGCTTCCAGTTCCGTCATACCGTCACCTCACAGGTCCAGCAGTGCGCAGCTCGCCAGGGCGGCGGCCGCCTCGATGACCACCACCGCCCGGGGCACGATGCAGGGGTCGTGCCGGCCGTGGATAGACAGCCTGGCGTCACAGCCCCGCTCTAGGTCCACGGTGTCCTGCTCCAGAGAAATGGAGGGAGTGGGCCGGATACAGACCTCGAACTCCACCGGCATCCCGTTGGTGATGCCGCCATTGACCCCGCCGGAGCGGTTGGTCCGGGTCCGGACGGTCTCTCCCTCCATATAGAAGGGATCGTTGGCCTGGCTGCCCCGGAGGGCGGCGAAGCCGAAGCCTGCGCCGAAGGCCACCGCCTTGACGGCGGGGACGGCATACAGGTATTGGGCGAACAGGCCCTCCACGTTACACCCGAAGTCGGGGCTCCCCAGCCCGGCGGGCAGGCCGGTGACGGTACAGCGGATGCACCCCCCCACCGAGTCCCCGTCGGCCTTGGCGGCCAGGACGGCCTGCTCCATCTGCTCCGGGGTGGGGTCGGGAATGCCCGCCACGTTGGAGACGGCGGCGGCGACCGCCACCCCCCACTCCCGCAGGATCAGCTTAGCCACCGCCCCGGCGAACACCAGGGGGGCGGTGAGCCGGCCGGAGAAGTGGCCGCCGCCCCGGTAGTCGTTGTGGCCGCCGTAGCGGACGCCGCCGCTGTAGTCGGCGTGGCCCGGCCGGGGCAGCGCCTTGAGCTGGGCGTAGTCCCCGCTGCGGGTGTCGGTGTTTGAGATGACGGCACACAGGGGGGTGCCGGTGGTCTTTCCCTCAAAGACGCCGGAGAGGATCTGGACCTCGTCGGCCTCCTTCCGGGCGGTGGACATGGCGCTCCCGCCCGGAGCCCGGCGGGCCATCTCGGCCCGGATGAAGTCCCAGTCCAACGCCACGCCGGAGGGCGCCCCCTCCAGGGTGACGCCGATGGCGGGGCCGTGGGACTCTCCGAAGATGATGTGTCGCATAGTGTTCAGCTCCTCTGTATCTGTCCGCCCAGGCGCTCGTAGTCCTCCCAGAAGTCGGGGTAGGACTTGGCCACGCACTCCGCCCCGGTGATGGTGACGGGGGCGGCGCAGCGGGTGGCCGCGACAGCGGCCATCATGGCGATGCGGTGGTCGTTGTGGCTGTCCACCGTCACGCCCCCGGCCAGGCCCTCCGGCTGTCCGGTGATGGTCAGGCGGTCCGCCCCCTCAACCACGTCGGCCCCCAGGGCGGTGAGCACCTGGGTGACGGCGGTCAGCCGGTCGCTCTCCTTGATGCGCAGCCGGGCGGCGTTGACGATCCGGGTGATCCCCTGCCGCAGGGCGGCGTGGGCCGCCAGAGGCGGGACCAGGTCGGGGCACTGGGATACGTCCAGCTCCGCCTCGCCGGGACTGCACAATTGCATATGGTAGGGCACGATGCACCGGTCCCCCTGGGCGGAGCGGGGGTTGAGCCCCAGAATCTCCACCTGACCGCCCAGACCGTTGGCGGCGTAATAGAAGGCGGCCTGGGAGTAGTCGCTCTCCACCGCGGCGCGGCAGGGGCGGTAGGTCTGCCCGCCGGGGACCCGTAGGGTCCGCCCGTCGGGGCACTCCGCCCGGATGCCGAAGCGCTCCAGGGCCTCCAGGGTCATGTCCACGTAGCCCCGGGACTCCAGCGGAGTGGTCAGCGTGATCCGGGAGTCCCCCTCCAGCAGGGGCAGGGCATAGAGCAGGCCGGTGACAAACTGGGAGGATACGTCCCCGGGCAGGGCAAAGGTCCCCGGCGTGAGCCTCCCTTGGACGGTAAGGACTCCGTCCTCCTGCCGGTAAGCGATCCCCTTCTCGTCAAAGAGATCGAAGTAGGGCTTCTGGGGCCGCGCCATGAGCCGCCCCCGGCCGGTGAAGCGCCCGCCGCCCCGCAGGGCCAGGGCCACCGGGATCAGAAAGCGCAGTGTGGAGCCCGACTCGCCGCAGTCCAGGACGGGCAGGTCCTCCCCCGGCGCTTTCAGCGCGGCCATGCAGCGGCGGGTGGCCTGGATGTCCTGGGAGTCCGCCAGATGTTCGATCCGGCTCTCCCCGTCCGCCAGGGCGGCGGCGATGAGCAGCCGGTGGGCCTGGGACTTGGAGGGGGGCGGCGTGATGGCCCCCCTCAGCAGGCCGGGGGTGATGGTCACATTCATTCCGCGCAGCCCTCCAGCAGTCCCAGCAGCTCCCGCTTGGACATCCGGTGCAGGACGGCCCTGCCCAGGTCCTCCAGAAGGACAAGGGTGATCTGTTCTCCCGTCCCCTTCTTGTCCAGGCCGACGGCGGCGGCGTAGTCGGCCTGGGTACAGGGAATTCGGGTCGGCAGGCCGAAGGCGGAGACCAGGGCCTCGACGCGCTCCGGCACCCCCGCCGGGGTCACCCCCAGCGCCGCTCCCAGCCGGGCGGCCAGGCACATGCCCGCCGCCACGGCCTGGCCGTGGGTCCAGGTCTCATAGTGTCCCGCCTTCTCATAGGCGTGGCCCAGAGTGTGGCCGAAGTTGAGCACCATCCGCTCGCCGGTGTCCCGCTCGTCCTTCTCCACCACCGCCCGCTTCAAATCACAGCAGGTATACAGGACCGATTCGATGTTCTCCATCACCGCCCGGCGGCTGGGCGTCTTCTCCAGGGCCCGAAAGAAGGCGGCGTCCCGGATGCAGCCATATTTGATGACCTCGGCCATGCCGTCGGAGAAGGTCTTGTCCTCCAGCGTGTCCAACACCTCCGGGTCCATGACCACCAGGCGCGGCTGCCAGAAGGCCCCGGCCAGATTCTTGCCGGCGGGCAGGTCGATGGCCACCTTGCCCCCCACGGAGGAGTCCACCTGGGCCAGCAGGGTGGTAGGGACCTGCACAAAGTCTACCCCCCGCAGGATGGTGGCGGCGGCAAAGCCCGCCAGGTCGCCCACCACGCCGCCGCCCAGGGCCACCACGGCGTCGGTGCGGGTGAGGCCCATCTCCATAAAGGAGTCGTAGAGCACCCCCAGGTTGTGCAGGCTCTTGGTCTGCTCCCCGGCGGGCAGGGAGATTACCGAGGCGGTGTACCCCCTGGCCCAGAGGCTCTGGAGCAGCCGATGGGCATACAGGCCCCCCACGGTGTCGTCGGTGACCACTGCCAGGCGAGTGGCCCTGGGCAGCACATGCTGGCACAGCTTGCCCGTGTCGTCCAGCCGTCCGGGGGCGATGTGGATGTCATAGGAGCGATCTCCCAGGGAAACAGGCAGCAATTTCATTTCTGCGCACCAGCCTTTCCGGCGAGTTTGGGCCCGGCTTACAGCACCAGGCTCTTGCCCATCATGGGTACCATGGTCTTGACTTTTTTCATCAGCGCGTCAAACTTCTCCGGCGTCAGGGACTGCTGTCCGTCGCACTTGGCGTGGGGCGGGTCGTTGTGGACCTCGACAATCAGTCCGTCGGCCCCGGCGGCGATGGCCGCCATGGCCAGGGGCTCCACCATCCAGTACATGCCGGCGGCATGGGAGGGGTCCACGATGACGGGTAGGTGGCTCATCTTCTTCACCGCCGGAATGGCCGACACGTCCAGGGTGTTGCGGGTGTAAGTCTCGAAGGTGCGGATGCCCCGTTCACAGAGAATGACGTTCTCGTTGCCCTCCGACATGATGTACTCGGCGGACATGATCCACTCCTCGTAGCTGTTGGACAGGCCCCGCTTGAGGAGAATGGGCTTGGACATCCTGCCCACCTCCTTGAGCAGCTCGAAGTTCTGCATGTTCCGGGCGCCCACCTGGACCACGTCCACCTCCCGCTCGAACAGGTCGGCCATGCGGGGGTCCATGATCTCGGTGACGATGGGCAGACCGGTGGCCTGGCGGGCCTCCATCAGCAGGTCCAGGCCGGGGGTGCCCATGCCCTGGAAGGAGTAGGGGGAGGTGCGGGGCTTGAAAGCGCCGCCCCGCAGCAGGGCCGCGCCGGAGCGCTTCACGTCCTTGGCGACCTCCACGATCTGCTCCTCCGACTCCACAGAGCAGGGGCCGGCGATGACCGAGAAGCTGCCGCCGCCGATCCGGGCCTTGCCCACCTCCACCACGGTGTCCTCGGGGTGGAACTTGCGGTTGGCCTTCTTGTAGGGCTCCTGGACCCGCATCACCCGCTCCACATGGGGATTGATGCTGATTTTGTCCATGTCCACGGCGGTGGTGTCTCCCACCAGGCCCAGGATGGTGCAGCCCACGCCGTTGGTGACGCCCACCTCCAGGCCCTGGGCCTTGAACTGTTCGGCCAGGGCGGCGATGTCCTCCTGCCGGGTACCGGGTCTCATAACGACTACCATAACTGTTGACTCCCTTTCCGCAATGGGCGCGGAACAGATATAAAAAATGCGCCCATTGACGATAAAATCAATGAGCGCAGCTCAAAACATGCCCATGGGCCCCCTTGCGGGGCCCGCCCATTCACTTTATCCCGCTGTATTTCTCCACGCCAAAAAAGCCGGCGCCCATAAATCGAGCCCAGCCAAAATAGGGAAAGCAGCGGGATGCAGTTGTGAGGAGATCGTATCGCATACTGGCAGCCTCACTTTGAATGGTTAAGGGCATTGTACACCCAACCGGCGGAAAAGGCAAGGGGAAATTTTAATGCGTTGAAGCGGAAAAGAAAAGGTAGTATAATGGGGGCCACAAGGGGGGCTGCGAGATGGGAGCCAAGAGACGTACCGTCAGTGCGTGGATCTGCCGTGTCCTGCACACACTGTTCATGGGTCTGGCACTTCTGGCGGCCGGACTGTTCGTCCTGCGGCTGCTGCTGGTGGACCCGCTGGCGCGGGGGATCGGCTACAAAACACCCAAGACGCGGGAGCTGCTGCCTCCCGAGCCCATCGACGCGGTCATGGAGCGGGAGGGGCAGATCTATGTGCTGTACGGCGGCACCGCGGTGGTAGACGTGTACGACTCCGCCGGGCAGTTTTTGTGGGCGGTGTCTGTCCCCTACCACGACCACAACGAGGACGCCAAAATGAAGGTGGAGGGCGGGAGTTTGTTTCTCTATCAGGTCAGGCACCAGGTCTATGAGTATCGCTGCACGGACGGTCGGTTTCTGGGCAGCTTCGACCAGGAGGCGGAGGCGGAGCGGTTCCCGGGCGGCGGCTATCAGACCCGCCCCGTACAGGACGGGGAGGCGACGGCTGGGACGCTATACTTCAAGCATCTGCAAGTGCTGCGTGGGGACACGTCGGGGGGCTTTGTCCCAGTCATCTCTCACAGTCGCTGGTGGGAGCTCCTGTACTTCCACAATATCTGGCTGCTGGGGTTCTCCTCCGGCGTGGCCCTCTTCCTTCTGGAGCACATCCGCCTGCCCAAGCTGGCGCTGAAACAGGCCCGGCAGGAGCGGGGAGCGGAGGAGAAGATCTACCCCAAGAGCCAGGGGGCAAGGGCCTTCCTCAAGCACGCCCGGATCACTGTGGCCGTGGACCTCGCCTATCTGGCGGTCAACCTGACGGCGGTATTGGGGTTCCACTCAGCCAGCCTCTCCATCGGCATCATGCCGGTGGCGCTCTGGTTCATCGGCTCCAACATCGTGGTGGGAAACAGGGTGGAAAAGCAGCACCTCTGGGGAACGGATGCCCTCCTGGTCCAGAAGTGGACGGGGTATCTCTGGGCGTCCTTTATCGCGGCCTTTGTCTCGGTGATGGCGGGCAGCCTGCTGATACACTAGCTGCACTCAGGCGGGTCTCCGGAGGCCTCCTCCACCTTTGTATAGAGGAGGACCGCCCCCAGCACCCCCAGGAAGAGCACCGCCCGGGGGTCAATCTTTCGTTCCGTCTTGCCTTCCATCCTGATTTTCATGGGCATTCGGCCCTCTTTCCCTGTGGGTTCCTGGACCGCAAAAGCGGGGGCGGCCGCGGCCGCCCCCGTCTGTTCCGCGCTCATTCCGCAGAGATCATATAGTAATAGACCGGCTGGCCCCCGGCCAGCAGAGTGATCTCGGCGTTGGGGCAGGCGGCGGTGAAGATCTCCAGGGCGGTCTGGGCCTGGGTCTCGCTGACGTCCTCGCCGTAGAAGATGGTGATGAACTCGGCCTCCTGCTGGGGCTCCGCGCCGGCCAGGCGCTTGAGCAGGGCCGTCAGGTCCTTGTCGGTGCCGAACAGGGCGCTCTCTGCCAGAGCCAGATAGTCCCCCTGCTGGATATCAAAGCCGTCAAAGTCGGAATTCCGGGCGGCATAGGTGATCTGGCTGGTGTGGACGTTGCCGAAAGCCTCGGTCATGCCGGAGACATTGTCCGCCTCAGAGGCGTCTGGGTCGAAGGCCAGCATGGCTGAGATGCCCTGCGGCACCGTCTTGGTGGGCAGGACCACCACCTTTTTTCCCTCGGCCAGGGGGATACACTGCTCGGCCGCCATGATGATGTTTTTGTTGTTGGGCAGGACAAAGACCACCTCGGCGGGGGTCTTGTCGATCTCCTTGAGGATGTCCTCGGTGGAGGGGTTCATGGTCTGTCCGCCGCAGATGATGCCGTCCACTCCCAGGTCATGGAAGACCTCGGCCAGGCCGGTGCCGGCGCAGACCGACACGAAGCCGAAGGGCTTCTCCGCCGGCGCGATTTTCCGGGTCTGGTCCGCCTCGCCCTCCTGGGCGGCCTCGGCCAGGATCTCAGTGTGCTGATTGCGCATATTCTCGATCTTCACGGTCTGAAGCGCGCCGTAGGTGATGGCCTCCTCCAGCACTTTGCCGGGATGGTTGGTATGGACGTGGACCTTGATGATCTCGTCGTCGTCCACCAGCACCAGGGAGTCGCCCAGGGCATTGAGGAAGCCCCGCAGGGCCTCCGGGTCCTTCTTGGTATCCCGGGAGCAGATGAACTCGGTGCAGTAGCCGAACTTGATATCGGCGGTGTCGAAGCTGCCGAAGTCGGCGTGCTCCTTCACCGGAGCCGCGGCCTCGCCGTCCGATTCGGGCATGGGCTCGCCCCGCAGCTCGTCCAGCATTCCCTGGAGGATGATAAGGAAGCCCTTGCCGCCGGCGTCCACCACCCCGGCCTTCTTCAGCACCGGGTTTTGGTTGACGGTGTCAGCCAGGGCCACGTGGCCCTCCTTGATGGCCTCTTCCAGCACATACTCCACATTCCGGTCCTCCCGGGCGGCCTCGGCGGCCCTTCTCGCGCACAGCCGGGAGACGGTGAGGATGGTGCCCTCGGCGGGCTTCATCACCGCCTTGTAGGCGGTGGCCACGCCGTAATCCAGGGCGATGGCGAAATCGGCACCGTCGGCGGTATCCTTGTCCTTTAGGGCCTTGCCAAAGCCCCGGAAGAGCAGGGAGAGGATGACGCCGGAGTTGCCCCGGGCTCCCCGCAGCAGGGCGGAGGCGTTGGCGTTGGCGGCGGCCCCCACCGAGGCCCAGGATTTTTTCTTCAGCTCGGCGGCGGCGGTGCCGATGGTAAGGCTCATATTGGTGCCCGTATCCCCGTCGGGGACAGGGAAGACGTTGAGCTCGTTGATCTGCTGCTTCTGTGAATTGATGGAGGCCGCGGCGTGGATGACCATCTGCGCCAGAGACGCTCCGTCAATGGTTCCTCTCATGTCGATGTTCCTTTCTGTCAATGGTTCCGGCTGCTGTGGTCAGTCAGCCGATGACCATGGAATCCACGCATACGTCCACGCTCTTGACCTTGGTGCCGGTGATGCGTTCCACCATATAGCGCACCTCGCTCATGATCGAGCGGCTGACGGCGGTCAGGTTGACCCCGTTGTCCACGATGATGTGCAGCTCGATGGAGACGGTGTCGTCCTCATTGAAGCGCACCTTCACGCCCTTGGCCATGGACTCACGGCGCAGGAGATGCACCAGCCCGTCGGTCTTGGACCGGACCGCCATGCCCTTGACGCCGAAGCAGTTGGTGGCGGCGGCGCCGGTGATGTTGGTAAACACATCGCTGCCGATGGTGATGGCGCCTTTTTCTGTCTGCAGCTTCATTGGAAACCTCCTTGTGCAGGAAACTATACTTTTACAGTTCATATATTGTATTCTATTTCCCCGTAAATTACAAGATAAAAAGTTGTTTGGGGTGATTGTAATTTGCCCTGCAATCGTGTAAACTATGGGTATCTCTATCATCAGGAGGCGACAGGAATGAAAGTTGCCCGCTTTGTGCTGAAGATTGTCGGGTTCTCCCTGGCCGCTGCGGCCGCCGTGTGCTGCATCGTGGCCTATTGGGACAAGATCGCCGGATTCTGCTGCGGCGTGAAGGAGAAGGTCGCGGAGCGCAGCTCCTGCTGCTGCCACCCCTCGGAGTACGACGACTACGCAGACTGGGACGAGTAAATCAGGGCAAAAAGAGCCCGGAGTCAAATGGCTCCGGGCTCTTTTTCTTCTTCGGACTTCATCCAGCCGGTAATGTAGAAGGTAAAGTTGCCGCTGGCCACCTCCACCCCCTCGTCGTCGGTCAGGGACATGCCGAATACGCTCAGGGTCCTGCCCAGCTTGACGGCCTGGGCCCGGCAGCGGATCTTTCGATTGCTGCCCCATGCGGGCCGGAGAAAGTTCATGCTGTAGTTTACGGTGACGCAGCCTCTGCGGTAGGCGGCAAAGGTGGCCGCCCCGCCCACCGTGTCCGCCAGGGCGGCCAGAGCGCCGCCGTGGACGATGCCGTGGGGGTTCAGGCTGTGCCGACTGACCTCCAGCTCTCCCTCGGCCCAGCCGTCGCCCGCCGCCACGATGGAGATGCCATTGTATTTGTCGAACATGGGCTCGCCGCCGTTGCTGTAGTGGAGCTCGTTAAACACCCGGACCAGCTCGCCGTCGCTCATACCCCCGTTTACTGCAGGAATCCATCGAGAATCTTTTCCTCCGCTTCCTCCTCGGTGAGTCCCAAGGTCATGAGCTTCAGGATCTGATCACCGGCGATGCGCCCGATGGCGGCCTCGTGGATGAGCTGGGCGTCAGGGCTCTCGGCGGCAATGGCCGGGATGGACTTGATTTTGGCGTTTCCCATGAGGATGGAGTCGCACTGGACATGGCCGAAGCACCGGGCCTCTCCGATCATCCGGGGATAAAAGACCTGGCGGGATTCGTCCTGGGCCACGGAGCGGGAGATGACCCGGCCGCTGGCATCCTCCCCGGCCAGGACGATGTCCATCTCGGACTCGGCCGTCTGCCTGCCGTGGGTCAGCAGCTTTTCCGTGATGACCCCCTCGCCGCCGGCGCCCACCACAATTTTGGTGTACCGCTTGGTGGAGTCGATGCCCCGGATCTGGGTGGTCTCCATGTGGATGGAGGCCCCCTCCTCCAAGTAGACGATGGTCTGGGGATTCATGATGCGCTCGCCGGTGCCCTCGCCCTCGCCGTAATGCTTCTCCACATAGCGCACCTTGGCGTTTTTCCCCACGTGGAAGGTATGCACACCGTCGTGCTGGCTGGTCTCGCAGCCGGAATTGTGGATGCCGCAGCCGGCGATGATGTCCACATCGCAGTCCGCGCCCACGTAAAAATCGTTGTAGACCAGGTCGTTCAGGCCGGTCTCGGTGATGATGACCGGGATGTGGACCGACTCGTTTTTGGTGCCCGGAGCAATGTGAATGTCGATGCCCGACTTGTCGGTCTTGGTGTCGATGACGATGTGGGCGGTGTTGGACCGCCCGTCCAGCCGCCCGTTCTTCCGGATGTTGTAGGCCCCCATCGGGGTCTTTTCCAGGTCCGCGATCTCCTTGAGGAGCTTCCAGTCCACGTTGTTCACTTCATCGCCCCCTCGTTCATATAGCTGCACCCGGTGACAGTGTTGGCCAGGATCAAGGGGAAAATCTCCTCCTTGGGCCCGTACTGGGTGATCTGGCCGCCGGAGACCATGACGATCTCGTCGGCCAGGTTAATGATGCGCTCCTGGTGGGAGATGACCACCAGCGTGGCGTCCTTCGCGTCATGGAGCTGCTGGAAGGTCTCGGTGAGCCGGGCAAAGGACCACAGGTCGATGCCGGCCTCGGGCTCGTCAAAGATCATGAGTCCGGCCTTCCGGGCCAGGATGGTGGCGATCTCGATGCGCTTGACCTCGCCGCCGGAGAGGGAGGTGTCCACCTCCCGGTCAATATAGTCGTTGGCGCACAGACCCACACGGGTGAGGAACTGGCACTCCTCCTCGTGAGTCAGGCCCTTGCCGGAGGCCAGCTCCAGCAGGTCCTTCACCTTCAGGCCCTTGAACCGGGGGGGCTGCTGAAAGCCGTAGCTGATGCCCCTGCGGGCCCGCTCGGTGACGGAAAGGCCGGTCACATCCTCCCCGTTCCACAGGATCTGTCCGGAGGTGGGCTGTACCAGGCCCATGATGGCCTTGGCCAGGGTGGTCTTGCCGCCGCCGTTGGGGCCGGTGATGACCACAAATCGGTTGTCGGAGATGGTGAGAGACACGTCGTTGAGGATGCCCAGCTCGCCGCCGGCCTCGTCCGTCACCTGATAGGATAGATGCCTGATTTCAAGCATATACGTCTGCTCCTTCTATTTTTATCTTTCGTAAGTGTAAATTGTACCACGGTCCGCCCGCTAATACAAGCGGTTCAGTAGGATAAATTCTCTTTTCCCCTCTCCCGCACCGGGATTTTTTGCTTCAAAATCGGGACCTCCATGGCAGCGGCGCTCTTTCCCGCATAGTATGGACTGAATTTCTATGATTTAGGAGGGCTGATTGAATGGAATGGGATCAGGGGTTCCGGCCCGAACCCGGACCGGGCCTGTGCGGCAGCGACCGCGAGATTTTTGAACGGGTGTGGCGGCGGGTCATGCCCGAAGACCGATATGACTCCCCGGTAATGCTCCTGGGGGAAGAGGCGCCGTGTCCAGCCCCCGCCGTCCCGGCGGCGGCGCCGCCGGCTTCACCGATGCCGTGCCCCACCCTGCCGCCGCCGCTGCCGGGGGTGTCCATCTGCGCCAACCCGGGGCCGATGGAGCCGTCCGGCGGCAACGTGCCCTGCCTGGGGACGGCCTCCGCCGTCCACGGGGCCGAGCTGCAGTCGTTCATCCTGCACGAGCTGATGGACGCCCGGACCTACCAGGCCATGGCCCGGCGGGCTGACCGCTCTGCCGCCCGGACCCTGTCCGGTATCTCCGCCGATGAAAGGCGGCACGCCAAGCGGCTGTCCACCGCCTATTTCCTCATCTCCGGCGTGCGCTACTGGCCGGTAGAGCAGGCGGTGGTCTCCCTGGACCTGCCGCTGGCCGCCCTGCTGCGGCGGCGCTTCTGGGAGGAGCAGGAGGGCGAAGCCGCCTACCGGGCGGCGGCGGCCGCCACGGCGGACCCCTGCCTGCAGGAGCTCTACATAGAGCTGGCGGAGGATGAAAATTCCCACGCCTGGCTCCTGCGGGGGATTCTGGAGGCCATGTAGGCCCGGCCCCGCGTCCCCCTGGGGGGTGCATCCAATCAGGGGGACCGCAGTCCCCCTGATTGGTCGCTTTAAGGGGTTGGGTCCGGGGAAGGGGGAACTCGAAAGCCCCCTTCCCCGGCGCTTTTCCCGCCCCTTTTCCGGAAAAGGGGCGCCGCCGGAGGCTACCCCTCCCGAGGCGTCCAGTGCGGGCAGGTCTGGTCCTTGGTGCGCTTTTTGATCCGGGGGTACTTGCAGTGTCCGCAGTCCACCTCGTGGTATCCCTTGCCCCATTTACGGTAGTGCTGGGCAAAGTATTTGCAGGTCCCGCAGGTCTTTTCCATATACACCACCTCCGCCATAAGTATATACCATGTATGTACCATATGTAAACCACTTGTTGCAAAAAAGTGGGCATGATATAGTACATATATAGTACAGGGGGAGGCTACATAATGGGTGAAGCTCAATTAGTGAACCGGACCAAATTTGTTTCTTCCTTAAAAAATGAGCTGGTGCCTCTGTTTAACCAGCTTTCTGCGGATACCAGAGTACCAAAATCCCGCCTTTTGGACGAGGCCATTGAGGACCTGCTCAAAAAATACGAAAAAAGGAGGGCGCTCGACTGAGCGCCCTCCTTTTTTCATTCAGATCTTCGCCTCATTGGACTGGAATGCCTCCAGGGCCTCCTGGTCCTCCTCGCGCTTCTCCTCAATGGCCTGCTGGAGGAGCATATCCTTCACCTTCATCAGGCGAATGGTGGCGGCGCGCTCGTTTTCGTCCAGCTTCATGGAGATATACTTGATGGACTCCTCCATCTGGGGGATCTTCACATACTCCAGGGCGTTGACCCGGCGGCGGGTCTTTTCGATCTCCTCCGCCAAAAGCTGAGAGGTCTTTTCCACCTCCGCCAGGCGCAGCATATCCTGGAACACCCCCGCCAGCGCGTCCACGGCGTCGTCCAGGGCGCCGGAGGTGGCGGCGAAGCCATAGGGATAGATGTCCCCCTGGTCCTCGTTTTTGGTCTTGAAGTGGTACTCGGGCACGTTGACCGACATGATGTTCTGGAAGCTCATGGTCAGGTCCACGGACTGTTTGGGGTACATGAGGGACTGCTCCAGCATCTCGGTGGACATGAGGGCGGAGGCCACGGTAAAAGACCCGTGGGCCCGCATCAGAGCTTCCTCCACCTTGGCGCGCAGGGCCCGGTTCTCCCGCACCACGTCCAGGAACTGCTTCATCAGCTCGTCCCGCTTATCCTTCAGGAGCTTATGGCCCCGGCGGGCCGTTTTCAGGCGGCCCTTCAGCCGGGTCAGCTCCATCCGGGTGGGGTTTACGTTGATCGCCGGCATACCTTACCCCTCCTTTTTCGGGAGGTACTTCTCGATCATCTCCGGCTTGATGCGCTTGAGCTCGGAGGTGGGCAGGATGGAGAGGAGCTCCCAGCCCAGGTCCAGGGTCTCCTGGATGGAGCGGTTCTCCTCGCTCCCCTGGTTGACATAGCGCTTCTCGAATTCGTCGGCGAACTTGGCGTACAGCAGGTCGGTGGGGGACAGGGCGGCCTCGCCCAGGATGCTCATCAGCTCCTTGTTCTCCTTGCCGGTGGCGTAGGCGGCGAAGAGCTGGTTCATGGTCCCGGCGTGGTCCTCTCGGGTACGGCCCTCGCCGATGCCCTTGTCCTTCAGACGGGACAGGGAGGGCAGCACGTCCACCGGCGGGTTGATGCCCTTGCGGTACAGCTCCCGGGACAGGATGATCTGTCCCTCGGTGATGTAGCCGGTCAGGTCGGGGATGGGGTGGGTCTTGTCGTCCTCGGGCATGGTGAGGATGGGGATCATAGTGATGGAGCCCTCGCAGCCCAGGCGGCGGCCGGCCCGCTCGTACATGGTGGCCAGGTCGGTGTAGAGGTAGCCGGGGTAGCCGCGGCGGCCGGGGACCTCTTTCTTGGCTGCGGAGACCTCGCGCAGGGCCTCGGCGTAGTTGGTGATGTCGGTGAGGATGACCAGCACGTGCATGCCCTTCTCAAAGGCCAGGTACTCGGCGGCGGTCAGGGCCATGCGGGGGGTGGCAATACGCTCGACGGCCGGGTCGTTGGCCAGGTTGGTAAACAGCACGGTGCGGTCGATGGCGCCGGTGCGGCGGAAGTCCTGGATGAAGAAGTCGGACTCCTCGAAGGTGATGCCGATGGCGGCAAAGACCACGGCAAAGTTGGACGCGCCGTCCAGCACCTTGGCCTGGCGGGCGATCTGGGCGGCCAGGGAGGCGTGGGGCAGGCCGGAGCCGGAAAAGATGGGCAGCTTCTGGCCGCGGACCAGGGTATTCAGGCCGTCGATGGTGGAGATGCCCGTCTGGATGAACTCGTTGGGGTAGTCCCGGGCGGCGGGGTTCATGGCCAGGCCGTTGATGTCCCGGTGCTCCTCGGCCAGGATGTCAGGGCCGCCGTCGATGGGCTTGCCCATGCCGTTGAAGACCCGGCCCAGCATGTCGCCGGACACGGCCAGCTCCAGGGGGTGGCCCAGGAAGCGGATCTTGGAGTCCTTCAGATTGATGCCGGCGGAGGGCTCGAAGAGCTGGACCACGGCGTTGTCGCCGTTGACCTCCAGCACCTTGCAGCGGCGCAGAGTGCCGTCGGGGAGCTCGATCTCGCCCAGCTCGTCGTAGGTGACGCCCTGGACCTTCTTGACCATCATCAGAGGGCCGTTGATCTCCTGTATGGTGCGGTATTCACGGATCATCAGAATTCCCCTCCCTTCGCGGCTGCGGCGTCGATCTGGTCGGCCATGTCCTTGCGGATGGCCTCATAGACCATGGGGTACTCCGCCTCGGGCACGCTCTTGGCCCGGCCGATGCGCTCCCGGGCGGGGATGTCGAACAGGGCGGAGGCAGCGGCCCCCTTGGCAATGGCGGCCCGGCAGAGCTTGTCGTACTCCAGAATCATGGCCATCAGCTTTTCCTGCCGGTCATAGGAGGAGTAGTTGTCAATGTCCATAAAGGAGTTCTGCTGGAGGAAGTCCTCCCGCAGCATCTTGGCGGTCTCCAGGGTGAGCTGATCGTTGGGGGACAGGGCGTCCTTACCGACGAGCTGCACGATCTCGTTCAGGCTGGCCTCCTCCTGGAGGATGTTCATGGCCCGCTCCCGGTTCTGCAAAAACTCCTTGCCCAGGTGCTCGTCGAACCAGGGCTTCAGGGAGTCCAGATACAGGGAATAGGAGTTCAGCCAGTTGATGGCGGGGAAGTGGCGGCGGTAGGCCAGAGAGGCGTCCAGGGCCCAGAACACCTTGACGATGCGCATGGTAGCCTGGCTGACGGGCTCGGACAGGTCGCCGCCGGGAGGGGAGACCGCGCCCACTGCGGTCAGGGAGCCCCGGCGCTCGTCGTCGGAGCCCAGGCACTCCACCATGCCGGCCCGCTCGTAGAACTGGGCCAGGCGGGAAGACAGGTAGGCGGGGTAGCCCTCCTCGCCGGGCATCTCTTCCAGACGGCCGGACATCTCGCGCAGAGCCTCGGCCCAGCGTGAGGTGGAGTCGGCGATGACGGCCACGTGGTAGCCCATGTCGCGGAAGTACTCGGCGATGGTGATGCCGGTGTAGATGGATGCCTCACGGGCGGCCACGGGCATGTCGGAGGTGTTGGCGATCAGCACGGTCCGCTTCATCAGGGACTCGCCGGTGCGGGGGTCCTGGAGCTCGGGGAACTCCCGGAGCACGTCGGTCATCTCGTTGCCGCGCTCGCCGCAGCCGATGTAGATGACGATGTCCACGTCGGACCACTTGGCTAGCTGGTGCTGCATCACCGTCTTGCCTGAGCCGAAGGGGCCGGGGATGGCCGCGGTGCCGCCCTTGGCCACGGGAAACAGAGTGTCCACGATGCGCTGGCCGGACAGCAGGGGGGCCTTGGGGGGATATTTGTGCTTATAGGGCCGGCCCACGCGGACGGGCCACTTCTGGGTCATGGTGAGCTCCACCTTGGAGCCGTCGTCCTTCTTCAGCACGGCCACAGTCTGGGTCACGTTGAACTTGCCGGCCTGGATGGACTCCACGGTGCCGGACAGGCGGGGGGGCACCATGATCTTGTGCAGCACTACGGCGGTCTCCTGGACGGTGCCCAGGATGTCGCCGCCGGTGACCTTGTCGCCCGGCTTGGCCACGGGCACAAAGTCCCACAGCTTCTCCCGGTCCAGGGCGGGGACCTCCACGCCGCGCTCCAGGGTGTTCTTGCCGGTCTGCTTCATGATGACCTCCAGCGGGCGCTGGATGCCGTCGTAGATGTTCTCGATGATGCCGGGGCCCAGCTCCACCGACAGGGGAGAGCCGGTGGACTCCACCGCCGCGCCCGGCCCCAGGCCGGAGGTCTCCTCGTAGACCTGGATGGAGGCGGAGTCGCCGTTCATGGTGAGGATCTCGCCGATGAGGCGCTGCTCACCCACGCGGACCACGTCGGCCATATTGGCGTCTTCCAGGCCCGTGGCTACCACCAGCGGTCCCGAAACCTTGACAATCTTTCCGCTCAAATATATCGACCTTCTTTCTCGTCAGGGCAGGCTGTGCATCCCTCGCCTCGGCGCAGACGCCAAGGCTCATTCGCCCGGCTGCCCCTCCTCTCCCCAACGAAATCTCGTGGCTTCGCCGGGGGTCCCATTCTTAAAATCGGGGGCGGCTCACGCCGCACTTCCTATAAAATGTCTGCGCCCACCGCGCGCTCCACGGATTTCTTCACGTTGTCCATGCCGATGCCCAGGCTGCCGCTCTTGCCGGGGATCAGGATGATGGCAGGGGTCAGGTCGTCCTTGTAACGGGCAATCTCGGGGGCGAGCCCCTGGGCCAGCTGCTCGGTCAGGTAGACGATGGCATAGCTCTCCCGGGCCAGCCGGTGGAGGGTCTCGCGGCCCTCCTCCACCGTCTCGGCGGGGAACACGTCCAGGCCCAGGGCCTTAAAGCCCAGGACGCTGTCCTGATCGCCCAGCACGGCGATCTTATAGTGGTCAGACATAGCTATCACGCAGCCTTTCCCGGATGGCGTCCGTATCCAGGCCCGCCAGCCGTCCGGTCAGGATGATCCGGATGGTGGTGAGCTCTGCCTCCCGGGCATAGAGGTAGCCGATGAGGGGGTGCTCCCCGAAGGCCACCCGCTTGCCCTGGGTCAGATAAGCGGTGACGGCGTTGTCGCACAGCCGCTCAAACTCGGTGAGGGGTCCGCCCTCCATGGCCTTGGCTCCGGCCTCCGCCGCCCCCTCCAGGGGGGTCCGGGCAAAGACGCCCGCCAGGTCGGCGCCACCGGTGGCCGCCGCGATGAGGCTGTCCAGCTTCACATTGCCGCCCTGAATGAGCACCCGTTTGAGAAAATCAGCGCCCCGGCCCATGCGGGCCGAGCGGACCGCCGAGCGCAGGTTGGCGCTGTCGATGCTCAGGCGCACATAGCCCTCCAGGAACCGGCTGTTCACCGACCGGGCGGCCTGGAGCATCTCCTCGTAGTAAGCCCGGTCCAGGATCAGGTCGGCGGCCTGGGGGTCGGCGCTGGAGGCCAGCACGCCCCGGGCCTCGGCCACGGCCTGCCGGAACACTGGAGTGCAGTGGTCCAGGTCCTCCCGCTCGAAGTCCTCCCGGAGCTGCCGGACAGGGCAGCGCCCGGCGTCGATGAAGAGTCCGGCCGGGTCGGTCCCCATGGCGGCCGCCTTGAGCAGCACCTTGGCGTTGTGATAATCATACTTGATGCAGAACACGTCCACGATGCCCGGGTCGGGCGACGCCTTCCGCAGATCAGCAAAGAGCTCCAGCCGGGCCTGGTCCAGCAGGTGCTCGATGGCGGCGGGGGTGAGGGCGGGGAAGTCCTCATAGCCGCACTCCGTGAGCACCTTGGCCGCGTCCTCGGCGGTACGGGCGTCCAGCATCCGCTCCATCCGTTCCCGGGTCAGCATCCGGTTCTCCATGGCGTGGATGCGCGCGGAGATGTAGAGATAGTCGTATTCGCTTCTTTTTTTCGCCACTTGGCGCCCTCCTTTCCGTCCGGTGAGGGACCGTTATTCAAAAAGCGCCCTTGCCACTTCCGCGGCCAGGTCCTCCTTCTGGAGGTGGATGAGCACCTCGAAGGAGCAGTTGGTCTCCACCTTGTCGTCCCGGAGGATGAGGCCGCCCGCCATGGGACGGGTCTCTTCGGCCATGGTGAGCATCCCGGTACCGGCCAGCACGGCCGAGGCTCCGGTGACCACCTTGTCCAGCACGGCGCCCGCCTTGGTCTCGGTCAGCTCGTCGGGGAGCTTGGGGGCCACCTGCCGGGCTAGGATCTCGTTGGCCCGTGTGACCACCGCCTTGCCGAAGCGGGACCGGTCCTTCTGGGAGAAGATGACCTGCTCCCGGCCCGTGCGGCTGGCCTTGACGGCCAGATCGGCCAGCAGAGCCACGTACTGCTCGTCGGGCAGGGCCGCCAGATCGGCCAGGGCCTTGTCAAAGGCCTTGCCTACCATCTCCTGCTTGGCGGCCAGGACCAGCTTACGGGCCTCGAGCTGGGCCACGCTGGCCAGCCGCTCCTCCCGCTGCGCGGCGTCCTGCGTCCCCTTTTGGAGGATGGCGCCGGAGTCGCTTTTGGCCTGCTCCTCATATTTGGCGGAGATCTCCGCCGCCTGGGCCTGGGCCTGGGCGGTCAGCTCGTCGATCTCCTTCTGGACATCGGCGTCGATCTGACCTGTGATCTTTTCGATTCCGTTCATTCGGTTACCGCCTTTCCCCATTAAAGGGCGTTCATCAGCAGCAGCACGGAGGCCAGCAGGGACAGGATGGCGTAGAACTCCACGATGCCGCAGAGAATGATGCCCTTGGCCCAGTCGTCGGGCTTTTTAGCCACCACATTGATGGCGGAGGCGGCCACGCGGCCCTGGTACTTGGCGGACAGCCAGCCGCCGATGGCCATGGGGATGCAGGAGACAAAGATGGTCAGGCCCTGGGTCACGGTCAGGGGCACGATCCCCCCGGAGAAGGCGCCCATGGTGAACAGGGCGAAGAACCAGATGACCAGGCCGTACAGGCCCTGAGTGCCGGGGAGCACCTGCAGGATCAGGCACTTGGAGAAGTGCTCGGGAGCCTCGGTGAGCAGGCCGGTGGCCGCTTCGCCCACCATGCCGGTGCCCCTTGCGGAGCCGACGCAGCACAGGCCCACCGCCAGCGCCGCGCCCAGGAAAGCCAGGCCAATTCCGCCAAACGCCTCAAAAAATTCCAACATGTTATTATTCCTCCTTAATATCAACATATTTGGTGTGAATGAACAGGGGTCGGAAGGGCTTTCCGCCCTCCTTGTAGAACCGTCCGAAGAACTCCAGACACTGGAGCCGCAGGTCATGGACGTAGCAGCCCAGCAGGTTGAGGGCGAAGTTGAGCATATTGCCGATGAAGGAGATGATGACAAAGCCCACCACATTGCCGGTGACGGAGCCCAAGGTGTTAAACACCTGGGCGATGACGCTGCCGGCCAGCATCAGGGCCATCAGGCGGGCGTAGGACAGGATGTCGCTGAAAAAGCCGGTGGCGCCGTTATAGACCGCGCCGATGAGGGCGGTCAGCTTGCCGAAGCCCTTGGCGTTGCGGGTGGAACCGATGACCAGCATCACCAGGCCCACGATCAGCACCACGGGGTAGCCGCCCACGCTGCCGATGCCCAGGATGGCCAGGGCCGCGCCGCCCAGGATGATCCACCAGGTGACCTCGCTCCAGATGGCGTCGGCCACGTCCCCGGTCTGGACCTTCCGCACCACACTGATGATCATACCCGTGATGATCTGGATCAGGCCCAGCACCAGCGAGCCGATCAGGATCGCCAGGGTGTCGTTCAGCGGGGTGAACAGAGCGGGCAGCGCAAGGGTGCTGGCCGGATTGATGATCTTGGCGATCTGGGGGATGAAGTCCCCGAAGAAGCCGCCGGTCAGCGCGCCCATGAGGAAGGTGCTGATGCCGCACAGCAGCAGCAGTCCGGCGAAGTCCGCCATGCCGTCCTTGGGCTTCATCTTGTAGATGACCACCAGGGCGGCGGCCACCATCAGGATGCCGTAGCCCATATCCGCCATCATCAATCCGAAGAAGAAGATGAAGAAGGGGGCCATCAGCGGGTTGGGGTCCACGCCGTCGTAGGCGGGGAGCACATACATGTTGGTGACCATGTTCAGGGGCCTGGTCAGTTTGTTGTTCTTGAGCTTGATGGGGACTTGAGGGTACTCCTCCGGCGCGGGGTCGTTGGCCTCCCAAGCGGCGGGGTACTGCCCCAGCACCTTTTCCAGGGCGGGGAGATTTTCCGCCGGGACCCAGCCCTCGAAGAAGATGGTGGCCTGGGACTGCAAAAGCCGGCCCTTGTACTCCTCCCGCTGGATCTCCTGGGTCATGCGGTCAATGCACAGCTTGATGTCCTCCCGATGGGGGACCAGGGCCGCGATGGCGCTTTTCGCCTCCTCCAGCTCGCCCTCCAGCCGGCGCAACTCCCCCTCCAGCCGGTCGGTGTTCTCCCGGGCGGTGCCGGTCCAGCCCCGCAGGGAGGAGCGCGAAAAGCCAAATTTTTTCAGCGTCTCGAAGGCGGTCTCCTCGGCGCTGCGGTGGCATAGGATCAATACGTACTGGAATTCCCGGTCCTTGCCGGCGGGGATCACCTCCACCAGCTCCGTGGCCTCCTCCAGCGCCTGTTTCACCGTATCCAGGGCGACGGTGGACATCACCGCGCCGAAGGTGGCGGACACCTCCCGGGTACCGGTGGTCTCCAGGGGGATGTCCAGCTCCAGCCAGGGGGTCAGGGCGGCCTTCTGTGCCCGGAGCTTGCCCTGTTCGTTCTGGATGGCGGAGATCCGCTTTTCCTGGGCGTTGACCGCCTGGGCCGCCTCCATGGCGGAGGCGCGCAGCCCTTCGTCGAAGAGCTGCCCCTCGGTGACCTCCGGCCGGGCCTGTAGCAGCCCCCCCTTCTCCTTGCCGATCCCCTTCAGCGTGTTCAGGGCGGCGTTCAGGAGGGCGGCGTCCGCCTTGACCCGGGCCAGGCCCGCGTCGTCTACCCGGGTCAGGGCCGCCCAGTCGGGGTCCGCCAGCTTGTCGGTGGGTTCGCTGATCTCCACGCAGCCCAGGTGCTGGAGCTGCCGGAGAAGGGTCTCCCGGTCCGCGGCCATGCCGAACAGGCGAATGTGTTTCATTTTGACGATGGACATATTAGACTCCCACTACCCTTCTGATAATGAGTGCCGCCGCGTCCTCCAACTTTCCTTCCGCCGCCCGGCGAAGGTCATCGCAGGACCGCCGCGTTTCCTCCATGACGGTCTCTGTGTGTTTGGCAGCCGCCTCCTCTGCCCGGGTCATCATCTGTCTGGCCTGGGCCTCGGCATCGGTCCGCGCCGCGGCCACCCGCTCCTTGCCCGCCCGCTCGGCGTCGGACACCAGCTTTTTGGCCGCCTCCACCGCCTCTGCCTTGCGTTGAAGAGCTCTCTGCTCGGTCTCCGTCACCATTTGGACTGCTTCCAGGGACATGTTATCACCGCCTTTCAATCTCGCTTCCATGGTATAATGCCTCCCATGATAATTAGCATCATACCTTATTCCTTTCGGAATTGCAACCTTGCCTTTTGCAGGCTCTTGTGCAGTTTTGTGCATTTTTTCTTCGCACTCAGTTGTTTCGTTCTACTTTATGGAACAGCAGTACCGGTTTTGAAAAGAAGGCGCACGGGATGCCCCGCGCGCCCTTTTTTAGGATTCCATTTTTTGTTTAACTCATACAAATCTGGCCCTCTTTTTTTCACGGCCAGCACACCCAACTCCGATCCTTGGCACCGGGCTCGTCCTGCACGGACACCAAATGGACCTCCGGCTCCTCGAAGCCCACGGTTTCCAAGCGTTCCACGCACTGTGCCCAGCCGGCTCCGATTCCGCGCACCCAGAGGCGGTCGGCGCTCTGCGCCAGGGCGGCCACGGTCTGACCCGACCGCTCGTCCTTGCCCTTCTCCAGCGTGTCCCGATCGGTAGCCACGGAGAGCCGGACTTCCGGGTAGTCGCTCAGGGCTTCCTCTACTTCCTTGTAGAATTCACCAATGACGGTCGAGAACTGCGCTCTGTCATAGGCGGCGCCCGGCTTGATATAGCCCAGGTTGCCCTGGGTGGGGTAGCCGGCGTTGTCCAGCAGGATCTCGTCAAAG
Source organism: Intestinimonas massiliensis (ex Afouda et al. 2020) (assembly GCF_001244995.1). Lineage (NCBI taxonomy): Bacteria > Bacillati > Bacillota > Clostridia > Eubacteriales > Intestinimonas > Intestinimonas massiliensis (ex Afouda et al. 2020). Next base: position 454,192 of record NZ_LN869528.1, read on the forward strand.
CCCAGGGCGGCCAGTTCGGCGCACACCCCGGCCACATACTGCCGCACCGTCTGGCTGGTGGGGCTGGACCACTTGAGCCCCTCGGGGTCGGTCCAGCGATAGCCGCTGTTGGTGGTGATATTCAGGCTCCGGTCGGCGTCGGAGAGCTTGTCATCCTTAAAGCAGGAGACCCGTGCCACGGTATAGAGCCCTTCCCGGCCGTTGAGCTCCCGGATGGCGGCGTTGCGGTCCGGGTCCGCCGAAGAGGCCCCGGCACGGACGGCCAGATCCAGCGCCGAAACATAGGCCAGGGAGCCATCGTCCCCTTTCATATCAAAGAGGGCGGCCTGCGCCCCGGCCTCCGCCAGCCGGTCCTCCGCAGTGCCGTCGGAAAGGGCCTCCCGGGGCAGCAGGGCGGCGTGGAGGTATTCCGGCGCAGGGGCCTCCGGGGTGACCACCACCACTGTGGGGCTGACCGCCGGGGACTCCCATTCTGCAGAGGGGCTTGCAGAAGGGGTATTTTGTTCCGTCCACGGGAACACTAGCCTTCCCCCCTCAGACGAGTAAACCATAAATTGTTGTAGCCAGAGCAATGCAGCTACCGTCAGCACCAGCACCGCCGCCAACAGGGCGATGATCCATTTCAGTACGCTGCGGAGGGGAGAGCGGCCGCGGTAAGAATCATAGCCGTAATTCTTTCTCATCTCAACTTCATCCTTTGATCGCAAGCGGATGTTCATCGGTCGGGCGGAAGCAGTATATCACGGCGAGCCGCAAAAGGAAAGAGAAGGCTCTTCCCGGCGGCTATTCTGTGGCCTCCCAGGCCAGCAGGGCCTCATCCAGGCGAGACAGCGCCGCGATGATCTGGTCCTTTTCCCTCTCCGTCAGGGTATCCATCACAGAGGAAAAGTATCCCCCCACGTCGGTCTCGGTCTTTTTCCGGAGCTGTTCATACCGGGCGGTGGCGGCCACGTAGATGACCCTGCGGTCCTCACCGGAGCGCTCCCGGCGGGCCAGCTCCAGCTTTTCCAGCCGGTCCACGATGCCGGAGACGGTGGAATTGGCGCTGCCCGTCCGCTCGGCCAGAGCGCTGATGGGCATGGGGCCCTCCTCACCCAGCACGGTGAGCACCAGCGCCTGTGGAAAGGTCAGGTGCAGCCGTCCAAAATGCTCCCGAAAGAGACGGGACATGTGCTGTGTCACCTTGAGGTATCGCATCAGAATATCGCCGGAACCCTTCATGTCTGCCGCTCCCTTCTGGCCGACTGCTTCAAATACGAACAAATCATATCGCTTTGGGGGCGCTTCGTCAATTCAGGCCTAAAAAGATTCATGAAAAGTTAATAAAGCGGAAGCGCCCCTCCTTATCCCACCGCGGGGGTGGTCAGCCGCCGGAGGATGACGGCTAGCTGGGCCCGGCTGGCCGGTCCGCCGGGGTCCAGGCGGTTGCCGTCCCTGCCGGTGATAAGGCCCGCGCCCACGGCGTGGGCCATGCCCTCCCGGGCCCAGGTGTGGATGCCGTCCCGGTCGGGATAGATGTCCAGCACACCGGCGGCCAGCTCCAGGCCGGCATACTGGGCGTACCGCCACAGAAAAACGGCGAGCTGCTCCCGGGTGACGATGTCGCCGCCGCCGAAGGAGCCGTCGCCGTACCCTGCGGCGATGCTCTGCTGGGCGCACCAGGCCGCCGCGTCGGCGTAATAGTACCAGCCCTCCACATCGGGGAAGGAGCTCCGGTCCGCCGGGGCGGGGCTGCCGGCCAGCCGCCAGAGCACTGCCGCCACCATACCCCGGGTCACCGGGGTCTCGGGGGAGAAGGTGGTCTCCGACGTGCCGTTCATCAGCCCGTCCCGGGTGACCTTGGTCACCGCGTCGTAGTACCAGGCCCCCGTCGCCACGTCGGTGTAGGAGGCTGCGGCCGCCCCCACCGTCAATCCGGCCGTGAGGGCCAGGGCAAAAAGCGCCGTAAAAAATCCCTGTCGCATGGGATGCACCTCATTTCTGAATCAGTGCACCCATTTTACGACAGGGATTTTACAAAACTGTGAACGCCGGCCCACTTTTTGCGTCCGGGACCGGTCCTGTTTTTTACAGGGCCAGGGCCCAGTGGAGCATCAGCAGCAGGCCGAAGCCGGGCACACCCAGCAGCCCCATCACCAGGGCGTTGGCCAGATTGACCCCCAGGCTCACCCCGATAAGGCCGCCCACGGGGCTGAAGGCCGCCAGCGCGGCCAGCCCCACCCCGGTCCGCAGGCACAGCCGGAGCAGATGCTTCAGGGGGCGGCCCAGCAGGGCCAGCACCCCCACCGCCAGCAGGCCCACCAGGAGCCAGGGCAGGGTATCGGTCATCAGCGTCATGCCTCACCCCTCCCCGCAGCTCTCCATCTCCTTGACCCGCCGGAGCAGGTAGGAATACCGGGCCTGGAGCGAATTGATCTCAAAGACATAGGATTCGATGAGGTCCGGGTCGTGGGTGCTGTTGAAGCCGGCATACGCTTGGCTGATGAGGGTCCGGGTCTGGGCCAGTCCCTCCTTCAGGGCTCGTTTCTCCGACTCCTGCTCGCTCTCCGCCCGTCTGCGGAAGGAAAAGACCCGCGCCGCCTCCGCCATTTGGACCGCCTCCCTTCTGTTTCAATATAGTCTATGGTAAGTTTGGACAATTATGCCATGTCCCATACCAGAAAAATCCGGGCATGCTCTTGCGCGCCCCGCGCATACTAGATCCGGGCAGGACAGTCGGGGCTGAAAGTCGAACGCGCTTTGCCCCGCAGCCGCATTTCCTTCTAAGCCGGTGCCGGGCGACACGGAACCGCCGCTCTGACGGGCGGAGGGAATCCAAAGACCGCCCTCAGGCGAAAGGCGGAAGGACGGCCGGCGCATTGGGAGACGTTTTTGAAAACCCAACCCCAAAGCAGCCGCACGCCTGTCCGGATTTAAGAGGTCCTCCCCCGCGAGACGATTTTGTCAGGCGGAAGGACGCAGGACCGCAACGCGCCGCAGGAAGATTCCTGCGGCGCGCTTTTTCGTCCCGCCTTCCGCGAAGCCGTGGTTTTTTTGTAGCCCGCCTTTCCTTGACACATTGCTGTCAAATGGGATACACTATATCTTGAGTTATTATGGAAATGTGAGGAGAGTCCCATGCCAAAAAGCGCCAAGCAGTACGGCAACGAATCCATCTCCGCCCTGAAGGGGGCCGACCGGGTCCGCAAGCGGCCCGGGGTCATCTTCGGCTCCGACGGGCTGGAGGGGTGCGAGCACGCCGTATTCGAGATTTTGTCCAACGCCATCGACGAAGCCCGGGAGGGCCACGGCAGCCTCATCACCGTTACCCGCTACGAGGACAAGTCCATCGAGGTGGAGGACTTCGGCCGGGGCTGCCCGGTGGACTGGAACGAGAAGGAGCAGAAGTACAACTGGGAGCTGGTGTTCTGCGAGCTGTACGCCGGCGGCAAATACAACACCAACGACGGCGACAACTATGAATACTCCCTGGGCCTCAACGGTCTGGGCTCCTGCGCCACCCAGTACGCCTCGGAGTACTTCGACGCCGTCATCCACCGGGACGGCCTGGAGTACACCCTCCACTTCGAGAAGGGAGAGAACATCGGCGGGCTGCAGAAGGCCCCCCACAGCGGGAAAAAGACCGGCTCGAAATTCCGCTGGAAGCCGGACCTGGAGGTCTTTACCGACATCGACATTCCGGTGGACTACTATCGGGACGTTCTCAAGCGGCAGGCGGTGGTCAACGCCGGAGTCACCTTCCGGTTCCGCAATCAGGCCGGCAGCAAGTTCGAGACCACCGAATTCCGGTATGAAAACGGCATTGTGGACTACGTCTCCGAGCTGGCGGGGGAAAATCCCCTCACCTCCCCGGTGTTCTGGCAGGCCGAGCGGAAGGGCCGGGACCGGGCGGACAAGCCGGAATATAAGGTAAAGCTGTCGGTGTCCTTCTGCTTCTCCAACACGGTGCAGGTCATTGAGCACTACCACAACTCCTCCTGGCTGGAGCACGGCGGTAGTCCGGAGAAGGCGGTGAAATCGGCCTTCGTCTCGGCCATCGACGGCTATCTGAAGGCCCAGGGCAAGTACCAGAAGAGCGAGAGCAGGATCACCTGGAACGACATCCAGGACTGCCTGGTGCTGGTCAGCAACAACTTTTCCACCCAAACCTCCTATGAAAATCAGACCAAGAAGGCCATCAACAACAAGTTCATCCAGGACGCCATGACCGAGTTCCTCAAGAGCCAGATGGAGGTCTACTTCATTGAAAACCCCTTCGACGCGGGGAAGATCGCCGAGCAGGTGCTCATCAACAAGCGCTCCCGGGAGTCGGCGGAGAAGGCCCGCCTCAACATCAAAAAGAAGCTGTCGGGCAGTCTGGACATCGCCAACCGGGTGCAGAAATTTGTGGACTGCCGCAGCAAGGACACCGAGCGACGGGAGCTCTACATCGTGGAGGGCGACTCGGCTCTGGGCAGCGTCAAGCTCTCCCGGGACGCGGAGTTCCAGGGCATCATGCCCGTCCGGGGCAAGATCCTCAACTGCCTCAAGGCCGACTACGCCAAAATCTTCAAAAGTGAGATCATCACCGACCTTCTGAAGGTCATGGGATGCGGGGTGGAGGTCAACGACCGCCACGCCAAGGACATGGCGGCCTTTGACCTGATGAACCTGCGCTGGAGCAAGATCGTCATCTGCACCGACGCCGACGTGGACGGCTTCCAGATCCGCACCCTGATTCTCACCATGCTCTACCGGCTCACCCCCACCCTGATCCAGCGGGGGTACGTCTACATTGCGGAATCCCCCCTGTACGAGATCAATTATAAGGAAAAGACCTGGTTTGCCTACTCGGACAAGGAGAAAAACGATATCCTCGGCGGGGAGCTCCGGGATAAGAAGTGCATCATCAACCGCTCCAAGGGTCTGGGTGAGAATGAGCCGGAGATGATGTGGCTGACCACCATGAATCCGGCCACCCGGCGGCTCATCCGGGTCATGCCCGAGGACGTAACCCGTACCGCCCAGGTCTTCGACCTGCTGCTGGGCGACAACCTCACCGGCCGTAAAACCCACATCGCCGACAACGGCTACAAATACCTGGAGCTGGCCGATATTTCCTGAACCCCCGCACCGCTTCCGTCCCTACGATCACGATCCATAAGGAGGCACCCCATGAAAAAGCGATTTTTGTCCCTGCTGCTGGCTCTGTCCCTCTCCCTGGCCATTCCCTCCTTTGCCGCAGGAGCCGCCGGCCCGACGCCCCCCACCTGGTGTCCGGCAGAGGAATATGCGGTGTTTGCAAACAGCCAGGCCTACAAAGGGGATACCTGGAGCAAGATCCTCTCCCTGCGGGAGGACGCGGCGGCGGGCAATCTGGCTCCCACCAGCAGCTCCAGCACCGTGCTGTACAACCGCCAGAGGGAGCTGAAAAAATCCAACGACCCCGGCGTGCGCTTCGAGCTGGGGCTCATCGACGTGAAGTACGCCCTCAACGCCGCAGCCCAGGGGAAGGCCGTCGGGATCTCCTCCGATTTCGAGATGGCCGCCTACTACGGCAAGGGAGATGAGCCCGCCTGCTATCTGGCCTACCTCTGGAACGCCCGGTCCAAGCTGTGGACCCATGACCTGACCACCGGGCTGGAAGGAGCCCTTGGCCATTATGCGGCCTCGGTGGCATATCTCTTCCCCTACGAATCATTCACCATGGACCAGATCCTGAACTGGGGGCAGGCCAACGGCGTGTCCGCCGAGCGACTGGCCTATGCCAAAAGCCTCCTTTTCGTCACCCTGGACGGCGACCTGGTCCATCCCCGTTCCGTCCGCATCAGCGCCGACGCTGTGGACACCACCACCGCCCAGACCCGGAACCAGCGCACCATGGTCCCGATTCGTCGCCTGGCCGAGCTCATGGGAGCCACAGTGGACTATGACGCCAGCTCCCGGCAGATCACCATTCGGCGGGCCGCCGACACCTTCGTCATGACCCTGGACCGCACGGAGGCCCTGCGCAACGGCGAGCCCTTCCAGATGGATGTGGCTCCCTACGCCGAGAACAACCGCACATACATCCCCATCCGGTATATCGCCGAATGTTTCGGCCAGAGCGTGGAGTGGAACGGCGGCCAGCAGCATGTGGTCATACAGGAGGACAAGTCTGTGGCAGGCGACTCGAATCTGGAGGCCTGGGCCCTGGCCATGGGTGCGCTGCTCAACTATGAAAATAACCCCCAGGAGGCGCACCTTTTCGGCGGCAAGCGCCGCTTTGGCGCCAACCCCGTGGGGGGCGTGGTATCCAACCGGCTGGAGACCACCGGGCCCGACTTTGGCCGGCGGATCCTGGCCGATAGCTGGGGCATCACCGACCGGGAGGCCCTGATCGCTGCCGTCGGGACCCTGGTCCAGTCGCTCGACCAGACCTACCCCGCCTGGGACCTGTTCCGGGTAAGCCATCTGGCACAGTGGGGCTATCTGGCCGGTTACGTGACCTATTATGAAGCCCTGGAGCTGGTGGAGCCCGCCGCGCAGGCCCTGTGCGACCAGTTCTCTGCCTGGGAAGCGGCCTATGAAAATTATCTGGAGGGCTGGTGTGCCTGGAGCGGTCAGGACGCCGCCGACGTGTGGCAGACCAGCCGCGGCCTGCTTTATCGGGAAATGCGCACCACCCCGGATATGGCCCGCCTTCTGGACGACAATCTGTTCCAGGCCGGCGTCGTCCCCCTCCCCGGATGAAGATAGCGGTCATCCATGGAAATCGGGCCGCTGAAAGCGGCAGCTCCGGCCGTCTCATTTTAACAAAGGAGGCTTACTTATGAAAAAAACATTCCTGTCCCTGCTGCTGGCCCTGTCCCTGACCCTCTCCCTGGCCGTGCCCGCCCTGGCTTACGAGGGCGAAAACACCGACCCGGAATGGGTGGCCTGGAAGACCCAGTGGCTGGCCGCTCACCCTGAGGAGGCGGCCGCCTTCGATGCCGACGCCTATTTTGAAAACGAGTACCTGTCCGACTGGTGGTACTCCTCCAAGGAGGAGTTTATGTCCGATTGGGGTCTGGAGACCGAGCAGGATTTCTGCGATTTCATGCGGGACGACTGGCTGGCCGGTATGCAGGCCGACGAGGCGCGTCAGACCTGGATGGACCAGTACGAATCCGCCCATCCCGGCGCCCTCAGCGCCTTTGACCCCGACGCCTGGTTCCAGGCACACTACTATGAGGACCCGAAGCAGGCGTTCATGGCGGAGTGGGGACTGGAGACCCAGGAAGCCTTCAAGGACTTCATGCTGGACGACTACGTGGACACCCTCATCGCCCAGGAGGAGCGCCAGGCCATGCTGGACGAATTCGAGGCCGCCCATCCCGGCGTCATCGCCGCCTTCGATGCCGACGCCTATTTTGAGGAAAATTATAGCTGGTGGTCCGGCGGCAAGGAGGACTACATGCGCTGGATGGACCTGGCCGCCGAAGAGGACTTCCGGCAGGATATGCTGGACGATATGATCTACAGCATGGCCTGGAGCCAGTCCTGGGAGGACACCCGCAACGAGGAGATCCTCGCCATGGGCGGGGTGCCCGGCCAGTTGGGCGTCATGGTGGACGGTACTTACCTCTCCTTCCCTCAGGACAAACCGCCCTATGCGGTGGACGGCGTCACTTACGTCTACGCCGACGCGCTGAACGCCGCCATCGGCTCGTCGGCAAGCGGCGGCGCGGACGGGTATGTCCCCCTGCGCGACGCGGCCGTGGCCGCGGGCTACGAGGTGTTCTGGGACGACGCCTATCAGACCGTGGTCCTCCTTGATCGGGCAGGCTTTATCGCGGAGACCGACGCCCGCTTTACCGTTCTGAACCGCGCCCTGGCCGCCTGGGCCCCGGAGGATGGGAAGAACTATCAGTCCGCCGTGGACATCACCGCCGGATATACCAAGTTCAACTCCCTGGACGGGGACCAGACCTGGACCATGAGCGCCGCGCTCACCGCCCTGTCCGGTGCCGCCGGCGTGGAGCTCAGCGGCTCCTATGACCTGTCCTCTCTGATGGACATTCTGAAGGCCGCCAATCCCTCTCTCACCCAATCCACGGACGACGCCCTACCGGGGCAGTACAGCGCCCTGCTGAAGGGGGACTTCGGCGCCCGGCTGGACCAGGAGAACGAGATGCTCTATCTGCGTATGTCCCTGTTCTCCTCCCTGTTCTCCATCCTGGGCAAGCCGTACCCCAAGGACGTGTGGATCTCCCAGTCCCTGGAGGGCTATCTGGACCTGAGTCCGGACGTTACCCCCACCGTGGGCGGTTATCTCTACCTGCTGAGCGGCCCCGACGCCAACGGGTACTCCTATGCCCGCAGCTACCAGTATCTGACCGAGGCCGCCGACACCCTGGCCGCCCTGGTGGGCGACGACCGCTTTGTACAGAAGGGCCGGGACTCCGTGCTCACCCTGAGCAAGGAGGACCTGGGCGACCTGCTGGCGGAGAGCGGCTCCTATTCCACCGCGGAGGATATCCGGGAGTTTGCCCTCACTCTCACCGTGAAAGCCGATGGCACCGTCACCGGCAGTCTGGTCTACCGCCCCGAGCCCTACTCCGCTTATTCCACCGAGGGCCGCATCACCGCGGGCTGGTCCCTGGCCCTCTCCGGCAGTGAGATCGAGCTGGAGTACCACGTCAAGAATGAGGGCGTGCTCCGCCTGACCGTCACCGCTTCCACCAAGACCACCTCCGCCGCGCCCGCCGTCACCCCGCCCGAGGGCGCCGCCGTCCTCCCGGCGGAGGACCTGTGGAACCTGGAGTGAGCCTCCGGCCCCCGCGCGCCCGGAAATCCACCGAACGAGGAATTGATACCAATGGCTAAGAAAAAGAAGCCGGACGACGAGGTCAAGCACCGCCCGGCCGATCCCAATGTGATGGGCCTGCATCCCGAGGTGCTGGAGCAGCCCATCACCGAGACCCTGGAAATCAACTACATGCCCTACGCCATGAGCGTCATCGTCTCCCGGGCCATCCCGGAGATCGACGGCTTCAAGCCCTCCCACCGCAAGCTGCTGTACACCATGTACACCATGAAGCTGCTGGGGGGCGCCCGGACCAAGAGCGCCAACATCGTGGGCCAGACCATGAAGCTCAACCCCCACGGCGACGCCGCCATCTACGACACCATGGTCCGCCTCAGCCGGGGCTACGGGGCCCTGCTGCACCCTCTGGTGGACTCCAAGGGCAACTTCGGCAAGGTCTACTCCCGGGACATGGCCTGGGCCGCCAGCCGGTACACCGAGGCCCGGCTGGACCCCATCTGCGCCGAGCTGTTCCGGGACATCGACCAGGACACGGTGGACTTCACTCCCAACTACGACGGCTCCCTGATGGAGCCCACCCTGCTGCCCACCACCTTTCCCAACCTGCTGGTGTCCTCCAACATGGGCATCGCCGTGGGCATGGCCTCCAACATCTGCGGCTTCAACCTGGGCGAGGTGTGTGACACCACCGTGGCCTACCTGAAAAACCCCGGCCACGACCTCATGTCCACCCTGAAGGCCCCCGATTTCCCCACCGGCGGCGAGCTGCTCTACGACGCAGACGAGCTGTCCGCCATCTACCGCACCGGGCGGGGGTCCTTCAAGGTCCGGGCCAAGTGGCGGTATGTGAAGGATGAGAATCTCATCGAGATCTACGAGATCCCCTACTCCACCACAGCCGAGGCCATCATGGACAAGGTGGCCGAGCTGGTCAAGACGGGCAAGCTGCGGGAAATCGCCGATATGCGGGATGAGACCGACCTGAACGGTCTGAAGCTGACCATTGATCTCAAGCGCGGCACCGATCCGGACAAGCTGATGCAGAAGCTCTACCGCATGACCCCCCTGCGGGACTCCTTCTCCTGCAACTTCAACATTCTCATCGCCGGGATGCCCCGGGTCATGGGGGTGCGAGAGATCTTGGAAGAGTGGACCGCCTGGCGCATGGAGGGCGTGCGCCGCCGGACCTATTTCGTCCTGAAAAAGCGGGAGGAAAAGCTCCACCTGCTCCAGGGCCTGCAAAAGATCCTGCTGGATATCGACCGGGCCATCCGGATCATCCGGGAGACCGAGGAGGACGCCGAGGTCGTCCCCAACCTGATGATCGGCTTCGGCATTGACCAGGTCCAGGCCGAATACGTGGCGGATATCCGCCTGCGCAACATCAACAAGGAGTATATCCTGCGGCGGACCGAGGAAACCTCTTCCTTGGAGGACGAGATCGCCGACCTGCGGGACCTGGTCAACGACCCGGGCCGCATCAAACAGGTCATCATCGGGGAACTGGAGGCCGTCAAGAAGAAGTACGCCCAGCCCCGCCGGACCGGGATCGTCTACGAGCACGAGTCCGAGACGGCGGAGCCGGAGGCCGACGTGCCCGATTACCCCGTCCACATCTTTCTCTCCCGGGAGGGCTACTTTAAAAAGATCACCCCCGCCTCCCTGCGCATGTCCTCGGAGCAGAAGTACAAGGAGGGGGACGGCCCCTTCCTCCAGTGGGAAGGGAGCAACCGGGACGAGCTGCTGGTCTTTACCGACCGCCAGCAGTGCTACAAGGCGTGGCTGTCCGACTTTGACGACGCCAAGGCCAGCGTACTGGGGGACTACCTGCCCACCAAGCTGGGCTTTGACGAGGGGGAGAGTCCCCTGTGGGCGGTGGTCACCGGCGACTTCGCCGGCCACATCCTCTTCTTCTTCGAAAACGGCAAGGCGGCCCGGGTGGAGCTGTCCGCCTATCAGACCCAGACCAAGCGAAAAAAGCTGACGGGGGCCTACTCCGACAAGAGCCCTCTGGTCACCGCCCTGCTGCTCAAGGAGGATCTGGAGATGGCCGTTACCTCCACGGAGGGCCGGTGCCTCATCTTCCACACCGCCTCCCTGGCGCCCAAATCCACCCGCGCCACCCAGGGGGTCAACGTGATGACCCTCAAGCCCAAGTATCAGGTGGCTGACGCCCGCCCCCTGGCCGACACGCCCATCGTCAACGCCGCCCGCTACCGGGCCCGCTCCCTCCCGGTGGCGGGAGCCCTGCTGAAGGAGGAGGACCGGGGCGAGGAGCAGATGACCCTGCTGTAACACATTCAGAACCGAGGTAACCCATGAAGCAGCGTGTATACAAGACTTTCACCGCCTATCTCTGGCTCACCCTGGCCAGCGCGGTCTACGCGCTGGGCTTCAACTGGTGCTATGCCCCCAACCTCATCGGCTTCGGCGGCATCACCGGCGTGGCTCAGATCATCCATTCGGCTCTGCCCTGGGCCCCCATCGGCACGGTGGTTATCCTGCTGAACATCCCCCTGTTCCTGCTGGGCTGGCGGTTCATCGGCGGCCACCTGCTGGTGACCAGCCTGTACGCCATGTTTGTCTCCTCCCTGATGATCGACGGCATGACCGCTCTGGCGGGTCCCTTCCGACCCATGGAGCCCCTGCTGGCCTGCATCTACGGCGGCGTGCTCATGGGCGCTTCCCTGGGTGTGGTGTTCCTTCAGGGGGCTACCACCGGGGGCACCGATCTCATCGCCCGCCTCCTGAAGCTCCGTCTGGCCTGGCTGCCCATGGGCAAGCTGCTGATGGTCATCGACCTGGTGGTCATCGTGGCGGTGGCCGTCGCCTTCGGCAACCTGAACAGCGCCCTGTACGGCCTGGTGGCCCTGTATATCTCCACGCTGGTCATGGATATGGTGCTCTACGGGCTGGACAACGCCAAGGTGGCCTACATCATCAGTGACCGCCACCGGGAGATCTCCGACGCCATCATCCGGGACATCGACCGGGGCGTCACCATCCTGCACGGGGAGGGCGCCTATTCCGGGGCGGAGAAGAAGGTGCTGCTGGTGGCCTTCAAGCAGCGGCAGATCGTGGCCATCAAGCGGCTGGTGAAGGAGCTGGACCCCGCCGCCTTCATCATCGTGTGCGAGGCCCACGAGGTCCTGGGCGACGGCTTTCGGGACTACAAGCAAAACGACATCTGATCTTAATCCAGGAGGAACATGACTATGGCTGATCTGGAAAAACTGAAGCAGAACCTGCAGAAAAACGGCTTTGAAGTGACCCACTTCGCCACCGCCGCCCAGGCCGCCGACTATCTGGACGACCAGATCGACGGCAAGACGGTGGGCGTGGGCGGCTCCATCACCGTGCTGGAGATGGGCCTGGCCGAGCGGCTGCGCACCCACAATACCCTGCACTGGCACTGGACTGGGGACGGCGACCAGGCCGCCGCCGCCACCTGCCAGGTATACCTGTCCTCGGTGAACGGCGCGGCGGAGACCGGCGAGCTCATCAACATCGACGGCAACGGCAACCGGGTCTCCTCCGGACTGTACGGGCACGAGAAGGTCTACTTTATCATCGGCGTCAACAAGGTGGCTCCGGACTACGAATCGGCCCTGTGGCGGGCACGGAACATTGCCGCCCCCAAGAATGCCCAGCGCCTGCAGCGCAAGACCCCCTGCGCCGCCAAGGGAGACCGGTGCTACAACTGCTCCAGCCCGGAGCGCATCTGCGCGGCCCTGGTGGTCTATTGGAAAAAGCCCACGTCCATGGATTTTGAGGTTGTGCTGGTGGACGAGCCCCTGGGCTACTGAGGCCCGGGCCCACCCGATACATAAGAGGAGGCAGAGCCCTTGAAAACGCGGATATTGGCCCTGGCACTCTGCCTGTCTCTGCTGTTGACGGGCTGCGAGGCCATGCTCCACGGGGAGTACCTGACGGTGGAGCCCCACAGCATGCTCTCCGCCGCCGAGGACGACTCCTCGGTCATCCGGGTGGAGAACTACCAGGAGCTGGTCAGTGGCATCCTCAGCCTGGTCTCCGCCTGTCAGGAGCAGGGCGTCATCCAGCTCAGCAACTACAACACCCGGGATGTGGAGGCCGACCTGACCGCCGCCTGTCTGGAGGTAAGCCATGAGGACCCACTGGGAGCCTATGCGGTGGACTACATCAAGCACGAATTCTCTCGCATCCTCACCTACTATCAGGCCACCATCACCATCGGCTACCGCCGTACCCTGGAGCAGATCCGCAGCGTCGTCCCCGTCACCGGCTCCAGCGCCATCCGCAGCGAGGTCCAGGGGGCCCTGGCCCAATTTCAGCCGGAGGCGGTACTGCGGGTGACTTACTTCAATGAGGACGAGGACTACATCCGCGCCCTGGCCCTCCAGGCCTATTATGACACCCCGGCGGCCGCCTTCGGCATGCCGGAGCTGTCCGTGGCCATCTACCCGGACGCGGGCTACCAGCGTATTGTGGAGATTTCCTTTACCTACGCCGAGCCGGTGGAGGCCCTGCGCCTTAAAAGCGCCCAGCTCCAAGAGGCCGCCCGGGAGGTGGCCCAGCCCGCCGTCAGCCGGAATTTCCGGGGCCGGCTGCTGCTCTCTGCCCTGTTTGGAGCTCTATTGGACCACCGGGCTGCCCTGGAAGCCGCCGCGCCGGAGGAGAGCGGCTCCCTTGTCCCGTCCTCCTGGCCCTACGCCGCCCTGGTGGAGGGCGCCCCGGACAGCGAGGCGCTTGCCCTGGCCTTCCAACTGCTGTGCGACACAGCGGGGGCCGAATGCACCGTGGTCCGGGGCACTCTGGACGGACAGGAGCACTTCTGGAACATCGTCACCGTGGACGGAAGCCACCGCCATGTGGACGCCTCACTGGGCCGGGACGGCTTCTATCTGACCGACCAGGATTACCTGGCCCTCTCCGGGGCCGAGTGGAGCGCAGAGGATTACCCCGCCTGCGGCGAAAAAAATTGAATTTACCCCTTGACAATTGCGGCGTATTTTCTTATAATATATCACGTCGCTTGCAGGTGTAGCTCATCTGGTAGAGCGCCACCTTGCCAAGGTGGAGGTAGCGAGTTCGAGCCTCGTCACCTGCTCCACGTCGCCGCGGACTTTCCATTGTCCACGGCGACTTTTTTATTGAAAATTTGTCGCTTCCTCCTTCCGTTCCTCCTCCCCCCATCAAACCCGCTGCACTGGGCTTTGATGGGGGGCTGTCCTCTTTTCTTTTGCTCCGCCGGATTGACGCGGGCTGAAACTTTTCGTATACTGGAAGCATCAAGAAAAGGGAGGCTTTTTTATGGGTGCTCTGGACGGACTCAAGATTCTGGACTTTTCCACACTTCTCCCCGGCCCCTACGCCACCCTGCTGCTGGCGGACCTGGGAGCCGAGGTCCTCAAGGTCAGCGGCCGGGACAAATACGACCTGGTGGTCCACTGGCCCCCGGAGATCGAGGGCTCCGGCACCACCGCGGCGGCGGCCTGGCTGGGTCGCAACAAAAAGACCATCTTTTTGAATTTGAAGAAGCCCTCCGCCGTAGAGGCGGTAAAGCGGCTCATTCTGGAGTATGACATCCTGGTGGAGCAGTTCCGCCCCGGCGTCATGGCCAAGCTGGGCCTGGACTATGAGACTCTCAGGGGGGTCAACCCGCGGCTCATCTACTGCTCCCTCACCGGGTACGGACAGACCGGCCCCCTGAGCCCCCGGGCCGGGCACGACATCAACTACATGTCCCGCTCGGGGGTCATGGCCTCGGCGGGCCGGAAGGCCACCGGCCCGGTGCTCACCAACATGCAGGTGGCTGATGTGGCTGTGGGCTCCATGAACAGCGTGGTGGGCATCCTGGCGGCGGTCCACCACCGGGACGTCACCGGCCGGGGCCAGTACATCGACGTGGCCATGCTGGACGGCATGGTGCCCTTCAACTCCATGGACGGCGCCTGCTTCCTGGCCGGCGCCCCCGCCCCGGAGCGGGAGAGCCAGATGCTCAACGGCGGGGAGGTCTACGACTTTTATGAGACCTCCGACGGCGGCTACATGAGCGTAGGCTCCCTGGAGCCCAAGTTTTTTGCCGACCTGTGCCGGGGGCTGGGCCGTCCTGAGTGGGCCGATGGGCGGATTCGGAAGGCCGACCTGCCCCTGGTAAAAGAGACCTTCCGGGACATCTTCCGGACCAAGAGCCGGGACGAGTGGACGGAGCTCTTCTCCCATTACGACGCCTGCGTGGAGCCGGTGCTGACGCTGGCGGAGGCGGCGGCGGACGCGCACATCAACGCCCGCGGACTGGTGCCCGACGTCCCTCTGCCCCTGGCGGAGGGCCGGACCGTGCGGCAGCTCGGCTGCCCCATCAAGCTGTCCGACTGTCCCGCCGCGTACCGTCACGCGGGGTACCCGGAGGGCTGGCACACCGAAGCGGTGCTGACCGGCCTGGGGTACACCGCAGAGGAAATTCGGGACCTGAGCGAATAGAAGCAGAGCGCGCGGCGCGGGAACTTCTTCCCGCGCCGCCTCTTTTTGCCGTTCCGCGCCGGGCCAGAGGACGGATAAAACTTTTTCGAACAAGTTTTGAGAATCCTGTATGAAAATCATGTGCTCGTTCGTTACGAGGGTAGAAGGCCCCGCAGAGGCCCCCATACGAAGGAGGATGATTCCCATGAAAAGAAAAACGGCAAGATGCACCGCGCTGTCCCTGCTCCTGGCCCTGGCGCTCGCCACGGCGGCCTTCGCCCGGTACAACGTTACCCGGGAGTGTACGCCCCGCCTTACCTTCTCCGGGACCACCGCCACCGCCAGCTTAGTTGTAAAGGCCCAGGCCGGCGCGTCCATCGAGGCCGACCTCACCCTGTACCGCCTCAATGGCTCCCGGCAGATCGAGGTGGCCTCCTGGAGTGAAAGCGGCGCCACCTCTCTGGCGTTCTCCGACACGGTGTCCTGCTCCCGGGGGTACGACTACCTGCTGGAGGTTGATGTCACTGTGGTGGGTGACAGCGGCAGCGACTACATCACCAAGTCGGTAACCGCAAGTTGTGTATAACCTTTAATTTTTCTGTTTTGAAAGCGAAGGTATACATCATGAAACCCTCGTAGCGTATCAGGCATCCTCCTTATTACATGACACACGGGGCCGGTTCCGTGTGTTTCGTGTAAACACTATCTGGTTGACTGCACACACTTGCAGAATGATGGTGGGGAAAGGGTGAGTCCCATGGGGAGGAATAGGGTAAAAAATTGGGGGTTCGGAGAAGGCCATAGTGAGAATGAGATAACGGTGACCTGTTGCAAAGTTTACAGAGCCGCCCCCCTTCTGTACAATTCGAAAGGAGTGAGTTCGGTGCAGTAACAAGTATATAAGAATTCGAAATCATATAAACTTGTCCTTTGGCATCGAAATCATTATCCCTTATTGATGACTTATTGTTTCACAGTATTGAGTTGTAGTGGCAAATACGTTAATTTTTTAATAATATCACAAAGAAAGGACTTAAACTATGAAGGAAAAAGCATTTGCGCTGTTTTCAGTTTTATGTCTACTACTCACTTGCCTTCCATTGACAGCTCTTGCTGTTGCGGAAGACACTGAATTTCCGTGTGCGGCTGTATCTGGCCAATCCCAAATTACGAATTATTCACCAGAAGATTCTGAGAATAAAGCTATGCCGCTTGCCTCTGAATCACTTGACTTCGCAGACAATACTCCTGTACAATACACTTATCAACTGACTTATTATGAAAATGATACTTCTCGGGTAGGTGTTGATCTGCATTTTACAGTTGGTGAGGATGCGCTGGCTTATAGTTTTTCCACTGATGGTGACGTAGCACGTATGGAACTGAATGATACCACTGTTATGCTACGAGGTCCGCTGTATGGAACATTTATGTCTAATGATATGGAATATAGCTTCTCTGCCAGTTTTACCAAATTAGAGGGAAGTGACGACGTAAATATTGGCTTGGTCATTACATCAACCGATTTTACATATCAGAAGATGTACAGCTTTGGGATGTTCGTCATGACTGAAGATGTCCACACTGCTTGGACTGAGTATCGCTCCCAGCATGCAACTGCTCTGGGCGATATGTCTGATGCAAATGCTTCCCCTACGGACACCAGAGCAAGTAGTGATTATGTGTACATTGGTTCTGATTACGGAGCTATCGGGCCTACAAATCAAACTTCGTTGAGTGGAGACGGAAATAGGCTCGGTGGATTTGTAGATAATGAGAACAAAAGAGTTATTCTTACACTATCATCCTACTGTCACCGTTTTGATCGTTCGAGTTTCTCCATGGGCACTTTTCTCTCTGCTTATGTTCAGGATTTTGAAATCGGATTGGAACAAACATCAAGCGCGTGTTATATCAGCGGAATTAGGGATGTTGAGATTCCGGGTGATGGAGACACTGCTGATTTAGATTTTGTATTTAGTACAGCAGATACCTTGCTTGGATTGTTACCGCCGCCATATAATGCAGGAGCGAGTATTATCCTTAGTATTTTGCAACTATCGTCTCCCGCTACATTTGAGTACTTAGACCGTTTTGATCATCAAAGAATACGGGTCGATGGTGGTACATGGAGTGAAATTAACTTGGATGATGCCCCCCTCCCCATTGAATTCCAACTTGCCAACTCCTCAACATCACCCAAAACCTTTACCGGAATTGGCTATGCCTCTCTTACCTATGTGGCAGATGTATATGACACGGTGTTTTACATTCCTACTGAAACTGCAGAAGTTTATATTAGTGTGACAAATGTAGATTAATCAACAAATGGAAGCTACAGAGTCGAATGCAAAACAGGAAGCAAGCAGGAAAAAAGAAGCAAAAAAGTCCCCTGATGGTGTAGCGTCCCGACAAAAACGAAAGAACTCTATTAGCGGAATTCTTTGAAATTGTAGATTTTTCAGTAAATTAAGGAATGCACCAAGAAGGATAAAGCCACGGCCGTCAGCCGTGGCTTTATCCGAATACAAAGCAACGGGAGATGAGGAAATATATGCTGAATAAGACAATACGCACAAAGATTATTTTTGCTATTGTATCGGCAATTATCAGTTCGCTTATTACGATGGCTATATATACAGGTATTGAACGGCACAGGGCAATTGCCGAATTTGGGCAATATATATACATATGTCAGCAATCCCTGCTACGCACACACAATGATATGCACGCGGGCCGTGACTTCCTACATTTTTCACCTAAAAATACTGCAAACCACATGAATCAAAGTAGAGAACACGCTCAAGATATTTACCAATGCGAATCATTGGATCATATTCGGCCAAGCCTTTTATATCTTGAGGATTTATATAGATTTATTCTTGTTGATGTGCTTGAGGATGTTGAATTGTTTGATATGTGCACAGGCCCTTTTTTAAAGGTGGATTTTTCCGGTGATCTGTGGCTCTATTTAGATGATTTGGACAGTTATTTGCAAACAGACAATGGCGCGAAAGCCTTTGCAACACTATCAGAGTATTTCGGTACTAATAGCGATAAGTCCATTGTATCATATTGCTGTGTGCGTGCAAAAATTCTCAAAACAACGTGTATTCACAGTGAAAAGGGGACAAAGTTACCTAAAATAAAGCGAGAAATCTCAAATACGATGCCTACAGCACGCAGGGACGGTTCTTATGTGTTATCCGCTTCGTACGATTCCGAACGGCTATCCGGTTAGCTGTGAAGTTTGGTGAATGGAAGCACCCTGTTTTTTCGACGGAGGGTGATTGTAAACGCAAAAGAACCGTCCCTTCGTGTGTAAGAAATGGGTGGGATTTGTATGATCATTCAACAGGTGCTGTGCGATCGCATCACGTGCAAATCGTCGTGGATGGCAATACCGCCAGCCTCACACCATATGTGACTCGTGCCTGCATTGACAGTAACGGAAAGATTTATATGAACAGTGCAGATAGCACCAAGAGATCCGTTGGCGTTTGGCAAACTCATGCTGCATTTTTATCTACGCTGAAAGATGAGCCTATTCGTTATTGAGAGGGTCGATAAACCGCAAAATTGAGTGGGAGGGTACTCTTATGTTTCAGAAAAAGTGGTCCAGACAGGTTCTTTTTATCCTCGCACTAACATTCTGTTTGGGTACGGCGCTTCTGCTCACTTCCCCTCAGCTTGGGGAGTTCTACCTCTCATCCAGGCTCCGTGAAGGCATGAATTCCAAATTGATTCATCCGTATTTTGAGGCCGCTGCCTCGGGTATCCGCATCTTTGGCGCAATCCTATGCTGTGGCAGTGCCCTGTTCGCCTACCGCTATTTGTTTGAGCGCAGGGATTCCGTCCAAAATTGACCCGCTTTTCGCATTTTCCCCCGCAGGGCGGGCCGTGTTCCGGTCCGGTCCGCCCCTCCTTTCCATGGTGCCCACAGCGCGGGCCCGCCGGGACGCACCGGCGGGCCCGCGCTCTTTCCCGCTTGCGGAACCATGGGAACTTCTTCCCGCGCCGCGTCTTTTTTGCTATACTGGAGCGGGAAGGGGGTGCGCCCTGTGCTGACGTATCTCATGCTGCTGGAGGAGGATGCCGACAAGGCCCGCTTCCAGCAGCTCTACGAACAATACCGGGGCCCCATGTACCGGACGGCGCTGCGTTATTTGAAGGACGAGGGCCGGGCCCAGGATGCGGTCCACGACGCCTTTGTAAAAATTGCTCTGCATTTTCAAAAAATTTCTGCGCTTTCCTGTATGGAAATGGGCTCCTACATCGTTACTATAGTAGAAAACCGCTGTATCGAGATCCTGCGCAAGGAAAAGCGGCGTCTGGACTGGGACGAGGACTGGGACATCCCCGCCCCCTCCGGCGCCGAGGACGAGGCGGGCTACCGCCGCCTGGTGGCCCTCGTGGACTCCATGCCGGAGACCTACCGGGAGGTCCTGACCCTGCGCTTTGTGCTGGAGTGGTCCAGCAAGGAGATCGCCCGGACCCTGGGCCTCTCTGTGGGGGCGGTCAACACCCGCATCTCCCGGGGGCGGGCCATGCTGATCCATCGGCTGAAGGAGGAGGGATACGATTATGACAGAACATGATTTTGACCCAATGCTCCGCGCCGCCCTCCTGGAGTCGGCCGCGAAGCGCTGGACCCTCGCCCTGGAGGACGGGCCGGAGCTGGTCTGGACGCCGGAGCGGGAGCGCCGGATGGCCCGACTGCTGGCCGACCCCTTCCGCCGGGCCAAACGGCACAGCCGTCCCCGGTGGCAGCGCTTTCTGGCCGCCGCCTGCCTGGCGCTGCTGTGTTCCCTTACCCTGTGGGGTCTGTATACCTCCAGCCCCACCGTGCGGGCCCGCGCGATCTGGAGCGCCGACGTAACGGAGGTGTGGTACGACGACCATGTGGAATTTACCTTCTTCCGCAAAGGGAACCCCGAACTGTCATATATGCGGCCCGGCTGGCTGCCGGAGGGATATGTCGAGACCTCGGCCAATGACTTGGGCCACAGATGGCACATCACCTATCAAAATGCAGCCGGTGAGCGGCTGGAGCTTAACTATGAAGTGCTGCACAGCGGTATGGTCCTGATGCTGGACAACGAGCACAGCAAGCGGGAATATGTGATGATCGGGAACTTGGGCGGTCAGCTTTTCCGCTCAAACACCGAAGGCTGGCCCAGTACCCTGCTGTGGTTCAGCGAGGCGGGGGATGTCCTTTTCATGCTGGACGGGGAGGCAGACCCGGACCTTCTGCTGCAAATCGCGGAGAGTGTGCCTGTCCGCTGATACCCAAAACTTTTTCGAAAAAGTTTTGAAAATCCTGTATGAAAATCATGTGCTCGTTCGTTACGAGGGTAGTAGGCCCCGCAGAGGGGCCCCATACGAAGGAGGAATGATTCCCATGAAGAGAAAAACGGCAAGATGCACCGCGCTGTCCCTGCTCCTGGCCCTGGCACTCGCCACGGCGGCCTTCGCCCGGTACAACGTTACCCGGGAGTGTACGCCCCGCCTTACCTTCTCCGGGACCACCGCCACCGCCGGCTTAGTTGTAAAGGCCCAGGCCGGCGCGTCCATCGAGGCCGACCTCACCCTGTACCGCCTCAATGGCTCCCGGCAGATCGAGGTGGCCTCCTGGAGTGAAAGCGGCGCCACCTCCCTGGCGTTCTCCGACACGGTGTCCTGCTCCCGGGGGTACGACTATCTGCTGGAGGTTGATGTCACTGTGGTAGGCGACGGCGGCAGCGACTACATCACCCAGTCGGCGTCGGCGTACTGTAGCTAACCAACCAACAACTCATTTTACTTATGAAAGGTGTGCGTTTTTATGAAGAAGTCCAAGAGGTTTTTCGGCTTTGCCTTGTCCGTTGCCCTGATGTGCTCCCTCACCACAGCCTTTGCCTTTCAGCCCGCATCGGTGGATACAACCTCAGCAGATAATGATGGGGTCCAACGCCGCGCCACCAGTTTTTCCTTTCAACTTGCTGCGAACGAGATGAAGCAATCCAGCGAGACTTACAATATCCAAGACGAGGATGCAACCCTTACTATCACATCCATGACATGGGATTTTGGCGCCCAGGAGCTTTTGGTCGGCTGGTATAATATAGATACCGGTGTGGACTACTTCGTCCGATTTACAGGCGGTGAAGTTTCAGACTTCGACATCAGTTCTTACCATCTTCCCGATGGGGACTACAGGGTATATGTAAAAAATAATGGTACTCGTGCGGTCACGGGTACGATACGATACAATGTGTCCCAGTAAATGCAGCAACTGCGACTAAGGTTGACGAGGCCACGCTGGATTCCGGGGCGATCGACGTGGGAGTGTGCACGTTTCTCGCCAGCCAATATGATATGTAAGAGGGAGGCAAACCATGAAAGTGATCCGCCAGGGCGTTCCGGCCCTGCTCTTGTCTCTGGCCATTCTCTCCGGCTCTGTCTGCCTGGCCTCCGGGGCGGAAGTCCAAACGGTCCGCGCCACGCTGTGGGATGCGTGGCCTATCACCGTGGACGAAACCCCCATCTGCACGGTCAACGAGTACGACCGCTTCCAATATCCGCTGGCCTACAACGGCTCCGTCTATATCCCGCTCCAAACGGTCAGCGATTGGCTGGGAGCCCGGTTCGACTGGGATGAGACCGCCAATACCGTGACCCTGACCAAGACCGGAGATCCCTATTACCGCCACTACACGCTGGACCAGCCCGCTCCATGGACGGAGGAAGAGCTCGCCCAATGTGACGCCGACAAGGCGGAGGGCGTAGAGATGGAGCTGCGGCCCGACATCCAAATCTATCTGGATGGAGAAAAGCAGACATTTACCGACGCTGCCGGGAACCGTATCCCCCCGGCAGCGTCCCGCGGCGTACTCCTTCTTCCGGTGCGCGGCGCGGCCCAGATGTGCGGGAAGGAGATCACCTATCTTCCCAGCAAGCCCGCCTCGCCGGGCGTCGAGGGAGGCTCCGTGACCGATTTCCCCCTGCTCTTTGAGCCGGTCCTCTCCGATGGCCGCGCCGCAAAGATCTTCCTGTACGACAAGCCGACAACGGCTCAACTGGACGGGGCGCAGGCGTTCCTCGACGAGGCTGAGCGGCTGATGTACGAGGGTCCTGTCAACGATCTGAGGGAACTTCTGGCCTGTGAGAGCCTGAGCGATGACGATTGTATTGCCCGTCTGCGCAGGATCGGCAACTATGCGGACGACTTCGCCCAACTGCCTCAGCCGGAGGCGGCATTTATGATCGCTCAGTATCGGGCCATCCTCACCAACGCGCAGGACCTGCGAACCTATGGTACGAATGAATTCATCTCCTCCGTCGAGCGCGGAGCGGCGCATTTTAATGATTTGAAAGGCGACAGCAGCTTTTCACGCATCATGACGCAAAAACTCTATCGGATGCGTTTCAGCATCGCGGAGGGCCTGCGTATGCTGGACGCCGTGCGGGCGCAGATACAGCAATGAGGCAGGGCGGGCCGTGTTCCGGTCCGGCCCGCCCCTCCTTTCCATGGTTCCCACAGCGCGGGCCTGCCGGTCACCCGGCGGGCCCGCGCTTTTTAAAAGTTTTTCAAAATCCTGTATGAAAATCATGTGCTCGTTCGTTATGAAAGTAGGAGGCCCCGCAGAGGGCCCCCATACGAAGGAGGATTGATTCCCATGAAGAGAAAAACGGCAAGATGCACCGTGCTGTCCCTGGTCCTGGCCCTGGCGCTCGCCACGGCGGCCTTCGCCCGGTACAACGTTACCCGGGAGTGTACGCCCCGCCTTACCTTCTCCGGGACCACCGCCACCGCCAGCTTAGTTGTAAAGGCCCAGGCCGGCGCGTCCATCGAGGCCGACCTCACCCTGTACCGCCTCAACGGCTCCCGGCAGATCGAGGTGGCCTCCTGGAGTGAAAGCGGCGCCACCTCCCTGGCGTTCTCCGACACGGTGTCCTGCTCCCGGGGTACGACTATCTGCTGGAGGTTGATGTCACTGTGGTAGGCGACAGCGGCAGCGACTACATCACCAAATCGGCGTCGGCGTACTGCGGGTGAGCCCTATGCCTTAAACCCTTCATGTTTTCTAGTTTTTAAGAATTGGAGGTTTTTTATGAAAAAGACATGTGTGATATCTATTGTTTTATGCCTAATTTCTTTAATAACTATTCTCGCCACCAATGCCACAGCTAATACTGGTGTTGTAGATGCCAGGGCCATTGCACTACACGCTCCTGCTCGTTTTTCTCCCACCGATGATTGGGACGAAAATGATATAATCATTGCAAAAGAAACTCCTCTTTATGATGTCAATGAGTCGTTGTATGCCTTTTGCTTTGACCTAAAAAACCAGGCAACCGAACAAACCGCATACATCGTTGTTTCCCTATCCAATGATGATTTTCCTATCATCATGTACTCTCCTCAAGGTGTATCACCTTATTATGACATGTCTACAGAAAATATAGCCGTTTTTTTGTCTGCCGGAGATTTTTATATTGATACCGGTAGTCATTACACTTCTTTAGTTAACGGTAATTCCATTGAAAAATCAGAATTACCGTCAGATGTTATATCCAATAGTGCTGAACTTCTTGACAACGGAGAAGATTTTTCGACGATTCGGCAAATGTATATAGATGGAACTTTCCCAAATGATAACCTACGTTCTGTCAGACGGGAGCGTAATTTGACCAGTGTTCCGAACTGGCAATGGACATACGGCTGCGCCCCAACCTCCATGGGCATGATTATCAGCTATCATTATGGGGGAAGCAAGTCGTCTATCTTATCAGGTCTTGCTGAATATATGAGTACAGACTCGCACGGTTTTACCACAAGTAGATCCACCATGGTAGGCGCTTATGATTATCTCGTTGAAGAACGTGGGATAACACCAACTACCTGCCAATGGGCAAGCAAAACCTTTTTGGGAGATCCACGAATGGGTGCCACGTATAATACAAAAAGCAAGTACGGTTCATATATTGATGCTGGCAATCCTGTATTAGTATCTGTATACAATGCTACCGACGGATCAGAAGAGGGATATACGGGTGGCTTTGGAGATCATGTTATGACCGGTGTCGGTTATATGTTTTCCGATGTTGATGGAGATTATATCATTGTCCATACTACACATGTGGGTGACGGAGATTGCTATATTTCTTTAGACTCTAGCGGCTTTGCAGAATATGCGTGGGGACTTTTTGAGCCCTGACAAAAAAATTGGAGTAGTGAGGCTATGAAAAGGTGCAAAATTATTTTGTGTCTACTCCTAGGCTTGTTCGCCCTGCTCGCCGGGCTCTGGCTGTTTCTGCCCTCTGCCGCCCAGGCCACCGGGCTGGATGATTACGCCGCCCACGGCGTTCACCGGGTGGTGTTAATCCCACGCCCTGGCTCCGGCGATCCACAGCGCGAAATTACCGCGCCGGAGGAAATCAATGACATCCTGGACTGGTTCTCCGGCGTCAAGGTGCGCCCCACCCTGGTACGCTACGGCGGGTCCTCCCTTGCGCTGATTTTCTACGCGCCGGACGCGGCGGAACCCCTGCGCGTCAATGTGGTCCGGGATATCTGCTATCATTTCAGCTCCGCCGGGCACGACGCGTCAGCGGGGCTCCTGCTCGCGGGCCTGCGCGACGTCTGGGCGCCCTTCCCCGCATCGTGACCATCCTTACTGCTTCCCCCGCAGGGCGGGCCGTGTTCCGGTCCGGCCCGCCCCTCCCTTCCATGGTTCCCACAGCGTGGGCCCGCTCTTTTTAAAAGTTTTTCAAAATCCTGTGCTCGTTCGTAATGAGAGCAGGAGGCCTCCACAGATGGGCCAAATACAGAGGAGGACGGATTCCCATGCAGAATCATACTCGTTACTCTAGTTTCCTATAATTCCAATGGCGGAGTTTCCTCTACCGTCTCTTTAGGCAACATATCTTTGTCAACAATTTCGCTGGTCGTTCGTTAGGGTGCGGAAATAAGGACGATACTATTATGAATGCTCTGAAGTGGCGCATCTTGGGTCGAGTCCTAGGTGGAATCTGTATCATTGCGGCGACTGTAACTTCTTTGTGTTACGTAAATATGTTGTCCGCACCTATCCCCAAAGCATTATTTATCCTCGGAGTTATCCTCTTTGTCGTTACTGAAATAAGTATGGCTGTTTCAGCATGGAAGCATCTCAAAAAATAACAAATAGGCAAGAGGCCATCTCTTAGGTTCACTAAATCACCATAAGCCCACCGCATATTTCACTCCCTCCTCCCCCGCAGGGCGGGCCGTGTTCCAGTCCGGCCCGCCCCTCCTTTCCATGGTTCCCACAGCATGGGCCCGCCGGGACATCCCGGCGGGCCCATGCTTTTTCCCCTACCCCCGCCAGAGCTCCTCCGGCGGCACGTCCAGCAGCAGCAGAGTCCCCGTCACCGCCAGCCAGGGCAGGGGGTCCCGCCCTGTTGGGAAGGGAAGCACCAGCTCCTGCCGCTCCAGCACCCGGCCGGTCACCGTCACCAACTCCCGCTGAAGGGCCACGCAGATCTGATCCCCCTCCAGGCTGGACAGGGTAATGCTGTCTTTGGGGGAGGGGCCGTAGCTCACCGCCCGGTCGGCCTTCAAATGCCGGGCCAGGGGTCCGGCGGAGCCGGGCAACAGCACCGTGCGGCAAGCGATGGCGCCGGCCCCTGCCCAGCCTACCGCTCCCGGTGAAACGGTGAGCAGGGAGAGCGCCTCCCCCGCCAGAGCCGCCGGGTGGGCCCCGGTCAGCAGCCGAAGCCCCGCCCGGCCCGCCGCCGCCAGCGCGGCTTCCACGGCCCCGGCCACGCCCTCTTCCCGCTCCCAGACGCCAATTTGCACCACAAAGCCTCACTCCTTTGCTACAGTTTGCGGTATTCCCCACCGGAATATGCAAAAAGCTCCGGTTTTCCGGGCGTGGGACCCCGCTTCCCCTTGACTTTTTCCGCCTGAAATCATAAAATGAACGATGAATTTACTTCGTAAAGGATTGAGAGTGACTATGGCACAGGACAAGAAGCAGGTGGAGCAGATCACCGACATGGAGGTGGACTTCGCCAAGTGGTTCACCGACGTGTGCAAAAAGGCCGAGCTCATCGACTATTCCAGCATCAAGGGCATGTTCATCTACCGGCCCTATGGCTACGCCATCTGGGAAAACATCCAGCACATCCTGGACGCGGAGTTCAAGAAGACCGGCCATGAGAACGTGTACCTGCCCATGCTCATCCCCGAGTCTCTGCTTCAGAAGGAGAAGGACCACGTGGAGGGCTTTGCCCCTGAGTGCGCCTGGGTGACCTGCGGCGGGGCCGACAAGCTGGAGGAGCGCTACTGCATCCGCCCCACCTCCGAGACCCTGTTCTGCGAGCATTACGCCAACATCATCCACTCCTGGCGGGACCTGCCCAAGCTCTACAACCAGTGGTGCTCCGTCCTGCGCTGGGAAAAGACCTCCCGCCCCTTCCTCCGCCACCGGGAGTTCCTGTGGCAGGAGGGCCACACCATGCACGCCACCGCCGAGGAGGCCGTGGCCGAGACCGAGCAGATGCTGAACATCTACGCCGACTTTATGGAAAACGTACTGGCCATGCCCGTGGTCAAGGGCCGCAAGACCGACAAGGAGAAGTTTTCCGGCGCCGAGGCCACCTACACCGTGGAGTGCATGATGCACGACAAGAAGGCTCTCCAGGGCGGCACCAGTCACTACTTCGGCGACGGCTTTGCCCGCGCCTTCGGCATCACCTTCACCGGCAAGGACAACCAGCCCCATTTCCCCCACCAGACCTCCTGGGGCGTATCCACCCGCATGATCGGCGGCATCATCATGACCCACGGCGACAACAACGGCCTGGTGCTGCCCCCCCGGGTAGCTCCCATCCAGGTGGTCATCATCCCCGTGGCCCAGCACAAGCCTGGCGTCCTCGAGGCCAACGCCGCCGTGATGGACCGGCTGGTAAAGGCGGGCTTCCGGGTAAAGATGGATGCTTCCGAGCAGTCCCCCGGCTGGAAGTTCGCCGAGTACGAGATGAAGGGCGTGCCCCTGCGCCTGGAGCTGGGCCCCAAGGACCTGGAGAAGAACCAGTGCGTGCTGGTCCGCCGGGACTCCGGCGAGAAGGTGTTCGTCTCCCTGGACGGCATTGAGCAGACCGTGGCCGGCACACTGGACGCCATCCACGACGGGCTGTACGCCAAGGCCAGGAAGAATCTGGAGGAAAACACCTATCCCGCCTACTCTCTGGCGGAGGCCAAGGCCATTCAGGAGGAGAAGGGCGGCTTCATCAAGACCATGTGGTGCGGCGATCTGGAATGCGAGCTGAAGATGAAGGAGGAGGCCGGCATGTCCTCCCGCTGCATCCCCTTTGAGCAGGAGCACCTGAGCGACGTATGCCCCATCTGCGGCAAGCCCGCCAAGCATATGATCTACTGGGGCGTGGCGTATTAACCGCAAATTGTGGAAAAAAGGCCGCATGTCGTACGACATGCGGCCTTTTTGTTTCTTACAGCACCTTCGACAAAAACTCGATGGTACGCGGTTCCTTGGGGCTGGCAAAGAACTCCGCGGGGGTGTTCTGCTCCAGGATGTGCCCGCCATCCATAAACAGCACCCGGGAGCCCACCTCCCGGGCAAAGCCCATCTCATGGGTGACCACCACCATGGTCATGCCCTCCCGGGCCAGCTCCTTCATGACGTCCAGCACCTCGCCCACCATCTCGGGGTCCAGGGCGGAGGTGGGCTCGTCAAAGAGCATCAGCTTGGGCTTCATGGCCAGGGCCCGCACGATGGCAATCCGCTGCTTCTGGCCGCCGGAGAGCTGAGCAGGGTAGGCGTCCGCCTTTTCCTCCAGGCCTACCCGGCGCAGGAGCTTAACCGCCTCGCAATCGGCCTCTTCCTGCTTCATCAGGCCGGTCCGCACCGGGGCCAGGGTGATGTTCTTTCGGATGGTCATGTTGGGAAACAGGTTGAAGTGCTGGAACACCATCCCCATCTGACGCCGGACCGCGTTGATGTCCACCTTGGGGTCGGTGATGTCGGTGCCGTCAAAGGTGATGGTCCCGGCCGTAGGCTCTTCCAGCAGGTTGAGGCAGCGCAGGAAGGTGGATTTTCCCGAGCCGGAGGGTCCAATGACCACCACCTTTTCCCCGGGATAGATGTGCTCGGAAATATCGTCCAGGACCAGGTTGGCCCCAAAGGACTTGGAGAGGTGTTTAACGTCGATCACTTTGACGCAGCCTCCTTTCCAGCTTGCCCTGGAGCCAGGTCAGAAGCATCACGATGATCAGATACATCGCCGCAATGCCCACATAGGGAAACATGTACTCATAGGTCTTTGCGCCCACCGCCTCGGCAAAGTAGACCAGTTCGGTGCCGCCGATAGCCGAGACCAAGGAGGTATCCTTAAAGAGGGTGATCAGCTCGTTGCCCAGGGCAGGCAGAATGTTCTTGAACGCCTGGGGGATGACGATAAAGCGCATGGTGTCAACGTATCCCAGCCCCAAAGATCGGCTCGCCTCGCTCTGCCCCACGTCCACGGACATGAGGCCGCCCCGGACGATCTCCGCCACATAGGCCCCCGAGTTGATCCCCAGACCCAGAATCCCCACCATGGTGTGGTTCCGGCTGGTCTTGAAAATGACAAAGCCCCAAATGAGCAGTTGGACCATCATGGGGGTGCCCCGAATGACAGTGGTATACACTTTGCACAAAGCGTTCAAAATCCCCAGCGCCAGATTCTTGCTGCCCACGCGCTGCTGGTCGTGGGCGGTACGGATCACCGCCACCAGCACGCCCAGAATGACGCCGATAACCAGGGCGGTAATGGTAAGTTCCAGGGTGATTCCCATTCCCTTAAGATAGAGCTTCCAGCGGTCCCCTTCAAGGAAGGCCCGGCTGAACCCCCTGCTGAACCAGTCCAGGAACTCTATGAACCGAGTACCCATAGACGCTCTCCTTTCTCTTCCTCAGCAGTGGAAGAAACGTGAGAAAGGCGGCTCCCGGAACGCAGCCCGGGAGTCGCCGCCTCAACGTTCCCTTTTAGTCCGCAGTGATATACCGATCCACGATGGCCTGGAAGGTACCATCCGCCTTCAGCTCAGTCATGGCGGCGTTCACCGCCTCCAGCAGGGCGGTGTTGCCCTTCTTCATGCCGATGGCGTAGTCCTCCTCCACCCAGGGGGTCTCCAGGATGGTCAGGCCCTCGTTGGCGGCCACATAGGCCTTGGCGGGCTCGTTGTCGATGATGACGCAGTCCACCTGGCCGTTCTTCAGGGCCTCCACGGCCAGAGCGCCCGTCTCATAGGCGATGACGTGGTCCTCACCGTAGCCGCCGTTCTCCGGGGTATCGGAGGCGTAGAGGTAACCGGTGGTGGCCTTCTGGCAGCCGATCATCTTCTCGCCCAGATTGTCCATGGTCACGTCGGAGCCCTCCTTGACAATGACCACCTGAATGCCGGTGGCGTAGCTGTCGGAGAAGTCCATGACCTCCTGACGGTCCGGAGTAACGGAGACGCCGGCCATGACGATATCGCTCTGGCCGTTCTGAGCGGCCAGCAGGGCGGCGTCAAACCCCATGTCGTCCACCACCAGCTCCAGGCCCAGCTTCTCGGCAATGGCGCCTGCCACCTCAACATCAATGCCCTCGAAGGTACCGTCGTCCTTCACCATCTCATAGGGAGGGAAGGCGGCGTTGGTGGACATGTGAAGCTTGCCGGCCTCCACGGTGGTCAAGCCGCTCTCGGCGGGAGCGCTGGCGGAGGGTGCGGGGGCGCTGGCGCTGGGGGAGGGAGATGCGCTGCCGCCGCCGGAGCAGGCGGCCAGCAGAGACAGGCTCATAGCCAGGCCCAGAGCCAGGCAGAGCACCTTTTTCATCTGTTTCATTCCTATCCTCTTCCTTTCAGCCTTTGGCTTTTCCTATGCGGATGATTATACAGCATCTCTCGCAAATATTCAAGCCTTTTTTCATATTACTGCAATTTTATGCAAATGCAAAGGAATATGCATGAATGTCCGTATAAAATGGTCACCCTGCATAAAGGCAAAACGAGACCGCGCCGTTCGGCGCGGTCTCGTTTTGTCGGTAAAGGCTCAGCCCTTGGTGCAGTAGCCGTAGATGAAGTAGCCCAGGGGGGTGTAGAAGGCGCCGCTGATGTCGTCGGCCATCATATACTTCTGGGTGTAGAAGTAGATGGGGCCCAGCGCCCAATCCTGACCGATGATGATGTCCTCGGCCTTGTGGAAGTAGCTCATGCGCTCGGCGGGATCAGACGTGGCCTTGGCCGCGTCGATCATGGCGTCGTACTCGGGGTTGGAGTACTGGGCGTCGTTGTTGCCGCCGCCGGTGTACCACATATCCAGGAAGGAGCAGGGATCGTTGTAGTCGGCGATCCAGCCGTTGCGGGCGATCTGGTACTCGCCCTTCTTACGGGTCTCCAGGAAGGCGTTCCACTCCTGGTTCTGGAGCTGCACGGTGACGCCCAGCTCCTCCTGCCACATCTGCTGCAGGGCCTCGCCCACGGCCTTGTGGGCGTCGGAGGTGTTATACAGGTAGGTCACGGTGGGGAAGCCCTCGCCGTTGGGATAGCCGGCCTCAGCCAGCAACTGGCGGGCCTTCTCACAGTTGGCCTGGTAGGTGGCGTCGTCCACAGGGGCGTCCCAGTAGTCGCCGCCCACGGTGCGGAAGTCATCGCCGTTGGGATCGGCGTCATAGATGCCGGCGGGCACGAAGCCGGTGGCGGGCACCTGGCCGGTCTGGGTCACCTGCTCCACAATATACTTGGAGTCGATGGCCAGAGTAAAGGCCTGGCGGACCAGGGCGTTGTCAAAGGGCGCGGCCTGGGTCTGATAGCAGACATAGTAGGTGCCAATATAATCCACGATGTTCAGCTCGCCGGAAGCCAGCAGTCCAGCGATCTCATCCACGGGCATATCCTCGATGAACTGCAGGTCGCCGGAACGGTAGGCGGCCAGCATGGAGTTCTGATCCTCCATGAGCTGGAAGGTCAGAGAGTTGGGGCCCAGGTTAGCGGCATCATAGTGGTACTCGTTGGGCACCATCTTGATGTAGGAATCATGAACCCACTCGGCCAGCTTCCAGGGGCCGTTGGAGATATAGTGGCTGGAGTTGTCGTCGGTGGTCCAGGTATCGCCATAGGCCTCAATGATGTCCTGACGGACAGGGAAGGCGGCGGGGAAGGCGCAGATCTCCAGGAAGTAGGGGCAGTCGTAGGTCAGGTTGACCACGAAGGTGCTCTCGTCGGGAGCGGAGACGCCCAGGGTGGTGGGGTCGGCCTCACCGGCGTTGACCGCGGCGTAGCCCTGCACCATGTCGATCATGTAGCAGTAATCGGCGGCGGTCAGGGGGTTGGCCAGGCGCTGCCAGGAGTACACGAAGTCGTTGGCGGTGACGGGCTGGCCGTCGGACCACTTGGCGTCGGAGCGAATCTTGAAGGTGTAGGTCACCGTGCCGTCGCCGTTGTCGGTCTTCTCATAGCTCTCGGCCTGGCCGGCCGCCAGCGCGGCGTAGTTCATGTTACCCTTTTCGTTGACGGGGTTGCCGCTGTCGACCCACTTCATCAGGCCCTCAAACATATGCTGGGTCATGATGGCGCCGTCCACGGCGGAGTTCAGAGCGGGGTCGATGGTCTGGGGCTCGGACGCGATGCACACCGCCATGTCGAAGCCCTCGGCCGGGGTGCTCTCGGCGGGAGCCGAGGCGGACGGAGAGGGCGAGGGGCTCTGAGCGCTGGTGCCGCCGCAGCCGGACAGCAGCATGCCCAGAGACATGACGCCTACCAGAGCCAGGGCAAGCAGTCTCTTACGGTTCTTCATTTCAATACCTCCTGATTGATTTTGTATCATCTATAAGCCTATGCAGGCGTGATACCGCGGGGAAAGGGCTTCTGTCCTGTCTGACAGGACAGAAAAATGGCGTATACGCCATTGACTCCTGGAAAAATCAGACTCCCGGGAGTATTGGCATTATAGCACACATGTGACGCACTTGTAAAGCAAATGTTTCAAAAGTGTTACATGGAGGTTGTCCGCAGGAGCTCCCGCCGCTTTACCCCAGCAGATGGCAGGCCGCCCAATGGCCCGGCGCGTGCTCTTTGAATTCGGGAACGGCCTGCTTGCACTTGTCCGTGGCATACGGGCACCGGGTATGGAACCGGCAGCCCGTAGGCGGGTTCATGGGAGACGGGATGTCGCCCTCCAGCACGATCCGCTGCCGCGACCGGGAGACCTCCGGGTCCGGCACCGGCACCGCAGACAGCAGCGTCTTGGTATACGGGTGCAGGGGGTGCCGGTTCAGCTCATAGCTCTCCGCCAGCTCCACCAGACAGCCCAGATACATCACGCCGATCCGGTTGGAGATGTGCCGCACCACGCTCAGGTCGTGGGCGATGAAGAGATACGTCAGGCCCAGGTCCTGCTGCATGTCCTCCAGCATGTTCACCACCTGGGACTGGATCGAAACGTCCAGCGCCGAGATGGGCTCGTCGCACACGATGAACTCCGGCTTCACCGCCAGCGCGCGGGCGATGCCCACCCGCTGCTGCTGGCCTCCGGAGAATTCGTGGGGGTAGCGGTTGGCGTGCTCCGTGTTCAGGCCCACCTGCCCCAGCAGCTCCTTGATCCGGTCGGTCCGCTCCTGCTTGCTGCCGTAGAGCTTGTGGATATCCAGGGCCTCGCCGATGATCTCTCCCACCGTCATGCGGGGGTCCAGGGAGGCCGACGGGTCCTGGAAGATGATCTGCATCTTCCGCCGGTAGGGCAGCATGTTCACCGCCACCTTCTGTCCCACCGGCTTGCCGGCAGCGTCCAGCGTCCGCTCAAAGATGGTCTCCCCATCGTAGATGATCTTGCCCGACGTGGGCTCATGCAGCCGCAGGATGGTGCGGCCCAGGGTCGTCTTGCCGCAGCCCGACTCGCCCACCAAGCCCAGCGTCTCACCGCGGTGAATAAACAGCGACACGCTCTCCACCGCCTGTACCCCGGGGCCCTTCGTCCCCTTCACCGGGAAATACTTCTTGAGGTCCTGGACCTCCAGAAGGATCTTGTTCTCACTCATGGTCCGTGCCCTCCTCTGCCTTGGTATCGGGGGCCGTCTTATCCAGCGCGCCGCCCTCGGCGCCCAGCTTTTCACCCTTCTTGCGCTCCTGCACCCGCAGCCAGCAGGCCGACCGGTGGTCCTCCCCGATCTCCACATAGGGAGGCATCTGCTTCAGGCAGATCTTCATGCAGTGCTCGCACCGCGGCGCGAACGGACACCCCTCCGGCGGGTTCAGCATGTCCACCGGCGTGCCCTCGATGGGGATCAGCCGCTCGTAGCTCTCCGCGTCCACACGGGGCATGGACCGCAGCAGCCCTACCGTATACGGATGGCTGGGCCGGTAGAAGATGTCGTCCACCGGACCCTGCTCCACGATCTTGCCGGCGTACATCACGCTCACCTTGTCGCAGATCTCCGCCACCACGCCCAGGTTATGGGTGATGAAGATGATCCCCATGTGGGTCTTCTTCTGCAGGTCCTTCATCAACTCCAGGATCTGTGCCTGGATGGTCACGTCCAGCGCCGTCGTCGGCTCGTCCGCGATCAGCAGCTTGGGGTGGCAGATCAGCCCCATGGCGATCATCACCCGCTGCCGCATGCCGCCGGAAAACTCGTGGGGGTACTGCTTCATCCGCTTGGCCACGTTGTTGATCCCCACCAGCTCCAGCATCTCCATGGCGCGCTTCGACGCGTCCTCCTTGGAGATGCTCTTGTCGTGGGCCCGCAGCGCCTCGATGAGCTGGTTGCCCACCGTATACACCGGGTTCAGGCAGGTCATGGGGTTCTGGAAGATCATGGCCACCTCCCGGCCCCGGAAGTCCGTCATCTCCTCCTTCGTCTTGGCCAGCACATCCTGGCCCTCGAAGGTGATGGACCCGCCGATCACCTTGCCCGGGGACTGCAGAAGGCCAATGATGGAGTACGCCTCCACACTCTTGCCCGAGCCTGACTCGCCCACAATGCCCATGACCTCGTCATAGTTCAGATCATAGCTGATCCCGCCGACCGCCTTCACTTCGCCCGCAGGCGTGAAGAAGGAGACCCGCAGGTCCTGGACCTCCAGCAGCTTGCCGGACTTCTGCTCCTGCGTTGTATTGATATTCGATTCCATGTCGTCTCCTCCTTCCTTATTTCTTCAGTCTCGGGTCCAGAGCGTCCCGCAGGCCGTCTCCGAACAGGTTGAAGGAGAGGATCATGACGCTGAGGATGATGGCCGGGAAAAACAGCCGGTATGGATAGGAATACATGCCCTGAAGCGCCTCCGATGCCATGGACCCCAGGCTGGTCATGGGCGCCGAAACGCCCACGCCCAGGAAGGACAGGAAGGACTCCAGGAAGATAGCGGAGGGAATTTGCAGGCAGGTGGTCACCACCAACTGCCCGATGCAGTTGGGCAGCAGGTGCCGCTTGATGATCCGGCCGCTGGAGGCGCCCAGGGCCCGGGCGGCGGTGACGTACTCCTGCTGCTTCACCTGGAGGACCTGGCCGCGGATGATGCGGCTCATGCCCACCCAGTACAGCATGCCGAAGGCCATAAACATGGAGATCAGGTTGGCCCCCATGGTGGCCACAAAGGCCGAGCCCGGCCCGCTGTAGGCCTTGATGGCCTCGCCCAGCATGGCCGACAGCAGCAGGATAACCAGCACCTCGGGGACCGAGTAGATGACCTCCACGATCCGCTGCATCACCGCGTCCACCTTGCCGCCGAAGTAGCCCGAAATGGACCCGTACGTCGCCCCGATGATGAGCACCAGCAGCGCCGCGCACACACCCACCAGCATGGACACCCGGGTGCCTACCATCACGCGCACCATGATGTCCCGCCCGAATTTATCCGTGCCGAACACGTGGGGGAACACCGACTCCCCCGCCGCCTTCCGCTCCAGCTCCTTGTTGGAGTAGCCGAACAGGTGGGTCTTGATTCCCAGCTCATGCCGCAGATAAGACTCCAGCTCGTCTCCGGACAGCACATTGCCCTCCTCGTCCGTGTAGGTGCTGGACGCCTTGGCGTTGGCGCGCACCACCGCCGCGTCCACCGCGGTAAAGGGCCTGCCCTCCGCCTCCGCCTTGGCCCGGGCCTCTTCCACGGCCTGCTCCGGGTCCTTGGTGTTCAGCGCCTCCGCCAGCTTGGCCTGGTCCTCCAGGCTCGTATGCCACGGGTGCAGGTTTTCCGCGCCCTTGTTGAACTGGTCATAGCCGTAGGGCACCACCATCGGGCCAACAAAGGCGAACAGCATGATGGCCACCAGCACGCACAGCGCCACCATGGCCACCGTGTTCTTCCGCAGCCGCCGCCACGCGTCCGCCCAGTACGACACGCTTTTGCGCTGCTGAATGAAGTCCTCCTTCTCCGCCGCGCTGGCCTTGGAGAAGTCAGAGTCGGTCAGGTCGTTCCAGTGCAGGATATCCTCCACGTCGGGCTGCAGAGAGCCAAAGCGAGGCTTGTTTTTATGGTCCGCCATTGGTCAGTCTACCCCCTTGGCCAGATTGATACGCGGGTCTACCACCTTATAAAGGATGTCCACCGCCAGATTCATCAGTACGATAAAGGTCGCCAGGAAAATGACCGTCCCCATAATCATCGGGTAGTCCAGCGCCGTGATCGACTGCACGAAGGACCGGCCCAGACCGGGGATGTTGAACACTTTCTCCACCACGAAGCCGCCGCACAGAGTAAAGGCGGTCAGGGGGCCCAGGTAAGTAATGACTGGGATCAGCGCGTTGCGCAGCGCGTGCTTGAAGATAATGGGCGCCGTCTTCAGGCCCTTGGCCCGCGCTGTCTTGATATACTCCTGGTTGATGGCGTCCAGCATGGACGACCGGGTCAGCCGCGCAATGTAGCACATGGGATACAGCCCCAGGCACAGGCACGGCAGGATATAGCCCCGGATGCCGTTGGCCTCCGAGAAGGTGTTCGGGAAGAAGTGCAGCGCCTCCACACCCCCGCAGAACACCACCATCAGCGTACTGGCCACCACAAAGGCCGGCAGCGACACGCCCAGCGTGCACACCACCCGCAGGATGCTGTCCGTCAGCTTCCCCCGCCGGTACGCCGCCAGGCACCCCAACGGCACCCCCACCAGCGTGGCCCAGGCCACCGCCACGATGCCCAGTTTGGCGGAGATGGGGAACTTCTCCATAATCATCTCCAGCACCGGCCGGTTCTTCGACATCTTGATCGACGTGCCGAAGTCTCCCTGCAGCAGGTTGCTCATGTACCGGATGTACTGCTCCGGCAGCGGCTTATCCAGCCCGTATTTCTCGTTCAGCGCGTCGATGACGCTTTGCGGCGGCGTTTTCTCCGCCAGCCACGGATTACCCGGCGCCGCGTTCATCAGGAAAAAGGTCAGCGTCGCCACCAGAAATACCGTCAGCAGCGCCATCAATACCCGTTTCACCAGATATTTTGCCATTTTTTCACTTCCTACAATTCGTTCTTTCTGTTTGGACGCTCCGCGCCCATGCCTCCACAAGCGGACAGCCGCGCACCGGACGTCTGGGCAGGGGTCCGCGGGCGGCTGTCAAAGTGTTTCCGATTTTCATATTTTATACTATTCTTACTTCTCCGTCAAGGTGTTGTGCTTTTCAAATTGATGCTAAATCCTTCATGTCCTGCAATGGTTTTCTGTTTGAAAACACAAAACCAGTCTTCTGTCCTCGTGTCAGAGGCACTTTTGAGGGCAGCGCATTTTTTGACGCTTTACATTGCAAAAGCGGCGGACCTACGCCCTTGCGTCGGTCCGCCGCTGCCCTTCCGTCCGTATGCCCGTTTCCGGCCGCCGGGGGCCTCTCAGTCGAATCCCAGGCCCATATAGCCCTTCCGCTCGTTGCGCCAAGCGGCCTCCAGCTCCGGGTTGTACCACTTGACCATGCCAAACGCCTGCAAATAGCTGCCGGGCAGCCCATCCCAGAAGGGAGGCGTGCGCAGATGATAGCGGACGGCGGGCAGCTCCCGGGCCAACAGGGCGGCCGCCCCGGCCATGGCGGGAGCTGGGATAATCAGCTCCTTGACCAGCACCGAGTCCTCGTTGAGGTATTCGGCGGCGGCGCAGCCCTGCGTGCCGTTCACGTTCAGCAGATAAAGTCCGCTGTTGGCCATCCGGGACAACCCCTCCTGGTAGCCGATGGCGCCGTCGGCATAGGAGACCCGGAAGGTCCCCTCCAACAGCCGCTCCCGCACCCGGTTATACGTCTCCGGATCGGCGGGGGCGAGGGTGTCCCCCGCGCAGTTCCGCCGGGCCATGTACTGTAGCAGCTCCACCTTCCGGGTGGCAAAGCACTCGGAGAAGCCGGCGGCGGCGAAGAAGCGGTGGAGGCTGGCCTCGGCGGGAACGATGGTGACGCAGTCCAGCTTTTTCTCCTGGAGGTAAAAATCTACATAGTTGAGGATAAACCGGCCGAAGCCCTTCTTCCGGGCCCCGGGGTGGGTGGCCAGAGCATAGATGTACGCCGAGCTGGCCTGGGCTCCGTCCGGCAGAGACAGGGTGACGGGGAAGAGGGCCACCATGGTCTCCAGGGCCCCGTCCTCCAGCAGCACCAGGGTCTCCACACCGGCTGGCCGGTGGGTATAGAAATAGTCGATATAGGCGTCGTCGTCCCCAAAGGACAGCTTCCACAGCTCCTTTTGCCGGGTCTCCTCCCCGGGGCGGGCGGGTCTGATCTCGATCATGGGGTCACCTTCTTTCTCTGCCGCGCTCTACCGCTGGGTCGCGGCGTATTTTTCCACCATCCGGTCGGGGTAGTAGGATTCCTTGGCCTTGCGCAGGCCCTCCACCCCCATGTCGTCCTCCCGGTTGAGGTACCGGACGTTGGGGTGCTTGGCCCGGACCCACCGGGCAAATTCCCGGTTGATCATGGCGTAGGCCCCCTGGAGCTCGCCGTAGGCCTTCTCAAAGTGGACGTCGTAGGTGTCGGAGTTGAGGCGGTCCCCCATGGTAAAGGCCACTACCTCCCCGTACACCCGGATGAGCCCCCCCTCCAGGCCCAGAGCGTGGTAATGGTCCATGGCGGTGCGCAGGGCGATGCCCTCGTCGCCCAGGTCCCGCTCTTCGGCGGCGCCCTCCCGGACCATGCTGCGCCGATACCACTCCTGATCCATTTCCAGGCACTCGGGCAGGGTTTGGGGGGTGATTTCCTCATAGACCCAGGAGGGGTTATTGTCCATAAAGCGGTTGATGTGGTTGCGCTTGGCGTGGAGCTTTTTGCCGGTCAGATCGGCCAGGCGGTCGATGTCGTAGAGGTAATCGAAGCCGTCCCGGTCGGCCTCATAGGCAAAGCGGCCGGGCATGAGCCGGTCCAGCTCCTCCATCTGCCGGGTGGTGAGGCAGACCAGCCGCAGGGGCTGCCGCCGCTCGTCGGCCTCCCGGGCCAGGATGTCGATGGCGGCGGCCAAGTCGCCGCTGCCCGCCGGATACATGTAGCTGCACCCCATCCGTCCGCACAGATGAGTGACCAGAAACCCGTCCACCTGGGCGATCTCCTGGCCATAGGCCCGGCTCCAGACAAACAGATTGGTAAAATTATAGTCGCAGCCCCGGTAGTCCGCCTGGGCCAGCAGGGCGTCCACCCAGGCTTTGTCCGAGGGCTGCGGCGTTCGGAAGTCGATCATATCGGTTTCATTCTCCTTGGCAATGCTTTCTAATACGAAATTCTATCACGAAGTCCTCCCCAACGCAAGGAAAACCCGCCGATTTTGCCCGGCATTTCACCCGGTCACCGACCGTCCCAGCGGCAGCGGGCCAAATCCACCCGCCCGTCGGGGGTGAAGGGGACTCCCTCCGCCTCCAGCATGGCCCGCTGGACCCCAGGGCCAAAGGCGTGCTCCCGGATGACGCCGTCCCGGGCCATCACCCGGTGGCAGGGAATGGCGGAGTCGGTACAGGCCGCCATGGCGTAGCCCACCGCCCGGGAGGCCCGGGGGCTGCCCGTCATCAGGGCGAGCTGGCCGTAGGTGGCCGCCCGGCCGGGCGGAATCTGCCGCACCAGGGCATATACCTTGTCATAATAGCTCACCGTCCGGCCTCCTCCCGTCCCTTTTGAGGACAGCTCCCTTCTTCCGCATCATGCTCCAGTCCGATAGAAAATTAGTATAACACGTTTGGCCCGTGAAAAACCAGGCCGGGCGCAAAAAGCTCCGGGCGCTGGCATGCAGCGCCCGGAGCCGGCCCCGGCGCTCAATAGCCGGGGTAGACGTCGCTCTTTCTGGGCAGGATGATGGCGGCGATGAGGTAGACCCAGAAGCCCAGCGAGAAGCTGACGACGGTGAGCACCACCCACAACAGCCGCACCAGGCTGGGGTCCATGTTAAAATATTCGGCCACGCCGCCGCAGACGCCGGCCAGCATCCCATGGTCCAGGCGATAGAGCTTTTTCGGTTCGTTCATAGCAACCCCTCCTTCATTTGTATTCAGTATACGGCCCAAGGATGAAAAAAACCAGAGAGAAAAGATTAAAAATCCTTAAAATCCAGCCCTATTTCCCCTCGACCTCCAGCAGAACGCCCTTTTCATACTTCAGGCGGGCCACCTCGTTTTTGGTGGTCTTCTGGATGTCGTCCATGCGCATCTCTTCGGTGATGGTGGACACCAGGGTGTAGGCCACGCCGTGACGCTTGGCCCGGCCGGTGCGGCCGATGCGGTGGACGTAATACTCGTTCTCGTCCGGCACGTCGTAGTTGAACACCACGTCCACGTCGTCAATGTCCAGGCCCCGGGCGGCCACGTCGGTGGCCACCAGCACCCGAAGCTCTCCCCTGCGGAACTTGTTCAGGGTCTGCTCCCGGACCCGCTGCTGGATGTCACCGTGGATGGCCTCGGCGGAGATGCCCTTCATCTTCATCAGGCCGGCCAGCCGGTCGGTCATATTCTTGGTGTTGCAGAAGGCGATGGCCCGCTCGTAGCTGCCCGCCTCCAGCAGCTTGACGGTGATGTCCACCTTCTCCCCCCGGTCCACGGCGATGCGGTACTGCTGGATGTCCGGCTTGTTCTGCTCGTCGGCCCGGACCACGATCTCCACCGGGTCCCTCTGGTATACCCAGGAGATATCCATCACCTCCCGGGAGATGGTGGCGGAAAACATGCCCAGGTTCTTCCGGGACTTGATCTGGTCCAGGATGCGGGTCACGTCGTGGATGAAGCCCATATCCAGCATCCGGTCGGCCTCGTCCAGCACCACGGTCTGGACCTGATCCAGCCGGACGGTGCGGCGCTTCATGTGGTCCATCAGGCGGCCGGGGGTGGCCACCACGATCTGGGGCTTTTTCTTGAGCTGGGTGATCTGCTTTTCGATGGGCTGTCCGCCATAGAGCACCACGGCCCGGACCCCCTCCTTGAATTCACACAGGTCCCGCAGCTCCTCCATAATCTGGATGGCCAGCTCCCGGGTGGGGGCCAGCACCAGGCCCTGAACCGCGTCCGACGCCGGGTCCACGTGCTCTACCATGGGGATGCCGAAGGCAAAGGTCTTGCCGGTGCCGGTAGGGGCCTTGGCGATCACGTCCCTCCACTCCATAAAATAGGGGATGGCCCCGCCCTGGACGGGGGTGGCCTGGACGTAGCCCTTCTTTTCAATGGCCCTCATCAGTTCGGGGGATAGCTCCAGTTGGTCGTAGCGCACGACCTCGTTGACCTGCTCACCGTTGATTTCCATGGGTGCAAAAGTCCTTTCCATTTCGATTTGCCTGATTCAAGGTCTCCCACAGGCATCGAAACTCCCTTTCGTACCCAAACGCCCGCGCTCCGGGGCGCGACCTCAAATCCAACTGCCGGGCCCGGCCCGGCGCAGTTCGCGCGACCACTATATCACAGTCCGGCCTGTTGCGCAAGCCCGGCTCCGGACCGACGGCCGGCCTCTTTCCTCCGCCGGAACACGTGGACCCGGAAGTCTGCCGTCACCCGCAGGCCGTCCAGGACGGCCAGGCGTTCCGCTCCCGCCCTGGGGGTCTTCCAGTAGTAGGGGGTCATGCGAAACAGGTCCGCCAGAGTCTCCCGGTCGGGCAGGTCCAGCGCCGCCGTCACGGGCACGATGTCGAGATATTCCAAGCCCTCATAGGGCGTCTCGGCCTCCCGGTTCCGATAGGGTGCGTCGTACAGCACCTGCTTGAGCTCCCACAGGTGCCGGGCGGCGGGCACCACATAGAGGTAGGTCCCGCCGGGCCGCAGCACCCGCCGAAACTCCTCCAGAGCCAGGGGGGAGAAGCAGTTGAGCAGCAGGTCCGCCGAGGCGTCCGCCACCGGCAGATGGTACACCGACGCCACGGCAAACTCGGCGTTCTTCTCCCGCCGGGCCGCCCAGCGCAGGGAGGGCTTCGACAGGTCCACCCCCGCCATCCGGACCGGACGGCCGGTCTCCATCAGGGCCCGGTACACCCCGGCGGTGTAATACCCCTCGCCGCAGCCGGAGTCCAGCACCGCCGGAGCCGCCGTCTCCCCCAGGCACTCCAGCGCCAGCTCACACAGGGTCCGCCGCAGGGGAGCGTACCACCCCCCGGACAAAAAACGGTTCCGGGCGGCGGCCATATCCCTGTCGTCACCGGGGGCCCGGGCGTGCTTCCGGTTGGCGGGGAGGAGGTGCACGTATCCCTCCCGGGCGATGTCGTAGCTGTGCCCGTTGGGGCAGGTGTAGGCCCGCTCCCCCCGGTCCAGGGGAGCGGCGCAGACGGGGCAGCGGAACAGGCTCTCCATATGCCCCCCTCCTTTTCTCAAAAAGCTGCTTTCAGATATACCACAATCCCCGGAACTTGTCCAATTTTTCTCTAGGATTTCCTCCGCCGTTATGATATAATACCTCTTCGAATGATGATTTCTATATAAAAAGGAGTACGACATGATCACTGTTTCCGATCTGGGCCTCCAATACAGCGGCCAGCCCCTCTTTTCCCACGTGGACCTGCAGTTCGTCAAGGGGAACTGCTACGGCATCATCGGCGCCAACGGCGCGGGGAAATCCACCTTTTTGAAGATCCTTTCCGGCGAGCTGGAGCCCACCTCCGGCGAGGTGTCCATTCTGCCCAAGACCCGCATGTCGGTGCTCAAGCAGGACCAGAACGCCTACAACGCCTATACCGTCATGGACACGGTCATCATGGGCAACCAGCGCCTGTACGACATCGGCAAGGAGAAGGAGGCCCTCTACGCCAAGGAGGACATGACGGAGGAAGACGGTATCCGCGCCTGCGAGCTGGAGGAGGAATACGCCGAGCTGGGCGGCTGGGAGAGCGAGTCCGACGCCAGCCGTATCCTCCAGGGCCTGGGCATCCCGGTGTCCATGCACTATGACGTGATGGAGAACGTGGACGGCCGGCTGAAGGTGAAGGTGCTGCTGGCCCAGGCGCTGTTCGGCAATCCGGATATCCTGCTGCTGGACGAGCCCACCAACAACCTGGACATCAACGCCATCAACTGGCTGGAGGACTTTTTGCTGGACTTCGAGGGCACCGTCATCGTGGTCAGCCACGACCGGCACTTCCTCAACACCATCTGCACCCACATCGTGGACATCGACTACAACAAGATCAAAATGTACGTGGGCAACTACGACTTCTGGTATGACGCCTCCCAGCTCATGCAGAACCTGATGAAGAACCAGAGCAAGAAGAATGAGGAGAAGGCCCAGGAGCTCAAGGAGTTCATCTCCCGGTTCTCCGCCAACAAGTCCAAGAGCAAGCAGGCCACCGCCCGCCGGAAGCTGCTGGAGAAGATCACCCTGGAGGAGATCCCCGCCTCCTCCCGCCGCTACCCCTGGGTGGCCTTCTCCCCCGACCGGGAGGTGGGCAAGGACATTCTGTTCGTCACCGACGTGAGCAAGACGGTGGACGGCGTGAAGCTGCTGGACCACGTCTCCTTTACGGTAAATCACGGCGACAAGATCGCCTTCGTGGGCGAGAACGAAAACGCCCACACCGCCCTGTTCAAGATCCTCACCGGCGAGTGGGAGCCCGACGAGGGCACCGTGAAGTGGGGCC
This sequence comes from Intestinimonas massiliensis (ex Afouda et al. 2020), assembly GCF_001244995.1. Classification (NCBI taxonomy): domain Bacteria; kingdom Bacillati; phylum Bacillota; class Clostridia; order Eubacteriales; genus Intestinimonas; species Intestinimonas massiliensis (ex Afouda et al. 2020). The sequence continues at coordinate 497,388 of NZ_LN869528.1, forward strand.
AGACGGCCACCTTCTCCTACTTCCCCAAGGATAACACCGAGTTCTTCCAGGACTGCGGGGACAATCTGGTGGAGTGGCTGCGCCAGTTCTCCGAGGACAAGCACGAAGCCTATCTGCGGGGCTTCCTGGGCCGGATGCTCTTCTCCGGCGACGAGGTGTACAAGCCCGTCAAGGTCCTGTCCGGCGGCGAGAAGGTGCGGTGCATGCTCTCCCGGATGATGCTCTCCGGGGCCAACGTGCTGCTGCTGGACCAGCCCACCAACCACCTGGACCTGGAGTCCATCGCCGCCGTCAACAACGGGCTGGAGGCGGTGAAGTGCAACGTGCTCTTCTCCTCCCACGACCACCAGATGGTCCAGACCGTGGCCAACCGCATCTTTGACTTCACCGCCGACGGCCGGCTCATCGACCGTCTGATGACCTACGACGAGTATCTGGAGCGGGTGGCACAGGAGGCGCAGGGCTGAGGGCCTCCCGCGTCGGGCGCAGGGCCCATGGCCCCGGCGGACACTCCGACGCGGCCCCGGACCGCCTTGTCGGCCGGACCTCTTTTCCATCCTCCCAAAACGTGGTATACTGATCTGAACTCTTTTTTCAGAGAGGACTTGAACACATGCGGAAAGATATCCTGCTTCCCGGCGTGGCCGTGGCGGGCGGAGCGGCGGGCTTTCTCCTGCGCCGTTGGGAGCTCTCCACCGCCTTCGAGCCGGACACCGGCCTGCCCGTGGCCGGAGCCCCCGCCACCTGGGCCCTCATCGCCCTGACCGTGGTGGTGGCCGCCGTGCTGGCCGTGCTGTGCCGGGGCACCCATCGGGTCTTCCCCGGCGGCTATGACGAGGCCTTCGGCGCCCCCAACAACGCCCTGTATCTGACGGTCCTGGTGGCCGCCGCCTTTTTGATGGCCGCCTCCGGCCTGCTCACCTTCCTGCTCTACCTGCGGCACGACGTGACGGCCTTCTCCCGGGTGCTGCTGGCCCTGATGAGTCTGGTATCCGCCGCGTGCCTGTTCGTGGTGGGCAAAAACAACTACCGCATGGAGGGCCGCGGCAAGTACAGCGCCGCCCTGCTTCTGCCGTCCTACACCTGCTGTCTGTGGCTCATCTCGGCCTATCAGGCCCGCTCCGCCGACCCGGTGATCCTGGACTACGTCTACCAGCTCTTTGCCGTCATCGCCGCGGTGCTGGGCACCTACTTTACGGCGGGCTTTGCCTTTGAGCGCGCCAAGGTCTTTCGGGCCTCCTTCTTCTCGCTGCTGGGCGTCTACTTCTGCCTGGTGACCCTGGCCGACCGCCATGATGTGTCCATGCTGCTGCTGTTTGTGGCCTTCGCCCTCTACCTGCTGGCCACCACCGTCCTTCTGCAGTACAACGCCGCCCGGCCGGAGGGCCCGCGAATGCCCCGCCGGCTGCAACCGGAAGATACCGGAGAGACTGAAATCAATAGGGAGGGAACCCCGGATGAAGGATAAAAACACCTTTTATATCACCACGCCCATCTATTACCCGTCCGACAAGCTCCACATCGGCCACACCTACTGCACCGTGGCCACCGACGCCATGGCCCGCTACAAACGCCTGCAGGGATACGAGGTCATGTTCCTCACCGGCACCGACGAGCATGGCCAGAAGATCGAGGACAAGGCCCGGGAGGCCGGTCTGGCCCCCAAGGCCTTCGTGGACAACATCGTGGAGGGCCCCCGTGGGGTGCTGGACCTGTGGAAGCTGATGAACATCAGCAACGACCGCTTTATCCGCACCACCGACGACTATCACATGGAGTCGGTGCAGAAGATTTTTAAGCAGCTCTATGAGCAGGGGGACATCTACAAGGGCAAATACGTGGGCAAATACTGCAAGCCCTGCGAGTCCTTCTGGACCGAGACCCAGCTCGTGGACGGCAAGTGCCCCGACTGCGGCCGGGAGGTGGTGGACGCCGAGGAGGAGGCTTACTTCTTCAAGCTGTCCAAGTACGCCGACCGCATCCAGCACCTGCTGGAGGATACCGACTTCCTCGAGCCCCGCAGCCGGGTCAACGAGATGGTCAACAACTTCATCAAGCCCGGCCTGGAGGACCTTTGCGTCTCCCGGACCAGCTTTTCCTGGGGCGTGCCCGTGGATTTCGACCCGGGCCACGTGGTGTACGTCTGGATCGACGCCCTGTCGAACTACATCAACGCCCTGGGCTACGACAATGAGAAGTACCACGACTTTGACCAGTTCTGGCCCGCCGACGTGCACTTCGTGGGCAAGGAGATCGTCCGCTTTCACTCCATCATCTGGCCCGCCATCCTGATGGCTCTGGACCTGCCCCTGCCCAAGAAGGTGTACGGCCACGGCTGGCTGCTGCTGGACGGCGGCAAAATGAGCAAGTCCAAGGGCAACGTGGTGGACCCCTACCTGCTGGCCGAGCGCTATGGCGTGGACGCCCTGCGGTACTTCCTGCTGCGGGAGTTCCCCTTCGGCTCCGACGGCAACTTCTCCAACGAGGCCCTTATCACCCGCATCAATACCGACCTGGCCAACGACCTGGGCAACCTGGTCTCCCGCACGGTGTCCATGGTGGGCAAGTACTTCCCAGGCGGCAAGCTGCCCGCCGCCCAGACCGCCGATCCTCTGGACGACGAGCTGGCGGCCCTGGGGGCCGGCCTGCGGGAGAAATACGAGGCCCAGATGGAAAAATACGCCTTCCAGAATGCCCTGATAGAGGTCTTTACCGTCATCGGCCGGGCCAACAAGTATATCGACGAGAACAAGCCCTGGGTGCTGGCCAAGGACCTGGAGGCCAACGGCCCCCGTCTGGCCCGGGTGATGTATAACCTGCTGGAGTCCATCCGCATATCCGCCGTGCTGCTCACCCCCTTTATGCCCCAGACCTGTGAGAAGATCTTTGCCCAGATCGGGGCGGACGCCTCTCTTCAGACCTGGGAGAGCGCCGGCGCCTGGGGCCGGCTGCCTGCCGACGCCCAGGTCAGCCGGGGGGACAACCTCTTCCCCCGCATCGACGTGAAGAAGGAGCTGGAGGAGCTGGAGAAAGCGTCTGAGGCGGCCAAGCAGGCAGCCCAGGACGCCAAGGAGCCAGAGTATATCACCATCGACGACTTTGCCAAGGTGAAGTTCCTGACCTGCAAGGTGCTGGAGTGCGACGCGGTGAAGAAGTCCAAGAAGCTGCTCCGCTTCACCCTGGACTGCGGCGAGGGCCAGACCCGGCAAATCCTCTCCGGCATCCACGAGTATTACGAGCCCGAGGACCTGGTGGGCAAGACCCTGGTGGCCTGCGTCAATCTGGCCCCCCGAAAGATGATGGGCCTGGAGTCCAACGGGATGCTCATTTCCGCCGTGAAGGAGATCGACGGCAAGGAGCAGCTCCACCTGCTGATGCTGGACGACAAGGTGCCCGCCGGCTTTGAGCTGTGCTGACCGGACAACGAAAGAGCTCGCCCCCGACCGGGGCGGGCTCTTTTGTTATTTGGGATCGGGACCCATGGCCTGGAGCAACTGGTCCACCGCCGCCCGCTGTTCGTCGTTCAGGCGGCGGTAGCCGCTGACCAGCCGGCGCTCTCGCTCGGTCAGGTCCATGGAAACAACGGCCAGGGCTTCGCCGTTGAGCAGTGTCCAGAGGGAGACGTCCAGCGCCTTGGCAATCCTCCGGGCGGCGTCAATCGAAGGGGTGCTCCTGCCGTTGACATAATCACTGATTGCACTTTGGGAGACCTCTGCTAGCTCCGCCACCTTGGACTGACTTTTGCCGCGCCAGTCCAGCAGTTCTTGCAACTTTTCCCCAAATGTCATCTGGATCGCCCCCTTTGTATGATTGCATTATATCCAGGTGGGGGGGCTTTTGATGTTTTGACCTAATTTCCAATAATTTTTACCGAAAAAAGATTGACATAATTTGTAACTCATTGTAGAATGGTTACAGTTTCCAAAAATACTTGGATTTTAAAAATGGAAGGAGACCTCCCGCTATGAAAGCAACCGGAATCGTAAGGACCGTAGACGAATTGGGCCGCATCGTCCTGCCCATCGAGCTCCGCAGGACCATGGGCATCCAGGATAAAGACCCGCTGGAGATCTCCGTGGACGAGGGGTGCATCCTCCTGACCAAATACCAGCCCTCCTGCGTCTTCTGTGGCGAGACCGCCGACGTGATTCTCTTCCGAGGCAAAAACGTCTGCCCCGCCTGCCGCCGGGCCCTGGCCCTTCTCTGACCCTCCGAACAACGGCGGGCCCTGACCTTCGTCAGGGCCCGCCTTGCTTTCTGCCAAAAAACATTGTATCATGGAACAAACCGACAACAGGAGCTGTAGACCATGTATTTCGACACCCATGCCCACTATTACGACGGCGCCTTTGAGCCCGACCGGGACGCACTGCTGGCCGCTCTGCCCGCCCGGGGACTGGCGCTGGCGGTCTGCCCCGGCTGTGATCTGGCGTCCTCCGCCGCCTCGGTGGCCCTGGCCGAGCGGTACGACTTCCTCTACGCCGCTGTGGGCTTCCACCCGGAGAACCTGGAGGGAGCCGCCCTGGCCGACCTGGACCAAGTCCGCGCCCTGGCCGCCCACCCCAGGGTCAGGGCCATTGGGGAGATCGGCCTGGACTACTACTGGGTCAAGACCCCCGAGGCCCGGGCCTTCTCCCGGGACTTCTTCGACGCCCAGCTCTCCCTGGCGGAGGAGCTGGACCTGCCTGCCATCGTCCACGACCGGGACGCCCACAAGGACTGCCTGGATATCGTCCGCTCCCACCCCAACGCCCGGGGCGTGTTCCACTGCTGCGCCCTCAGCCTGGAGGACGCCAAGGTGGCGGTGGACCGGGGCTGGATGCTCTCCTTCACCGGGAACATCACCTTCTCCAACGCCAGGCGGGCTCCGGAGGTGGTGCGCTGGGTCCCGCTGGACCGGCTCATGCTGGAGACCGACGCCCCCTACATGGCGCCCGAGCCCCACCGGGGGGAGCGGTGCGACTCTTCCTTCCTCCCCCTGACCGCCGCCCGTGTGGCCCAGCTCAAGGGGCTGGAGACCGGAGAAGTCCTCCGGGCCACCCTGGAAAACGGCAAACGGTTTTTCAACATTCTGTGAGGAGGTACAACCGTATGGAGACCATTTCCTATGCGTATGAAGGGGCGCTGTACGTTAACCTGACCAACCGGTGCGACTGCGCCTGCGTGTTCTGCCTGCGGCACAACGGCCACAATGGCAGTATCTACGCCGATGACCTGTGGCTGGACCACGAGCCCACCCGGGAGGAGGCCCTGGCCGACCTGCTCTCCCGGGACTTCTCCTGCTACCGGGAGCTGGTGTTCTGTGGCTTTGGGGAGCCCATGTTCCGCACCGACGACATCTGCTGGCTGGTGGATGCGCTGAAACAGGCCGTTCCCGCCCTGCCGCCGGTGCGCATCAACACCAACGGCCACGCCAATCTGATCCTGGGCCGGGACGTGACCCCCGATCTAAAGGGCCGCATCGACGTGCTGTCCATCTCCCTCAACGGTTCCACGGCGGAGGAGTACTGCGCCGTCACCCATCCCCGGGACGGGGAAGCGGCCTGGCAGGCCATGCTGGACTTTACCCGCCGGGCGGCAGGGTATGTGCCCACGGTGGTGATGACCATCGTCAACAAGGACAAGAGCCCGGCCGAGATCGCCGCCTGCCGGGCCCTGGCCGAGGGGCTGGGGGCCGTGCTGCGCATCCGGGAGTATATTCCCGACTGAACCGGCAAACCCTTGGGGCCCAGCCCCGCAAGCGGAACGTCTCGGTGGGGGAAAACTCCGCCAGTTGGGAGCCTCTCTGGCAGGCTCAGGGCTGAACGGCGCATATTTTCCAAAATATCGCGCATGCTAGACCATCGAGAACGGCGGGGCCCTCCCCCGCCCAAAGGTGGGATATGCCATGCAGGAATCCATTTGGAACAGGACCGCCTCCCTGCGGCCTCGGGAGCCCCTGTCGGGGGACCGGAAGGTAGACGCCGCCGTCATCGGCGGCGGGCTGGCCGGCATCCTCACCGCCCATTTTCTCCGGGCGGCGGGGCTGGAGACGGTGGTGCTGGAGGCCGCCCGGGCCGGAAGTGGCCAGACCGGGCGCACCACCGCCAAGATCACCGCCCAGCACGGCCTCATCTACGAGCGGCTCATCGACCAGCTCGGCCGGGAAAAGGCCGTGCTCTACGCCCAGGCTAACCAGTGGGCCGTGGCGGAATACCGCCGTATGGTCCGGGAGGGGGGCATCGACTGCGACTTTACCGACTGCCCGGCCTACCTCTACGCCACCGGGGACCCCTGGCCCATCCACCGGGAGGCGGAGGCCGCCCACAGCCTGGGCATCGACGCGGCCTGCACGGCCGACACCGAGCTGCCCTTCCCCGTGGCCGCCGCCCTGCGGTTCGGGAATCAAGCCCGGTTCCACCCGCTGCGCTTCCTGGACGCCGTGGCGGAGCCGCTGGAGCTCTATGAGCAGACCCGGGTACGGGACGTGGAGGGAAACCGGGTGATCACCGACCGGGGGACGGTGACGGCGGAGCACGTCGTGTTCGCCTGTCACTACCCCTTCCGCAACGTCCCGGGATACTATTTTCTCCGGATGCACCAGGAGCGCAGCTACGTGCTGGCCCTGGAAAACGCCGCCGGGCTGGAGGGGATGTACTTCGGCACCGACGGCGACGGCCTCTCCTTCCGGCCCCAGGGAGACCTGCTCCTGCTGGGCGGCGGGGGCCACCGCACCGGGGAAAATTCGGCGGGCGGGCAGTACCAGAAGCTGCGGCAGGCCGCCCGGAGCTTCTGGCCTGAGAGCCGGGAGATGGCCGCCTGGAGCGCTCAGGACGGGATGCCCCTGGACGGTGTGCCCTATATCGGTCGGTTCTCCGCCACCACACCCAATTGGTATGTGGCCACCGGCTTCCAGAAGTGGGGGATGACCTCCTCCATGGTGGCCGCCCGGCTGCTCACCGACCTCATCACAACCGGCGCCAGCCCCTGGGAGGAGGTCTTTACCCCCCAGCGCTTCCAGCCCCCCGCCGCCGGGAAGGCCCTCCTCCAGGAGAGCGCCCAGGCCGCCAAGGGGCTGGGGCGACGGCTGTTCACGCCCCCCAGGGCAGAGGTGGAGGCCCTGCCCAGGGGCCATGGCGGCGTGGTGGAGTACCGCGGGGAAAAGCTGGGGGTCTACAAAGATGACGGCGGGGAGGTCTTCTGCGTCTCGGTCCGCTGCCCCCATCTGGGCTGCCAGTTGGAGTGGAACCCGGATGAGAAGAGCTGGGACTGCCCCTGCCACGGCTCCCGGTTCGACTACCGCGGGCGTCTGCTGGACGGCCCGGCCCAGCGGGACGCCGACGTCCCGGAGTGAGAAGCGGGCCCCCGGTCCATTGGCCGGGGGCCCGTTTTACTCCTCTTCCGCGTGGCGCTTGATGCTCTGAGGAACATGCTCCATGCTGCGGACCCGGTGGACGTTGTCGGAAATCTCGCTGAGGGCCGCGCCCGCCTCCATGTCGTACTGCTGGCAACAGGCCAGGTCCCCCAGGGAGAGCATCCCCACCACCTTGTCCCCCTCCATGACCGGCAGACGCCGGACCTGCTGGGCCGCCATTCTGCGGGCCGCCTCGTGAGCGTCGTCGTCGGGGGCCACCACGGCGCAGTTTCGGGTCATGATGTCCCGCACCGGCACCTTGCTGGGGTCCTCCTGCGCCGCCACACACCGGGTCACGATATCCCGGTCGGTGACGATGCCCCGCAGGCCTCCGTCCGTGCCGCACACCGGCAGGGAGCCCAGGTTATGCCGGGCCAGCAGCCGGGCCGCCAGGGCCGCCGACTCGGACGGGTCGATGGACACCACGCTCTGATTCATCAAATCGCGTACTTGCATAAATACACCGCCTTTCACGGTTAGTTTCCGCGAAAGGCGGCCGTTTTATTCCCCGTCCTTCAGCTCCAGATTGCGCTGGAGCGGCCCCGGTCCCCGCCAGGTAAAGGCCCGCCCCGGGTAGCGCTCCAAAAACTGTCTGCGGGTTTGCCCCGCCACGTCCGGCAGCGTCAGGGCGGGCACCAGATCGTCCCGGAATTCCGGCAGGGGGGTGACCGGCGCAGCCCGGTTATAGGGGCAGACCTGCTGGCACACGTCGCAGCCCCAGATCAGCGGGTGGGCCGACAAAAGGGCGGCCTCCTCCGGCGTCAGCTCCCCCGTTTTCTGGGTCAGATGGGACAGGCAGCGGTCCGTCCGGACCCCGTCTGCCTCCAATGCCCCGCCGGGGCAGGCGGCGGCGCAGGCCCCGCAGTGGACGCACCGGCGCAGGGGGACGGGCTCCGGCCAGGGATAGCCGGTCAGATTGGTCAGGATGGTCCCCAGAAAGATCCAGGAGCCCCATTTGTCCAGCAGCACCAGGCCGTTGTCCCCCAGCACCCCCAGCCCGGCGCACAGGGCGGCGGCCCGCTCGGGAATGGGGCTGCTGTCGGCGGAGGGCCGGAAGATGTGCTCCGGCCAACGGGCCCGCAGCCGCGCGCACACCTGCTCCAGCCGCAGAACCACTGCGGCGTGATAGTCCTCTCCCCGGGCATACCGGGACAGGTTGCCGGGATCATCCCCCGCGTAATAGGGAAAGGCGGCCACAAAGACCCCGGTCGGGGAGGGGCACAGCCTCTCCGCCCGAGCCCGGGCAGGCGGGTCCATCCAGCGGGAGAGGCCGCCGAAGCCGACGGCGCCCCACGCCGCCGCTCCAGCGGCCTCAAACCATGCGTTCATATTTCTTACTTCTTCAGGCCGGGGTTGTTCTCCAGCTCCTTCAGGGCGTCCTTGTAGCTCAGGTTCACGCGGCCCTTCTCGTCAATCTCGGTGACCTTCACCCAAATCATGTCGCCGATGTTGACCACATCCTCCACCTTCTCCACCCGACGGTTGGCCAGCTTGGAGATGTGCACCATGCCGTCCTTGCCGGGGGCCAGCTCTACGAAAGCGCCGAAGGGCAGGATGCGGACCACCTTGCCGTAATACAGTTGCCCCACCTCGGGCACAAAGACGATGGTCTCGATGGTCTTCTTGGCGGCGTCGCAGGAGGCCTTGTCCACGCCGGCGATATAGATGGTGCCGTCGTCCTCGATGTCGATCTTGGCGCCGGTGTCGGCGCAGATCTTCTGGATGACCTTGCCGCCGGAGCCGATGACCTCGCGGATCTTGTCTACGTCGATCTTCATCTTCACCATCTTGGGGGCGGTGTCGGCCACGTCGGGGCGGGGCTGGGCGATGCAGGGCAGCATGACCTCGTCCAGGATCGCAAAGCGGGCGTCCTTGGTGATGGCCAGGGCCTCCTGGATGATGGCGTGGCTCAGGCCGTCATTCTTGATGTCCATCTGAATGGCGGTGATGCCCTTCTTCGTGCCGGCCACCTTAAAGTCCATCTCGCCGTGGAAGTCCTCCACGCCCTGGATGTCGATAAAGGTGGTGAAGGAGCCGTCGTCGTCCTGGATGAGGCCGCAGGAGATGCCAGCCACAGGGGCGGAGATGGGCACGCCGGCGTCCATCAGAGCCAGGGTGGAGCCGCAGATGGAGCCCTGAGAGGTGGAGCCGTTGGAGCTCAGGACCTCAGAGACCACGCGGATGGCGTAGGGGAAATCCTCCTGGCTGGGGATGACGGGCTCCAGGGCCCGCTCGGCCAGGGCGCCGTGGCCCTTTTCGCGGCGGTTGACGCTGCGGGCGGCGCGGGCCTCGCCCACGGAGTAGGAGGGGAAGTTATAGTGGTGCATATACCGCTTCTCCTCTTCCTCCCAGATGGTGTCCAGCTTCTGGCAGGCGGAGAGGGTGTTCAGGGTGCAGACCGACAGGACCTGGGTCTGGCCGCGGGTGAACAGGCCGGAGCCGTGGACCTTGGGCAGGACCCCCACCTCGGCGGACAGGGGACGGATCTCGTTCTTGGCCCGGCCGTCCACCCGGTGGCCCTCCAGCAGCCAGGCCTTAACGATCTTCTTCTGGAACTTGTAGGTGATCTCCTCCAGGTACTTGTCCATCTCGGGGAAGTCCTCCAGGAAGAGCTCGTGCCAGTGGTCGATGAGCTTGTTCCAGCGCTCCTCGCGCACGTTCTTGTCGTCGGTGTCCATGGCGGCCTTGGCCTCGTCCAGAGTGGCCTCCACAATCTTGTCGAAGAGCACCTGGTCGAAGTCGGCGTGGTCGTAGGTCATCTTCTCCCGACCGATCTCGGCGACCATGGCATGGATGAGGGCCACCTGCTTTTTGATCTCCTCATGGGCGGTCACGATGGCGTCGTACATCTTGTCGTCAGGCAGCTCCTTGGCGCCGGCCTCGATCATGATGACCTTGCCCTCGGTGGCGGCCACAGTCAGGTCGAGCTGGGAGGCGTGCTTCTGCTCCTGATTGGGGTTGAGCACGATCTGGCCGTCCACATAGCCCACCTCCAGGCAGCCGATGGGGCCGGCCCAGGGGATGTTGGAGTAGGCCAGGCAGGCCGACACGCCGATCATGGCGGTGACCTCGGGGGAGCAGTCGTAATCCACGCTCATGACGGTGGCGGTGACCACCACGTCGTTGCGGAAATCGTAGGGGAACAGAGGCCGGATGGACCGGTCAATGACCCGGCTGGCCAGCACGGCGGGCAGGGAGGGCTGGCCCTCCCGGCGCAGGAAGGAGCCGGGGATGCGGCCCACGGCGTACAGCTTCTCCTCAAAGTCCACGCTCAGGGGGAAGAAGTCGATGCCGTCCCGGGGCCGGGCGGAGGCGGTGACCGCCACCAGCACGGTGGTATCGCCGTAGTGGACCATGGCCGAGGCGTTGGCCAGCTCGGCCACCTTGCCCACCTCGATCTTCAGGGGCCGGCCGCAGAGATCCATCTCAAAGACCTTGTAGTTGGGGAACTGCTTGTGTGTGATAACGGTTGACATGTGCGTCCTCCTTCATTGATCGGCGCACATCAGAGCCTTCAGCCCTTTTAGCACTTGAACGCGCCCTCCTCTGCGGCAGGGACGAGGGCAGGTTCAATTGCTAAAAAAGTGGATGGGCTCTGGTGGGCGTCTATTTTTGGTACATGGGAAGAAGGGGCGGCACGGTGTTCCGCGCCACCCCTCATTCAGGTTCTTACTTACGGATGCCGAGCTTCGCGATCAGGGCGCGGTAACGCTCTACGTCCTTGTTGGCCAGGTAGTCCAGCAGCTTGCGGCGCTTGCCGATCATCTTATACAGGCCGCGGCGGCTGTGGTTATCATGCTTGTGCATCCGCAGATGCTCGGTGAGCCCGTTGATGCGGGCGGTGAGGATGGCGATCTGCACCTCGGGGGAGCCGGTGTCAGTGGGGTGCGTGCGGTTGGCCTCGATCACGGCCGTCTTTTCGTCCTTACGGATCATGGGGATGTCCACCTTTCTGTTTCAATTGCCCATGGAGCTGCGTAGCGGGCGGGTGAGACCCCCGCAGAACAGCGGGCTGTGTCCCGAAACGAAGCGCCAGGGCCGGTATGGGCACTTTACGTGCCTTAATAGACTATCATATTTTAACACCTGTGTAAAGAAAAAAATCCCCTTTCCAAACAAAATTTCCGTGGGCCGCAACATCTTGCGGCCCACGGAATGGGGGATACCACGTATGGTCAGGCAAGACGCACGAACTGCACCATTGCCGTCACCGTTACGGCCACCACGGCCAGGCTGGCCAGCAGGTCCAGGGCAAGGCCCACCCGGCGCACGTTCCGCCGGCGGCGGGCGGCGCGGACCTTGGGGGACTCCGGCGGCACCAGCCGCAGCAGGGGCGCGGCGGCCTCCGGCTGAGTGGGCGCGGGCTCCTGGACCGGCACGTCCTCCCAGTCGCCGCCGGACACGGCCGAGAGCTTTCGGCGGTATGCCCCCAGGTCCACCACGTTGCCCTCATGGCGAATAAAGCTGCTGGTCTGATAGTAAATGGTCTGCATGCCGATCCCTCCCGCTGTCGATGTGGCCAGTCTACCAGAGGTACTGTCCTAAAAACCGGACTTTTTCTCCGCCCGCTCTTACATATGGACGTCTTTTTTCTCCCAACGTTTAGGGAACTTTTGTTCGATCAAATTATACAACGGATGTTCGATAAAAGTCAAGGAAAATTTGGGGAACCGGATGGGAAAATTTACGTCTAAGAGGTATAGTGATACCAGAGCGAACCATTTCAGATCGAATGGAGGTTTTGTAATGAAACGGCTTTTGTCTCTCGTGCTGACCCTGGCCCTGCTGGGTGCTCTGGCCCTGCCCGCGGCGGCGGAGGAGGACAGCGACGCCCGGCTGGCCGCCGTCACCCTGCGGGTAAAGGAGACGCTGGGCATCGACACCCAGGTCTATGACCAGTTCTACGGCGACCTGACGGAAAACGAGCTGGCCCCGGCGTGGTACCTGTCCTGGAGCGGCGAGGCCGGCTCCCTGGAGGTCACCGCCACCGAGGACGGCAAGATTCTGCGCTACGACCGCTACGACGAGGACGTCTCCAACCGCCGGGACACCCTGTCCCTACCCGAGGGAGACCCGGTCCAGGCCCAGGCGGCGGCCCAGGCCTTCCTGGACCGGGTGCTGGGCGAGGAGGAGTCGGCGGAGCTGGAGCCCTTCGACTCCGGCGGCTGGCTGGGGAGGACCCAGTACCGCTGCCGCGGCGCCCTGCGGCTCAACGGCCTGCCCTCTCCGCTGTCCTTCTCCCTCTCCGTGCGGTGCAGCGACAACACCGTCACCTGGTTCTACCGGGACAGCCTGGAGGGCGCGTACCTGGGGGACATCCCCGCCGCCCGGTTCCGCACCGGCGCGGAGGCCGCCAAGGCCCTGCTGCGGGACACCCTCTCGCTGCGGCTGGAGTATGTGCGCTCCGAGGACGGGACTGCCGCAGTGCTGCGCTATCTGCCCAACCCCACCGACGAATACTATGTGGATGACGTCTCCGGGCAACTGGTGGACCTGACCGCGCTCTACCGGGAGCTGGGCCGGGGCGGCGCCCTGCTGGGGGACGGGAACAGCGCAGCCCCCGCCGAGTCGGCGGCGGCCATGGACATTGCCAAAAGCCTCACCCAGGCGGAGCAGACCGGGGTGGAGAAGCTGACCGGCGCGCTGAGCAAAGAAGAGCTGGACCAGCGGGCCCGGGCGGTATCGGAGCTGGGTCTGACCGCCTACGCTCTGGCCGCCGCGTCCTATCAGGTGGAGCGGGCCGGCGCGGACGAGGACGCCCTTCCCGCGGACGCCAAGGTCACCGCCCAGCTCACCTACGCCCGGCAGACCGACCAGGGCGTCTGGCGGCGGTACGTCACCCTGGACGCCAAGACCGGTGGGTTGGAGAGCGTATCCAGCTCCATGCCCTGGCGGGAGGACTGCCGGGCGGCGGTCTCCGAGGCCGAGGCCCGGAAGAAGGCGGAGGCCTTCCTGTCCAAGTACCGGGGCGAGCTCTTCGGGGAGAGCGCAGCCTATGAACGGGATTCCGGCCCGGCGGCCTGGCGCACCCCGGATGACGCCGAGCCCGAGAGCTGGTCCTTCGTCTACGCGCAGCAGGTCAACGGCTATTTCTTCCCGGACAACTGCCTCTACGCGGAGATCGACTCCTCCGACGGTTCGGTGTCCGGCTTCTACCAGGCCTGGACTGAGGGGATCCCCTTTGAAAGCCCTGAAGGCATCATCGGTCCCCAGGCTGCGCTGGAGGCCTATCTGGCCACCTTCCAGCTACAGGGCGGCTATGTGGCCGTGCCGGAGAAGCTGGACCTGTCCAACCCCGACTACGGCCCGCTGGCCGAGATGGGGTTCTCCTATCTCTCGACGCTGAAACTGGGCTACACCCTGGTCAGCGGCGGCGACCCCGTCCTGGGCATCGACGCCAAGACCGGCGAACCTGTGGTCCACCGCTATGAGGAGGCCGCCGTCCAGTACGGCGACCTGGACGACGCTCCCTGGGCCAAGCCCGCCGTGGAGGCCCTGGCCCGATACGGCGTCGGCTACGCCGGGGATTCCTTCGCGCCCACCCAGGCCCTGACCCAGCGGGACCTGGTGGCCCTGCTGGTCAGCACCCGGGGCTACCGGGTGGACCCCGGGGCTCTGGACGACGCCGGGGCCGACGACCTGTACCGCACCGCCTACGGCATGGGGTTGCTCACCCGGGCGGAGCGGGAGGACGGCAGGCCGCTCACCCGTCTAGAGACGGCCAAGCTGCTGCTGGACGCCGGAGGCTATGGCCCGGCGGCGCGGCTCCAGGGGATCTACCACACTGCCTTCTCCGACCAGGCCGACATTCCCGACGGACTGCTGGGATACGCCGCCCTGGCCCAGGGGCTGGGCATGGTTCGGGGGGACGGCTCCGGCCGCCTGAATCCCAACCGCACCGCCACCCGGGGCGAGGCCGCGGTCATGCTCTATGCCTTCATGGGGCGAGCCTCCTGAGGCAAGAAAAACCGCGGGACAGCCGAATGGCTGTCCCGCGGTTTGGTTTTCATTGCTCCTTCTCCTGCGCCAGGCGCTGCTCCAGCGCCTGCACATGCTCCCTGAGCCGCTGCTTCATCAGGAAGGTGGACAACACCCGGGCCACCAGGGTCAGGGATTCGATCTGCTCCTGGGTCCAGTAGCGGTTGGCCCGGCACTCGTCAAAGCCCACATAGCCCTTGAACCGCCCGTCGTCCAGAATCGCACACTGGAGCATGGAGCAGATCCCCTGGGGGGCCAGCACCGCATAGAGGTCGGGGTGGAGGGTGGAGATGTCCCGGCAGTAGAAGATGCCGTTGGCGTCGAAGTTGGACTGGTAATCCCCCAGGTCCTCCTGGTAGGACAGGCCCTGGAGGTTCTCCCGTTCCGACGAGACCCCCTCGCCGCACCACTCAAAGGTGTTATAGCACAGGGTGTCGTCCGCGCTGTTTTCAAAGATATAGACCCGGCTCACGTCATAGGCCCGGCCTACGACCTCCAGCATCTGGCCGATGGCGGCCTCGGTGGTGCCGGCGTCGTAGAGCATCCGGAAGGCGTACCGGGCAAGCTGTTCGGTGACGTCGCACACCGAGTCGGAGTCGATGGGGGAGCTGACGGCGGAGCGGCTCCTGCCGCTGCGGCCGGGACCGTCCTTCAGCTCCTGGCTGTAATAGGCAAAGCACGCCTTCCCCTGGCTCTTGGCCTGGTAGAGGGCCAAATCGGCGCACTGGTACAAGCGCTGGTAGTCGGCGCCGTCGGCCGGGCACAGGGCGATGCCCACGCTGCAGGAGAGCTGCAGGTCGGGGGCGCCCTCCAGCGGCAGGGCGGCTATGGCGGCCAGGATTTCCCCGGCCTTGACCCCGGCATCCGACGCCTGGCTCAGACTGGACAGGAATACCGCGAATTCATCCCCGCCAATGCGGCCGATGACATCGGAGCCCCGGAACTGCCGCTTCAGACAGGCCGCCAGGTCGGTGAGCACCGCGTCTCCGCACAGATGGCCGTACTGGTCGTTGACGTTCTTGAAGTTGTCCAGGTCCAGAATCATCAGGGCCTGAATCTCCTCCGGCCGCCGCCCCTCGATCAGCTCGGCGGCCCGGGATCGTGCCGCGCTCTGGTTCAGCAGACCGGTAAGGGAATCCTTCTGGGCCTGCTCCAGCAGCCGCTGTTCGTGTTTCTTCTCGGCGTCGATGTCGGTGATGACCCCCACCGCCTTGATGGGCCTGCCCTCGCTGTCGAACTGTGTGGTGGCCCGGATACGGCACCAGAGATAGCGGCCGTCCCAGCTACGGATGCGGAACTCTGCCGATGAATAGGGTGCCCCCGCCGACGCGGCCTTCAGGAGCTGGCGGAAGGCGGGCATGTCGTCAGGGTGGACGTCCTTGGAGCTGGGGATGCGGGTACTGATCTCCCGCCGGATGGGGGCGTAGCCAAATTTTTTCTGCCAGTTGTTCGAAAAACTCAGGGTATCCTGTACGATATTCCACTCGAAAATGATGTCGTTGGTCTGATCCATGATGATCTGATGGCGCTCCAGCGACAGGCGCAGGGCCTCCTGGGCCTGCTTACGCTCGGTGATGTCCATCAGCATGGTGTTGAACACCGGCGCGCCGCCGGGGCTGCGCACCAGGCGGGACCGATCCAGCACCCAGAGCGGGTGGCCGTCGCGGCAGATCAGGCGGTACTCCTGTTCCACCGTGGAGTTTATCACCGGCGCGCGGAAATTCTTCCGCACATTTTCCCGGTCGTCGGGGTGGATCAGATCAATCAGGCGGTTGTGGTACTGCTCCTCCAGCTCCGTCTGGCGATAGCCCACCATATCCAGAAAGCCGCTGCTCATCTGCAGGATGGTAAAACCTCTGTCATCGCGGCAGCGGAGCACCCCTCCGGGCAGATTTTCCATCACATCCAGCAGCTCACGCTGGCTCTCCGCCGCCCGCTGGCGGAATTCCTCCGTCCGGGCCCGGCTGTCCTGCAGGACATAGAGCCGTCCCGGCCGCTGATCAAAGTCCGGCTGGGAGAGGTGGATGTGGCAGAGTTGGAGGCCGTCCTCCGTTTCCGTGCAGACCGCGCTGAACCGCAGGTCCAGCTCTGCCAGTCCGGCAGACGGGTCGCCGGGCTCGGCGCGGAATCCGCCATAGATCAGCCAGCCTTCGCCGGGCAGGGGCTCCGCCTCCTGCCAGCGCTCGGTGATGGAGAACGCTCCTCCGTATTCGGCCAGGTCTTGCTCCAGCAGGCGGCGCGCCTCCTGCTTTCCGCAGCAGACCTCGCCCCGGCCGCTGCCGATCCAGGTGACCCCGGGCGCCATCGCCGCCAGAAGGGCCTTCATGTCACGCTGCTCCAGATAGGTCTGCTCCAGTCGGATGATAAACTCCACCGCCTGCGTCCGTTCCATGTCGGCCCCCCTCTCTGGGAAATATTAGCATGAACTGGTTTCTGCCTCTATTATAGCAGACCTGACCGGCCTTGAGAAGCACGATTTATAAAGTCAGAGTAATTTCTTCCGACACAAAACACCCCGGAACGATGTGCGTTCCGGGGTGTTTCGTAACTTTTTAATAGCGCCGGTCCAGCGTCTGGATCACCTGGGCCACGCAGTCCTCCTCGCAGGAAGACAGGAGGACGGCGCCCCAGTCCCGGACCGCCTGGGCACAGTTGGCGGGGGCAAAGGGCACGGCAGACACCGCCAGCATGGGGATGTCGTTCTGATTGTCCCCCACGCAGTAGATGTGTTCCCGGCCGACGCCCAGCCGCTGGGCCAGCTTCAGCACCATGCCGCCCTTGGTGGCGGTCTTGGCGGTGCACTCCAGCAGCACCGCGTTGGAGAAGATGACCTCATAGCGGTCCGGCCAGCGGTCCAGCAGGTACTTCTGGGCAGTCAGCAGGCTTTGGTAATCGGCCTGGATCACCGCCTTACTCCAGGGCTGGGGCATGTCCGGCAGGTCCCGCTGGGTCCAGGTGGTCCTGACCCGCTCCACATGCCGCTGGGTGAAGGCGTTGGGCTGAAAGATATACACGTCGTCGCCGTGGTAGGTCTCCACTCCGATCTGGGGCATGACGGCGCAGAGCTGCCCCAGGTCGGCCGCCGCCGTTTCGGGCAGGGGCAGGTCCACCACCGTGCGCCCGGCAGCAAAGTCGTAGAGCAGCGCGCCGTTGGACAAAATCACGGGGGCGTTGAGGGGAATGGTGTGCGCATAGGGGGCAAAGGTGCGGCGGGCCCGGCCGGTGGCCACGGTAAAGCGGCCGCCCTCGCGGATGAAATACGCCAGCGCCGCCCGGTTGCCCGGGGACAGCTCGCAGCTTCCGCCCACCAGGGTATCGTCAAAGTCACTGGCCAGGAGAACGCCCTCAAATTTGCCCAATCCAATCACACCTTCTTATTTCGGAATATCCTCCCCCACATAGAATTTCTTCAGAGGCGCGTAGAGCAGCCCGGCGATGGCCAGGGCCAGAATGGTGTTGGGGAGCATGTAGGAGCCGTTATACACGAGCGAGTAGAGATTGGGCTCGTCGAACACCGTGCCCAGAATTTCGGTGGGAGCGTAGATACGGTAAATGGTAATGCCGCTGATGAAGTGGACGATAAAGCGCCCCAGGCAACCCAGGACGGTGCCGGCAAAAATGCCCCACTTTTTCCCTTTGAATAGGCCCGCCAGACCCAACGGGGGAAAGGCCACCAGATAATCCAGCAGCATGGACTGCCAGCCCCAGGCATATGCGCCGTCGAAGATGAGCTGTAAAAGGCCGAATACAAAGCCGGCCAGCAGGCCGTCCTTCAGGCCCCAACGCACGGCGAAGAGCAGGATGGGGAACATGGCTGGGGTGAGGGAGCCGCCGTTGGGCAGCTCCATGATCTTGATATAGCTCAGGATCTGGGCCAGGGCCACCATAATGGCGCCTTCGCACAGCATGCGGGTGCGGGTGCGGCCGGACACGGCGGAGCGGGTCGGTTTTGCAGAGGTCATCGATCATTTCTCCTTTTAAAAAATGTACCGCAGCGCAAACCGGAGCTAGCGCAAGCGGTACAGGAGAAACGACACGGTGTCGAATCAGCTTCCTACGCCGGCATTACCCGGATCAGGTTCAAGGGACCGGAGGCGGCCATACGCCTCGCATCTCAGCCGGACTTGCGTCCAGCGCCCCTGTATTCGATTTGTCCTGCGGTCGGGTCCTATTTTATCTCAGCCTGGACAGCTTGTCAAGCAACGCGGTGAAGTAGTCCGGCAGGGGACACTCCACGGTCACCCGTTCCCCGGTGCGCGGGTGGAGGAAGGACAGCCGCCGGGCGTGGAGGCACTGGCCGACCAGGCCGGGATAGGGCTTTTTGGCCCCATACACCGTGTCCCCCAGAATGGGATGGCCGATGGAGGCCAGGTGGACCCGGATCTGGTGGGTGCGGCCGGTCTCCAGACGGCATTGAATGTGGGTGCAGCCGGGATACCGTCCCAGTACGGCCCAGTGGGTCACCGCCCGGCGGCCGTTTTTCCGGTCGATGGCCATCCTTTTCCGGTCCGCGGGGTGGCGGCCGATGGGAGCGTCCACCGTGCCGGCGTCTTCCCTCAGGCTGCCCGCGCACACCGCCTCGTATTCCCGGTACAGGGAGTGGTCCTGGAGCTGCTCGGCCAGGGCCAGATGGGCGGCGTCGTTCTTGGCGGCGATGATGAGCCCCGAGGTGTCCCGGTCGATGCGGTGGACGATGCCGGGGCGCAGCGCTCCGTTGATTCCTGAAAGGCTATTTCCGCAGTGATATAACAGCGCGTTGACCAGCGTGCCGTCGGGATGGCCGGGGGCGGGGTGGACCACCATGCCCACCGGCTTGTTGACCACGATGACGTCGCCGTCCTCGTATACCACGTCCAGCGGGATGTTCTGGGGGAGGAGGTCCACCGGAGCGGGGTCGGGCAGGACCACCTCCAGCACGTCGCCGGGGGAGGTCTTGTCGTTTTTCCGGGCCGGGCGGCCCGACCGGGTCACCGCCCCCTCCTCCAGCAGCCGCTGGGCCGCCGAGCGGGTCAGCCCCTCCACCGAGCGGGCCAGAAACTGGTCCAGCCGCTCCCCAGCCCGGTCAGCCGTCAGCCGGATGGGTGTCATGGCCGGACTCCTTTTTCTCCAGCTTCTCGGCAAAGAAGAGGATGTAGACGACGAAGGCGATGCCGCCGCAGACCACGCAGATGTCGGCCACGTTAAAGACGGCAAAGCGCATAAACAGGGTCTGGAACATATCGGTGACAAAGCCCAGGAACAGCCGGTCGATGAGGTTACCCACCGCCCCGGCCAGGACCACCGACAGGGACAGGACCCCAAAGGGGTGCTTCACCACTTTTTTGACCAGGGCGGCGGCGATGACCACCGCCACCACGGCGGAGACGATGGTGAGCAGCCAGGTATGCTGGGAGAGCATGGAAAAGGCCGCCCCGGTGTTCTGGACATAGGTGAGCTCCAGAATGTGGGGCAGGAAGGGGAGGGAACCTCCCAGGGGGATGTGGGCGCGGACCAGAAACTTGACGACCTGATCCAGAACCACCAGCGCGAGGATGAGGATGGCATAGAGCATGAGCGGTTACTCCTTGGGGACGGCGATGGCGCCGTGTTCTTTTTCGTAGGCTTCCAAATACCTTTTGAGACAAATCTCAATCTCTTTGTTGATCGAGCGGCCATTTTCTTTGGCTACCACTCGTAATTTTGACATGACTTCCCGTTCCAAACGAAGCGGATAGGGATTCTCCTGTTGTCCCATGTGACCCACCTCTCTCTGTTTGATATCAAGATTATATCAGTATGATATTATCGCCGCAACGATACAAAAAGATATCATATAGATATTGACAATTTGATATCTATATGATATCAATATTGCGAGGTGATTTATATGGAACAGGAAAAAATCTGCGGGACCTGCAAATACTTTGCCCAGCACTACCGGAAGTGGGGCAAGGGATACCACGAGGTGGACTGCGGGCACTGCAAGTACCCCCGGATCAAAAAGCGCACCAAGGACCAGACCTGCCCGCACTGGGCGCCTCGGGAAACGTAGAACAAAAAAGCCCCCGCGGCCATACAACGTATGGCCGCGGGGGCTCAGCTTGTCTGCTTATGCTTCGGCGCGCACGACCCCGGCGCAACGGGGGCACAGCTCGGGGTGGTCGTGGTCCTCCCCCACGTGCTCGTTATGGTTCCAGCAGCGCACGCACTTAGGGGCCTCGGACAGCTTGACCGCGATGGTGCAGGGGATGAGGCAGTCGGCCATCTTTTCCCCCTCCACCGCCCCGGTGGTGACGGTGACCCTGGAGACGATGCACAGGGTGGCCAGGTCCACGCCGGACAGGAAGTCCGCGTCCTTCTGCTCGGCCACGGAGAGGGTGACCTCGGTGTCCTGGGCCTTTTTAAAGACCCCGGCGGCCCGGGCGTTCTCCAGGGCCTTGTTCACCGCGTCGCGGACCGAGATCAGCTTATCCCAGCGGACCTGGTCCGCCTCGGACAGGGCCAGAGCCTCGTCGTAGCCGGGCATGTCGTTGAGCAGGACGCTCTCAGTGTTCACGTCGGCGGTGTGGGGCATGGCGCTCCAGATCTCGTCGCTGGTGAAGGCCAGGATGGGGGCGATGAGCCGGGTCATGCCGTCCAGGATGGTATACAGGGCGGTCTGGGCGGAGCGGCGGCCGTGGGCGTCCCCGCAATACAGCCGGTCCTTGATGATGTCCAGGTAGAAGTTGGACATATCCACCACGCAGAAGTTGTACACCGCCCGGTAGACGGCGTGGAACTCATAGCGGACATAGGCCTCGCGGACGGTCTTGACCAGGTCGTTGAAGGAGGCCAGGGCGAAGCGGTCCAGCGCCTCCATCCGGTCCAGGGGCGTCTGGTCGGCGTCGGGGTTGAAATCGCACAGGTTGCCCAGCATGTACCGGGCGGTGTTACGGATCTTCAGATAGGCCTGGGAGAGCTGCTTCATGATGTCCTTGGAGATGCGCATATCCTGGGTATAGTCGGCCGAGGCCACCCACAGGCGCAGCATGTCGGCGCCGTAGTCCTTGATGACCTCCTCGGGGCCCACGGCATTGCCCAGGGACTTGTGCATGGCCTTGCCCTCGCCGTCCACGGTCCAGCCGTGGGTGATGATCTGCTTATAGGGGGCCACGCCCTTGGCGGCGATGCTGGTCAGCATGGAGGACTGGAACCAGCCCCGGTACTGGTCGCCGCCCTCCAGATAGACATCGGCGGGGAAATGGAGGTAGGGCCGCTCATCCAGCACTGCGGCGTGGGTGGAGCCGGAGTCGAACCACACGTCCATGATGTCGGACTCCTTGGTGAAGTGGGTGTGGCCGCACTTGGGGCAGCGGAACCCGGCGGGCACCAGCCGATCGGCCTCCCGGTCGAACCAGACGTTGGAGCCGTGCTCCCGGAAGAGGGCGGCCACATGCCGGATGGTCTCGGGGGTGACGATATCCGCCCCGCAGGAATCGCAGTAGAAGATGGGGATGGGCACGCCCCACACCCGCTGGCGGCTGATGCACCAGTCGTTGCGCTCGGTAATCATGCCCGTCATGCGGTCCTTGCCCCAGTCCGGCTTCCACCGGATGCCGTCGCAGGCCGCCACGGCAGCGTCCTTGATGGCGTCCACGGAGCAAAACCACTGCTCGGTGGCCCGGTAGATGATGGGGTGCTTGCACCGCCAGCAGTGGGGGTAGGAGTGGGTGATCTCCTCCTTGGCCAGGAGGAAACCCTCGGCCTCCAGATCCTCTACCACCATGTCGTTGGCCTTGGCGTAGAACTGGCCGTTGTACCGCTCGTCGGTCATGACGCCCTTGGCGTTCACCGGCACGGGGGTGCCGATATGGGTCAGCCCGGCGGCGTCGTACTGGCGGCAGATATTGAAGTCGTCGGCGCCGAAGCCGGGGGCGGTGTGGACGCAGCCGGTGCCGGCGTCCAACGTGACGTGGTCGCCGTTGAGGATGACGGAATCCCGGTCGAACATGGGGTGCTTGGCGGTCATCCGTTCAAACGCACTGCCCTTGAGGACGGCCAGCACCTTGGAGGCCTCAAAGTCAATGTGGGCGGCCTTGCAGACCGACTCGGCCAGGTCCTTGGCCAGGATATAGACCTCGCCGTTGGGGGCCTGGAGGAGCACGTAGTCATACTCGGCGTTGAGGCAGATGGCCATGTTGCCCGGGATGGTCCAGGGCGTCGTGGTCCAGATGACGAAGTAGGTCTTGCTCAGGTCGGCGTACCGGCCCAGCTTGCCCTGGTCGTCCCGGACGGGGAACTTGACGAACAGGGTGGTGCAGGGGTCGTCCTGGTATTCAATCTCGGCCTCGGCCAGGGCGGTCTGGTCATGGGGGCACCAGTACACCGGCTTCATGCCCTTATAGATAAAGCCCTTTTCCGCCATCTTGCCAAAGATCTCCACCTGCTTGGCCTCAAAGGCGGGCTTCAGGGTCAGGTAGGGGTCGTCCCACTCGCCCAGCACGCCCAGGCGCTTGAACTGCTCCCGCTGCTTGTCCACGA
This sequence comes from Intestinimonas massiliensis (ex Afouda et al. 2020), assembly GCF_001244995.1. NCBI lineage: Bacteria > Bacillati > Bacillota > Clostridia > Eubacteriales > Intestinimonas > Intestinimonas massiliensis (ex Afouda et al. 2020). The sequence goes on from NZ_LN869528.1 coordinate 520,258, forward strand.
AGCTCAGGGCGTACTCCTTGCATTTCTCCCGGAACTCGCTGGTGGTCAGCTCGTCCCGCTTCACCTTCTTGTCCTTCAGGATGGCGGACTCGATGGGCAGGCCGTGGGTGTCCCAGCCGGGCACGTAGGGGGAGCAGTAGCCCGTCATGTTCTTCTCTTTGACAATGATGTCCTTGAGGATCTTGTTCAGGGCCGTGCCGATGTGGATGCTGCCGTTGGCATAGGGGGGGCCGTCGTGGAGGACGAAGAGGGGCTTGCCGTCGTTGCGGCCCACCATCTTGTGGTAGAGGTCCTTGTCGTACATGGCCTGGAGCATCTCGGGCTCCCGCTTGGGCAGACCCGCCCGCATGGGGAAGTCGGTCTGGGGCAGATGGATGGTCTGGTTGTAGTCCATGGGTGCGTTTCTCCTTCTATATCATCAATCATTTTGCCTGTCTGGAAGATAAAAAGCGCCTTTGTCTCCCTAAGAGACAAAGGCGCTGAAACCTCTGCGGTACCACTCTTCTTGCCGCGGGGATGCCGCGGCCGCTCAAAGACGGATAACGGCCGCCGCCCGTCCCGGCTTACTCGGTTCAGCCGGGCCGCTCTGAGGTGATCCTTCGCGTCCCTCTCCCGTCCGCCTCGCACCAAAACGGCGGCTCTCTGAGCGGTCCGGGGGCGCTACTCGTCCTCTTCCACGCGTTTTACCTATTGCCAAAGCATTTTATCCGTTTCCAGGCCCTTTGTCAAGGCCCAATCCTTCTCACTTGATCTCGTAGTCCTTGCCGAAGTGGTGCTCCAGGCCCTTAAAGTCGAGATGACGGGCGGGGGCCTCCTCCCGCTGGGCGGCGGGCTCCTCCGGCGCGCCGGACTTCTCGCCGGGCATCTCGGCCTCCGCCTGGGCGGCGGAATAGCCGGTCAGATCCCCGTACAGCCCGCCGCTCTCGCCGCCGGCGTGCGTGGTAACGGGCTCCAGCTCCTTGGTGTCCTCCAGGTCCTCCGCCGGCTTCTCCTCCATCAGCTTGTGGATGGAGGCGTCGATGTCGCTGACGGCGGCGTCCACCGGATCGGCGGCCGGAGCGGGGGCGGAGAGCTGGGACAGACCGCCCAGGTACTCCATCTCGTGCTGGTAGAGCTCCTTCAGCTTGCCCACATAGGCGGCGGTGGAGCTCTGGGCGGCGGTCAGGCGGAGCTGTTCGTTCTCCACCTCCTGCCGCAGGGCCTCTACCTTCTTCCGGGCCTCGGCCTCCGCCTGGGCCAGCAGCTCGGCCTGCTTGCGCTGGGCATCCTGAACCATCTCGTCGGCCATCCGCTGGGCGGTGAGCAGGGCCTTACGCATGGCGTCCTCGGTGGAGCGGTATTCCTCCACCTTTTCCACCAGCACCTTCATCTTGCTCTTCAGGACCGCGTTTTCCTTGTAAAGGGCGGAGTAGTCCTCGGTGAGCACATCCAAGAACTCATCCACCATCGCCATGTTGTAGCCCCCGAAGGACGCCTTGGCAAAGGCGTGCTGGGAGACCTCCTGCGGAGTCATCATACGCCATTCCCCCGTTTCTCAGCCCAAGAGGGCGGAGCCGTCTCCGCCCGCGGCATTCTCTCTGTACGGACCGGTTCTGTGCGCCCGGCCCTAGAAGTACAGCCCGTTGTTTTCCAGCTCGTCGATCAGATCTCCTAAAATATCCACGTTGTAGGGCGTGATGATATAGGTGGAGATGGCCACCTTCTTGATCTTGCCCTCGTTGGCGTAAGCCACGCCGGACAGGAAATCCAGCAGGCGGCGGGCGATGTCCTTGTTGGTGGACTCCAGGTTGAGCACCACCGTGCGCTTCTCCCGCAGGTGGTCGGCGATCTCGGCGGCGTTCTCGAAGCGGTCGGGCTTCACCAGCACCACCTGGAGCTGGGTGGTGGTGTGGATGTTGACCACCTTATTGCTGCGGCGGGGCTCCGGGTCCACGGCGTACAGCGCGCCGGTGGCCTCCCGGGGCTTCTCCTTGCGCTCCACCCGGGAGACGGGCTCAAAGTCGTCAAATGCCTCTTCGTCCTCTTCCTCGTCCTCATAGGGGCGGGCCAGACGCTTCAATTCATCAATGAATCCCATAGATGTACTTCCTTTCCGTCTCCCGGCCGGTCAGACCGTTCCGGCGTGCACAGGCGGCCGGGGCCCGAACAGGGCCGTGCCCACCCGCACCAGAGTGGCCCCTTCGCGAACCGCGTCCTCGTAGTCGCCGCTCATCCCCATGGAGAGACAGTCGATATCAGAATCATTATCGCCCATTTCCATTCTTATGTCAACAAAAAGCTGCCGGGTTTTGCGGAAAAACATACAATTATCCCCCGGAGCGGCGGCAACGGGCGGAATACACATCAATCCCCGCAGCCGCACGTGCCCCGCCGACCGGGCCAGGCGGGCCAGAGTGGGCAGCTCTGACGCCGGACAGCCGCCCTTACTCTCCTCGCCGGCGATGTTCACCTCCAGCAGGATGTCCTGCACGATGCCCAGCTTGGCCGCCTGCCGGTCGATGGCCTCCAGCAGGCGGGGGGAGTCCACCGACTCGATCAGATCCACCCGGCCCACCACATACTTGACCTTGTTGGTCTGGAGGTGACCGATGAAGTGGACCCGGGCCCCATCGTAGGCGTAGTCGGCCAGATGGGCGGTGAGCTCCTGGACCCGGTTCTCCCCGCAGACGGTGATCCCGGCGGCGATGGCCGCCCGGATGGTGTCCGAGCTCTGGACCTTGGTGGCGGCCACCAGCGTGACCTCATCCGGGCCCCGGCCCGCCGACCGGGCGGCGGCGGCAATGTTCTTCTTTACCTTTGCGATGTTTTCCAACAGCGACATATGTAAGCACCTCCATACCTGGACTGATAAAAAGCGCTCACCCCCCACCGCCCGGCACTCCCCGACGAAGCCCAGCGAAGCGGGTTCGCCGGGGAAAGGAGGAGCAAGGGAGCTGGCACAGCTTTCGCCGTTAGGCGGAAATGGAGCATAGCGGACTTTGCGACGACGCTATCGCACCACTTTTCCGTCAAACAGATCCTCGGCGGCCACAATCACCTCGTCCCCCGCCCGCAGCATCTTTTTCTGTTCGGTGGCGGTGGGGTTGTCCGACAGGACGCTCTGCACCAGGCAGTAGTCCCCGTCGTCCGCCAGGATCTCCACCGGCCGCCACTCCGCCTGGACGCCGGTCAGCACATACAGCCCCACCTGTTTCTCCCCGGTGGGGACCTTTTCGCCGGTGTCCGGGTCGGTCCGGGTCACGTCGATGGTGCGGATGGCCTTTTTGGGCACCCGGATGCCGGTGGTGCTGTCAAAGATGAGATCCACCGTCTGGCGGCGGAGCAGGGAGGTGTCAGCCAGATGCCGGTCGGAGGAAAAGACCACCGCCGTCCGCCCGTCCTGGGGAGCGCTGATGGACTCGGTCTTCATGGCGACCTCTCCCGACCAGTCCCGGGAAAACCGGATGCGCACCGACCAGCCCTCCACCAGCCGCGCGGCCACCTCCTCCGGCACGGTGACGGCGAAATACCAGGTGGCCTTCGTGATGAGCTTGCCCACCGCCCCCTCCGGCGCGGCGACCGGCTGGGCGGTGAGCGTCTCCAGGGACAGGGGGGTCAGGTTGTTCAGCGCGGCGGGGGTGAGCACCGACTCGTAGCCATCGGCCAGGGCGGAGAAGGTCCCCGCCACCGGCGCCCTCACCGCGGTGGTATCGGCGCCGGAGGCCTGGTCCAACGCGTTGATCTGGGCCTGGACGGCCTGAATCTGGGCGTCAATGGAGGCCGCCCCGTCATAGGTGGCCTCCCGCTGGAGCACCAGGCTCTTCAGCGTCAGGGCCTGCTCCTCCAGGCCGGTCAGGTCCCCCGCCGCCGCCGAGGCGCGCAGGCGGGCCATGGCGTCGGTGATGGACTGGTCCAGCCGCTGGTTGTCCCAGGAGGCCTCCCCCCGCAGCAGGGTGTAGTTGAGCTGCTGCAGCTTCAGCTCCAGGGCCCGGCGCTGGCGGCTGCGGTCCAGGGCGGTCTCGTCCCGGTAGACCACCGCCACCGTCTGGCCCGCCCCCACCTTCTCCCCCTGGTCGGGAAGCACGTCCACAATGGAGCCCTGGCCGGGGATCACCTGCTCGGTGCGCACCAGCCAGCCCGTGGCCTCCGCCGCGTCGTCCACCGTATACTCGTAGGTCATGATGGTGGAAAAGGGGTCGGTGAAAATCTGCCAGGCGGCCCCCACCAGGTAGACCACACTGGCCAGAAAGATCACCAGCATGACGACTTTTGTAATGATTGTGGGCTGCTTCATGCCACGCCTCGTTTCCCGTCAGCCCTCCTCCTCGCCCTCCAGCGGCACAGGCTGTAGGGGCGCGATGGTAGAGATGGCGTGCTTGTAGATAAATTGCTGCTTGCCGTCCGACACCAGGACTACGGCAAAGGAATCGAACCCGGTGATGATCCCCCGGAGCTGGTAGCCGTTCATCAGAAAAACGGTCACCGGACTTTTGGCCCTCCGGGCCCGGGTCAAAAAGGTATCCTGTAGGCTTGTCTGTCTCTGCATCATAAGTACACTCCTCTTTCTATGGGGCGCAGGCCCCGTAAAGTGTACTTATAGTAATCCATTTTCTTCCAAATATGCTGTCGCATCCCGTCGTGCCCGCGAAAGATCGGGCGTTTTTTCCCAGAGAAGCCACTTCACCGCCGGGTTCCGGCGGAACCAGGTGAGCTGGCGCTTGGCGTACTGCCGGGAGCGCAGCTTGATCTCCTCCAGGGCCCCGTCCACCGGAGCCCCTGCGTCCAGGGCGGCGGCCAGCTCCTTATAGCCGATGGCCTGCATGGCGGTGCAGCTCCGGGGCACGCCGGAGGCCAGAAGCCCCCGCACCTCTTCCGTCAGACCGTCCGCCGCCATCTGGTCCACCCGCCGGTCGATGCGCTCCCACAGATCGGCGCGCCGGGCAAAGCTCAGCCCGATGCGCACCGCCGCATACCGGGGGGGCAGGGCGGCGGTGCGGAGATCGTGGGCGGTGATGGTCTCGCCGGTCTCGTACCAGACCTCCAGGGCCCGGAGGATGCGCCGCTCGTCGTTGGGGTGGAGCTTTTCCGCCCGCTGGGGGTCCACCCGCCGGAGCTCGTCATAGAGGGGTGCGACGCCCTGGGCCGCCGCCCGGGCCTGGAGCTTTTCCCGCCAGCGGCCGGAGAAGGGGGCAAACTCCCGTCCGGCGACCAGGTGGTCGATATACAGCCCCGTGCCCCCTACCAGGATGGGCAGCCTGCCCCGGGCCAGGATGTCCTCCACACAGGCGGAGGCGTCGGCTACATACCGGGCCACGGAGTAGTCCTCGGCCGGGTCCGCCACGTCCAGCATGTGGTGGGGGACCCCCCGCATCTCCGCCGGGGTGGGCTTGGCGGTGCCGATGTCCATGCCGCGGTAGATCTGCATGGAGTCGGCGGAGACCACCTCGCCCCCGGCGAGAAGGGCCAGCTCCACGCCCAGGGCCGTTTTGCCCGAGGCCGTGGGGCCGCAGACCACGACTATTTTATTCGGCACACGATCACCGCCTGTCGGTTGGAGTGGGACAGGATGGCCCCCCGGAGGGCGGTTCCCTTCCAATCAGATAATCAATTGTAACACCAAAAAAGTCTGCAAGGGCGATCAGTTTTTCTATGGTGGTGGACCGGGCCCCGCTTTCAATGGTACTAATCGCCTTATGCGACAGGCCCACGGCCTCCCCCAACTCCTTCTGACTTAATCCCCGCTTTTTTCGGAGTTCATAGACCCGCTGGGAAAAAATCTGCAGATATTCCATAGTACCTCCTTGACATTTACCTCTCAGTAGAATATACTCTACTTATAGGTAAAAACGATACGGGAGGTGCAACATGGACCCTCTTCTGGAAGCTCTTTGGAATGAGATGCCGGAGATCCAAGCCTCCGACTCCCTCCAGCGGCTCCGCCGGACGATCCACGCCGACCTGGCCTCCGCCGCCGGCCCGGACCTGGCCGACAACCTGTGGGCCCTCTTCGACGAGACAATGGACGAGGGGCTCCGCGAAGCTTTCCGGCAGGGCTTTGGGGCCTCGCTGCGCCTGCTGCTGGCTATGCTCGCCTGAATAGCTTCTCCAACTGTCCCCGGGTCCATTCGATGGCCACCGGCCGCCCGTGCGGGCAGTATTTCACCTGCCCGCTCATGACGGCCTCAGCCACCCGCTGGAGCTCGGCGGGGCCGTTCTTCTGCCCCCCCTTGATGGCCGCCTTGCAGGCCATGGTGGCCATCAGATGGTCTCGGGCTCCCTCCGGGTCGGCCCGGTCCTCCTTCAGCAGCCCGGCGGCCAGCTCGATCAGAGTGGCCTCCACGTCCCCGGCATCCACGTAGTCGGGGGCCTGGCGCACAATAACGGCCCCGCCGCCAAAGTCCTCCGCCTCAAAGCCGAAGCGGCCCAGCAGCTCCCGGTTCTGGAGCAGCGCCGCCCCCTCCTCCGGGGCCGGGGTAAACACCACCGGGGCCAGCAGCCGCTGGACCATGGGGGTATACCCGCCAGCCTTGAGCCGGTCAAAGTTCATCCGCTCGTGGGCGGCGTGCTTGTCAATGAAATAGGCCCGCTCCCCCTGCTCCACCAGAATATAGGTGTGGAACAGCTCCCCCCGGACGGCCCAGGGCTCGGCCTCGGGGGCGGCCTCCGGCTCGGGCGCCGGGGGCGCAGAGACCGGCGGGGGCGGGACCGGCTTGGCCTCGGGAGCGGGAGCCGGCGCGGCGGCCCGGGGCTTTGCAAAGTCGCTCAGGGGCAGGCTGCCTGATCGGTCCAGCAGGGCCGAGCGCAGGTAATTGGTGCGGACGGGGATGCGGGAACTGGGCCGCACCACCGGCTGGGCAGGCGGTTCCGGGCGGGGCTCCGCCCGGGATGCGGGAGCCGGAGCGGGGGGGAGCTCCTGCGTCCGGGCGGGGGGAACCGGCTCCAGCCGGGTCTGGTTGGGGGTGACGGTGTCGTGGGGCGCCACGGCAGGCGTTTTGACCGCGGTTATCACCGCTGCCGGCCGCTGGGTGCCGGCGTCGAGCCCCCCCAGCACGGTGTGGTACACCCCGTCGAACACCCGCTTGTCCGAGACGAATTTCACCTCGGTCTTGGCCGGGTGGACGTTCACGTCCACGGCGTTGGGCCGGGTGGTGATGTGGAGGACGCAGCCGGGGAATTTGCCCACCATCTTCTGGTTGGCATAGGCCTGCTCCAGGGCCGCCATCATGGTGCGGGACTTGACAAAGCGGCCGTTGACGAAGAAGAACTGGTAGTTGCGGGAGGCCCGGCAGCAGGCGGGCAGGGAGACGAAGCCCTCCACGCGCACGCCCTCCTCGCCGCTGCCCCGGACGGGCAGGAGCCCCAGGGCCAGATCCCGGCCCAGCACGGCGTAGACCGCCGACTTCAGCGCCCCGTCGCCGGGCGTGAGCAGCTCCTGCCGTCCGTCGCGGATGAACTTTACCGCCACCTCGGGCCGGGCCAGGGCCTCCCGCTGGACGGCGGCAAACACCGCCGCCCCTTCGGCGGCGTCTTTTTTCATGTATTTCAGCCGGGCGGGGGTGTTGAAAAACAGGTCCCGGACGATCATGGTGGTGCCCACCGGGCCGCCGGCCTCCTCCCGGCTGCGCACCGTCCCGCCCTCCAGGGTGAGGGCGGCGCCGAAGTCGCATGCGGCGGTGCGGGTGACCACCTCCACCCGGGACACGGCGGCGATGGCCGCCAGAGCCTCCCCCCGGAACCCCAGGGTGCCGATGGCCTCCAGATCGTATTCACTGCGGATCTTGCTGGTGGCGTGGCGCAGGAAGGCGGTCTCCAGCTCCCCGGCGGGGATGCCGCAGCCGTCGTCCGTGACCCGGATATAGCTCATGCCGCCGTGGGCAATCTCCACGGTAAGGGTGGTGCACCCGGCGTCGATGGCGTTTTCCATCAGCTCCTTGACCACCGAGGCCGGCCGCTCCACCACCTCGCCGGCGGCGATCAGATCGGCCACATGGGAGTCGAGCACTTGAATATGGGGCATCGTTCACCTCGCAAATCCGTTCACAGCCGCAAAGAGCTGGAATCCATTGAGCGCCATACGCAAAAAGATGGGCGTCCACACCGAGCCGCCGTTGTCGTAGCTCCAGGTCAGGGCCGCCGCCATGGGCAGGTAGCGGACCATCAGCAGCAGGTAGCGCAGATCCACGTTTCCCGGGGTGAAGGCGTACTGCTGGGCTGCATAGAAGGCGTAGACCAGGATGCTCACCACATAGCCCAGGCTCCGGCTGTACTTGCGCAGGGAGCCGAACATCAGACCCCGGAACAGCACCTCCTCCACGATGGGGGTGAGGACCACCAGGATCAGGACGGTGGCGCCGGGAAAGTAGGAGAACTGCTCGGCGTAGAGCGGGTAGAAGGGGTCCTCCACCGGCAGGGGAATGCGGGAGGCCAGGAAGTGGAACACCCCCGCCCCCGCCAGACCGGTGGCAAAGGCGAAGAGGTTCTCCGGCAGCCAGTCCAGCAGGATGTGGACCCCGTGATACAGAAAGCTCCAGAACACCAGCACCACCAGGGTCACCGCCAGCAGGTAGTAAATCAGGCCGTATTCGGCGGGGAGAAGCTGCCAGCGCTCTCCCAGCGCCTTTTGCAGCGCGCCCATCAGCCGGGGGAACACCAGGATATACAGGGCGAAAAACACCCAGCCCCGGTAAAACTCGGATCGGGTGAGCTGGGGCCGCCAGTGCCGGTGCCGGCTGGTCATGGAAATTCCTCCTTTGGCTGGGTCGTTTGGTTACAGCTTCTGTTTCAGCTCGTACAGCAAGTTCATCGCCTCGATGGGGGTCAGGGTGTTCACGTCCACCCGACGCAGCCGCTCGGCCACCTCGTTGGCCCCCAGGTCCGTCAGGGAGATCTGGTCGTCGGCCCGGGCGGGGGCGGCCGCCGGAGCCGGGGCCCCCTGGGCCTCCAGCTCAGCCAGAATGTCCCTGGCCCGCTCGATGACCCGTCCGGGCACCCCCGCCAGGCCCGCCACCTCAATGCCGTAGCTCTGGTCGGCGGGGCCCCGGACAATCTTCCGCAGGAAAATGATGTCGTCCTTGCGTTTTTTGGCGGCGATGTTATAGTTCTTCACCCCTGGGATCTGGCCCTCCAGGCAGGTGAGCTCGTGGTAGTGGGTGGCGAACAGGGTCTTGCACCCCAGGCGGCGCTTGTCGGCGCAGTACTCCACCACCGCCCGGGCGATGGACATGCCGTCGTAGGTGCTGGTGCCCCGGCCGATCTCGTCCAGGATCAGCAGGCTCTTGGCCGTGGCGTTCTTCAAAAGCTCGGCCACCTCGGTCATCTCCACCATAAAGGTGGACTGCCCGGCGGCCAGGTCGTCGGAGGCCCCCACCCGGGTGAACACCCGGTCCACGATACCGATGTGGGCGCTTTTGGCCGGCACGAAGGAGCCCATTTGGGCCATGAGGACGATGAGGGCGGTCTGCCGCATGTAGGTGGACTTGCCCGCCATGTTGGGTCCGGTGATGACGGCCACCAGATTCTCTCCGCTGTCCATATGTACGTCGTTGGGGACGAACAGGGCGTTCTTAAGCACCTTTTCCACCACCGGATGGCGGCCCTCCACGATATCCAGCTTGTCGCTGAGGTCCACCGTAGGCATGCAGTAGCCCCCCGCCGCGGCCACGGCAGCGAAGGAGGTGAGCACATCCACCTGGGCCACGGCGGCGGCGGTGGCCTGGATCTCCCCCACCCGGGCCGCGGTCTGCTCCCGCAGGGCGCAGAACAGCTCGTATTCCAGGGCCACGATCTTGTCCTGGGCGGACAGGATGGTGTGCTCCATATCCTTGAGTTCCTGTGTGATGAACCGCTCGCAGTTCACCAGGGTCTGCTTGCGGATGTAGGTGTCGGGCACCAGGTCGTAATTGGCCCGGGAGACCTCGATGTAGTAGCCGAAGACCTTGTTGTAGCCCACCTTCAGACTTTTGATGCCGGTCTTGTCCCGCTCGCTGGCCTCGATGGCCGCCACCATGGACTTGCCGTTGGTCATCACGTCCCGCAGGTAGTCCACGTCCTGATCGTACCCCGCCTTGATGAAGCCGCCCTCCCGGACGGAGAAGGGAGGCTCCTCCACCAGGGCCCGGCCGATGAGCTCTCTGAGGTCGGCCAGGTCGTCGATGGCCTGGCGCAGCCCGCACAGCAGGGAGGACTGGAAGGGCGCGAGCAGCTCCCGCAGCCGGGGCAGGCGGCCCAGGCCGCCCGCCAGAGCCACCAGGTCCCGGGCGCCGGCGGTGCCGTACACCACCCGGGAGATGAGCCGCTCCAGGTCGGTGACCTCCCGCAGGCAGGCGGCGATCTCGTCCCGGGCGATGGCGCTCCCGGTCAGGTCGGCCACCGCCTCCAGGCGCTTGTTGATCGGTACCGGGGACAGGAGGGGCCGCTCCATCCAGGAGCGGATCAGCCGCCCGCCCATGGCGGTCTTGGTCTTATCCAGCACCCACAGCAGCGAGCCCTTCTTCTCCTTGGCGCGCATGGTCTCGGTGAGCTCCAGGTTGCGCCGGGCGGTCAGGTCCAGCTCCATGTACTGGCCGGAGGTGTAATACTGAAAGGCGGTCAGGTGGCTCAGGTCGGTCTTTTGGGTGGTGTAGAGGTAGTCCAGCAGGGCTCCGGCCGCCCGGACGGCGGCCTCTCCCTGCTCCGGCAGGCCCTCCAGCCCGGTCCGGAACTGCTTCCGGCACAGCGCCCAGGCGGCGGAGCGCTCGAAGCGGTCCTCCGCCCCCGGCTCGCACCGGCAGTCCAGCCGGTCCCGCAGGAAGGCCCGCAGCTCCGGGTCCTCCGCCGCGGCGGGGGAGAGGACGGCCTCTCTGGGGGCGTAGCGGCCCAGCTCGTTCCACAGGTGCTCCATGGCGTCTTTGCCCGCAAAGGCGGTGGCCGACACCTCGCCGGTGGAGATGTCGCAGAAGCACACCCCCACGGCCGGCTCCTGAAGGCAGATGGAGCAGAGGAAGTTGTTGCGCCCCTCCTCCAGCATGGAGGACTCGATGACCGTGCCGGGGGTGACGATGCGGATGATGTCCCGGTCCACCAGGCCCTTGGCCAGGGCCGGGTCCTCCATCTGCTCGCAGATGGCCACCTTATAGCCCTTGGAAATGAGCCGGGCGATATAGGACTCCACCGAGTGGTAGGGCACCCCGCACATGGGGGTGCGCTCCCCCTCCGGCTTGTTCCGGTCCCGGGTGGTCAGGGTCAGGTCCAGCTCCCGGGAGGCCAGCTTGGCGTCCTCCAGGAACATCTCGTAAAAATCCCCCAGGCGGAACATCAGGATGCAGTCCGGGTGCTCCGCCTTCATTTGCAGGTATTGCTTCATCATGGGGGTGGTGTCAGCGGGCATAGCGGTTGGCTCCTTTTCTCTGTCTATGGGGCGAATTTACTCCGCCGGCTCCCCAAAGAGGGTCCAGGTGGAGGCACCGGTGATCTTCAGGTCCACGAACTGCCCCAGCAGGGCGGGGTCCCCCGTGAGGTGGACCAGCCGGCCCCCGGCGGTGCGGGCGTTCAGATTGTGGCGGGGGTCGTCGGAGGGCTCGTCCACCAGGCAGCGCAGGGTCCTTCCAACGTAGCCCTGCTGCTTCTTGGCGGAGATCTCGTTCTGGAGGTCCACCAGCCGCTGGAAGTTGGCGGCCTTCTCCTCCTTGCTCAGGGGGTCGGGCAGCCTGGCGGCCGGGGTGCCCTCCCGGGGGGAGTAAAGGAAGGTGAACAGGGCGTCGAACTCCACCTCCCGCAGCACGGTCAGCGTGTCCTCGAACTCCGCGGTGGTCTCGCCGGGGAAGCCCACGATGATGTCGGAGGTGAGCACAATGTCGGGGATGCGCTGGCGCAGGGACCGGACGAGCCCCAGGTAGTGTTCCCGGGTGTAGCCCCGGTTCATGGCGGCCAGCACCCGGTCGTTGCCCGCCTGGAAGGGCAGGTGGAGGTGGGGGGCCACCTTCTCACACCGGGCCATGGCGTCGAACAGCCGCTCCGAGGCGTCCTTGGGGTGGCTGGTCATAAAGCGGATCAAAAAGTCGCCGGGGACGGCGTTGACCTGCTCCAGGAGCCAGGCGAAGTCCACATCGGCGTCCAGGTCCCGGCCGTAGGAGTTGACGTTCTGGCCCAGCAGGGTGATGTCCTTATATCCCGCTGCCGCCAGCTCCCGCACCTCGGAGAGGATGTCCTCCGGGTCTCGGGAGCGCTCCCGGCCCCGGACGTAGGGCACGATGCAATAGGAGCAGAAGTTGTTGCACCCGTACATGATGGAAACCCAGGCCCTGATGCTCCCCTGCCGCCGGACGGGCATCCCCTCTGCAATGGAGCCCGCCTCGTCCGGGGTGTCGAAAATGCGGCCCCGTCTCGTCTGGATGCGCCACAAAAGCTCCGGGAACCGCCACAGGGCGTGGGGCCCGAACACCAGGTCCACATGGCGGAAGGACCGGCGCACCTTCTCCACATTGTGGGGCTCCTGCATCATGCAGCCGCACAGGCAGATGATCTGGTTGGGGTTGCGGCGCTTGGTATGGGTCAGGGCCCCCACGTTGCCCAGCACCCGCTGCTCGGCGTGCTCCCGCACGGCGCAGGTGTTGATGACCACCACGGCGGCGGTGCGCTCATCGTCGGTAAAGCCGTAGCCCATCTCGGCCAGGTAGCCCCGGATGCGCTCGGAGTCGGCCTCGTTCTGCTGACAGCCGTAGGTGTCCACAAAGGCCAGGGGGGGCGTGGGCAGGGGGGCGTTCATGGCCGCCACCTGGGCGCAGAAGTCCTTCTGCCGGGCGATATCCTCGGGGGAAATCCGTGTCGTAGCTTGCTTCAAAGCGGCGCCTCCATTGGGAAATAGTGTTTCAGAGTATTGTATCATTTCTGCCGAAAAAACACAAGGGCGGGGCGGACGCTTTTGCGCCCGCCCCGCCCGGTACGGCTGGAACGATCAGACCTCGAACTTGGCGCCCATCAGCTTGGCGAACTCCCGGCAGATGGCGGTATTGCCCGGCCAGGCGGGGGAGGTGACCAGATTGCGGTCCACCACGGCCTGGTCCACCGGCACCTCCACATACTCGCCGCCGGCCACGGTGATATCGGGGCCCACGGCGGGGTAGCAGGTGGCCCTGTAGCCCTTCAGCACCCCGGCGGCGGTGAGCACCTGGGGGCCGTGGCAGATGGCGGCCACCGGCTTGCCGGCGGCAAAGAACGCCTGGACGATCTCGATGACCCGGGCGTTGAGGCGGATGTACTCGGGGGCCCGGCCGCCGGTGATGAAGAGGCCGGCGTAATCCTCGGTCTTTACGCCGTCGAAATCGGCGGTGAGGGCAAAATTGTGGCCCCGCAGCTCGGTGTAGGTCTGCTCGCCCAGAAAATCATGGACGGCGGTGGCCACGGTGTCGCCGGCCTTCTTGTCCGGGCAGACGGCGTCCACCTGGTAGCCGAGCATGCTCAGAGCCTGGAAGGGCACCATGGTCTCATAATCCTCGGTAAAATCTCCGCACAGCAGCAATACCTTTTTCGACATGTTCTTACCTCCTAAAATTTTCGTTTGGATGCAATCGAGTTTTCGAAAGATACCACCATCAGCATAGCACGTTCCCACCCGTTTTGCAATCGGCAGTCGCCGGCGGGAGCGGCTTTTTTCACCCCGGCAGGCTCGGCTTTCATTGACGTTGCCCGCCGGCGGGTGGTATAATGATACAATCCATATTTTCGTGCAGAAAAGGAGGGACGCGCCCCCGTGAAAGCCCTTGTGATCGAGAGAGATTTGGTGCGCCGCAACGCCGCCGTCATCAAGGAGAAGGCGGGCTCCGCCGCCATCTACGCCGTCCTGACCGGGGACGCCCACGGGGCCGGTCTGGTGGAGATGGCCGGGCTGCTCCGGGCCGAGGGCATCGGCCGCTTCGCCGTCTCCGAGCCGGCGGACGCCGCCGCCCTGCGCAAGGCGGGCTTTGTGGAGGAGGAGCTTCTCATGCTCCGCTCCACCACGGACCGGGACGAGCTGGAGCAGCTCATCGACCTGAACGTGGTGTGCACCATCGGCTCCTATGACACCGGCGTGGCCCTCAACGGTCTGGCCGAGGCCCGCTCCACCGTGGTGGAGGCCCATATCCAGGTGGACACCGGCCTGGGCTACGGCGGCTTTCTGGCCGGCGAGCCGGAGAAGATTCTCTCCATGTACCGCTACCTGCCCAACGTGGCCCTGTCCGGCGTCTACACCCAGATGCACGCCTCCAGCCGTGGGGAGCGGGACGCCTCCGCCCAACTGGAGGAGTTTCAGCGGGTGGTGCAGTGCATCGTAGACGCCGGCTTTGAGACCGGCGTGGTCCACGCCGCGGGGTCGGACGCGCTGATGCATTACGAGTTCGCCAAGCTGGACGCGGTGCGGGTGGGCTCCGCCTTCCTGGGCCGGTGCCGCCGCACCCGGGGAGACGGGCTCCAGACCGTGGGGCACGGCGAGGCCACCCTGGAGGAAATCCGGTGGCTGCCCAAGGGGCACACCGTGGGCTCCAGCTCCCTCATCACCCTGAAAAAGCCCACCCGGGTGGCGGTGCTGCCCGTGGGCTACCAGAACGGCTTCGGGGCCCAGCGCCCGCGGGAGAGCGGGCTGTTCGCCCTGCTGCGCTGGTGGATGCGCGCCCGGAAGCAGACGGTGCAGATCGGGGGGCAGAAGGCCCGGGTCATCGGCCCCATCGGCGCCATAGAGACCCTGGTGGACGTAACCGAAATGAAGTGCGGCCCCGGCGACGCCGCCGTTTTTGAGCTGGACCCCCTGTATGCCAGGGGCCTGCCCAGGGAATACCGATAGACAGAAAGCGAGTCGTTAACATGAAAGCTGTTGTTACCCGCGTGACCTCCGCCTCGGTGACCATCGGCGGGGAGGTCTGCGGCCAGATCGGTCGCGGCTTCCTGGTGCTGCTGGGGGTGGGTCCCAACGACACCGAGGCCCAGGCCGCCAGGCTGGCCGACAAGGTCACCGGCCTGCGGGTCTTTGAGGACGAGAACGAAAAGATGAACCGGAACCTGGCCGCGGTGGGGGGCGGGCTGCTGGTGGTCAGCCAGTTCACCCTGTACGCCGACACCAAGTCCCGCCGGCCCGGCTTTACCGGGGCCGCCAAGCCCGACGTGGCCATCCCCCTGTACGAGGCTTTTCTGTCCGAGTGCGCCCGGCTGGGCTTTCCCCCACAGCACGGCCGCTTCGGCGCCGACATGCAGGTCTGCTCCGTCAACGACGGACCGGTGACCATTCTGCTGGATACGGATCTGATGTGAACAACCAGAAACAATTTGAGGTGAAGGATATGATCGTAAAAACCATGCCCGTGGGCGAGATTGGCACCAACTGCTACCTGCTGGGCGACGAGAGCGCCAAGGTCTGCGCCGTGGTGGACCCCGGCGGGGACGCTCCCGCCATCCGGAAGATGATCGAGGACTCCGGGTGCGCGCTCAAGCTCATTCTGCTGACCCACGCCCACTATGACCACACCGGCGGCATCGAGGGGCTGGAGGAATTCTACCCCCACACCCCCGTCTACGTCCACATGGGGGACGTGGAGGGGGTCTCCAGGGGTCTGTTCCCCCCCATCGACGAGAGCGTGCGCCGCTCTTACGGCGAGGGGGACCAGGTGGAGCTGGGAGGCCTGACCATCGACGTGCTCCACACCCCCGGCCACTCCAAGGGCTCCGTCACCCTGAAGGTGGGCGACGTGCTCTTCACCGGCGACACCCTGTTCCAGGGCTCCATGGGCCGCACCGATCTGCGGGGCGGCAGCTACGAGGCGATCATGGCCTCCCTCAAGCGGCTGGGCGAGCTGCCCGGCGACTACCATGTCTGCCCCGGCCACATGGGCCTGTCCACGCTGGAGCGGGAGCGGAAAACCAATTACTACATGCAGGAAGCCCTGCACGGCTGACGCGATGAAGCTCTATTTGAAGGGACACGACTACAAATACGCCACCGAGCAGATGCTGTTGACCCTGTTTCCCGGCGAGCGCCCCTCCTACCCGGACCGGCCCGCCGGGGAGGGGGAGGACAGCCTGACCCTCTCTCTGTCCCTGGGGGCGCGGTGGGCCACCGCCCGGGCCGTTCTGACCCGGGATGGGCGCCGCTGGACCGCCGCCGCCCGGGCCCCAGTGCCCGCCCCGGACGCCGGGCGAGTGGAGCGGGACCGGGTGCTCCAGCGGGTGGTGAAGAACGCCTTCTACCGGGCGGGGGTCCAGGCCCTGGGCCGGGAGCCGCCCTGGGGCGGGCTCACCGGCGTGCGGCCGGTCAAGCTGCCCACCCGCGCGCCAGGCCGACCGCCTGCTGCGGGACCTGTACCGGGTCTCCGCCCCCCGGCGGGCGCTGGCTCTGGACTGCGCCCAGGCCACCCTGGCCGCCAAGCGCACGCTGGCGCCGGAGGACGTCTCCCTCTATGTGGGCATCCCCTTCTGCCCCACCCGGTGCGCCTACTGCTCCTTTGTCTCCGCCGGCGTGGGGCGCACCTTCTCGCTCATGGAGCCCTATGTGGACGCCCTGTGCCGGGAAATCGCCGCCGCCGGGGCGGCCGTCCGGCGGGGCGGCAGGCGGATCAAGTCGGTCTACATCGGCGGCGGCACCCCCACCACCCTGAGCCCCGCCCTGCTGGACCGGCTCATGGGGGCGCTGGAGGGGGCCTTTGACCTGAGCGCCTGCGCCGAGTACACGGTGGAGGCCGGGCGGCCCGACACCATCACGGCGGAAAAGCTCTCCGTCCTGCGCGAGCGGGGCTGCACCCGGGTGTCGGTGAATCCCCAGTCCATGGACGACCGGGTCCTGGCCGCCATCGGCCGGGCCCACAGCGCCGCCGACATCCTCCAGGCCTGGGACCTGGTGCGGCGGGCTGGGTTCCCCTACGCCAACATGGACCTGATCGCCGGGCTCCCCGCCGACACCCCCGAGGGCTTCCGCGCCTCTCTGGACCAGGTGCTCTCCCTGGGGCCGGAAAATGTCACCGTCCACACCCTGGCTCTCAAGAAGGGCTCGCGCCTCACCCTGGAGAAAAACGGCGCCCTCCCCGCGCCGGAGCAGGTGTCCGCCATGCTGGACTATGCGTGGGGCGCCCTGCGCGCGGCGGGCTACGCCCCCTACTACCTCTACCGGCAGAAGTATATGTCCGGCGGGTTTGAAAACGTGGGCTGGTGCCGGCCGGGGGCGGAGAGCCTCTACAACATCTGTATGATGGAGGAGCTGCATACCATCCTCTCTCTGGGCTCCGGCGGGGTGACCAAGGTCATCGACCCCCGGGCCGGGAGCCTGGTGCGGCAGGCCAACCCCAAGTATCCCAAGGAATATATCGAGACCCTGGACCCCATTTTACAGGCAAAGGAGAACCTGACATGGCCTACCAACTGACCGAGATCAACCAGAAGATCCAGGCCGACCCCAAGGCCTTTCTCGCCGAGTGCGACGCCAACTACCAAAAGCGGCTGGAGGACGCCGCCGACCGCATCATTGCGGGAATGGCGGAGAGCCCGGTGGTGTTGCTGTCCGGCCCCTCCGGCTCGGGCAAGACCACCACGGCCCTCAAGCTGGAGCAGGAGCTGGAGCGGCGGGGCATCAACACCCACACCATCTCCATGGACAACTACTTCAAGACTCTCAACCGCAGCACCGCGCCCCGCACCCCCGAGGGGGACATCGACTACGAATCCCCCCTGCTGCTGGACATGGACCTGCTGGACGACACCTTCACCAAGCTCTCCAGGGGGGAGTGGGTGGTGGTGCCCAAGTTTGAGTTTGCCCGGCAGATGCGCAACGACAGCCGGGGCACCCTGCTGAAGCTGGACAAAAACGAGATCGCCATCTTCGAGGGCATTCACGCCCTCAATGACGACATCGCCGGGCGGCACCCGGAGGCCACCACTCTCTATATCTCCGCCCGGTCCGATATCCGGGAGGGGGAGGATCTGCGCTTCAAGGGCACGTGGATGCGCATCTCCCGCCGGGCGGTGCGGGACTACAATTTCCGGGGCACCGATCTGGTGGAGACCCTGTCCATGTGGTACAATGTGCGCCGGGGGGAGAAGCGCTACATCTCCCCCTTCAAGGGCCGGGCCGACGTCATCATCGACTCCTCCCTGCGTTATGAGGTGCCCGTTTTCGCCAACTACGCCGCCCCCCTCCGGGAAGCCCTGGACCAGGTGGCCCCCGACAACGAGCGCTTCCAGGAGCTCCACGAGCTGGTGGACGCCTTCCGCTACTTTACCCCCATCGACCCCGCGCTGGTCCCCGCCGACTCCCTTCTGCGGGAGTTCATCGGCGGCGGCAGCTACCATTACTGAACCGCGGACAGGCGGCCGGCGGCCGCCTCCCGTTTTCCCTGAATTTCCCGAATTTCGATCAAAAAAGGAGACTTTAACATGTCTGAGTGTACCCATGATTGCTCCTCCTGCGGCGAGTCCTGCGGAGAGCGCACGGCGCCCATGGACTTCCGCGCGCCCATGAATCCCCTGTCCGACATCAAAAAGGTCATCGCCGTGGTCAGCGGCAAGGGCGGCGTGGGCAAGTCCACCGTCACCTGCACCCTGGCCGCCGCCATGGCCCAGCGGGGCAAAAAGACCGCCGTGCTGGACGCCGACATCACCGGCCCCAGCGTCCCCACCGCCTTTGGACTCCATCAGCACGCCGTGGGCAGCGATCTGGGCATCGAGCCCGTGGTCTCCAGGGGGGGCGTGGAGGTCATGAGCCTCAACTTCCTCACTGAGAACGAGACCGACCCGGTGGTGTGGCGGGGGCCCGTCATCGCCGGCACGGTCAAGCAGTTCTGGAGCGAGGTGGTCTGGGGCAACGTGGACTTCATGTTCGTGGATATGCCTCCCGGCACCGGCGACGTGCCCCTGACCGTGTTCCAGTCCCTGCCCATCGACGGCGTCATCGTGGTCACCTCTCCCCAGGACCTGGTCAGCATGATCGTCACCAAGGCCGTCAAGATGGCCGAGCTGATGGAGATCCCCATCCTGGGCATCGTGGAAAACTACAGCTACTTCCAGTGCCCCGACTGCGGCAAAGAGCACGCCATCTTTGGAGAGAGCAAGGTGGAGCGGGTGGCCGCCGACCTGGGCCTGAAGGTGCTGGCCAAGCTGCCCATCGACTCCGCGCTGGCCTCCGCCTGCGACAACGGCGGAGTGGAGGACTATCAGCCCAACCCCATGGCCGGCGTGGCCGAGGTCCTGGAGCGCCTGTAACAGGGGGTCGGTGAGACGATGTGCGCTGATTTTGTAAACCTGACCCCGGAAAACCTCGCCCACGAGCATTTGTGCTGTATCATCCGCAGCAGAAAGCCCCATCCGGGTGTGGAGGCCAAGCGGCAGTGGCTGTCGGACCGCCTGCCGGAAGGGCATGTTTTTCGAAAGCGAAATGCCAAGGCCACGGTTTTCATCGAATACGCGCCGCTTGAGACCGCGTGGGTTCCAATCGTCGGCGACAACTATTATTATCTGTACTGTCTGTGGGTCTCCGGCGACAGCAGGGGACACGGGTACGGGAGGTCGCTGATGGAATATTGCCTGGCCGACGCAAGAGAAAAGGGCCGGTCCGGCGTGTGCATGCTGGGGGCGCAAAAACAAAAAGCGTGGCTTGCCGACCAATCCTTTGCCCGAAAGTTCGGTTTCGAGGTGGTCGATACCACCGCCAACGGCTATGCGCTGCTCGCCCTCTCTTTTGACGGAACAACGCCGAGGTTTGCTCCCCATGCGAAAAAGCAGGAAATCGAGCGCAAGGAGCTCACCATTTACTATGATCTGCAATGCCCCTACGTCCATCAAGCCGTCGAAACGGTCAGACAGTATTGCGAGCAGAACGGCATCCCCGTTCAGTTTCTTCTGGTGGACACGCTGCAAAAGGCAAAGGAGCTGCCCTGTGTGTTCAACAACTGGGCCGTATTTTACAACGGAAGGTTTGAAACCGTAAACCTGCTGGATGTCTCCTATCTAAAGCGAATCCTCAAAAAATGAAGCGGCGCTGCACGGGCGGGTTTCCGCACCTCGCCGTTTGTCCCGCCGCAGCAGAAAGCCCCGAAAGTGACTTGCCGTCACTTTCGGGGCTTTTCCGATCCTGCGGGTTCCCGGACCGCCGAGGGCCGGGGCGGGTGCTGCCCGTGGGAAACGCCTGACGCGCTATTCCTCGTCCAGCTTCCATACCGCCATAAATGCCTCCGTCGGAATCGGAACCGTCCCCAAGGAGCGCATCTTTTTTTGCCCGCCCCACGAAAGGCTCCGCCTTCCGCGGGGACCCCAGGCCGGATTCGACAGGCTCGGGGCAAGTGAATTGCCTCTGGGCAAACCCTTGAACGGCCCGTACCGTGCCGCCCCATCGCAGATGGGGCCCCAGAGGGCGCAAAAAAGATGCCGCTATTCCTCGTCCAGCTTCAATACCGCCATAAATGCCTCCGTCGGAATCTGAACCGTCCCCAAGGAGCGCATCTTTTTTTTGCCCTCTTTCTGCTTTTCCAGCAGCTTCTTCTTCCGGGTGATGTCGCCGCCGTAGCACTTGGCCAGCACGTCCTTGCGCATGGCCTTCACTGTCTCACGGGCGATGATCTTGCCCCCGATGGCGGCCTGGACCGGAATCTCGAAGAGCTGGCGGGGGATGTTCTCCTTCAGCTTCTCGCACAGCCTTCTCGCCCGGGGATAGGCCTTGTCCCTGTGGGCAATAAAGCTCAGGGCGTCCACCTGGTCGCCGTTGAGCAGCATGTCCACCTTCACCAGCTCGGAGGAATGATAGCACTCCAGCTCATAGTCCAGGGAGGCATAGCCTTTGGTCCGGGCCTTCAGGGTATCGAAAAAATCGTAGATGATCTCATTGATGGGCATGGAGTAGTGGAGCTCCACCAGGTTGGTGTCCAGATATTGCATATCCCTGAACTCCGCCCGCCGCTCCTGACACATGGGCATGATGTTGCCCACATAGTCCGGCGGCGAGATGATGGACACCTTGGCATAGGGCTCCCGAGCCTCCAGAATGGCCCCGGGGTCCGGGTAGTTGTGGGGATTGTCCACATGGACCACCGAGCCGTCGGTCTTGGTAATCTCATAGATCACCGAGGGCAGGGTGGTGATGAGGTCCAGGCCGAACTCCCGCTCCAGCCGTTCCTGAATGATCTCCATGTGGAGCATCCCCAAAAAGCCGCACCGGAAGCCGAAGCCCAGAGCCACGGAGGACTCCGGCTCGAAGGACAGGGAGGCGTCGTTGAGCTGGAGCTTCTCCAGGGCGTCCCGCAGGTCGGGATACTTGGAGCCGTCCTCGGTGTAGATGCCGCAGTAGACCATGGCCTTGGCGGGGCGGTAGCCGGGCAGGGGCTCGGCCGCCGGAGCCTCGGCTCCGGTGATGGTGTCGCCCACCCGGGTGTCCTTCACGTCCTTGATGGAGGCGGTAAAATAGCCCACCTCCCCGGCGATGAGCTCCCGGCAGGGCTCCATGCCGATGGGCAGCAGGTGGCCGCACTCCAGCACCTCGTACTTGGCGCCCGAGGCCATCAGCTTGACCGGCATCCCCGTCCGGATGGTCCCCTCCATCACCCGGAAGTAGACGATGACCCCCCGGTAGGGGTCGTACTGGCTGTCGAAGATCAGGGCCCGGAGGGGGGCCTTGGGATCGCCCTTGGGGGCGGGCACGTTGGCTACGATATCCTCCAACACCGCCGGGATGTTGACGCCCATCTTGGCGGAGATTTCCGGCGCGTCCTGGGCGGGCAGGCCGATGACGTTCTCGATCTCATCCTTCACCTTCCGGGGGTCGGCGGCGGGCAGGTCGATCTTGTTGATGACCGGCAGGATCTCCAGATCGTGCTCCATGGCCAGGTAGGTGTTGGCCAGGGTCTGGGCCTCGATGCCCTGGGCGGCGTCCACAATGAGCAGGGCGCCCTCGCAGGCCGCCAGGGACCGGGACACCTCATAGTTGAAGTCCACATGGCCCGGGGTGTCGATCAGGTTGAGCTCATAGCTCTCGCCGTCCCGGGCCTGGTAGGTCAGCCGGACCGCCCGTGCCTTGATGGTGATGCCCCGCTCCCGCTCCAGGTCCATGTTGTCCAGCAGTTGGCTCTCCATCTCCCGCTCGGATACGGCGTTGCACGCCTCGATCAGCCGGTCGGACAGCGTGGACTTGCCGTGGTCAATGTGGGCGATGATGCTGAAATTTCGAATCTTCGATTGGTCGGTCAAAGTCTTCACCTCTCTGTTTGCATGCCTTGGCCGGGCGGCGCTATCGGGCGTCCGCCCGGCGGGCGTCCATCCGGTGGTTGATCCGCTCGCCGGTGTTGTGGATGATCTGGAGCAGGGACTGGTACGCCCCGGGATAGGCGGCGCTCAGGGTGTCGTGGTTGAGCAGGGGGAACTCCCCCTTCTCCTTCACGTGGACCGCCAGGGCGTCCACGTAGTCCACCTCGGAGCAGATCATATCCGCGTTGGGCAGCCCCCCCACAAAGTGGCGGACCGGCACGGCAAAAAAGTCCTCGTTGTTGTTGCCGCCCGCCCGGTAGAGGTGCCGGAACAGCCGGTACACCGCGGTGCCCAGGTAATCGGAGGCCGCCTTGATGGCCTCCTTGCTGCCCGTCCTGCCCAGCAGATCGAAGAGGATGCCCACCGAGTTGACCAGCAGCTTTTTCGACAGGGTGGCCATAATGCTGCCCCGCAGCACGTTATCCTTTTCCGCGCTGTAGTCGTACAGGCTCTCGGCATCCACAATGGTGGTGCCGTCCCGGCTGAGGGTGCGTCCCAGCAGATAGTCGGCGGAGACACCGTAATAATCACAGGCCCGGGTCACGAACTTGAGGCCGGGTTCCCGGATGCCGTTTTCGTAGTGGGACAGCAGGGCCTGGGAGATCCCCAGCTCCTTGGCCGCCGCCCGCTGCGAAATGCCCTTTTCTTTCCGCAGCAGCGTAAGTGATCGGGAAAAATCGGAACTCATTGCACTACACTCCTCGCAAAACAGTGAGTATAGTATATCCAATAAAATACCAAAAGTAAAGCACTTTTTGTCCGTCTGCCGGGGCGCGCTTCCCCGCCGCTTCCCTCGGGTACCAAAACGGCCTGTGCGAAAAAAATGGAGGATTCCGACGCTTTTTATGCGTTTTAGACCTTGAGAAGTGGTGTTGGGTTGTGTATAATGTTTTTTAGTGACGTTCTGCCCGTCAAACGACCCAATTTTATTTTATGGAGGCGTTTCCCATGGCCATGCATATGTTCCAGACCCTCATCGACATTCTGAAGAAAAATCCCAAGAAGATCGTCTTCACCGAGGGCACCGATCCCCGCATCCTGGAGGCCAGCGCCCGGCTGCTGGCCGGTACCTGGCTGACCCCCGTGCTGGTGGGCAACCCGGATGCCGTCCACGCCGCCGCCGAAGAGGCCGGCTTTAACATCCGCGGCGCCATCATCTTGGACCCCGAGACCTACCCCCGCATGGACGAGATGGTCAGCACCATGGTGGAGCTGCGCAAGGGCAAGATGAGCCCCGAGGAGTGCCGCGCCGCGCTGTCCAAGGCCAACTACTTCGGCACCATGCTGGTGAAGCTGGGCGAGGCCGACGCTCTGCTGGGCGGCGCCACCTACTCCACCGCCGACACCGTGCGCCCCGCCCTCCAGCTCATCAAGACCAAGCCCGGCCACTCCATCGTGGGCTCCTGCTTCATTCTGGTCCGTGAGGGCGTGGGCGGCAACACCGTGCTGGCCATGGGCGACTGCGCCATCAATATCAAGCCCACCGAGGACGAGCTGGTGGAGATCGCCATCGGCACCGCCGAGTGTGCCAAGATCTTCGGCATCGATCCCCAGGTGGCCTTCCTGTCCTACTCCACCAAGGGCTCCGGCAAGGGCGAGGATGTGGACAAGATGCGGGAGGCCGCCAAGAAGGCCAAGGCCGCCCGTCCCGACCTGGCCATCGAGGGCGAGCTCCAGTTCGACGCCGCCGTCTCCCCCAAGGTGGCCGAGACCAAGTGCCACGGCCTGCCCGTGGCCGGTCACGCCAACACCTTTATCTTCCCCGACATCAACGCCGGCAACATCGGCTACAAGATCGCCCAGCGCTTGGGCAGCTTCGACGCCTACGGCCCCATCCTGCTGGGCCTGAACGCCCCCATCAACGACCTGTCCCGCGGCTGCAACGCCCAGGAGGTCTACTCCATGGCCATCATCACGGCCGCTCTGGCCTGAGCCTCCAAGTCTCCGCCTACATCCAAGCCGCGCCGCCCTATGGGGCGGCGCGGCTTTCCTCTTGACCGGCGGTCCCAGTTCTGCTATACTGTCCACAGATCGTCCGGGAAAGGAGTGTGCGCCATGGGCTGGGCATTTGGCCTTGTAATGGAATCTTTTGGAAACAAATGTGCCGTCGATGGGATAAGTGCGCCCTTTTTGCGGACTTTACGGCGGTAAAGACTTTTGTGTTCTTTCCGGCCGCGGCGTTCGCCGCGGCCTTTTTTGTTCCTTGGGCGGCTTATCTCTTTCCCCGCACCACATCTATATTTATATAAGAGGTAAGCGATATGAACCTGAAGCAACAGATCCGCCGGCTCCTGGCGCTGGAGCTGGTCGGCAATTTCCGGGTGGCAGGCGGCGTATGGGTCCTGCTGCTGGTGGGCCGGGGCTTTTCCCTGGTCCAGGTGGGGCTGGCCGAGGCCTTCTTTCACGCGGTCAGCCTGTGCGGCGAGATTCCCTCCGGCATGGCAGCCGATGTACTGGGCCGGAAAAAGGCCATGATGGCCAGCCAGGCCATGTTTATCCTGTCCTCTCTGGCCATGCTCCTGTCCCGCACTATGGCCGGCGTCTGCGCCGCCATGGCCCTGAGCGCCCTGGCCTACAATCTGGCCTCCGGTACCCGAGAGGCCCTCACCTACGACTCCCTGGTCCAGGGCGGAGCGGAGGGCGCCTACCTGCGGGTATCCTCCCTGCAAAACAGTCTCTGGCGGCTCGCCAGCGGCCTGTCCACCCTCTGCGCCGGTCTGGCCGTGGCCATCGGCTACCAGGCGGGCTATGCCGCCGACGCACTGCTGGCCCTGGCAGGGCTCCTGCTGGCCGGCAGTCTGGCCGAGCCGGTGGTTACCACCGCCCAGGCGCAGCGGGCAGGCCAGCGGCTCCGGGACCTGCCCCGGCTGGTAGCGAGCTGCGCCCGGGAGGCCGCAGGCTTCCTGCACGCTCACCCCCGGGTGTCGGTCCGGATGCTCTACAACGCCCTTGTGGGCGCACTGGCCACGCTTTTGCGCTTCTTTCTCCAGGATGGACTGATCCGGGCGGGAGCCTCGCCCGCTCTGCTTGGGCCCCTGCTTCTGGCCATCGAGCTGGGCGGCGTAGCCGGAGCCCGTCTGGCCCTGCCCCTGTCACGGCTGCCCTACCGGGCCGCAGGGCTGCTGTGCGGCCTGGGTACGCTGGCCGGACTGCTGCTCCCCCTGTCCGGCTCCGTCCTCCAAATGGCGGCGGGCGGTTTTCTGGCGGTGGTGTGCGACGACGCCTTCCAGACCCTCACCGACGCCCGCCTCAACAACTGTTTCCCCTCCGACCAGCGGGCCACCCTCATCTCCGTATCCTCCATGTGCTTCAGCCTGGTAATGATCGCCCTGTCCCCCCTGGCCGGGGCGGCCGCCGGCTTTGTTTTCTAGCTTGGTTACAGGAAAACCGGGGCCTATCGGGCTCCGGTTTTTTGTGAAATTCACAAATTTACCAAATTTATATGCCCCAAAAGTTGTGTCCCTTGCCCAACCCAGCGTGGTTTTTTCCAGAAAGCCGCCAAAAAACCACTATATCTTGTTGTTTTCCCTGCTTTAAAGGCCCTGTCCCGCCCTCGACGCCTTTCCTCCAAAAAAGACTTGACGTTGCCTGGGAAAGCGTGTATCATGCTTTTGTAACTATTTGTAATCCTTTCTTACCCCTTTGTTATAATTTAGCAATTGTGCTTCGGCCCGTTGGGCCGTCTTTTTCTGATATCAAAGAACAGGGAGGTCCGTCTTTATGGATGAGATCCTGCGGACACCAAATCATGCGCCGGTCCGGCCGGCTTCCCGCTCCGCCCGCCGGTCCGGCCGGGAGCAGAAGAATATCGCCTGGAGCGACCGGCTCCACCGCTTTGCCGACGCCGCCGCCGCCCGCTCCCGCCGCCTGAAGCTGCAGAGCGCCCGGGTCTATCACCGGGTCCACTCCGCCACGGCGGGGAAGCCTAAGCTGGGGCCGCTGTCCTTCCTGGCCCTGTCCCTGGTCATCGGGCTGGCCTCTGTGGTGGGTGTGGTCTACACCCCCGCCTATGTGGTCAGCGTGGACGGCGTGGACCTGGGCCTGGTGAAGGAGCCCCAGGTCTTCGAGCAGGTCATGGACCGGGTGGAGGCCCGCGCCTCCAACATTCTGGGCTATGATTACACCCTCCAGAACCAGGTGGGCTACGAGCGTGTGCTGGCGGAGCGGGAGGATCTGTCCCCCATCTCCGGCTTTGAGACCTATCTGTTCAGCCAGGTGGGCGAGGTGATGAAGAGCTATGTCCTCACCGTGGACGGCCAGGCTCTGGGCGCCGTCACCGACCGGGCCCAGATCGACCAGATGCTGGACGAAATCGCCGCCCCCTACGTCAACGCAGACACCATCTCCGTCACCTATGACAAGGCTGTGGGCGTCTCCCTGGAGTACACCCCATCCGAGTCCATCAAGGATATCTCCGAGATGAAGGCCGCTCTCACCGCCAACACCAGCGGCCAGACCACCTATGAGGTCCAGAAGGGCGACACCTTTATGGCCCTGGCCTTCTCCAACGGCATGACCATGGCCGAGATGGAGGCCCTCAACCCCGGCGTGGACATCAACAAGCTTCAGATCGGCCAGCTCCTCAACATCAAGGAGGAGGTCCCCTATCTGTCCGTGCAGACCGTGGATTCCATTACCTACACCGAGGAGATCCCCTGCACCGTGCGGCAGGTGGAGGACGACACCATGTACCAGGGCGAGTCCAAGGTCCTGGACCCCGGCGTCCCCGGTGAGGCTCTGGTCTCCGCCAACGTGACCTACGTCAACGGCCATGAGCGGGAACGGGACATCCTCAGCTCCACCACCGTGCGGGAGGCCACCGAGAAGGTGGTAGCCGTGGGCACCGTGCCCCGCCCCTCCTGGCTTCCCAACGGCTACTACGTCTGGCCCTGCTACGGCCGGATCACCTCCCGCTTCGGCTACCGCTATATCTTTGGCTCCTACAGCTACCACTCCGGCATCGACATCGCCGTCCCCTACGGCACCTCCGTCAAGGCGGCCGACGGCGGCACCGTCACCTTTGCCGGCTACAAGGGCAGCTACGGCTACCTGGTCATCATCGACCACGGCAATGGTGAGCAGACCTACTACGGCCACAACTCCAGCCTGCTGGTCAGCGCGGGAGACAAGGTCTATCAGGGGCAGACCATCGCTAAGGCCGGCTCCACCGGCCGCTCCACCGGCAGCCACTGCCACTTCGAGATTCGGGTCAATGGCACCCAGGTCAACCCGTCGGCCTATCTCAACTAGGTCAAACCTGGAAAACGCCCGGACAGCAAAGCTGTCCGGGCGTTTTTTATGGGCGCTCTTCCGGGTGCTCCCGCTGATACCGCGCCTGCTTGCGCCGGTACCAGACATAGTTGAACACGTTTCCAAGGATCAGGATGTTGCCGCACAGGTAGAGCCACACCAGCAGGATGATGACCGAGGCCAGAGACCCGTACACCAGGGAGTACCGGGAGGACATGCCGATGAACCAGGAGAAGAGCATGGAGGCGCACACCAGGGCCACCGAAGCCAGAAAGCCGCCGGTAAGGATGGGGGGGCGGGGGCGGCCCCTGGGCGCCGACATGCGGTAGGCCAGCAGGACAAACAGAAAGACCAGGCAGAACAGGATGAGGAAGCGCAGGGACTGCCAGCTTCCCACCAACTGGGCGATCCAGGGGAAATGCCGTTCCACCAGGCGGAAGAACCAGCTCCCGGTGAGCAGCACCCCCAGAGAGAGATAGATGGTGATGAGGAAGAGGATGGAGTTGAGCACGCTGGCCGCGATCTGCACCACGCCGGTATAGGTCCTGCGCCGGTAGATATCCGCCATGATGTTCATCAGGGCCCGGAAGGCGGCGGAGGCGGAGAACAGCGTCATGGTGATGCCCGCCGCCAGCATGGCGTTGGACTGGCTGCCCGGCTCGGAGAGATAGGTGATATAGTCGGTGAGGATGGACAAACTCTCCCGGGGGATGATCTCGGAAGCGGCGTCCACCAGGGCGTTGACGTCGATGTGGAGCAGCCCCACAAAGGCGTTGACGCAGATCAGGACGGGGAAAAAGGAGAGGATGAGGAAATAGGCCAGCTCGGCGGCCGACCGGGACACCCGGCGGGAAAAATAGACGTCGGCGATCTCCCGGATGAACCGCACGGGGGAGGATTCCCAAAGCGCCTTCATGGCTCCACCTGCCTTTTGGATGGTCTCGCTTGGTAGTATACCACATTATGCCTCCTTTCACAAACCCCAAACTCGGGGTCATATTCCCCTCCGGCCCGGCATATCGTTTCTTATGACTGTACGGAAAGGACGGGGATGACCCATGAAAAGAGGACAAGGCCCCGGTCAGTGGACAAAGGTCCTCCGCCGCGGGGCGGCCCTGTTCCTGGCCACCGTGACGGTATGGGTGCTCTCCCTCACCGCCGATATGGGGGCTGCGGCGGAGACCTTCCGCACCCTGGCCGAGAGCCCCGCCTTCGTGGCGGCGGCCCTCCAGGCCGAGCTGGGCCATGTGGAGACCGGAACGGACACCCTGGACGCTCTGGAGAGCTGGCAGCGGCTGGTGCTGGACCAGTCCCCCACCCTGATGGCCGGGCGGGCGCAAGTCTCCCGGTATCTGTCCGACGCCACCGCTCAGGGCGACGCGGACCCCGAGCCCCCTCAGCCCTCCGCCGTCCAGGAGCCCGACGACCCGGAGGACCCCCACCAGCTTCCGGCCTCCACCACCGCCCCCGACGACATCGTGGGCCGGACCCTGGCCCCGGTCAGCGGCGACGGCTACGCCAGCGCCGGCGGGGTCTACATCGAAAACCGACCCGGCCTGCCCCTGGACGTGGCCGCTCTGGCCTCTGCCGCCCTGACCCTGGAGCTGCCCGCCGACGGCCCTCAGGTCCTCATCATGCACACCCACGGCACCGAGGCCTACACCCCCGACGGGGCGGACGTCTACACCCCCAGTGGGGACTGCCGCACCACCGACGAAAATTACAACATGATCCGAGTGGGGGAGGAGATTGCCAGCGTCCTCACCTCCATGGGCCTTACGGTCCTCCACGACAAGGAGCTCTACGACTACCCCAACTACAGCGGCTCCTACGACCGCTCCCTGGCCGCCGTGGAGCAGTACCTTCAGGACTACCCCTCCATCCGGGTGGTGCTGGACGTCCACCGGGACGCCCTCATCGGGGAGGACGGCACCGTCTACAAGCCCATCACCACCATCGACGGGGTCAAGACCGCCCAGGTCATGCTGGTCATGGGGTCCAACGCCAAGTACGACCACCCCGACTGGCAGGAGAACCTGTCCCTGGCAGTCAAGGTCCAGCGGGAGATGAACACCCTGTGGCCCACCCTGGCCCGGCCCATCGGCCTGCGGGAGAACCGTTACAACCAGCAGACCACCACCGGCTCCCTGCTGGTGGAGATCGGGGCCCACGGCAATACGCTCCAGGAGGCCCTGGCCGCCGCCCGGTGCTTTGCCCGGGCCGCCGGCGCGGTGCTGCTGGCGTACAAATAACCGAAAGGCGCCGGACCCCGTGGGGTCCGGCGCCTTTTTCTCACACGAATACCGCCTGCACCAGCACCATATACAGCACCGTGCCGCCGAAGATGGACAGCAGGTTGTTGTGCTTCCATACGTGGAGGGCCACCACCGCGGCGGCGGCGATGAGCTGAGGGGCCCACTGGGGTACCGCGGCAAAGCGCACCGTCCGCAGGCAGTAGACGATGAGCATGGCGATGACCGCCGGCGGCAGGACCCGGCCCAGGTAGAGGACCAGCTTGGGGGGATGTCCGCCCCGGTCAAAGAGGAGAAAGGGCAGGGCCCGGGTGAGGAAGGTAACCGCGGCCATGACGGCGATGGAGGCCACAGCCTGTCCGGCGGAGAGGACCATTCAGACCGCCTCCTTTTCCACGGCCGGGTCCCGGTCCAGCTTGACGCGGAGGGCCAGCAGAGCCGCAATGATGACGCACAGGGCCGGAATGAGCATGTTCGCCGCCCCCATGACCACCAGGGAGACCACCGTGATGACGGCCCCCAGCAGGGCGGGCAGGTGGGAGCGGTAGGCGTTCCACTGGTCCACCGCGATGACGAGGAAGAGGGCGGTCATGGCAAAGTCGATGCCGGTGGTGTCAAACTGGATCAGGGCGCCCGCCACGCTGCCGATGACCGAGCCCAGAATCCAGTAGCTGTGATCCAGCACCGCCACGGCGAAATAGTAGTCGTGGGGGTCCACCCGCTCGGGCACCCGGGCGGAGGAGAGCAGCGCATAGGTCTCATCGGTGAGGGAAAAAATCATATACAGCTTCCGCACCCCCATGCCCCGGAACTTCTCCAGCAGACTCAGGCCGTAGACCAGGTGCCGGAAGTTGAGGATCAGGGTCAGGGCGGCCACATTGACCAGGGCCGCCCCGGTGGCCAGGAGCTCCACCCCCATGTACTGCCCGGACCCGGCGTAGATGGTCAGGGACATAAAAAAGGCCCAGATGACATTGTACCCGACGGCCTCCAGCATCAGCCCGAAGGCGATGCCGATGGACAGATATCCCATCAGCACCGGCACGGTGGCCGGAAAGGCAGCGGCAAAGGCGCGGCGGCTCACACAAAATCACCTCATTGTAAAAAATATTTTATGCGCTTCCCTTTGAAAAAGCAAGCGGGCCGTCGGAATTTCTCCCCCTTGTGAAAAAGGGTGGCGCTTTGGGGAAAAAACTTGTATAATACACAATACGATCGACAGCCAACCGCAAGCACCCGGAGGAACGACATGAAAAAACTACTTTTTATCTACAATCCCCAGGCGGGCAAGGGCCAGGTACGCCCCCAGCTCGCCGCCATTCTGGACGCCTTCTCCAAGGCGGGGTACCTGACCAGCGCCTGGCCCACCCAGGGACCCGGCGACGCCACTCGGGTGGCCGCCGCCATCGGCCGCCGGTACGACCGGGTGGTATGCTGCGGCGGCGACGGAACCCTCAACGAGGTGGTCACCGGCCTGATGGGCCTGGAGGCGCCCCCCCTGGTGGGCTACATCCCCGCCGGCACCACCAATGACTTCTCCCGGAACCTGGACCTGCCCAAAGGCATGGACAAGGCCGCCGAAGCCGCCGTGGCCGGCGTGGCCCGCCCCTGCGACATTGGGGTGTTCAACGACCGCTTTTTCGTCTATGTGGCCGCCTTCGGCGCCTTTACCGACGTGTCCTACGACACCCCCCAGCCCTTCAAGAACACCTTCGGCCACCTGGCCTATCTGCTGGAGGGAGCCACCAAGCTGGGCTCCCTGCTCAAGGGCTACCACCTGACCATCGAGCACGACGGAGGCGCCGTGGAGGGGGACTTCATCTACGGCATGGTGTCCAACACCATCTCGGTGGGGGGCTTTCAGCTCTTCCCACCGGAGCGGGTGGCTCTGGACGACGGTCTGTTCGAGGTGGTGCTGGTCCGCCTGCCCCGGAACCCGGCGGAGTTTCAAAGCGCCCTGCGCTCCCTGACCCGCCAGAACACCGTGGAGAGCGATATGATCGTGGCGCTCCACACCAGCCGCCTCCGGGTCGTCACCCAGGAGGAGCTGACCTGGACTCTGGACGGGGAGTACGGCGGCGCGCCGGAGACGGTGGAGATTCAAAACCGACAGAAGGCCCTGACCCTGATCTGGGGCAAATAGCAGACATCCGGGGCGCGGAATACCGCGCCCCGGATGTGTTTTCATCCCGGTTTTTTCCTGCCAGAGGCATTACAAGTTGGGAAGCGTGCTGCTGTATCTGCGTCCTTATTTGTGCTCTTCGAGCCAGCGCATTGCCGTGTAAGCATAGACCGCGCTGCCGTTGACCAGCGCATCCTCATCAAATCGAACCATCGGATGGTGCTGCGGGTAACCATACCCTTTTTCCGGCTGTCCGGCGGCCAAGGCCAGCATAATGGACGGCACTTCCTGGCTGACATATGCGAAATCTTCGGAACCTGCCGATTTGGAAGGCTTTTGCCCTTCGCTCATAGCGTTCCGATCCGACACGGAGAATGCTTTGTGCCCGCCCAATAATTCCTTTACATACCTCTCGGTGCAGATACACAGGTCTTTGTCATTGACCAAGGTGGGACACCCGCTTCCAAAGCTGACATTTGCTTCCGCCCGAAAAGACCTGGCAATCCCATCTGCAATTTGTACCATTCGCTCTTTGATCAAGGCGCGTATCTCTTCGTCAAAGGTGCGAATGCTCCCCGCCATGACCGCCATGTCCGGAATGACATTCGCGGCGGTTCCGGCGTTCATCGTCCCAAACGTCAAAACGGCGCGGTCATCCATGGCCAATTCTCTGGCGTGAATTTCTTGAAGCGCAATTAAAATGTGGGCGGCGGCGTTAAGGGGGTCAACCCCGGCATAGGGCATAGAACCGTGGCACCCCGTCCCCTGCACGCTGATCTCAAAATAATCCGCTGCCGGCGCACTGACGCCGGGTGCTGAAACAATCACGGTACCCGCCTCAAAGGGCATCCCTGCCATAACATGGATCATCAGCGCTCCATCGACATCCGGATTCTGCAATAAACCGGCTTGGATCATATCCCGGGAACCCTCAAAGATTTCTTCGGCGGGCTGAAACATGAGTTTTACCGTTCCCTCCAGTTCGTCTTCGTGGGCTTTTAGTAATTTCGCAGCGCCCAACAGCATAGCGGTGTGCATATCATGTCCGCATGCATGCATACTGCCGTTGGCGGATGCAAAATCAACCTCCGCCGCTTCCTGGATCGGCAGCGCATCCATATCCGCCCGAATCAAGAACACCTTTCCGCTCTTTTTTCCGCCGGCCAAGGCCACAAGCCCTGCCTTCCCGCACTTTAGCGGCTCATACCCCATATCGATCAATGCCTTTTTTACAAAGGCATACGTATCCTTCAGGTCAAATCCTGTCTCCGCATGGACATGCAGGTATCTTCGGTTAAAAACCATGCTTTCCTTTAGCTGTGCGGCTTCTTCCAGCAATTGCCTTGGCGTCATCTTAGATGCTCCTTTTTATGATAAGTATTATATTTTGTAACGGATTCTCCAAAATATGAGACGGCATGCGTTTTGCCCCTTTTGTTTCCCCGGTAGAGGGCCCTTGCGGGGCAAAATACCACCAACCGCCCGCAACCCGGCACGGGGTCCCCGGTTGACAGAACAAGGCCGCGGACACCCAGTGTCCACGGCCTTGTGCCGGCTTTCTCAGAGCTGGATGGTCCAGCCGTAGGGGTCCGGCTCGGTGCCCCACTGAATGCCCACCAGGGTGTCGTACAGCTTGTGGGTCAGGGAGCCGATCTCTCCGCCGTTGACCACCACGTGCCGGCCCTCCCAGCCCATCTCGCCGATGGGGGAAATGACGGCGGCGGTGCCGGTGCCCCAAGCCTCCTCCAGCTTGCCGCTGTCGGCGGCGCCAAAGAGCTCCCGCGCGGTGATGAGGCGCTCTTCCACGGCGTAGCCCCAGTCCCGCAGCAGCTCCAGGCAGGAGCGGCGGGTGATGCCAGGCAGTACGGAGCCGGTGAGCTGGGGGGTGATGATCTTGCCGCCCACCTTGAACATGACGTTCATGGAGCCCACTTCCTCGATGTACTTACGGTGGACGCCGTCCAGCCACAGCACCTGGGCGTAGCCCTGCTTTTCGGCGCGCTCACCGGCCCGGATGGAGGCGGCGTAGTTGCCGCCGCACTTGGTGTAGCCGGTGCCGCCCTTGACGGCCCGGACATCGTCGTCCTCCACGTAAATCCGCACCGGGTTGATGCCCTCGGCGTAGTAGGCGCCCACAGGGCCGGTGATGATGCAGAAAAGGTAGGTGTGGGAGGCGTGGACGCCCAGGCTGGCATCGGTGGCAATGATGAAGGGGCGGATATACAGGGAGGTGCCGGGCTGATCGGGCACCCATTCCCTGTCCACGGCCACCAGCGTCTTGACCGCCTCCACGAACAGGTTCTCGTCGATGGCGGGGATGCACAGCCGCTCGCAGGAGTCGTTGAGTCTTCTGGCGTTGTCGATGGGGCGGAAGAGCTGGATGCGGCCGTCGGCGGTCCGGTAGGCCTTCAGGCCCTCAAAGACCTCCTGGGCATAGTGGAACACCATGGCGGAGGGCTCCAGGGTAAAGGGGCCGTAGGGTACGATGCGGGGATCGTGCCATCCCTGGCCTGCGGTGTAGTTCATCAGAAACATGTGGTCGGAAAAAACCTTGCCGAAGCCCAGGGTCTTGAAGTCCGGCTTGGGCTTGAGGGTGGTGGCGCGCTGGATCTTGATCTCCTCCATGGTGGATGGCCTCCCTGCAGCATTGTAGATTAGAAGTTATTATATCAGCCTCACCACTTTACTGCAATAGAGAAAATGCCGGAAAACGTCTCTTTCCGCCGCAGGGCCCTCGTCATTATTTCCGCCGTCGAAGGCTGGCCCCCGCTCTTGTAATTTCAAGGCTTTTCTGATAAAATAGACTATCCGAGTTATGCCTGTCCCCCGCAGAGGGGACTTCCAGGAGGTGTAGGAATGAACAAGCGGCTCTCCCGGCTTTTGGAGCCCAGTCTGGGGCTCTATCTGTTTTGTCTGGTCTGTTTTGCCGCAGCCTCCGCTTTTCTCAGCCCGCCCGTGGCCGCCGTGGAGGGGGTAGTGGTGGTCGTTCTCTTCTTTTACCTCCGCCGCAACAGCAGCCGCCGGAAGAAAGAGATGCTCCGCTACCTGGAGAGCGTATCCGCCAACATGGATATGGCCACACGGGACACCATGCTCAACTCCCCGCTGCCCATGGTCATCTTCCACCCGGACACCGACGAGGTGATCTGGTCCAACGAGCGGTTCCTCCAGCTCACCGACGGCCGGGACCACCTGTTTGACACCAAGCTCTCCGCCGCCGTGCCCGGCTTCGACACCCGCTGGCTGCTGGAGGGCAAGACCGAGTGCCCCGGCGAGGTCCAGGTGGGCCAGCGGAAATTTCTGGTCTTTGGCAGTCTGGTGCGCTCCGAGGAGCGGCGGGGCCGCCCGTCCAGCATGGCCACCACCTACTGGGTGGAGATCACCGGCTACTCCGCCGACCGGCAGACCCTGCGCAGCAGCAGGCCCGTAGTGGCTCTGCTGCTGCTGGACAACTACGAGGACGTGGTGAAAAACACCGACGAGTCCGCCCGCACCGCCATGCTCAGCGAGATCAACAAGCGCCTGGCCGCCTGGGTGGCCCCCACCGGCGGGCTGTTCTCCCGGTACGACCGGGACCGCTATCTTTTCGTCTTTGAGGAGCAGTACCTGCAGGGCTTCGTGGACGCCAAGTTCGACCTGCTGGACAAGGTGCGGGAGATCCCCGGCCCCAACGGCGTGTCCCCCACCCTTTCCATCGGCGTGGGGCGGGACGCCCCCAGCCTCAGGGAACTGCTGGAGTACGCCTCCCTCTCCATCGAGATGGCCCTGTCCCGGGGCGGCGACCAGGCCGTCATCAAAAATAAATTCAACTTTGAGTTTTACGGCGGGCACAATAAGGAGATGGAGAAGCGCACCAAGGTCAAAAGCCGGGTCATGGCCAACGCTTTGGGCGAGCTGATCGCCGACTCCTCCCGGGTGTTCGTCATGGGCCACAAGTTCCCCGACCTGGACTGCATCGGCGCCATCACCGGCGTGTGCGCCATCGCCCGCAAGCGGGGGGTGCAGGCCCGCATCATCCGGGAGCCGGGCAGCAACCCCGCCGCCGAGATGGCCGCCAAGCTGGGCCAGACCCCGGAGTACAAGGACGCCTTTCTCTCCGCTCAGGACGCCATCATCCTGGCCGATCCCCGGACCCTGCTGGTGGTGGTGGACACCAATCGGCCGGAACAGGTCCAGTCGGAGGATCTGCTGGAGTGCTGCACCCGGGTGGCCGTCATCGACCACCACCGCCGGGCGGCCTCCTACATCGGCAACGCGGCGCTGAACTTCCACGAGCCCTACGCCTCCTCGGCCAGCGAGCTGGTCACCGAGCTCATCCAGTACATCATGGAGCCCTCGGACCTGCTGCGCATCGAGGCGGAGGCCCTGCTGGCCGGCATGGTGCTGGACACCAAGAATTTCACCATGCGCACCGGCAGCCGCACCTTTGAGGCGGCGGCCTTCCTGCGCCGTTCCGGCGCCGACACCGGCGACGTGCGCAAGCTGTTCCAGAACGACCTGGCGGGCACCATCGCCCGCTACGACATCATCCAGACCGCCCGGATGTACCACAACGACATCGCCGTGGCCGCCGTGGACCACACGGTGGGCCGGGTGACCGCCGCTCAGGCCGCCGATGAACTGCTGAACATCTCCGGCATTGACGCCTCCTTCGTGCTCTTTCCCGACGCCGACGGGGAGCGGGTCATCATCTCGGCCCGGAGCATGGGCAACACCAACGTGCAGGTGGTGCTGGAGAAGCTGGGGGGCGGCGGCAACGCCGCCACAGCGGGGGCCCAGGTGCCCTCCGGCAGCGTGGAGGCGGTCCTCCAGCGGCTGCTGCGGGCCATCGACCAGTATTTTGAAGAAGATTGAGGAGGTTTTTACCATGAAAGTGATCTTACAGCAGGACGTGAAGGGTCAGGGCAAGAAGGGCCAGCTCATCGAGGCCAGCGACGGCTACGCCCGCAACTTCCTTCTGCCCCGGAAGCTGGCCGTGCCGGCCACCGCCGAGAACGTCAACACCATGAAGATGCAGGAGAAGGCCAGGAAAGCCCAGGAGGCCGCCGAGAAGGCCGAGGCCGAGGCGATCGCCGCCAAGCTCAAGGACTGCGTGGTCAAGCTCACCGCCAAGGCCGGCGCAGGCGGGCGGCTGTTCGGCGCGGTCACCTCCAAGGAGATCTCCGAGGGGCTCAAGGTCCAGTACGGCCTGGACGTGGCCAAGTCCAAGATCGTTCAGGACGAGCCCATCAAGGCCTACGGCACCTATGAGCTCAAGTGCAAGCTGGGCTACGAGGTCAGCGGCGCCATCCAGGTCGTGGTGGCGGAGGCGTAAGCCCCCCAATTTTACAGGAAAGCTGGGTGATGCACATGGACGAAGAGCTGCTGGTCCGCCAGATGCCCCACTCGGTGGAGGCCGAGCAGGCGGTGCTGGGCTCCATGCTCATCGACGCCCGGTGCGTGCCCGAGGTCATCGAGAGGCTCCGCCCCGAGGACTTTTACCTCCAGCAGAACCGGGACATCTATGAGACCATCTACGGTATGTTCAACTACTCGGAGACCATTGACCCGGTCACCGTGCTGGACCACATGCGCCAGAACGGGGTCTTTGAGGAGAACACCTCCCGGTCCTACCTCCTCCAGCTCATGGAGGTCACCCCCACCGCCGCCAACGTGGCGGAATATGTGGCCATCGTAAAGGACAAGGCCCTGCTGCGGCGCATCGCCGAGACGGCGGCCGACCTGACCGGCATGATCCAGGAGGGCACCGGCACCGCCCAGGAGGTCTTGGACGCCGCCGAACAGCGCATCTACGCCATCCGGCAGGGGAGAGCCAGCCAGGGGCTGACCCCCATCTCCGCGGTGGTGCTGGACGTGCTGGACCGGCTGGAGGAGCTGTCCAAGCGGGACTCGGCCATCCCCGGTCTGTCCACCGGCCTGTCCGATGTGGACCGGGCCATCTCCGGCCTCAACGACTCCGACCTCATCCTGCTGGCCGCCCGCCCCGGCATGGGCAAGACCTCCTTTGCCCTGAACGTGCTGCTCCACGCGGGCAAGTTCTCCGGCAAAACGGCGGTCTTCTTCTCCCTGGAGATGAGCCGGGAACAGCTGGCCATGCGCCTGATCTCCAACGAGGCCTTTGTGGACAATAAGAAGCTGGTCACCGGCAAGCTGGGGGACGAGGACTGGGACAAGATCGCCCTGGCCTCCGCCGCCCTGGGCCGCTCCAAGATCCTCATCGACGACAACCCCTCCCTGTCGGTGGCCGATATGAACGCCAAGTGCCGCCGGGTGGATAACCTGGGTCTGGTCGTCATAGACTATCTGCAGCTCATGCAGTCCGCCGGCGGCAAGCAGCGCTACTCCGGCGAAAACCGCCAGCAGGTGGTGTCCGACATCTCCCGGGCCCTGAAGATCATGGCCAAGGAGCTCAACGTGCCCGTGGTCTGCCTGTCCCAGCTCTCCCGCGGCCCGGAGAGCCGCACCGACAAGCGGCCCATGCTTTCCGACCTGCGGGAGTCCGGCGCCATCGAGCAGGACGCCGACATCGTCTTGTTCCTCTACCGGGACGACTACTACAACGAGGATTCCGAGATGCACAACCTGGCCGAGTGCATCATCGCCAAAAACCGCCACGGTGAGACCGGCAAGGTGGAGCTCCAGTGGCTGCCCGAGTACACCACCTTCTCCTCCATCGACCGCACCCATTCGGAGTATTGAGATGTACCAGTCGCCTGATTCGGCCATGAACGAGCTTCTGGCCCGGTTCCATATGATCCCCCCCGGCAGCCGGGTGCTCTGCGCCGTCTCCGGCGGGGCCGACTCGGTCTATCTGCTGCACCGGCTGTACCTCCTGCGGCATGCCATGGGCTTTGAGCTGGCAGCCGCCCATTACAACCACAATCTGCGGGGCACCGAATCCGACCGGGACGAGGCGTTTGTCCGCTCCTTTGTCCGGGATTGGTGTGGGGAGGAGCGCCTCTCCGGCGGGCCCACCCTGCCGCCGGTAACCCTCGCGGTGGGCTCCGGTCCCGTGGCGGAGGAGGCCAGGCGGCTGGGGGCCGGGGTGGAGGAGACCGCCCGGGCCATGCGGTACGCCTTTCTGGAGGAGACCGCCGCCGCTCTGGGCTGCGACCGCATCGCCACCGCCCACAACGCCGACGACAACGCCGAGACCCTGCTGCTCCACCTGGCCCGGGGGACCGGGCTTCACGGCCTGACCGGCATCCCGCCGGTGCGGGGCAAGCTCATCCGGCCTCTGCTCACCACCAGCCGCGCCGTCATCGAGGACTATCTGCGCCGCTACCGCATCCCCCACGTGGAGGACAGCACCAACCGCGATGACGCTTACAGCCGCAACAAGGTGCGGCATCAGGTGCTCCCGGTGCTGAAGGAGATCAACCCCTGGCTCATCCCCCGCACCGCCGAGACCATCGGCTCTTTGCGGGAGGACGACGCCTATCTCCAGGCCATTGCCGACCATGAGGTCCAATGTGCCGTCCGCCGGGGCGGTGAGCTGGTCCTTCCCGCCGGGCGCATCGCCGGACAGCCCGGCCCCATCGCCGTGCGCATGGTCCGCGCCCTGCTGGCCGAGCTGGACGCCTATCAATTCTCCGCCGCCCATCTGCGGGCGGTCACCGCCCTGTGCCGCGGGGGGGACCCCTCCGCCGCCGTGGACCTGCCCCACGGCCTGACGGCCCGGCGGGTGTACGGGGATCTGGTGCTGGGCCCCCGGCAGGAGGCCGCCGTACTGGCCGCCCGCCCCCTGGACCCGGACCGGGAACAAACGATAGAGGCCGGCCCCTGGCGCATCACCTGCCGTCCGGCCGCCGCTCCGGCGGCCCATCCGGAGGGTCCGAACCATGTATTTCTGGCCCGGGACGCCCTGTCCGGTCCCCTGGTGATCCGCCCCCGGCAGACCGGGGATGCCGTCACCCTGCCCCGGCGGGGCCGCAAAACCTTGAAAAAGCTCTTTATCGACGCCCACGTGCCCCGGCTGGAACGGGGGACCTGGCCCGTACTGGCCGACGCAGGCGGCCCCCTATATATCCCCGGCTTCGGCCCCGACGCGGCCCACCTGGCCGCCCCGGGGGAGAAGGCGGTCGAAATTTGGACGGAAAAGTCAGACTGAAAGGGAGAAACAACCATGCTGGAAAAGGACATCGACCATATTCTGTTCAGCGAGGAACAGCTCAAGGCCCGGGTGCGGGAGATCGCCGGTCAGATTGACCGGGATTTTGCGGGCAAGGAACCCATGCTTATCAGCGTCCTGCGGGGCTCCTTTATTTTTATGGCGGATCTGATGCGCTCCATCACGCTGCCCTGTACGGTGGACTTTATGGCCGTGTCCTCCTATGGGGCGGGCACCACCTCCTCCGGTCAGGTGAAGATTACCAAGGACCTGTCCGAGAGTATTGAGGGTCGGGACATCATCGTGGTGGAGGACATCCTGGACAGCGGCAACACCCTGAGCTATCTGCTTCAGATCCTCCAGGCCCGGCACCCGGCCTCCATGAAGCTGTGCACGCTGCTGGATAAGCCCGACCGCCGGATCAAGCCCGTCCATGTGGACTACAGCGGTTTCTCCATCCCCGACGAGTTCGTGGTGGGCTATGGCCTGGACTTTGCGGAAAAATACCGCAACCTGCCCTACATAGGCGTGCTCAAGCCCTGCGTCTATGAGGCCGAGCTGCCCGCCGACTGAGGCTGCGGCTGTTGGATAAAATCTGGAGGGTCTCCGCCGCCGGGGGCCCCTGTGGGAGCGTGGTCCACCTTTGAAGAAGATCAGTCTGCGCGATGTGGTGCTGTACTGCCTCATCATCTTTGTGCTGGTCAGCGTCCTGTGGACGCTGCAAAACATGAAAAACGGCCCGGAGCCCAGCTACGCCGACATCCGGGTCCTGCTGGAGCAGCAGAAGGTGTCCAAGGTGACAGTGGACGCCCACAACAATCTGGTGCTCACCCTGCGGGAGCCGGTGAACGGCTCGGACGTGGTCACCCGTAAGCTCTACTCCTTCGAGCTGTTCTACGATGAGTTTAACGACCTGCTGGTGCAGCAGTACCGGCTGGGCATCCTGGACGATTACGATTACCCCGAGGACCCCACGCCCCCGGCGTGGATGTCCTTTGTGCCCTATCTGGCCATCTTCGCCCTGTTCGCCCTGATGTGGTACTTTATGTTCCTCCGCCAGGGCGGCGGTGGCGGTGGCGGGGACAAGACCGCCCGGTTTGGCCGGGCGCGCACCCGCACCCTGGCCGACCAGGGCAATAAAAAGGTCACCTTTGACGACGTGGCCGGCTCCGACGAGGAAAAGGAGGAGCTCCGGGAGATCGTGGAGTTCCTCAAGGACCCCAAGCGCTTCGTCTCCCTGGGGGCCCGCATCCCCAAGGGCGTGCTGCTGGTGGGCCCGCCGGGCACCGGCAAAACACTGCTGGCCCGGGCCGTGGCCGGTGAGGCCGGGGTCAATTTCCTCTCCATCTCCGGCTCCGACTTTGTGGAGCTCTATGTGGGCGTGGGCGCCAGCCGGGTCCGGGACCTGTTCGACCAGGCCAAGAAGGACTGCCCCGCCATCGTCTTCATCGACGAGATCGACGCCGTGGGCCGCCAGAGAGGCGCTGGCCTGGGCGGCGGCCACGACGAGCGGGAGCAAACCCTGAACCAGCTCCTGGTGGAGATGGACGGCTTTGCCGCCAACGAGGGAGTCATCGTCATGGCCGCCACCAACCGGGTGGACATTCTGGACCCCGCCCTGCTGCGCCCCGGCCGGTTTGACCGACAGGTGTACGTGGGCCTGCCCGACATCCGGGGCCGGGAGGCCATCCTGAAGGTCCACAGCCGGAACAAGCCCCTGGGTGAGGATGTGGACCTGTCGGTCATTGCCAAGGCCACCAGCGGCTTCACCGGCGCCGACCTGGAGAATCTGATGAACGAGGTCTCCCTCCTGGCCGCCCGCCGGGGGGAGCGGTTCCTCACCATGTCCGACCTGCATGAGGCCATGCTCAAGGTCATCGCCGGGCCGGAGAAGAAGAGCCGGGTGGTCACGCCCCGGGCCCGGAAGCTCACCGCCTTCCACGAGGCGGGCCACGCCATCGTCATCCACGAGCTGGAGACCCCCGATCCGGTCCACCAGATCACCATTATCCCCCGTGGCCCCGCCGGAGGCATGACCATCTCACTGCCTCAGGAGGACCGAGCCTACCGCTCCAAGAAGGAGCTGGAGGAGTCCATCGCGGTGTGTCTGGGCGGCCGTGTGGCCGAGCAGATGGTGCTGGGCGACATCTCCACCGGCGCCTCCAACGACCTGGAACGGGCCTCCCACATCGCCCGGGAGATGGTCACCAAGTACGGCATGAGCGAGCGGCTGGGCACCGTGGTCTACGATACCGGCCACGACGAGGTGTTCATCGGCCGGTCCATGGCCCAGGCCCGGACCTACTCCGAGGAGGTGGCCGGCCGCATCGACGAGGAGATCAAGGCCATCATCGACAACGCCTACGCCCAGTGCGAGATCATCCTGAAAAACCGGATGACCGAGCTGCACCGGACGGCGGAATACCTGCTGGAGCACGAGACCATGGACGCGGAGACCTTTGAGAAGGTCTTCACCGACCAGTGGGACGGCGCGCCCGCTCCGACGCAGGCGCAGACCGCTCCGGACCTCCCCGCGCCCCCCGCCAAGGAGGAGCACTATGACGACCGCGATTGACACGCTGCTGGGCGACATCACTACGGTGGACTATGACGCCATCGTCAACGCCGCCAACACTTCCCTGCTGGGCGGCGGCGGCGTGGACGGGGCCATCCATCGGGCGGCGGGGCCCAAGCTGCTGGCGGAGTGCCGCACTCTACACGGCTGTCCCACCGGCCAGGCCAAGCTCACCGGCGGCTACGACCTGCCCGCCCGCTGCGTGATCCATACCCCCGGCCCCATCTGGCGGGGCGGAAACCGGCGGGAGGCCGAGCTGCTCTCCGCCTGCTACCGCAACAGCCTCGCGCTGGCGGCGGAGCACGGCTGCCGGACCGTGGCCTTTCCCTCCATCTCCACCGGCGTGTATGCCTTCCCGCTGGAGAAGGCCGCACCCATCGCCGTTCGGGCGGTGCGGACCTTCTGCGCGGAGCGCCCCGGCGCGCTGGACCGGGTCACCTTCGTCTGCTTCGATTCCCGGACCAAGGCCGCCTACGACGGGGCGCTGGAAGCCCCCTGACCCATCCGATCTTTTCGCGGGCCTTCGGCGTACAGCCGGAGGCCCATTTTTATAAAAAAGTCAGACATTGCGGCACATTTTCTGCTAGAAGGGGAAAAACCGACAGGGGAGAGGGGCAGGATGGAACAACTTCGGGGGCGGCGGGGCCGCGGGCGCAGCCGCCGCCCGCCGGTGCTGCGCCTGCTGCTGTGCGCCCTGGCCGTCGGCGGCGGGTTGGTCCTGGCCGCGCGGCTGCTGGGCGGCGGCCCGACCTGCAAGGCGCCGCCGGAGAATCCCGACTGGATCACCCAGGACTTTTTGCCCCGCAACGACTACTCCCGGCCAGGCACGCCCCTGGACGCGGTGGACGGCGTAGTGGTCCACTATGTGGGCAACCCGGGCACCACCGCCGGGCAGAACCGCAGCTACTTCGCCGGTCTGGCCCGCTCCGGCGAGACCTATGCCAGCAGCCACTTCCTGATCGACCTGGACGGGGAGATCCTCCAGTGCGTCCCGCTGGACGAGGTGGCCTACTGCTCCAATCAGCGCAACCACGACACCCTGTCCATCGAGTGCTGCCACCCCGACGACTCCGGCCGGTTCACCCAAGCCACCTATGACGCCCTGGTCCGGCTGGTCCGCTGGCTGCGGGAGTACTACGGGCTGGAGGCCGGACAGATCATCCGGCACTACGACGTAACCGGCAAGGAGTGCCCCCGCTATTACGTCCAGCACCCGGAGGCCTGGGCACAATTTCTTCTGGATGTGCAGGAATAGTCCGTTTTATGGGACATGCGCTCCCCTATACTGTAGCCATACGATACAGAAGGGAGCGCGCAATCATGGAGTACAGCATGAGATGGGTCCGGGAGCATGTGGAGGTCTACGACCATACGGGGCGGTTTTTGTTCTCCGCCGACAGCGAGAGCGAGGCGCGCCGGGAACTGGAGGAGGACTTCCACGCCGCGGCGTGACCGCAAAAAGGAATGGGGACCGCAAAAGCGGCCCCCCTTTTTTACCCGTCCCACCGGGCTGTAAAACACCATGCCCTGCAAAAAATAGACAGCAAAAAAGAGCGCGATCCCGCGCGGAAGCCGAGCCACAAACCATCCTCCTGTTCCAAAATGGACATGCCGGCACACCCGCCTTGCAGCGGGCCGCCCGACTCAGATGGATGATTTCCTTCGGACCACGCACGGAACCGCGCCCTCCCTTTTCCTTAAAATCCCCTTTCGGATAGCACATCCTCCGCCGCCTGGCAAGCCTCCAGCCGCAGCAGCCGCCCCTCCCACGGCCCCAGGGTGCGCGTCTCCCCGCCGGGCAGCTCCAGCTCCGCCGGAGCGGGCCCGGCGTTGGCGGCGCACAGGACGGTCTCGTCCTCCCAGGTGCGGGTGAAGGCCAGCACCGGCCCCGCCGCCCGCACATAGCGGATATCGCCCTTGCGCAGGGCGGCGAACCGATGCCGCGCCCGCCCCAGCGCCCGGAACCAGCCGGTGAGGGCCCGGTCCTCCCGGCCCCAGGGGAAGGTCCGGCGGTTGAAGGGGTCCTCAAAGCCCTCCATGCCCGCCTCGTCCCCGTAGTACACCGTGGGGGAGCCGGGGAAGGCATAGAGCACCAGGGCGGCCAGCTTCAGCCGGGCCAGCCCCAGCGCCCGCTCCTCCGGCGACAGGCGGCGGGCCGCCCGCCAATCCCGGCCGTGGTCCCGGCACTCGCTCCCCACCCCCAGCAGGGTGAGG
Source organism: Intestinimonas massiliensis (ex Afouda et al. 2020) (assembly GCF_001244995.1). Lineage (NCBI taxonomy): Bacteria > Bacillati > Bacillota > Clostridia > Eubacteriales > Intestinimonas > Intestinimonas massiliensis (ex Afouda et al. 2020). The sequence goes on from NZ_LN869528.1 coordinate 564,981, forward strand.
ATGCGCACGGTGTCGTGGGTGCCCAGGGCATTCATGGCGGAGTGGAAGGCCGCCGGGGGATAGTTCTCCCGCAGGGTCTCCATCTCCTGCTGGAAACGGCAGGCGTCCCCGCCCAGGAGCCAGTCCAGCACCGCGCTGCGGAAGGGGTAGTTCATCAGCCCGTCCAGATAGCCCCCCAGCAGGTGCTTCCGGCGGACCGAGTAGGCAATCTTGTTGGAGCCGTCCTCCCACACCTCCCCGATGACCACCGCCTCCGGCTTGGTCTCCCGGACGGCGGCGCGGAGGGCGTGGATAAAGTCGTCGGGCAGCTCGTCGGCCACGTCCAGCCGCCAGCCGTCCGCCCCGGCGCGCAGCCACCGGCGGACGATGCTGTCGGGGGCGCGGATGATGTAGTCCATGTAGCCCGGCTCGCTCTCGTTGACGGCGGGGAGGGAGTAGATGCCCCACCAGGCGTCGTATTTGTCCGGCCAGTGGGTGAAGTGATACCAGCGGTAATAGGGGGAGGTCTGGGACTGGCTGGCCCCCACGGCGGGGTAGGAGCCGTCCCCGTTGAAGTATTTGCTCACATAGCCCTGGTGGTTGAACACTCCGTCCAGCAGCACCCTCATGCCCCGGGCGTGGGCGGCGGCGCACAAGGCGCGAAAGGACTCCTCCGTGCCCAGCATGGGGTCGATTTTCTCGTAGTCCCCGGTGCCGTAGCGGTGGTTCTCCGCCCCCTCAAAGACGGGACAGAAATAGAGGGTGTCCACCCCCAGCTCCTTCAGGTAGTCCAGCTTTTCCAGCACCCCCGCCAGGGAGCCGCCGAAAAAGTCCCGGTTGCGGATCTCCCCCCGGCCGTCGGGCCGCCACTCCGGCTCCTCGTCCCAGCCGGCATGGACCCAGCGCCCCCCCACCATGCCGGCGGGGTCCGGTACGCCGGTGCGGCGGAAGCGGTCGGGGAAGATCTGATAGGTGACCCCCTCCCCGAACCAGGGGGGGACGGCCTGGGTGCCGTCGTAGACGGTGAGCTGGTATTCCCCCAGCTCCAGGCTCCGGTCCCCCAGGCCCTCCAGCCGGAAGGAGTACCACACCAGGCCCAGGTAATCGCCGGTATCCAGGGTGCAGGTAAACCGGTCCCGGCTGCCGTCCAGGCCGGACCAGGGCATGGGGAGCTCCTGCACCTCGTTGTCCCGGAACTCGAAGCGGGCCAGCAGCCTGGCGCGGGAAAAGCCCCCCGTCCGGGGCGGGCGGAGGGTGAAGGTCACCCGGGTCCCGGCGCTCACCGCCCCGTAGGGGGTCTTGCACCGGGGGTCCCGGGAGTCGTATATACGGGAATCTGTCATCGTATCAACTCGCTGTTCTCAGAATCACCGCAGCAGGGTATTCTCCTTGGCGGCGGCCTCCAGTCCGGTGCCGGTGCTGAAATAATACTCCAGCACGTCGGCGGCGATGGCGGCCAGCTCCATGCCGGAGCCGCCCTTCTCCACCACCACGGCGAGGGCGATCTCCGGGTCCTCGTAAGGGGCGAAGCAGACGAACACGGCGTTGGACTCCGTGGTGCTGCTCACCTGGGCGGAGCCGGTCTTGGCGCCCACCGTCACGGGCAGGTCCTTGAAAAAGCGGTAGGTGGTGCCTCCCTCGGCGGCCACCAGGCGCATCCCCTCCAGCACCGCGTTCAAATTCTCCGGGGCAATCTCAATGGTGTCCAGCACCTCCGGCTCCCGCTCGTAGAGCACCTCGGAGTAGTCGTAGGACTTCACCGACTTGAGCAGGTGGGCGGAGTAGTGGGTGCCGCCGTTGACCAGGGTGGCGATATAGTTGGCCAACTGGAGGGGGGTGAACTGGTTGTTGTCCTGCCCGATGGCGGCGGCCAGAGTCTGGCCCTCGTACCAGGTCTGCTCCAGGCGCTTGGAGGCGTCCGGCCCGGCCACCATGCCGGTGTTCTCCTTGAGCTCGATGCCGGTGGACTCCCCCAGTCCGAACATCCGGGCGTACTGGTCCAGCCGGTCGATACCCAGCCGCCGGCCTACGTCGTAGAAGAAGATGTTGCAGGAGTCCCGGATGGCCTCCGAGACGTTCTCGTTGCCGTGGGTGCCGCCGTACTGGCGGTAGTACCAGCACATGGGGGTGTAGCTGGGGGCGTAGTACATATACCGCCCGGTGTCCCGGATCTCGGTGCTGGGCTCGATGATGTCCTCCTCCAGACCGCCCACGGCGGTGACCATCTTGAAGGTGGAGCCCGGGGCGTACTGGCCCAGCAGGGCCCGGTTGTAGAAGGGCTTGAGGGGGTCGTTGAGGGCGGCGTTATAGGCCTCGTTGTCGGAGTAGATGGTGGTACGGTCATAGGTGGGATAGCTGGCCATGGCCAGCACGCCGCCGTCCGACACGTCGATGGCCACCAGGGCGCCGCCCTGGGTGTCCTCGGATTTCAGGCCGGCGATGCCATCGGCCAGCGCCCGCTCGGCCACCTCCTGGAGCCGGATGTCCAGGGTCAGGGCCACGTGGCCGCCGGGGACGGGCTCCTCCTTGTAGGTCTCGCTGATCACCTTCCCCTCGGTGTTGGTCTCCACGGCCTTTTTGCCGTCGGTGCCCTTGAGCCAGGACTCAAAGGCCTGCTCCACGCCCTCCTTGCCCACCGACTCGTCTCCGTCGTAGCCCAGGGTGCGGTAATAGGCCTGCTCGGTCTCGTCCATCAGCCCCACCCGGCCCAGCAGATGGGCAGCGTAGGGGGTCCGGTACTGCCGGACGCTCTTGGTGTCGATGCGCACGCCGGCCAGCCCCGCCTCCTTCACGGCGGTGATGAATTGAATGTCCACATCCTTGGCAAAGACGTAGGACACCGTGGTGATCCCCTTGGAGCGCAGGGCCAGCTCGTAAAGCACACCCAGCAGCCCCCGGGCTTCCTGGTTCGGGAGGGTCTCGTCCAGCCCAAAATACTCCTTCATTTTGTCCAGCAGGGGCTGGGCGGACACGGCGGGGGCCTTTGGCTCCGCCGGGAGCGTCTCCTCGGCTTCCTCCTCCCGGGCGGGAGCGGTCTCCGCCGGGGCGGGCCGCATAGCGGCGATCTCGTCCTCCGTGGGGATGAGGTCGGTCCACTTGAGCTGGGCGCACAGCTTTTGCAGCCGGGTCACCGCCAGGTCGGAGGCGGCGTCCAGCGTAAACACATAAGGGGCCTGGGCGGAGACGGGCAGGGTATCGGTCCACTCCACCTCCTGCTCCCGGCAGATGTCCAGCAGCTCCAGCAGCACGGCGTTTTTGTCCTCCCCCATGCGGGAGGTCTCCAGCGCCACGTTGTAGCTGGTCCGGTTGGTGACCAGTTCCCTGCCGTAGCGGTCCAGCAGGGAGCCCCGGGCGGCCTCCACCGTCTCGGTCTGGGCGATCTTCCGCTGGGAGCGCTCCCGGTACTCCGCCCCGTGGACGATCTGGAGGTCATAGAGCACATAGCCGAAGCCGATGAGCACCGCCGCCAGGACGGCCACCAGGCCCCTGGAGCGGATGTGAAATTGTCGGTTTTCCTTGTCCTTCATGGGACTCCTTCCTTACAGACGCAGCAGCCGGACGATCCGTCCCCGGACCCACCGGAACCAGGGGTAGATCACCGCCACGAAGCACAGGGACCAGAGGACCTCGGGCACCGCCACCTCCAGCAGGGCGGGGAGGGAGGCGGCTCCGGTGAAGAGCCGGAGCAGGATGCGTCCGGCGTCGATGACAGCCAGCACGGCGGCGGAGCACAGCAGGCAGCCCCAAAAGCCCTGGTTGAGGGCGTACTGGGCGGCGGCGCCGCAGGCGCAGCACAGCAGGCACAGCCCCAGGGTCATGGCGCCGCGGGTGCCGAAGTAGACGGCGTCGCACAGCACGCCCACCGCCAGGCCGAAGCCCGCCCCGGCCAGGGTCCCCTCCAGCACCGCCACCGCCACCCCGGCCAGGGGCAGCAGCATGGGGAACACCCCCAGGACGGGAAAGCGGTTGAGCACAAAGACTTCCAGCCACCACACCGGCAGCAGGGCCAGGCCGTAGATGGTCCACTTATAGAGCATATCCTGACGGGTCAACGGTCTGACCTCCCTTTCCGCCGTAGGGCCGCCCGGCAGGCGCGCCTCACTCGACGATGTCAAACTCCTTGATGATAAAGACCTCCACCAGACGGTCCAGGTCGGCGGCGGGGGCGAGCACAGCATACCGGCTCATGCCCGAGGGGTCGGTATGGAGGGACTCAATGGCCCCCACCACCAGCCCGGAAGGGTAGATGCCCGTCAGGCCCGAGGTGAGCACCAGATCGCCGGTGAGCAGCTCGGTGTTCTCCGGCAGGTAGGTCATCTTGAGGCGGCCCTCCTGCATGAGGGTAAAGTCGCCCTCCAGCATGGCGGTGGAGTCGGTGCGGGACACGATGCCGCCCATCTGGAGGTTGGCGTCCACCACCGTGATCATCACCGAGTAATTGCTCCCCACTTCGTCGATGATGCCCACCAGGTTGCCGGCGGCATCCACCACGCAGTCCCCCGCCGCCACATCCTGGACGGAGCCCTTGCTGAGGGTCAGGGTGGAGGCCCAGTTGGAGGTGGACCGGGCGGTGACCCGGGCGGACTCGAGGACGAAGTCGCTGCGCTTGGCCCGCAGGCCCAGCGCTTCCCGGAGCAGCTCGTTCTCCTTGCTGGCGGCCTCGCCCTCCCGTGCCTTCTCCTCCAGCTCGGCGATCTGGCTGCGCAGCCGCTGGTTCTCCTCCTCCAGCTCCTGGTACCGGAAGGAGTAGTTGTAGACCCCCTCGGCCCAGCCCACAAAGGAGGACACGCCGTTGCGGATGGGGGTGGTGACCACCCCCAGGGCGTTGGACAGGGGATTGGCCGTTCCCTTCAGGGCATAGGAGGCCACCGCCGTGATGGCGGCCAGCAGCACGGCGATGATGAGGATCAGTATCCCGTTGTGGCGCAGAAAGTCCTTCAAAAGCAGTTCTCCTTATTGGCCCCGGTTCCCGGCAGCCAGCGCCAGGCAGTCTGTGCCCATCCCGGCCAGCATCCGGCCCAGGCGACACACCGGAAGTCCCATCACGTTGAAGTAATCTCCCTCGATGCGCTCCACCAGCAGGGCGCCGTAGCCCTGGATGCCATAGGCCCCGGCCTTGTCCATGGGCTCGCCGGTGGCGATGTAGCGGGTGATGTCGTCCTGGGTCAGCTCCCGGAAGGTGACGGTAGTCACCTCGTGCTCGGTGCGCCGCTCCCCGTCCCGCAGCAGCGTGACGCCGGTATACACCTGGTGGCGCCGGCCGGACAGGGCGGAGAGCATCCGGAACGCCTCCAGCCCGTCGTTCGGCTTGCCCAGCACCGCGCCGTCCAGAGCGACGATGGTGTCGGCGGCGATGACCAGCCCGCCGGGCTTGGCGTGCTCCGCCACCGCCTCCGCCTTCCGGGCGGAGAGGATCTCCACGATCCGGGCGGGGGAGAGGCCAGGCTCCACCGTCTCGTCGGCGTCGGAGGAGATGACCCGGAACGTCTCAATGCCCATCTGGGCCAGGAGCTGCTTCCGGCGGGGAGAGCCGGAGGCCAGAATGATATCCATGTAAGTCGGTCCTTCCTTCTATTTCCCGGTGGAGCCAAAGCCGCCGGCCCCGCGGTCGGTCTCGTCCAGCTCGTCCGTCTGTTCCAGCTCGGCCCGGACCACCGGCACCACGGCAAGCTGGGCGATGCGGTCCCCGGGTTGGACGGTATAGGGGGCGTCCGCGCTGTTGTGCAGCCCCACGGCAATCTCCCCCCGGTAGTCGCTGTCGATGACTCCCACCCCGTTGGAGAGGGCCACCCCGTGCCTGATGCCCAGGCCCGACCGGGCAAATACCAGGGCCACATAGGCCGCCGAGGGCAGGGCGATGGCGATACCGGTGGGGATGGCCGCCCGCCCCCCGGCGGGGATGGTCACCGGCTCCTCCAGGCAGGCGTGGAGATCCATGGCGGCGGCACCGGCGCTGGCGTAATAGGGAAGGGGGATCTCCGCCCCGATCTTGGGGGAGACGGCCTTAATTTTCAGCTTCATCGGAATTCCTCTCTATTCCACATCTCGGTAATACAGCCCCCGGGTGTAGTCCTTGGGCTCATAGCTGCCCCGGCCCAGGTAGCGCTCGGTTACCCGGACGCACTCCGCGGCGCTCTCGGTGGTGAAGAGCAGCCGGGCCGCCCACAGCCCCACCCTCTGATAGTCCCCCCGCTTATCCGCCAAGAACAGCGTCTTGGCGTTGAGGATCTCGCTGCGGCAGCCGGGGGCCTTTACCACCGGGAAGCGTTCGCCCTTCCGGTCGGTGAGCTGGTTGACGCCGTCGCAGCCGCAGCGGCCGGAGCGGTTCTTGATGATGCAGTTCTCGGTGACCATCAGGGGCAGGCGGCCGTACACGATCAGTTCTATGTCCAGGGCCTTGGAAATATCCCGTACCTGAACCAGCTTGAGCTCGAAGGAGGCGGTGGCTGAGCTGAGGCCCAGCCGTTTGAGCTCCTTCAGGGCCTGGGAGTTGAACACGCACAGGCCGAAGTCCCCCCGCAGGTTGTAATCGGTGTCCCGGGCGGGGCGGAGCAGGTCCAGGGTGCCCGCCAGAGCCTCGGTGCAGCCGGAGGCCCGGGCGGCCTCCAGGTCCCGGTACAGCTCCTGCCGCTCCCGGTCCCAGCAGATACGGGGCAGGGTCACCCCGGCCCTGACGCCGTGGTCCAGCACCCGCTTGACCGCCTCCGGGTGTGCGGCGGCCTCCGCCGCGGGCAGGTAGACAATACCGGGCCCCAGGTCCAGCAGGGCGTCGGTGAGCTGCCCAGCGGTGCGGAGGGACAAATTCAGTATAGGCGCTTCCCGGCGGTTTTCATACCGCACGCCGGGGTGAAATTCCCCGGTCTCCCAGCTCATGGGCACGCTGCGGCTGGCCCGCAGGCTGTCCAGCAGGCCCCGGCGCAGGCTGTTGAGCACCGACACCGGCAGAGACAGCCCCGGCTCCACCAGGGCCCGGACCTTCGCGCAGCGGAAGGGGGTCCCTCCCGTGCGGGAGAGCTGGGCCTCCACGTCGGCGGCGGTGAGCTCCTTGGTGCGGGCGGCCTCGGGGACAGGGCCCTCGGCGGTGATGACCCGCTCCTCCGGGTCCTGCACCGCCACCTGGGCGGGCTCCCCCTTGCGGATCATGGCGTAAAAGGTGATGGGCACGCTCTGGCGCTCCCCGCTCTGGTACTGGGTGCGGGCCCGGGCATAGAGCTCCCGGGGCTCCCGGGCGTCCTCCCGGACGCCGAACATACCGGGGCCCTTCTGGTCCAGGTAGTAGCCCTCGGTAAAGCCCTGGCGGGAAAAGGCGGCCTCCAGCTCGGCGAGCTCCTCGGCGGTGGGCTCCCGGCCCTCCCGCAGGGCCCGGGCGTAGATGCCGGTGACCACCGCCACGTACTCCGGCCGCTTCATCCGCCCCTCGATCTTCAGGCACTTGACCCCCAGCTTCTTCAGCTCCTGGAGGTGTCCGGCCAGGGACATGTCCTTCAGGGAGAGGGGATAGCCGTCGGCCCGGCCCTCCCAGCCGTACTTGAGGCGGCAGGGCTGGGCGCACAGGCCCCGGTTGCCCGACCGGCCCCCGATGACCGAGGACAGGAAGCACTGGCCGGAGTAGCACATGCACAGCGCCCCGTGGACAAAGGTCTCGATCTCAATGGGGGAGTGGGTGCAGATGTACTCGATGGCGTCCCGGCTCAGCTCCCGGGAGAGCACCACCCGCTCCATGCCCAGATCGGCGCAGCGCAGCACCCCGTCCAGGGAGTGGACGGTGAGCTGGGTGGAGCCGTGGACCGGCAGGTCGGGGGCCACCTGGCGGAGCATCCGCAGGATGCCCAGGTCCTGGATGAGGACGGCGTCCACCCCGATCCGGGCGGCGGCGGCGGCCACCTGGGCGGCGGCGGGGAGCTCCCGGTCGGTAACCAGGGTGTTGAGGGTCAGGTAGACCCTGGCCCCCCGCAGATGGCAGTAAGAAACCGCCGCCGCAAGCTCCTCTCGGGAGAAGTTTTTCGCATTGCGGCGGGCGTTGAAGTCTCCGTATCCCAGATAGACGGCGTCGGCGCCGGACTGGACGGCGGCGGTGACCGCCTCCGGAGAGCCGGCAGGGGACAGTAATTCCAGCATGGTATGTGCAGCCTCCAGGGGTGTTTTTTCTTCCGGCGGGGGACCGTAGCTCCAGCGCGGCGGGACGTTCCTTTTACTTCTTGTTCTGTAATTTGAAGATCTCCCGCTTGGCCTCAGAGAGCTCCAGCTTCATCTTGGTGGCCTCCTCCAGGTACTCCTTGAGCTGGCGGCGCAGATTTTCGGCGGCCTCCACCTCCTTGAAGTACTCGTCGGCGACGTTGAGGGCGGCCAGAACGGCGCCGTCCACCAGCGAGACCTTGGCGCCGTCCAGCACCTCCCGCACCTTGGCGTCCACATGCTGGGCCACCTTCTGCATATAGCCCTCATCCTCGGTCGCCACCAGGGTGTATTCCTGGTCGGCAATGGATACTGTGATCTTATTTTTCATGGCTGGCCCTCCTCCTGAGTTCATTACAGGTATTATATCATAACGGTCAACATAAAAAAATAAATTCTTCTTTAATTCTGCGGCTTTTTCCTGTAGAATGGTCTGTGCAATACGGACGGAAAAGGAGGTGCGCGTATGGCCGGGAATCTGCTGCTGCCGGGAGACATCGTCTCCATGGCGGCGGGGTGCGCCGACCGGCTGGTCAAGGCCGGGGACGGGGACGCCGCCCTGCTGTACCTCTATCTCCTGCGGCGGGGGGGCGTGTTTTCCGCCGAGGGGGCCCGGAAGGCCCTGGGCTGGAGCGCCGACCGGCTGAAGGCCGCCGGGGAGTCCCTGGCCCGGCTGGGCCTGTGGGACGGGCGTGCCGAGGAGTCCCTCCCCGCCACGCCGCCGGAGCCCCAGGCTCCCCCGGACTACACCGCCGCCGACATTGCCAAAGAGCTGGAAAACGGCGGCTCCTTCCCCCATCTGGTGGAGGAGGTCCAAAGGCAGTTGGGCAAGCTGCTTTCCACGGCGGACCTGAAGATTCTCTACTCCCTGTACGACTATCTGGCCCTTCCCGCCGAGGTCATCCTGATGCTGACCACCTGGTGCGTGGAGGAGAGCGAGCGCAAATACGGCCCGGGCCGCAAGCCCCGCATGTCCCAGATCCGCAGGGAGGGCTTTATCTGGCACCGGCTGGGGGTGGACACCCCCGAGGCCGCCGACGCCCACCTGCGCCATCTCACCGCCCTGGCGGGCCGGGAGCGGAGCCTGCTGCCCCGGCTGGGCATCTCCGGCCGGGCCCCGGTGGAGGGCGAGCGGAAATACATCGCGGCCTGGGTGGACCTGGGCTTCGACGACGAGACCATCTGTCTGGCCTACGAGCGCACGGTGCTGAAAAAGGGCTCGCTCAACTGGGCCTATATGAACTCCATCCTGAAGAGCTGGCACCAGAAGGGGCTGCACACGGTGGAGCAGGTGGAGTCCGGCGACTCGGCCTGGCGGCGCGCGGCGGGACCGGCCGCGCCGCCCGCTCCGGGGCCGGGGGACGACCGGGCTCAGGCGGATATGGAGCGGCTGCGCCGCTTCCTGAAGGAGGGAGGCTGACATGCCCTACGACAGCAATGTGATGCGCCGGGCCACCCAGGCCCTGGAGGCCCGGAAGGCCGCCCGGCTGGAGCAGCAGGAGGTCCTGCGGCAGAAGATCTACCGCCAGCTCCCCCGGGTGGCGGAGATCGACCGGGCCCTGCGGCAGACCATCGTCCACATCATCGCCGCCTCCCTGAAGGAGGGCGGCGACCCCGCCTCCTCCATCGCGGCGGTCCGGGCGGAAAACCAGGCCCTTCAGGCGGAAAAGGCCCGGCTGCTCACCGGACGGGGCTACCCCGCCGACTGCCTGGACGACCGGCCCTTCTGCCCCCAGTGTGGGGATTCCGGCTGGGTGGGCAGCCGCATGTGCGCCTGCCTCAAGGCCCTGTGCACCCAGGAGCAGATCCGGGAGCTGTCCTCTCTGCTGGATTTGGGGGAGCAGTCCTTTGACCAGTTCAGCCTGGACTGGTACTCCCCCCTGGGCAGTCCTTCCCCCCGGGAGAACATGGAGTTTATTTACGACGTTTGCCTGAGCTACGCCCAAAAATTCCGGACCTTCCCGTTTCGGAACCTGCTGCTCTACGGCCCGCCGGGCCTGGGCAAGACCTTTCTGTCGGCCTGCATTGCCCGGGTGGTGTCGGAGCATGGCTTTTCGGTGGTCTACGATACGGCGGTGAACATCTTCGCCCAGTTTGAGACGCAGAAGTTCAGCCGGGACGAGGACGACACCCGGGAGGCCCGGGACGGCACCCGGCGGTATCTGGGCTGCGACCTGCTGATCCTGGACGACCTGGGCAGCGAGATGACCACGCCCTTCGTGCAGTCGGCCCTGTACCAGCTTCTGAACACCCGGCTGACCGGCGGTAAACGGACCATCATCAGCACCAACCTGACCCCGGACGACATCCGGCGACGGTATACGCCCCAGCTCGCCTCCCGGCTGGAGGGGGAGTACCATATGCTGCGGTTTTTCGGGGAGGATATCCGGCTGCAAAAAAAGCAGCGGCTGTAGGCCGCTGCTTTTTTATGTGCCGGGATGCCGGTACAGCTCCTGGGCCAGCCGGAACCCCTCGGCAAAGTAGTCGGCATAGGCCATGTCCCGGAGCTGGGCCGTCAGCAGCGTGTGCCGCCAGACCTGCTCCCACTGTTCGCCGGGCAGCGCCGAGCGCAGCCGCTGCTCCAGCTCCTCCAGCTCGTCGAATACCCGGTCGAATTTCTCCCCCTGCGGCGCCGCCCGGGCCAGGGGGTCGTATTGCCCGAAAAAGATCTCCCGCAGTTTGTCGGACATCTTCATCACCTCACATTTATTCTATCTGTATTCAAGATAAAAGTCAATATCTTTTATTCAGATACGTTAAACTGTCCTGGAGGTGGTTGATGTGATTTTTGAGGCGATCCGCACTCTGCGGGAGGAAAGGGGCTTGAGTCAGGCCCAAGTTGCGGCAATCCTGGGGGTAGCACAGAATACCTACTCGCAGTATGAGACCGGTAAAATCGAATGGACTGCGCCTGTCCTTCTCAGGCTTGCGGATTACTATCAGGTCAGCGTTGATTTTTTATTGGACCGCACCCCAAACCCCAAGCTACCCCGTTGAACAGATGGGGCGCGCCGGAAGTCCGGCGCGCCCCGTCTTTCATTGTCCCAATATGCTCCGGTAGCGCTCCTCGCCACCTACCCGGCCCACCACGGACAGGGAGGCCCGCTGGAAGTCGAAGAGCTCCCCGGCCAGGTCCCGCACGTCCTCCGCCGTCACGGCGTCGTAGGCGTCGATAACCTCGTCGGTGGTGAGGGCCCGGTCCTGGAGCAGGGTCCCCCGGCCCAGGGCGCTCATGCGGGACTGGGTGGACTCCAATCCCATGAGCACGTTGGCCTTGGACAGCTCCCGGGCCCGATCCAGCTCCTCCGGCCCGGGGCCGTGCTCGGCGAACTCCCGCACCAGGGCGCAGATGGTCTCCAGCGCCTGGGTCTCGGTCTCCTGGCTCAGGGCGGTGTAGACGGCGAACAGCCCGGTCTCGGCGTGGCCCGCCCCGTAGGTATACACCGAATAGCACAGTCCCCGCTTCTCCCGCAGCTCCTGCCACAGCCGGGAGGACATGCCGGAGCCCAGCATGGTGGACAAAAGCTGAAGGGTAAAGCGCTTTTCGTGGCCGTAGGGCAGGCCGGGGAAGGCCAGAGTCAGGTGGTTTTGCTCGGTGGCCTTCTTTTTCAGGGTGACGGCGGGGGTGTAGCGCACCGGCCTGAGCGTCCGGGGTGCGCCCCGCTCCAGGCCGATGAACCGGGCCTTCAGCTCCTCCACCGCCAGGGGGGAGAAGCTGCCCGCCAGCGCCACCACCAGGTTTTCGGGCCGGTAGTGCTCGGTCATATAGTCCTTCAGCCAGGCTCCGCTCATCTTGTCCAGAGTGGCCTTGCGGCCCAGGATGGGACGGCCCAGGGGGGTCCCGCGGTACACCGCGGCGGACAGCCGCTCGGCGCACAGGTCCTCCGGGTTGTCCTCGTACATGCCGATCTCCTCCAGAATGACCCCCCGCTCGGTCTGTACATCGCCCTCGTCGAACCGGGAGTGGAACACCATGTCGCACAGGATGTCGGCCGCCCGGTCCAGGTGGTCGTCCAGGCAGCGGGCGTAAAAGCAGGTGCACTCCTTGGTGGTGTAAGCGTTGATCTGGCCGCCGATGGCGTCCATCTCCTGGGCGAGCTGCCGGGCGGTGCGCCGCTCGGTGCCCTTGAAGGCCATGTGCTCGATGAAGTGGGCGGCGCCCCCCTCGCCCGCCTTCTCATGGCGGGAGCCGGTGCCCACCCACAGGCCCAGGCAGGCCGAGCGGACGGCGGGGACGTGCTCAGTGACAATGCGGACCCCGTTGGGCAGGGTCTGGAGGTCATAGAATTCTTCCATAGTTCCCTCGCTGTGTATCGAATTTAGTTCCGGCGGATGGTGGTGCCCATGGTCTGGCCGGACACGGCGTCCAGCAGCAGCACGTGGTCGATGCGGCCGTCCAGCACCACCACTTTTTCCACGCCGTTGTCCAGGGCCCGGACGCAGCTTCTCAGCTTGGGCACCATGCCCCCCTGGATGAGCCCGTCGTCCAGCAGCTCCCGGGCCTGGGCGGCGGTAAGGCGGTCGATGGCCGTCTTGGCATTGCGGGCGTCCATACGGATGCCGTCCACGTCGGTGAGGAAGACCAGCTTGTCCGCCTTCAGGGCCTCGGCCACCGCGCAGGCGGCGTCGTCGGCGTTGCAGTTATAGCCTTCCCCGTTTTGCCCCGCCGCAATCGGAGAGACGACGGGCACATACCCGCCGGAAAGCAGGGTCTGGATCAGCGCGGCGTCGGCGGCGGTGATGTCCCCCACGTGGCCCAGGGCCGGGTCCTTCTGCCGGGCGGTGAGGATACCGCCGTCCTTGCCGGACACGCCGGCGGCCTTGACGCCCAGCTTGCGCAGGGCCATGACGATCTGCTTGTTCACCTGGCCGGACAGGACCATCTCGGCCACGTCCATGGCGGCGCCGTCGGTGACCCGGTAGCCGTTTTCGAAGCGGGTCTCCACCCCCAGCTTGTCCAGCCAGCCGGTGATGCTCTTGCCGCCGCCGTGGACCAGCACCACGTGGACCCCCGCCATCTGGAGGGCCGCCACGTCCCGGAGGATGGAATTCACCGCCCCGTTGTCCCCCCAGGCGGAGCCGCCGTACTTGAGCACGATGGTCTTGCCGGCGCTCTCGGCCAGCCGGGGCAGCGTGTCCAGCAGGCCCAGCACCTTTTCCATGCCGTCCAGATGGTGGACCACGTCGTATTCGTGCAGAAATTCCCGGGTGTATTCCACGTCGGAGACGCAGTCAATATAGGCAGTGCCCCGCTTCTGGCGGGTCTCGGCTCCCTTGCCGGTGATGAGGATGACGGTGGGCTCCTCGCAGCCCATGACGGCCATACGGATGGCCTGGCCCCGGTCGGGCTCGATGGAGTAGTCGCAGCCCCCTGCCTCCACGTAGGCCGCCATCTCCCGGGAGATGTCCAGCACGTCCTCCTCGCCGGGGTCCTCCTCGGTGATGATCACCAGGTCGGCGTATTGGGCCGAAATTTCGCTCAGGTCCTTCCGCCGGTCCAGGGCCTTTTTGCCCGGACAGCCAAAGACGATGACCACCCGTTGCCCGGGGTACTCCGCCTTCACCGACTGGAACAGCTTTTCAAAGCTCAGGCGGTTGTGGGCGTAGTCCACGATGGCGGTGATGCTTTCGTTGGCGTTTTGATAGACCTCCATCCGCCCCGGCACCCGCGCCTTCATCAGTCCCACGTAGATGCACCGCTCGGGGATACCCAGGCCCTCGCACACGGCGATGGCGGCCAGGGCGTTCTGCACGTTGAAGAGCCCCGGCATGGTCAGCCGGAACTCCCGGGAAAACCGGGGGGTCTTGACCCGGAAGAGAATGTCGTGGCCGGACTTGCGGACGTTGGAGCCGTAGACGGCGGCGGCGGGGTCCTTTTCCGAGAAGGTGATGAGCCGGGGGGAGCCGGCGGCGGCCTGCAGCACCCGGCCGGCCTCGTCGGAGTCCAGGTTGACCACTGCCAGGCTGGAGTGCTCGAAGATGCGCAGCTTGGAGGCGAAGTAGTCCTCAAAATCCGGGTGCTCGATGGGGGAGATGTGGTCGTAGCCGATGTTCAGGAACACGGCGGCGGAGAGCTCCACGCCCACCATCCGGTCATACTTCAGGGCCTGGGAGGAGACCTCCATGGTCAGGTAGTCCAGCCCCGCCGAGGCGGCGTTGGCCAGATGGCGCTCCAGGTCCAGGGGCTCGGGGGTGGTGAGGTGAGACTCGAAGCGTTCTACCCCGTCGTAGGTGTCGATGGAGCCGATGACCCCGCTCTCGGGCCCCTTTTTGCCCGCCTCATACTCGTCAAAAATATACTTTAGGTAATAAGAGGTGGAACTTTTCCCTTTTGTACCGGTGATACCCACCACATGGAGCTTGCCGGAGGGGTGGTCGTAGTAGAAGTCGGCCAGCAGGGCCATGGCCCGCCGCACATCGCTGACCAGCAGGCAGGGGGCGGCCCCGGCCTCCTCCCACACGTGGTCGGAGAGGTAGATGAACGCGCCCCGGGCCAGGGCGTCGGCCAGATACCGGCCTTTGAAGTGGGCCCCCTTGACGATGAACAGGGTGCCGGGGGTCACCGACTGGGAGTCGCAGGAGACCAGCGCCACCGGCCGGGACAGCAGGTCGGCGGACAGGGGCTGGGCCGAGGAGAGCAGGCCGTGTTTTTGCAGAAGCTGCCAGTAGTCGCCCAGAGGGCGGATGGGGAGGTTCATGTTGTCACCTCATTTGTAGGATGGTCCCCCCAAGGGGGACGGGGCGTTGGCCTCCGGCCGGACCCGGCGGACACGCCGAAATAATCCGCCATGGCCGCAATGGTGGGGGCGTTGGGTTCCCGTTCCTTCAGTTCATAGCGGCGGTAGGCGCTGATGGACACACCCAGCGCCTCGGCTACAACTTCCTGGCGGAGGTGTCGTTCTTTCCGCAAAATTCTCATTCTTTTCGCCAAAATCTCCATACTTGCCCCTTGACTCTCTCCCGCCTCAAGCTCTTTTTGGCCTCGCTGCGCCTGGGGCTCACACTTGCCGCAGGGGATAGCCGCAGGCCCGGATGCTCTCCTCCGCCAGCACGTCCATGGCGTCCAGATACAGCTCGGGCACCCCGTGGTAGTCCTTGTACACGCTCAGCTCGGTGCAGGCCAGGACGGCCCCGTCGCATCCCCGATCGCGCAGGTCCCGGTCGATACGGGCAAACTTCTCCCGGCTGCCCTTTTCCCCCCGCTTGATCTCGTCATAGATGATGCTCATGGTAAGCGCCTGGGCCTCGGGGCCGGGGACCACCCCCTCCAGTCCCTGGGCGGCGCACTCGGCCTGATAGATGCCGGTGCGCACGGTGCCGTCGGTGGCCAGAAGGCCCACCCGGCGACACCCTCGCTTTTTCATGGCCGCCGCCGTCAGGCGGATCATGTTCATCAGGGGGATGGACAGCTCCCTTTGGAGCCGGTCTGCAAAATAGTGGGAGGTGTTGCAGGGGATGGCCAGCACGGTGCAGCCCTCCCGCTCCAGCAGCCGGGCATCCGCCAGCAGCCGCTGGTATACCGGCTCGGTCTGGCCGGAGAGGATGGCCTGGGTGCGGTCGGGCATTCCCGTGTCGCTCCAGATCAGGGTGGGCAGGTGCTCCTGGTCCCGACGGGCGTCGGTCTTGTCCAAAATGCGCTGGTAAAAGACCTGGGTGGCCTGCGGTCCCATGCCGCCGAGGATGCCGAGGCGAGGTTGTTGTGCAGTCATACGATTCCTTTCGCGGTCAGTTCGGTTTCTGATAATACTGCTTGAACTTGACAAAGTGGCCCAGGGCGTTCTTGGTCATGCGCAGGCGGCGGGTCGGATGCTTGTCCGGCCCGTAGAACAAAGGGTTTTTCGCCGCCCCCGCCCGGATGAGGGCCTTCATCTCCGCATGATACTTTTTGGGCGTGTAGGCATAGGCCACCTGCTGGGGCACCACCCGCCACAGGGAGCGGTTCCGGGTGACGACCAGCTCCAGGGGCTTGTGCTCCACCCGGTCCTCCACCAGGATTTTGGCCAGGTTATAGCCCGCCCCGGTGACGTAGTAGTTGCTGCGGCCCTGGCGGGTGTTGATCTCAAAAGCCTTGAACTTGCCGTCCCGCTGGTCGTACTTGATGTCGAAGTTGGAAAAGCCGGTGAAGCCCACGGCCTCTAAAAAGTCCTTGAACTTGAGGCACAGCGCCTCGTTGGGCTCGGTGAGGATGACGGCGTGGTTGCCGATGCCGTGGGGGGTGTGCTCCTCCAGCAGCACATGGCCCAGGCACATGAGCTTCACCCGGGCCTGCTCGTCGGAGTAGCAGGTGAGCACCCGCATGTAGCTGTCGTCCCCGGGGATGAACTCCTGCAAAATCATGGTATCGGGGTACCCGGCGGCGTACACCTTGTCCAGGGTGCGCTCCAGGGCCGCCCGATCGGGCAGGCAGAAGACCTTCTCGTTGCCCTCGAAGGGGTGCTCCCAGTAGGCCACGCCGTTGGCCGGCTTGCAGATGTAGGGGGGAGGAAAGGGCAGCTCGAAATCGTGGCCCATCTCCTTGTGGTAGACGAAGGTGCCGGGGTGGTCGATGCCGTACTGGTCGCAGAGGGTGTAGAACCGCTCCTTGTGGGTGAGCACGTCCATGAGGTCGATGTCGATGTAGGGGGCCGTCACGTTTTGGGGGAACTCCCCCTTGTGGCGGGCGGCCAGCTTGACGTAGGAGTCCCCGCAGCCGATGCACAGCACCGTCTTGTCCCGGTGCTCGTGGGCGAAGGCGGTCACCTTCTCCACGAATACGGCGTCGGACTCAATGTCCCGGCAGGGGCGGTAGTCGATGATATCACTCTGATAGCAGGGTCCCGTGGGGAACTTGCCGTAGGCGGTGGATCGGATGCCGTAGGCCTCGTGAAAGGCCCGGGCCATGCTGTAGACGTTGATGTCCCCGCCGAAGAGCAGGGGAAGGAAGGAGGTCTCCATCAGTTTTCAGCTCCCCGGAAGGAAATTTCATACCAGGCCCCGTCCCCGGCGGTGAGCGGGGTGAGGCTGGCCTGGTAGTGGGTGCGGATATAGTCGGCCTCCCGGCTGGTGAGGCGCAGCTCCCGCGTGAGGATCTCCCCGCCCTGGAAGGCGTCGGAGATTTTTTGTTCGATCTCTCTGATTATGGTCATTTCTCTCTCTCCCTAACCGGCGTTCCTGCACGCCGCTTTCGCGTCCCTGCGTGTGGATTTTCCGCGTCTTTCCTAGCCGGAGGCCCTCCGCACCTGATAGACCCCCTGGATCTGCCCCAGCTTGTTGCTGACGGCGGCCAGCTCATTCTTGTCCCGAACCTCCAGGGAGATGGACACGGTGGCATAGCCGTCGGGCAGGCTCCGGGCGGACAGGGAGGTGACCTTCACCTTGACGGTGGACAGGGCCATGGCCACATCCAGCGTCAGGCCGTTGCGGTCCTTGGCGGAGATGTCCAGGGAGGTCTGGTAGGCGGTCAGGTCGCCGTCCACCCAGGCCACCTTCACCCAGCGGCCCGCCTCCTCCGGCTTGCGGCGGACGGGGTCGGCGTTGGGGCAGTCGGCCCGGTGGACGGACACGCCGAAGCCCCGGGTGATAAAGCCCACCACCGGATCTCCGGGCACGGGGGTACAGCACTTTGCGAACTTCACCAGACAGTTGTCCAGGCCCTCCACGATGATGCCGGACTCGGAGTGCTTGGGCGCGCTTCTGGGGGCCGACTGGGCGGAGGAAGCGGGGATCACCACCCCGTCGGCCAGCTTCTCGGCGGTGGCGGCGGCGCTTTTTTCCCGGCTGATGCGGAGCATCTCCTCCCGCACCCGGTTGACCGCCTTCAGGGCGGTCATGCCGCCGTAGCCGATGACGGCGTACAGCTCGTCCAGGGTGCCGTAGCGCACCTTTTTCAGCACGCCGGGCAGCACGTCCTCGGCGGTGATGGCCGCCAGCGTGTAGCCCGCGCGCTTGAGCTCGGATTCGAACATGGACCGGCCGGTGGCGATGTTCTCCTCCCGGCGCTCCTTTTTGAACCACTGCTTGATCTTATTTTTGGCCTCGTTGCTCTTGGCGATCTTCATCCAGTCCCGGCTGGGGCCGTGGGCGGCCTTGGAGGTGATGACCTCCACGATGTCGCCGGACTGGAGCTGGTAGTCAAAGGTGACGATGCGGCCGTTGACCTTGCACCCCGTCATGGAGTTGCCCACGGCGGAGTGGATGGAGTAGGCAAAGTCGATGGGGGTGGCCCCGGCGGGCAGGTTGACCACATCCCCCCGGGGAGTAAACACGAATACCTCGTCGGCGAACAGGTCCACCTTCAGGTTGCGTACATAGTCCTCGGCGTCGGTGTCCTGCTGGTTCTCCAGCAGCTTGCGCACCCACTCGAAGTTCTCCTCAGTGCCCAGCTTGGCGTTAGCCATGCCCTGCTTGTACTTCCAGTGGGCGGCCACGCCGTATTCCGCCGTGTGGTGCATCTCCCAGGTGCGGATCTGCACCTCGAAGGGGATGCCCTCCCGGCCGATGACCGTGGTGTGTAGGGACTGGTACATGTTGGGCTTGGGGGTGCCGATATAGTCCTTGAACCGGCCCAGCACCGGCTTGAACAGGTCGTGGATGCAGCCCAGAACGTTGTAGCATTCGGGGATGTCGTCCACGATAACCCGGAAGGCGTACAGGTCGAAGATCTCGTCCATGGTCTTGTTCTGGGCGAACATCTTGCGGTAGATGGAGTAGATGTGCTTCACCCGGCCGTAGACGGTGGCCTGGATACCCTCCTCGGCCAGCCGTTCCTGGATGCGCTTCTGGATGGAGGCCATGAACTCCTCGTGGGCGGAGGAGCGGCGGAGCAGCTCGTCGGCGATCTCCTGGTAGCCCACCGGGTCCAGGTACTGGAGGGACAGGTCCTCCAGCTCCCACTTGATTTTCTGCATGCCTAGGCGGTGAGCGATGGGGGCGTAGATCTCCATGGTCTCCAGGGCCTTCTCCCGCTGCTTGCGGGGGGTCTGGTAGTTCATGGTGCGCATGTTGTGCAGCCGGTCGCAGATCTTGATGAGGATCACCCGGATGTCCTTGGCCATGGCCATGAGCATCTTGCGCAGGTTCTCCATCTGCTCTTCTTCCTTGGAGGTGTAGGTCACCCGGGTCAGCTTGGTGACCCCCTCCACCAGGTCGGCCACATCGTGGCCGAAGAGCTTGGCAATCTCCTCGTGGGTGGCGCCGGTGTCCTCAATGCAGTCGTGAAGCATGGCGGCGATGATGGAGTCGGTGTCCAGCTCCAGCTCGGCCACGATCTCCGCCACCGCCAGGGGGTGGGTGACGAAGGGGGACCCGTCCTTGCGCAGTTGCCCGTTGTGGGCGTCGTCGGCGTACTGGAAGGCCGCAAACAGCCGCTTGGTATCCGCGTTGGGGTTGTATTGTCTGATCTTGTGCTCCAGCGCATGGTAGCGCTCTAAAATCGGGTCCATTCCATCACCTTCTTTCCATGTCGCGGAGGGCTATGCCTCCTCCGCCAGCCGCCGCAGATGCCGCAGCAGCTTGGAGGCCTCCAGGTCCACCTTCCCGCTGACCTCCTGCACCGAGATGCGCAGGTGGTCGGTGGACTGCTCCACCTGGATGAGGCCGTGCTCGTCCAGCACCTCCAGGCAGACCATGGTGCGCATGACGGTCTCCTTGATGCCATAAGTCCGGGCCACGCTGCGGGCCAGCCGACGGGCGGTGTCCTCCACCCGGCCCAGCCGGGCGTGGCCGCTGAGGTACCGCCAGACCGCCACAAACTCGGTGCGGCTGGGGATGAGGGCGGCGGCCTCTTGGGCGGTGAGGCTCTCCCCCCGGCGCAGCCGCTCATACAGGGCCTGCTCGGCCTCCATGCGGGTGGGGGCGGGGCGCAGGTCGCACACCAGAAGCTGCACCGTCCGCGCCCCCCGGAACTCGTTGATCTGGGGGGTAAAGGCCACGTCCACCCGGTCCCCGGCGGCCACGCCCGCGGCGGCGGCGGTGCTGGAGAAGAAGATGGCGTCCAGGGTCCGGCCGCCGCGGGAGAGCTTCAGCTTCAGATGCCGGCCGCCCCCCACGTCGGCGCAGGCGGACACGGTGCAGCCCGACAGGCAGAACACCGGCTTGGGGTTGCCCGCGCCGTAGGGCTCGAGAGCGTCCAGCCCCAGCACCTCCTCCACGGTGAGCAGATCCGGGTCGGGCAGCTCGGCGTCCACGTCCAGCACGCTCACCAGCTCGGCCCCGCCGCTCCACGCCTCCACGCAGCGCTCCATCCGTTCCCGGAAGGCGTCGATGTGCTCAGCCAGGATGGTAAAGCCGGCGGCCAGCGCGTGGCCGCCGAAGCCCTCCAGCAGCTCGGCGCAGCTCTCCAGCGCCTTAAACAGGTTGAAGCCCCCGAAGCTCCGGCAGGAGCCCTTGCCCCGGCCGTCCTGGAGGCAGATCATAAAGGTGGGGCAGGAGAAGCGCTCGGCCAGGCGGGAGGCCACGATGCCCACCACCCCCTGGTGCCACCCCTCTCCGGCCAGGACGATGCAGCGGCGGGGTCCGGTGCCCTCCCGCTCCAGACGGGCCAGGCACTCGGCAAAGATCTCCCCCTCGATGTTCTGTCGCTCCCGGTTGAGCTCGCACAGCTCGTGGGAGAGCTCCTCGGCCCGGCCGGGGTTCTCGGTGAGCAGCAGCTCGGCGGCCAAGGGCGCCCGGCCCATGCGCCCGGCGGCGTTGATGCGCGGGGCCAGGGTAAAGCCGATGCGGTCGGCGGCCAGGGGCTTTCCCTCGGCCCCTGCCTCCCGGATCAGGGCCTTCATGCCGGGCCGCTGGGTGCGGGACAGCACGTCCAGGCCCCGGCGGACCAGGGCCCGGTTCTCGCCGGTGAGGCACATGACGTCGGCCACCGTGCCCACGGCGGCCAGGTCGGCGTAGCGCTCCAGCACCGCCGGGCGCTCCGCCGTGGGCGTGAGGGCCAGCGCCACCTTCAGGGCCACCCCCACTCCGGCCAAGGCCTTGAAAGGGTAAGGGCAGTCCGGCCGGTGGGGGTCCACCACCGCCACGGCGGCGGGGAGCCGCTCCTTGCACTCGTGGTGGTCGGTGACGATCACATCCACCCCCAGGCTGGCGGCGTAGTCCGTCTCCTCCACGGCGGTGATGCCGCAGTCCACGGTGACGATCAGGGTGACGCCGGCGGCGTGGAGGGCGTCCACCGCCTCCCGGTTGAGGCCGTAGCCCTCCTCCAGGCGGTCGGGGATATAGGGGACCACCCGGCCGCCCCGGCTGCGCAGATAGCGGGTCAGCAGGCAGGTGGAGGTGATGCCGTCCACATCGTAATCGCCGTATACCGCTATGTATTCATTTCCAGCCAGCGCCCGTTCGATGCGTGCGGCCGCCTTGTCCATGTCGCAGAGCAGGAAGGGGTCGGGCAGGGGAAGGCCGTCCACCGCCAAAAAGGCCCGGGCCTTTTCCGGGGTATCCACCCCTCTGGCACACAGGACCAGGGCGGCCAGAACCGGCAGTCCCGCCTCCGCCATGGCCATCACCTCAGGCCGGGCGGGGGCGGTAAAATTCCACTTTTTATATTTCATGGTCTACCCTCAAGATTCTTGAAAATCACCCTTTATTATATCAAATCCACCCCATGGTTACAAGCATGGATTGGTATGACCTCCCGGCGGGAGTTGCCGGGAGGCCGCCGGGGTATTTCAGGCGCACTCCAGATACAGTGCGATGAGCTTGATGGTCTCCCGCATGCCGTCGAAGTGGGTCCGCTCCATGCCGTGGGAGGCGTGGACGCCGGGCCCGATGAGGGCGGCCTTCATGTCGCCGCCCGCCTTCCAGGCCACCGCCACGTCGGAGGAGTAGTGCGGGTAGACGTCCACGGCGTAATCCACGCCGTTTTTCTTGGCCAGCTCCACCAGGCGGCACACCATCTCGTAGTCGTAGGGCCCGGCGGAGTCCTTGGCGCAGATGGACACCTGGTACTCGGTGCAGGTCAGATCGCTGCCCACGCAGCCCATATCCACCGCCAGCAGCTCGTCCAGCCCGGCCGGGATGGTGGCCCCGCCGTGGCCCACCTCCTCGTAGACGGTGAAGTGGATCTCGGTGTCGTACCGGGGCCGGGTCCCGGCATCCTTCATCAGCTTTAAGAGGGTCAGCAGGCAGGCCGCCGAGCCCTTATCGTCGATGAACCGGGATTTGAGGAAGCCGCTGGGGGTGACGGTGGTCTTGGGGTCCAAGCAGACGTAGTCCCCCACCTCGATACCCAGGGCGGCCACGTCGGCAGCGGAGCGCACCTTCTCGTCGATGCGCACTGCCATGTTCTGCTCGTCCCGTGGCCGGGTGAGCGCATCGTCAAAGACGTGGGCCGCGGGGGAAAGGGAGAGGATGGTGCCGGTGTAGACCCGGCCGTCCCGGGTGTAGATCCTGCAGTATTCTCCGTCCAGCGTGGGGAGGATGGGGCCGCCGATCTTGGTGATCATCAGCTCCCCCTGGTCGGTGACCGCCCGGCACATGAGCCCCAGGGTGTCCACATGGGCGCACAGGCCCAGCTTTTTGGTGTGCTCCCGGCCGGGCACGTCGATGATCAGCCCGCCCTTGTTGGTGCGGCGGGCGGCGTAGCCCAGATCCGCGGCGATCTTTTCCGCCGCCGCCACGGCGTTGGCGGTGAAACCGCTGGGGCTGTCGGTGGTGAGCAAGGTCCGGGCCGTATCCATCAAAAATTCCTTGCAGCATTCAATCTCCATAGGGGAAAGCTCCTTTTTCATCTTGATGTTATTCCCGTATATCATACCCGTTTTACAGGAGAAAGGCAATGGTCCGCGGTCTCTTCCCCACAAAAAAGACCGGGCGTACCGCCCGGTCCTCTGCCGCTCTTGTGCTTTTCAGACGCTGCCCCGCAGGACCAGTTCCGTCTCCACCATCTCCGAGACCGGACGCTTCCCCTCCAGCAGATCGATCAGCTTCTGGGCCCCCCGCTGGCCGCAGTAGGCCTTGTGCTGCTCCACCGTGGTGAGGCCGGGGCTGGTAAAGGCCGCCGTCTCGGAGTTGCCGAAGCCAATGACAGCCAGGTCCTCCGGCACCCGCAGCCCCATATCCAGGGCGCAGTTCAGCGCCGCGATGGCGGCCAGGTCGTTGACCGCCAGTATGGCGTCGGGCTGGAACAGCTTCAGGATATAGCCCGCCGCCCGGTAGCTCTCCTCATAGCGGTAGAAGCCCGGCTGCACCTGGCCGGGCTCCATCTCCAGGCCGTGGCCGGCCAGGCACCTGCGGTATCCCCGCTCCTTGACCGCCGTCTCCTCCAGTCCGGGAACGCCCGTGACCATGGCGACCCTTCTCCGGCCCCGCTGCAGGCAGTATTCCGCCGCCCGGTAGGTTCCCCCGGCAAAGTCGGTGAGCACCCGCAGGTATTGGGGCTGGTCGTAAAAACGGTTGATGAACACGGTGGGAGTTTTTCGGATGGCCCCCTCCGCCACCCACTGCTCATAGCGGTCCCCCGGCCGGGCGCTGCCGATGGCCAGAATGCCGTCCACCTGCCGCTCCTGGAGCTGCTGAAAGCAGGTCAGTTCCCGGTCCTTGTCGTTTTCCGAGGCCGTCTGGATGTAGGCGTAGCCGTAGTCGCTGAGGACGCGGTACACCCCCGACACAATCTCGGCAAAGACCGGATTGGCGCTGTTGGGTACAATGATGCCCACAGTGCCCGTCCGCCGCAGCTTGAGCGCCCGGGCCACCGAGTTGGGCCGGTAATCCAGTGCCCGGATGGCCTCCTTGATCCGATCCTCCGTCTCTTTCCGCACGGTGAGCTTGCCGGAAAGATAGCGGGACACGGTGGAAACATTGACGCCCGCTAGGGCACTGACGTCTTTGAGACTGGACATGCGCTCCTCGCCCCTTTCCGATGTTGTCCCGAAAACGCGGACCACATTTCCGATATTTTATGGTATCACCTCCGTTTTTCGTTGTCAAGTTTACCTTAAGTTTCCGCTTAAATCCGCATCTATTTTATCTACTTTTCACAGCCAGATCGTAATAGAACAGATACTGCTGGAGGATGCCACCATACCCTTTGTACCGCTCCAGGTCAAACCCGGCCGGGTAGTGGGCCTCCAGCACCCGGCGGATGTGGGTGTCCACCGGGAAGGCGTCCACCTGGTGCAGACCGAACAGACAGACGCACTGGGCCACCTTTTTCCCCACGCCGTAAAGCCCGGTGAGCCGCTCCATGGCCTCCTCCGCTCCGGCGGCCCGCAGCCGCCGGGCCCAGTCCTCATAGCCGGCCGCCTCCACCTCCGCCGTCAGGCGGACCAGGTACCGGGCCCGGTAGCCCAGCCCCAGGGCGGCAAAATCGGACTCCGAGGCCCCGACCAGGGCGGCGGGGGAGGGGAAGCTCCAGTAGGTCCGGCTCCCCGCCCGCCGCTCCTCTCCCCAGCGGCGGCACAGACCTTGCACGCTCCGGGTAATGCGGCCGATGTTGTTGTTCTGGGAGATCAGGAAGCTCACCAGCACCTCCCACAGATCCTGACGTAGCACCCGGATGCCCCGGCCGTATCGGGCCGCGGCCCGGAGGTAGCCGTCCGCCGGGTCAATGGCGGCCTGGATGGCCTCATAATCGGTGCTCAAATCAAAATAGTCGGCCCAGAGGGCCTCAAATTCCGTCTCCCCACAGGAAAAAACCAGCCGTTCCCCCCGTTGCTCAGCCTCCACATAGCTGCCCCGGGCCGGGATACCGTAGTGTCCCTCCCCCAGCCGCTGCCAGGTGAAGCACTGGCCGGAGGCGGCGATCTGATCCAGGTCCAGGCAGGAGATGTGCCGTTCCACCATGTCGCAGTCCTCCCTTTCTCCGGTCCAGTATAGCACATCTCCCGCCCCACGGCAAAAGAAGAACATTTTCTGCGTCCCCCTCTTGACTTTTGCGCTCGGGTGTATATAATAACATATGAACAATAACTCATATATTTGCGAAAGGAGACCGCTATGCCGGAGAACCGCGACAGCGAGGTGGAGCGCTGTGAATACATCCACATCCACGAGGACATCGTAGAACAGGTCAACCAGAACATGCCCGACGAGGAGATCCTGTATGATCTGGCGGAGCTCTTCAAAATCTTTGGGGACTCCACCCGTATCAAGATCCTGTACGTCCTCTTTGAGTCGGAGATGTGCGTCTGCGACATTGCCCAGCTTCTGGGCATGACCCAGTCGGCCATCTCTCATCAGCTCCGCTCCCTGAAGCAAAGCAAGCTGGTCAAGTACCGCCGGGAGGGCAAGACGGTGTTTTACTCCCTGGCCGACGGCCATGTGCGCACCATTCTGGACCAGGGCATGGAGCACATCTCGGAGTGACACACCCCGCCCCAGCCATCTTTTGAATTGTTAAGAAAGGATTGGATCGTATGAAAAAACGTTTTAACCTCACCGACTTGGACTGCGCCAGTTGCGCTGCCAAGATGGAGCAGGCCATTAAAAAGCTGCCCGGCGTCCGGGACGCCAGCGTCAGCTTTCTGACTCAGAAGCTCACCCTGGACGCCGACGACGCCCGCTTCGACGCCATCGTGCAGGAGGTCGTGAAGGTGTGCAAAAAGGTGGAGCCCGACTGTGTCATCCACGTCTGAGCCCGCTGCAGAGCGGGCCTGCGCCGCAACTGTGCCCAATGGAGGTTTTCTTATGACTAAAAAGCAGAAAAAAATGCTCTGGCGCATCCTGGTCAGCGCCGCGCTGCTGGCGGCAGCCGCGCTGCTGGACCTGGAGGGTCCTGTCCGCCTGTGCGCCTTCCTTCTCCCATACGCCGTCATCGGCTACGACGTGCTGTGGCGGGCGGCGCGCAACATCGCCCACGGCCAGGTCTTTGACGAGAATTTTCTGATGGCGCTGGCCACCATCGGTGCTCTCTTCACCGGGGAGTACCCCGAGGCGGTCTTTGTCATGCTGTTCTATCAGGTGGGCGAGTTCTTCCAGAGCTACGCCGTGGACCGCTCCCGCAAGTCCATCGCCGCGCTGATGGACATTCGGCCCGACTATGCCAATCTGGAGCGGGGCGGGGCTCTGGAGCAGGTGGACCCGGAGGCCGTGGCGGTGGGGGACACCATCGTCATCAAGGCCGGGGAGCGCATCCCCCTGGACGGCGTGGTGCTGGAGGGCAGCTCCACGGTGAACACCGCCGCCCTCACCGGCGAGGCCCTGCCCCGGGAGGTGGAGCCCGGCGACGACGTGATCTCGGGCTGCGTCAACCTGTCAGGCCTGCTGCGGGTGCGGGTGACCAAGGAGTTCGGCGCGTCCACGGTGGCCAAGATCCTGGACCTGGTGGAAAACGCCAGCAGCAAGAAGGCCAAAGCCGAGCACTTTATCACCAAATTCGCCCGGTACTACACCCCTGTGGTGGTCATCGCCGCCGTCCTCCTGGCCGCGCTGCCTCCGCTGCTGGGCCTGATGCCCTGGACCGACAGTCTCCACCGCGCCCTCATCTTCCTGGTGATCTCCTGCCCCTGCGCCCTGGTCATCTCGGTGCCCCTCAGCTTTTTCGGCGGCATCGGCGGGGCCTCCAAGGCCGGCATCCTGGTCAAGGGCGGCAATTACCTGGAGGTCCTGGCAAACACCGAGATTCTGGTATTCGATAAGACCGGCACCCTGACCAAGGGGGTGTTCAACGTCACCGCCATCCACCCGGACGAGTGCTCGGAGGCCAAGCTGCTGGAGCTGGCCACGCTGGCGGAAAGCTGGTCCGAACACCCCATCTCCAAGTCCCTGCGGGAGGCCTACGGCGCCGAGCTGGACCCCCGCCGGGTGACCGGCGTGGAGGAGGTCGCCGGTCAGGGCGTGAAGGCCACGGTGGACGGCGTGGAGGTCTGTGTCGGAAACGACAAGCTGATGGACGCCGCAGGCGTGGCCTGGCACCCCTGCCACCGAGTGGGCACCACCGTCCACGTGGCCTCCCAGGGGGTCTATCTGGGCCACATCGTCATCTCGGACGAGGTGAAGCCCGACGCCGCCCGGGGCATCGCCGCCCTGAAGGCGGCGGGGGTCCGCAAGACCGTTATGCTCACCGGCGACGCCAGGGCGGTGGGCGAGGCAGTGGCCCGGGAGCTGGGCCTGGACGAGGTTCACGCCCAGCTCCTGCCCGGGGACAAGGTGGACCGGGTGGAAGCCCTGCTGAAGGAGAAGTCCCCCAAGGGCGCGCTGGCCTTCGTAGGCGACGGCATCAATGACGCCCCCGTCCTCTCCCGGGCCGACATCGGCATCGCCATGGGCGCGCTGGGCTCCGACGCCGCCATCGAGGCCGCCGACGTGGTGCTGATGGATGACAAACCCTCCAAAATCGCCGTGGCCATCCGCATCGCCCGCAAGACTCTGACCATCGTCCGGCAGAACATCGTGTTTGCCCTGGGCGTAAAGCTGCTGGTGCTGGCACTGGGCGCTCTGGGCATGGCCAATATGTGGGAGGCCGTGTTTGCCGACGTGGGGGTGTCCGTGATTGCCATTCTCAACGCCGCCCGGGCCCTGAAGGCCGGGGATGAGGCGGAATAAAAACCAACCAGCCGCCGCAGGCGCTCTCGCGCCTGCGGCGGCTGGTTTCGCTCTCCCCGGCGGGGCGCCGGATCAGAGGAATCCCCGGATGTCACTCGCCAGTTGCTCCTCCAGGGTACTCAGCTTTCGGGTAATCTCCTTGGACTTCTCATTGGCCGCCTGATATTGGTTTAGATACTTGTGCAGCGACTTCACGCCCATGTTGCAGCCATCCGTCATCAGATCGGCAATGGCGGCGTCCGAGGTATCCATCGCCAGCTTCATGTTGGTCTTCATCCAAGACATACCCTTTGCAATGGGATTGGGCTCTTTTCCGTCGTCGTGGTATTGCCGCAGGAGGCTCTGGACCTCGTCCTCCAGCTTCTTGTGCTCCGACCGGCAGACACTCAGCCGGTCTCTGAAGTTCTTCGCCTGCACGTGCTCCAGCACATCGTCGATGGACGCCACGCCCATCTTGATGCCCGCGTCGCATTCTCGCAGCAATTTTACGGTATCCTGTTCCATCATCCTGCAGTACACCTTCCTTTTCGATGGGCCTAGTATGCCCATTCCCCATCCGGTCTATCAGCACCGCCCCGTATCTTTCAGAATCACAGGCCGAAGAAAAACCCTGTTTGGCAGCGACTTTCTCCGGGCGGCAGTTGCTACCAAGCCGGGTTTTTCTGAGCTGGCGTCAGCCCCGTCCGGAAAACAGTTCGAAGCCAATTAGCAGGTATGCAGTGGAAAATGTAAAGACCGTTTCGGCGGCGCAGCGTAGCCGCCCAAAAGAAACGACAACAAAAACCGCTGTAAACCATCAAAAAACGGCTTACAGCGGTCATTTTTGGCACCCCCGGCGAGACTCGAACTCACTACATTCCGCTTAGGAGTACGGCGTACCATTTCGTAAATTGTTCATATCATATCTTCCCGTGTTGTTTCTTCGCAAATTGTGCTGCCTGGAGGCAGGTCAATTTGCACAAATTCCCCTGAAATATGCTGCCTTACAACGGCTTTTCAAATGTCGTATTAGCAAGGTATTAGCAGGAACCCCTTGTGACAGAGGACTTCTAGGGGCCATTTCAAAATGCTGTTAGCACAGATGGAGGATAATCTTATGAACACCAACACACCCAACGAAAAAGGAACGCCCCAAAGCAGAACATACACCGTGAATGACATCGCAGCTATTCTCGGTATCGGCCGCGCTACGGCCTATAAACTCGCCAACTCTGGATTGTTCAAGACGATCCGCATTGGCAACATGATCCGCATCTCCAGGAAGTCCTTTGAGGATTGGCTAAGGGCAGAGGGGCTGGATGACGAAATCATATAATCATGAAAGCACCATGGAAATCCCATGGTGCTTTTTGGTTCCTGTTAATCCTGTGAATGACCTGCAAAGTAATTCTCCAGAATTTCTTTAAAAGAGCCATCCTTTACCTGGCATTCCCATATGACCAAAACATTCCAATCGCTATGTTCAAGGTTTTCAATATTTCTTTTGTCGCGGGCGACATTTTGACAGAACTTTTCTTCCCAGAAAGCAATATTTGTAGCAGGCGTTGAGGCGTATTTGCATCCTGGATGCCTGTGCCAGTAGCAGCCATTAACAAAAATAACTAAATTATGTTTTTTTAAGACTATATCAGGTTTTCCAGGTAAGTTTGCGCATTGTATCCTAAAACGGTATCCGTGTCTATGTAACCATGAGCGAACAATCAGTTCTGGTTTGGTGTTTTTGCCTTTGACATGCGACATACACTTGTGCCGTTGTTCTGATGTGAGCACATCAGACATTCTGTTCGTCTCCTTTGAGCATCAATTTTTCATTTGGTCATTCAAGCCATAGGAACAATTCTAAATATGGAAATCTTACTTCTATTGTAGGTAAACATATCTACAATATCATTCAAAACTGTATTGAAATGAGTCAAAAATTCCGTACTTTGTCTTCTGCAATGGGGCAAAGGCTACCGCCCATAGGGTTTTCCCCTCCCAGGTGTCTAGGCATCATAGAGGCCGCCTTTTCCCAAAAAATCAACACTTTTTTGACCACCGAAAGGAGGTAATAACATGGCGGTATTTCGTATTGAGAAAACCCGCGACTATACGGTGATGTCCAACCACCACCTGCGCAACGCGGGGCTGTCCCTGAAATCCAAAGGGCTGCTCTCCATGATGCTGTCCTTGCCGGAGGACTGGAACTACACCACCAGGGGTCTGGCCAAAATCTGCAAGGAGGGCACAGACAGCATCGGATCAGCCCTGAAGGAACTGGAGCAAGCCGGGTACATAGTCCGCAACCGGCTTCGGGACAGCAAGGGCAAGATCGTGGATGTGGAGTATGTCATCTATGAGACACCCCATCCCCCGGACACGGGCCAGCCGTGTGAGGACGAGCCGGATACGGCTTGTCCAGATACGGAAAACCCGGATATGGATAACCCATGTCTGGAAAACCGGCCGCAATTAAATAAAGAGAAAAGAAATCCTGAAGAACAAAATACTGATTCATCAAGTACGGAAGGATCAAATCCTATCCAATCAAGCCCCCAAGCCCCCGCAGGGGCCAAACGGACCGGACAGGACTGGATGCGGGAGCGAGAGAGCTATCGGGAACTGATTTTGGAGAATATCGAGTATGACTATCTATGCCGGGATGACCGGCTGGATCGGGATATGCTGAATGAGTTGGTGGAGCTCATAGTGGACACCGTCTGTTCCCGCAGGGAGACGATCCTCATTGCTGGGGACGACTATCCGGCTGAGGTGGTGAAATCCCGGTTCCTGAAGCTGAACAGTTCCCACATCGAGTATATGTTGGACCGTATGCGAGAGAACACCACCTATGTCCGCAATATCAAGAAATATCTGCTGGCTGCCCTGTATAACGCCCCGGCCACCATCGACAGCTACTATGCGTCCCTAGTGAACCACGATCTATATGGTTAACACAATTCGTTGTAAATGTGGGATTTTTAAGATGGAGATCATTCTGAAAGCATGGCATTTTTTGCACTACGGACAATGTATTTGCCCATTGCTTCTGCCATTTTGACAGGAACTGCATTTCCGATTTGCCTACCAATGGATACAAATGTCCCGTAGAATACATATTCATCGGAAAAAGATTGAAGTGCGGCTGCTTCTCGCAATGATATCGCTCTATCTTGTGTTGGATGACCATATCGTCCATTGGACAGGCTATAGCATCGCGCTGTAAGCGTAGGTGCCACTTTGTCCCAATCCATTCTGCCATATACATCTGTATGCCCTGTATGCCCATTGTTGTGACATTTAAGAATTAACCGAGGGGGCCAAGAGCGTCTATCTCCACCAGAATGGGGTGTATGTTGTATGCGCTCTAAATTTATAGCAGATAAAGCCGATGCCTGATGGTTTGGAACAGAGTCATTATGACCACCAGCACTAATCTCTGGAAATTTTGCAATTGCATCTCTGACGGTGCGATATGGTGTTTTCCCTGCGCCAAATGTTCCTTCTGGTATTGTGGGTTTGAAGAATCGTGATGCAATTAATACAAATCGCTGACGATTTTGAGGTACACCATAATCCTTTGCGTTTACAACTTTATAGTCGTATAAATATCCACTTTTTTCTAGTACGGAAATAAAAGAGTCAATAACTTGTTTCCCTTTTCCACGAATACCGGGCACATTTTCAACAAAAACATGGGCTGGTTTAATCGCCTCAACAATCCTGCCAAATTCAACAAGCAAATTGACATCTTTATGAACTGTCTTTGCATGTCTCTGCGAACTGAACGGCTGACACGGAGCGCACCCGGAAAAAAGCAACTGATCCTCTTTACCCTTAATTGCTGGAAAGTCTCCGTAAATTTGCTCTGCATTTACATTTCGTATATCTGCACATATAAATTTTGTTTTATTATTCTTTTCATAAGTATCTTTGTAGTCAGGACAACTATCATATCCCCCGAGCACAGATATGCCTGCTCCGATGAGCCCGCTCGTCAGACCGCCCCCGCCACAAAAAAAGTCAATTGCAATCATGGTTTCATTAATTCCTTTGCCCACAAATCCATATTTCGGTCTGGCATACCCGGCCTGCAAGAATTAATCATATAGGCCCATACAATTTGTTCTCTAAACGGGCTGTCAACAGACGCCACTCGAAAATAATCGTGTTGTTCTGGCCTAATGCTTTCAATACTCAACGCAATTTTATCAAGCGGTATAAACTCCAGTTGTTTAAGGTTAACTGTCAAATAGGGTAATGATTCAGGAAATGCAGGTAGTGAGACATAATTGTTGCGATATCCAGCATTCAGATGGCTCGTTATATTGTTAATCTGATTGTTAGAAGGATTATCTCTAGGAGGGTATGAATGAAATACATTTTTATCATAACACTTTGCGCACAGAGCATGCGTTACTTTATTTTGCGCCATATCACAAGAAGGTGTTAAGATCAAACGATACTCGTCTGGCTCTCCTATTTTCAGCAGATCGTCTTCAGTTGGAGAAACTTTTTTTATAACATCACACACACACAAAGACTTAGCAATAGGAGGACAGACATATTGAATCCATGGTGGTGCATTCTCACTGCAATTTTCATCAAAATAGTTCGAAACTCTTTTGGCAAGAACGAAGCGAACAACACCGTCTGTAATGCCATCTGTCTTACTCATAGGCATAATTGAATTAAGCGCCACAATTAGAGCATCATTAAAGTCTTGTTTCAGTGTAGAAATTACGGGGACAAATTTTTCAATAGTATCCAGATAGTTAATTACTGGTTCTTCATCACCTTTTGATTGAATTTTCACCAAATTGCTGGAAGTATATTTTTTGTCCAAAGAAATTAATTCTGCATAACCAGAAAAAATAATGACAGGCTTAAATCCTGATTCCCATATTTTTTCTAGTAACGCATTGCCCTCCAGGTTTCCTGATGCATCATCTTTCCAATCAAGGACTATCGCATCTGGATTGAACTCCGAAAATTCACTATCAAACCGATCAAACGAAATAGGTTTGCATTCCCATCCATTATCATCACAATGGTCTTTTATACCTCTGACGGCTTCAGGCCTGTCATCAATTATAAGCACCTTCATTAGCAATATCCTTGTATTATAAAGTAGTAGTTATTAGAGCCCCTCTCCAAGGGCTATGTGCTACACTGTAAGGGATGCTGTGGATTGGTGTTGTCCTCCTACCAGAAGATGGTTTAAGAAAGGTTCCAACCACAGCCCTTTGCAGTTTTGTTAATCAGTTAAATACCGCCAGACGGTTTATGTGGAACAAGGCTACAAGAGCAAAGTGTTCTGTGGAGCAGCATCACAATCTTACCGTTGGAGGTTTTATCATGGTGGTTTCTGTTGGCATTGATGTCTCAAAGGACAAGCACGACTGCTTCATTCTCAACTCGGAAGGTGAAGTCCTGGCAGATGTGTTCACCATTCCCAACAACATGGATGGTTTTACCTGCCTGCTTCAGAAAATCCGGGACTGCACCACATCCCAGGACAAAATAAGAGTAGGGCTTGAGGCGACCGGACATTACAGCTACAACATCCTTGGGTTTCTTCTTGACAACGGTCTGGCCACCTATGTCTTGAACCCTTTGCGCACCAATCTCTACAGGAAAAGTCTCAGCTTAAGAAAGACAAAGACTGACCGTGTGGATGCACGAACGATTGCAGCTATGCTTCTGTCCGATGTAGGCCTCAAGCCCTACACAGACACAGCATACCACAATGAGGAGCTAAAGTCACTCACAAGATACCGTTTCGACAAGGTGAAAGAACGAGCCAAACTGAAATGCTCTGTTTCCAGGCTGGTCTGCATCCTGTTCCCAGAGTTGGAAAATCTGGTACCGTCCCTCCATGGGGCTTCTGTCTATGCCTTGCTGGAAGAGTTCCCTGGCGCCGTTCAGATCGCCGGGGCGCACCTGACACGACTGAAATCCCTTTTGACTGACGCCTCCAGAGGCCGTTACGGGCGGGACATGGCCCTGGACATCCGGGATGCTGCCAGGAATTCCATAGGCTCCAGAATGCCTGCCAAGTCCCTCGAATTGCAGCATACCATCCGGCTTATCCGGGAACTGGACGCTGAAATTGAGGAAATCGAAACAGAAATCCAAGCTATGATGGATGAACTGCACTCTCCGATCACGACCATTCCGGGCATTGGCTGTCGCATGGGGGCTATGATCCTTGCCGAGGTTGGGGACTTCTCCCGCTTTGAATCTCCCGACAAGCTGCTTGCCTATGCAGGGCTTTCACCATCGACCTACCAATCCGGACAGCTCAAGAACTGCTATCCGCACATGGAAAAACGCGGCTCCAGATACCTTCGCTACGCCATTTACAACGCCACCAAGTATGTCTGCTTATGGGACCCGGCCTTTGCGTCTTACCTTGCCAAGAAACGAGCGGAAGGCAAGCATTACAATGTTGCAATCTCCCACGCGGCCAAGAAACTGGTACGGCTCATCTTCGCTCTGGAGAAGTCCAGACAACCGTACCGTCTGGTAGCCTAACTTACTCTTGCTGGCATCCGGGGTCCTAACGGACCTCTACTTTGATATACTTTTTTTGAACCATCTGTTTTTGTACCACCGCCATTCATTTTGGGGGTTGACTTCTAATAGTTAATCTTTCTCTATATTCATGCTATAGGTACATCAAAAACAAAAGTTGCCCCACCTAATGTCCCAGGAACAATAGTTGCTATTTTTCCATTATAGTAATCCAGTAATTCCGTGACAATAGTTAGCCCCATTCCGATTCCGTGAGGTTTGGCCGTGACACCGGCATCAAAAATCAACTGCGCATCACTCTCTTTTATACCGGGGCCATTATCACTTATCGTTACCTCGAGCCTGTTTTTATTGACAATCTTATACTCAAGTGTTATTTGCTTGGGACCTTGGTTGCCTTTCATCCAGTAACATGCGTTATCCATAAGATTTACAAAAACTGTCTGCAATTCACCTTCATGCATTCCAATATCAATTTCGGGCACATTATCAATTTTAATATCAACATCTTTTGCATATTTCTGCCCTTGCACCAGTCTGACGCTACTAAGTAATGTGTTTTGTAAGGCGCATTGATTTTTTTTGTTCCTCAAGTCGGCTCGATACAAAGGCGCAAAACTTTTGGCAACTTCCAATAGCCGTGTATGACTTTCTTCCGCGTCTTTATAGTATTCTTCAGTTCTGGAATCAAATGGGGAATACTCTTTAGAAACACGGCGTAAAAAGCGCTTTATTACTGTCATTCCCGTCAAGATTTCATGGAGAATAACAATTGCGACAGAACCTAAAGAGGCAGTTTGGGCATAATATGTTAGCCTGGATTGCAGCGCTTCAAGCCCCTTTTCGTTTTGACTTGAATATTCCCTGACATATTCAAGAATATTTTCATATTTTTCTCCAGCATCTACAGCTTGCTCTATTTTTTGAACAAGCACTTGGGCAGAAAGTGGTGCCATCAGGCTACTAATATTTGGTTTTTCACGGTGATCTTCCGTGTTTTTATCGGTATTCCTTAGTTTCTCTAATTGAGAAATTATTGTTTCAACAATTTTGGAAAACTGTTTGTATTCCTGAGTATCAACTAATTTTTCCCGATCTGTTGTGTCTCTTATCTCGGGATTTTCAGAAGACGAAATATTAATAATTCCAATTATTTGGTTAGTGCTTATACGTGTACCGATACTACTAACACGCCGCAAGTCAATACCAAGCCAATCTTTTGATGCACTTGATTTTGGTAACACCAAAACATCATCGCGATATATTGATAATCCTTTATATTGACTGATCGTGTTCCTGATTGCGCGTCTTTTCAAACCAAAAGTCGAGGTTAAATCTTCCAGGCTGTCATTGTCTAAATCCCAGCAGCGAATTTCAAAAGTAAACATTCCAGCTTTGTATGGAGGAAGATTGTCTTCCTCAAAAGTTAGGACATTCGCATTAAATCCCCGGATCGCTTCTTCCCATGAAATTTCTCCGTGTCGTTTTTGGCACTTCTGATGCTTGTTTTTAGGTTCAAAAATGTACCTCCAATTTACTACACCAGCACTATCTACATCTCCCCATATTCGATAAGTAGGGTGTTCAATAAAATCTGATGGCTTTATTTCTATTGGAGCATCATAGAATGGAGAGGTAAGGGTAATTTCAAATTGATCAACTTTCTTAAACGGTGATATTAGCCTTGATAAGTTCTCACGCAGTTCATCAATTTTCTTTTGATCCCATTCTGATGTCAGTTTCCGAATCCTTAAAATTGTCCCAGATGGATCGAATACACAATCATCATCATCTAATGTTTCAATGGATATTTTGCAATCATTGACATTATTTGATTCTACAAAGGAATTCCAGTCCATTTTTGCGTGAAGGTAACTGTCACTATCACTTTTGGTCCATATGTGCATTATGCTGCCAAGCCTTGCAGCAGAAAAACGCCCTAATCCTTTGTTACCAGAAACCCTCCTGATTTTCCCGTCCCTATAAACCACAGGATTCTTTTCTTTATAAGGGGTGGCTATAACTGCCCAGGAGTTTTCAATTATATCGCTGGTCATTCCCAGACCATCATCAGTAATTTGAATGTATTTTCCGCGCTTATCCTCGCCAAACTCAACTTGTACATGATACGCAAATGCATCATAACAATTTTTCACTAACTCAGTAACAGCGACCGTATCATTGGTTACCAAATCTGCACCAAAGGCAGCAAATGCTCTGGGGTGGAATTGCATCGATATTGTTTTTTTCATTGCCATAATGCACCTCGTAAGTAAGGAGATGAAAGTGTGAATTCTCTATTTTACCTGTTGGTAAAAACAGAATATTTTCCTGATAAGGTCAAGGAAAACGCAGAAAGATTAAAGGCCTATTGTATGGAATATGCCGATTATACATGCTCCATTTTAGAATCCTTGGGTAAGTTCAGAATTCGACGCATCGAAAAATGCGTACTGGGTCAAGACCATTATTCGTTCAGCAACATTTTAGATGAAGCAACGCATAACGAGTTTATTTTTTGCAACAAAAACGCTAATTCAGTTTCAGGATCGCTTTTTACCGATATTCTCAATAATCCCTGGCACTATGCAATAGTAATCATCCATTGCTGTCATTGATTTTTCTTGAGTCGCTTATCAATTGGCTTTTCTGCACCACTAGGAATCGCCCATGATTTTCCAAGTCTCTGCACACCTGTTATTCGCCCTTGCTCACAGAGAACTTGAACTCGACGTTCTGAAATTCCCCATTTTTGTGCAGTTTCTTTTGCTGTCAAGTATTCCATCATAACACCTCATGATTGAATTAGCACCCTTATTATATACGCAATTCCGAACAAAAGCAACGGAATTATCTATATTCAAGCTCAACAAACTGTATGGACTATGCATATTTCAAGCCACAAAGGAGGTAATTACTTATGCAGGAAGAAGTCACCCAGCGCACCGTTGCCCTCTGTGTGGAGACCACCAAGCTCTCCGCTGGGATGCTGCAACAGGCCATGAAAAAGGTGCTGGATGAGATGCAAAAAGGAGTGACCGGCCACAAGACGAAGCTGCACCACGGCAAGCAGACCCTCCGGCAGCTTATGAAGCACAACACCGGCGTTTCCAACATCGAGATCACCGACCAGAACATTCGGGCCTTTTCTGCCACCGCCAAGAAGTACGGCATTGACTTTGCTCTGAAAAAGGACACCAGCGGCGAGATACCCCGCTACCTGGTGTTTTTCAAGGGGCGGGATGCCGACGTCATCACGGCGGCCTTCCGGGAGTTCTCCGCAAAGAACCTGGAGAAAGAGAAAAAGCCCTCCATCCGCAAGGAACTGGACCAGGCGAAACAGCAGGCCAAAGCCCAGCACCGCCAGCGGGAGAAGGTCAAGACCAAAGGCCGGGGTGTGGAGTTATGACGGTTGACTGGAAAAAGAAACTGCTCCCTAACCTCCCGTATCTGCTGTTCGTGTATCTCTTTGATAAGCTATGCCAGGCGGTGCGCCTTGCGCCCGGCCTTGACGCCTCTGAAAAGTTCCTGCATTTGAGCCAGGGCTTTACGGAGGCGTTTTCTTATGCGGCGCCAAGCCTGCATCCCCTGGACCTGCTGGTGGGCATCGCCGGGGCGGTCGTCGTCCGGCTGGCGGTGTATGCCAAAGGAAAAAACGCCCGCAAATACCGCAAGGGCATTGAGTACGGCAGCGCCCGATGGGGCACGGCGGCAGATATTGCCCCCTATGTCGATCCGGTCCCTGACTGGAATATCCCGCTGACCCAGACGGAAAAGCTCACCATGTCCAGCCGCCCGAAAAATCCCAAGTACGCCCGAAACAAAAACATCCTGGTCATCGGCGGCAGCGGCAGTGGCAAGACCCGTTTCTTCGTCAAACCCTCCCTGATGCAGATGCACAGCAGCTATGTGGTCACCGATCCCAAAGGACAGCTTTTGTCCGAGGTGGGGACCATGCTGCGGCGGGGCGCCCCCAAGCTGGACGAGAACGGAAAGCCCATGCGGGACGCCCGCGGGAGGGTCATCTATGAGCCATACCGCATCAAGGTCCTCAACACCATCAACTTCAAAAAGAGCATGAAATACAACCCCTTCGCCTACATCCGCAGCGAAAAGGATATTTTGAAGTTGGTCAATGTCATTATCGCCAACACCAAAGGCGACGGGGAAAAATCCTCGGAGGATTTTTGGGTGAAGGCCGAGCGCCTTTTGTACTGCGCCCTGATCGGGTACATCTGGTACGAGGCGGAGTCGGAAGAAAAGAACTTCCTCACGCTACTGGAGCTCATCAACGCATCGGAGGCCAGAGAGGACGACGAGGAATTTCAAAGCCCCGTTGACCTGCTCTTTGCCAAGTTGGAGAAAGAACACCCGGACCACTTCGCCGTGAAGCAGTACCGCAAATTCAAGCTGGCCGCCGGTGATATATGCTCTAAGTGACTTCTTAATCATGATTTTGTCATGGTTAGTGAAGCAATTACTTAGAGCATTTTTGTATCAGGAGGTACAGCCATGAGAAATGAAAAAATTACCCCACTGTACGAGCGCCTGAGCCGGGACGATGAGTTACAGGGCGAGAGCAATTCCATATCCAACC
Organism: Intestinimonas massiliensis (ex Afouda et al. 2020); assembly: GCF_001244995.1. Taxonomy (NCBI): domain Bacteria; kingdom Bacillati; phylum Bacillota; class Clostridia; order Eubacteriales; genus Intestinimonas; species Intestinimonas massiliensis (ex Afouda et al. 2020). The sequence goes on from NZ_LN869528.1 coordinate 603,703, forward strand.
AAAAGCAGATGTTAGAGGATTTTGCCCGCCGGAATGGGCTGCCCAACCCTACGCACTTTACCGATGATGGTATCTCAGGCACCCGTTTTGACCGCCCCGGATTTTTGGCGATGATGGAGGAAGTGGAGGCAGGGCGTGTAGAGGCAATCGTCATCAAGGACATGAGCCGGTTAGGGCGTGACTATCTGAAAGTCGGCCAGGTCATGGAGATTTTGCGGCAGCGCGGCGTACGGTTAATTGCCATCAACGATGGCGTGGACAGTCTGAAAGGCGACGATGATTTTACGCCCTTCCGCAATATCATGAATGAGTTTTACGCCCGCGACACCAGCCGGAAAATCCGATCTGTGTTTAAGTCAAAAGGCATGAGCGGTAAGCACCTGACAGGCACCGTGATTTACGGCTACTTGTGGGATGAAAAGCGGGAACATTGGCTGGTAGATGAGGAAGCCACCGAAGTGGTACGCCGTATCTTTTCCCTCACGCTGGAGGGATATGGGCCTTATCAGATCGCTTGCAAGTTGTCCGCAGACCGGATTGAAATTCCTGTCGTACACCTTGCCCGATTCAACGAAGGTGTGAACCGTTCAAAGCCGGTCAAAGACCCCTATGGATGGGGATCATCTACCATCGTGAACATTTTGAAAAAACGAGAGTATTTAGGGCATACCATCAATTTCAAGACCCGCAAGCACTTTAAGGACAAGAAAAGCCACTATGTTTCTGAGGATGAATGGACGATCTTTGAGAATACCCATGAAGCCATTATCGACCAGCAGACCTTTGATTTGGCGCAGAAAATCCGCAGCAATGTACGGCGTTATCCAAACGGCTGGGGCGAAGCGGCTCCCCTCACAGGTTTGCTCTATTGTGCCGATTGTGGCGGCAAGATGTATGTCCACCGCATCAACAATGGCAGGCGGATTTCTCAATATACCTGTTCCAATTATACCAAAGTTCCGTGTGGGACACTATGCCCTACACAACACCGTATCAATGAGAGTGCTGTTCTGACATTGGTTTCTGACACGCTCCGGGCTATCGCTGAATATTCCAGAAATGACCGGACGGAATTTATTCACACCGTTCAGGAAACGCAGGTTGCTCAACAGAGTGCCGATATATCGAAAAAGCGCAGGCGTCTGGCTGCTGCTCAAAAGAGAACCGGAGAACTGGAAAAACTGATTTGCAAAATCTATGAGGACAATGCCCTCGGCAAGCTGTCGGATGCACGATATAGGGCGCTTGATGCACAGTATGCCAAAGAGCAGGACGCACTTGAGATTGAAATTGCGGAGCTGGAAAAGGCTGTTACCGGCTATGAGCAGAGCCAGAAATCCGCAGAGAAATTTATAGCCCTGATTGATAAGTATGAGAATTTTGACACGCTGACAAACACCATGCTCAACGAGTTTGTAGAGAAAATCCTTGTCCACGAACGCGCCCGAAAAGGCAGCCAGGACACCACGCAGGAAATTGAAATCTACTTCAATTTTTTAGGACGCTATATCCCACCATCCTTACAGCCGGTTCCTTTAACCCCGGAGGAACAGGAAGAACTGCAGAAAAAAGAAGAACGCAAGGACAGGCTTCATCAGAATTATTTGAAGCGGAAAGCCAGCGGCGCACAGAAACAGTATGAGGACAAAATCAAGGCGAAGAAAAAAGCGGAAATGGACGCTAAGAAAGCCCTGATCCGGGCTGAGGATATGAAAAAAGGCGTTTTTTCTACTGTCGGACAGCTGCCGAAAGAAGAACCACGCAAAGGCAGCATAGCAGCCAGCGCAGCAGTCTAATCATCACGAAGCAAAGGAGAATGAATATGAGTAAGTTGACTTACATTCGTTGTGGAGATTATGATATACCCAACCTAAAACTTTCTGAACAGCCGGAAACTTCTATCGGCAAGTACGGCAGAATGCGAAAATCCTACCTAAAGGAACATCGCCCCATTCTCTACAACCATCTGCTGATGAGCGAGAAGCTGTATCCACACCTGTTAGAGATTGAGCGGACAGCACAGGGGCGTGTGGAAACCATGTTGCCTCACATGATGGAAGTTGCGGGTGTCACGGAGGAACTGAAAGCCTGTGACCCTATGCGCTGGATGGGGCTGATGAACACGCTGAAAGCGCAGGCAGAAGAAATCATATTAGCAGAATTGATTAACGACTGATTCCCTAACAATAAATTACAATATAATCAAAAAGACGAAGTTAGTGTAAATAGACTGACTTCATCTTTTTTGATTCCTATATTCTTCTGGGGATTTTCCATAAACTTTACGGAAAGTGGCCGCAAATTTACTTGCATTGGCATAGCCCAAATGCTCTGCAATATTGCCGATTGTCAAATTCGGTTTTGACATCAATAAAAGCGCATACCGCATTTTTGCCTGTCGGATATAAGCCCCAATAGGAACACCATACATGGCTTTGAATGATTCTCGAAGTTTGGTCTGCCCCATTGCTGCTATTTTGCAAAGCTGCGAGAGTTCTGGTGGGTTTAAAATATTCTGTTCAATAGCCAGACGTACAGATTCCAGCGCCTTTTTCTCTTGTTTGGAAAGAGACTGGTGTTTAGATGCTATCTCCTGTCGCTGTTTATGAAAGTTGCCTGCCACAATAGAAAGCAGTTCACCTACTTTGCTTTCGTAGTAAAGACGGGAGGTTTCGCCAGCAATCAGTTTATCCCGTATCTGCAAAAACAGGGTTCCAATTTCCGGGGTATTATAATCAAAAGCTTTCCAATCATAAACCTCTGCATAGTCAAAATCGTCCGGGGTAAAACGGTCTTGCAGATTTTTCTCTATGTAATCTTCAAACAGCAAAACTGACGCATAGCTGATTGGTATATTGGGTTGATATAATACTCGCCCCTGTGACGGCTTATTTAGATAAAGGTGGATTCCCTCTGTGATAGGTTGGGCTTTCCGCCCATTCTGGATCAGGGTAACACCGCCGGATTCCAAATAATAAATTTTCACCAGCTTTTGATTGATCTCATATTTGCGTTCCATTGAGGCGTATGGTATCCAGCTTCCGGTTGACAGGAATAATCCATCTGTCGGTTGAACCTGATAGATATTTCCATAGCCTTGTCTGTTTTGCGGCTGCAAGGTGCAGATTCCATTATGATTATCCTGTCGAAAATGATAATCATGCAGATAAAAAGAAGCATCCCCTAATTCGTGCGCGGCCTGTGTAGAATCGGTCTGCATCCTGCTCACCCCCGTTTCTTATGTAGTCGGAATAATCCGCAGTATCTTTTTTTATGCTCCAAAATGTCGCAAAGGCTGTCAGCAAAACCACAAAAAGCACTGATATATCCGGTTGTTTTTCCACTTTTAACTCCTGTTTTGACCTTTTTTGCCGGATTTGACACCCAAAAAATCACTGAGTAGAATGACATTACTGGCTGGTTAGCTGACTCTAATCACAGCAATTCTATCACGATTTTGTGCGTAGGTCAATGAGGCTTCTGCCAGCAAATAATAAATAGGAGGACGTTGAAAATGTCTAATTCACAACAAATGAAAAAAGGGCTGTCTGTGCGTGATTTGATTACCACCGGCATCCTTGCTGCTTTGTACATGGTATGCGCCATGATTGGCGAGGCTATCTTTGGGTTCTTCCCTGTACTGACTTTCCTTTGCCCGCTGTCTATTGCGCTGCTGTGCGGCCCGGTTTATATGCTGATACTGGCGAAGGTGCCGAAGCATGGCCCAATCATTGTCACCGGTATTTTGGTAGGAGGTGTACTGTTCGTACTCGGTATGTACTGGTCTATGTGTTTGGCATATTGTATTCTCGGCGTTGTGGCCGATCTGCTGGCCGGTTCCGGGAACTTTAGAAACAAAGGGCGTAACCTGTTGTCCTACATGATTTTTGTTCTCAGCCCAGTTTTCTCCTACGGTATGCTTTGGTTTGACCGCGACGCCTATGTGCAATATTTGGTAGAAAAGGGAACAGAACAGACCTATATGGACACAATGGTTTCAACCGCGCAAAACTGGATGCTCCCGGCAATGATTATCGGCGTGTTGATCTGTGCTGCTATCAGCGGTCTTGTAGGCCAGAAACTATTGAAAAAGCATTTTGAAAAGGCCGGAGTAGTGTAATGGAGATGCAACTGCAAACAAAAGACACACTTGCCACATTACATTTAGACCCTCGCACAAAACTATATCTGTTGATCGTCGGAAATGTTGCGTTGTTCCTTGCGCCCTCTTTACTCTATGAGATTGCGCTGGTTGTATGCGTTGTGATTCTCGGCATCCTTGTAGGAGCAAAGCGGTTTACGGTAAGAATGGCTGCTGTCTATGCGGGAATGGTTGTTCTGCATATCATTGGAACAAATTATTTGACAGGGACTTTGCAGATTGCGATTGTAACATTTACCGTATTTATCCGTAAAATCTTTCCTTGTGCCATGCTCGGAGGTATTTTAGTCAGCACGACAAGGGTAAATGAATTTATGGCGGCCATGAACCGTATTCATATGCCAAAAGCAATGGTTATTCCTCTGACGGTCATGCTCCGCTATTTTCCTATGGTGCATGAGGATTGGGGCTATATCAGCGACGCCATGCGGATGCGCGATGTAGCTCCAACCGTCAAAAGTCTGCTGACCCATCCGGCCCGAACAGTGGAATGTATCTATGTTCCGATGATGATGTCAGCACTGAAAGTGGCGGATGAATTGTCGGCGGCGGCTGTTACAAGGGGGCTGGAAAATCCGAAGCCCCGAACCTGCTTGCAGGAAATCCACTTTAGTGTTGCGGATGCCGTATGCTTTATCCTGTTCACTTTGTTTATGTCAGTGTCAATCTGGCTGAAATTGAAAGGGGGTGCAGGCTAATGATCCGTTTTGACAAGGTTTCTTTTACCTATCAGGAATCATTACAAAATGGCGGACTGCGCGATGTTGATTTGACAATCAACAAAGGCGAGTGTGTGCTGTTGTGTGGGCGAAGCGGCTGTGGGAAAACCACATTGACCCGTCTTGTGAATGGCCTGATTCCATACTTTTATCCGGGAGAAGTCACCGGAACAACCTATGTTGACGGTAAAAATATACAGGATTATCCCATATATGAAGTGTCCGAGTATGTGGGGTCTGTATTCCAAAATCCACGCTCTCAATTTTTTAATGTAGATACAGACAGTGAAATCTCCTTTGGAATGGAAAATCTGACTTATCCAAGGGAAAAAATGAAAGAACGCATTTCAAAGACAGTTGCGGATTTAGATATAGCACATCTGACGGGGAGAAGCATATTTGAATTGTCTGGCGGTGAAAAACAAAAGGTGGCGTTTGCGTCCATCTATGCTATGTCTCCGAGTATTTACTTGTTAGATGAACCATCGTCCAATCTGGATATGGATGCTATTGAGGATTTGCGGCGTACACTTGAACTCCTAAAGAAACAAGGCAAGACCATTCTAATTGCAGAACATAGGATTTATTATCTGAGGGAATTAGTTGACCGCATTGCGTATATGGAAAACGGGGCTATATCTGCTGTGTTTTCTCCAAGCCAGTTTCTTTCTATTCCTGAAGAACAGCGGCATAGTATGGGACTTCGCGCTTTAGATTTGTCAAAGGTACAGCCAAGGGCCTTTGCTGAAAATTCTCAAAAGCCGATTTTGGAAGTCAGGAACTTATCCTTGTTCTATAAGAAAAAACTGGTTCTGGACGATTTGAATTTGAGTGCGGCACCGGGAGAAATCATAGGAATTATCGGCCATAACGGAGCCGGGAAATCTACATTTTCCAGAACACTATGCGGCCTGCACACAAACTGTACGGGACAAATTCTTTGGGATGGTAAAGAACTGAACGCAAAGAGCCGGTTAAAACGCTCCTATATGGTGATGCAGGACGTAAGCTATCAGTTATTTGCCGATACATTGGAAAAGGAATGTGTATTTGGAATTAAACATCCTGATCTGGATGCAGCAAAACAGGCAATGGAACGGCTGGGTATTTATGAGTACCGTACTCATCATCCCAATACACTTTCCGGGGGGCAGAAGCAGCGTGCAGCCGTGGCGGTCAGTATGGTATGCCGTAAGGATGTTTTAATTTTTGATGAACCAACTAGCGGACTTGATTATGACAGCATGATTCAGGTTGCGGGGTTATTTCAAACGCTTTCCAAAATGGGAAAGGTAATTTTTGTTGTAACCCATGATTACGAATTTTTAGCGGCAGCCTGTACAAGAGTGATTCATTTAGATAACGGAAAACAGCAGGAAGATTACCCACTTTCCCCCGACAATCTGCATCGACTACATGATTTTTTCTTGCGGTCAGAAAGGAGGCAGAACCTTGAGGAGAATGGAAAATGACCTCCTGTTCTTCCATGAGCTGATTGGTAACTGTTCCGTTGAAAAGGATTCAAAGATATATACAATTTCTCCCAAATTTGGGAAAGGCACCATGCAGAGCTTTGAAGTGATGCCTGGTGCTGAAATTGTTTATAGCAATGTTCATATCACAACTCCAATTCAAAAAAATATCCAATGTATAGATCGTTTTATTGAAGTCACCTATTGCTTTCATGGGCGAGTGAATATGCTGTTCAGCGACCAGCCGGAGATGATTATGAGCGACCATTATATTTCTGTTTTCAATGGTGCAAGCCACCTGAAAAGCTGTGATTTTGGAGAAGAACCTTTTGTTGGTGTTTCAGTGGTGGCTTATCTGCCGCAGATCATAAACAGCCTGAATATCATGCTGGGGACAATCGCGTTTGACGAGGACATGGATTTTCAAGGACTTTTTACAGCGGGCGGATGCTTTATAGCACCCGCAACAAAAAGTGTGGAGCATATTTTTACCGAACTGCTCTTGCTGCCGGAACAGTACCGCAATTACCTTATGCGTATTAAAGTCATGGAACTATTGCTATACCTGGTTGGCAAAATGGAGTATCGGACAGATTTTGGAATTTCACTATTCCGCAAGGAGGAGATGAATTGTAATGAGTGATGTAAAAGCCCTGTTTGGACTAATTGATAAGAGAAATAAGCGCCGCCTGATTGGTGCGGTGATCTGTTGCGTCCTGTCTGTTTTGTGCGGCATCCTGCCCTATTTAGGCGTTTGGGGTATTGTGACCTGTTTCCTGGATGAACGGACAGAGAACCTTTTTCAATATGTGTGCCTGATTGCCGCAGCAATCATTTTGAAACATCTGCTGTTTGGAACCGGCACAAAAATCTCTCACAAGGTAGCCTACCAGACATTGGGGGAAACCCGTAAAAAGCTGTTCCGTAAAATTGCCCGCTTACCAATGGGCTATGTGAAAACAACGGCATCCGGGCAGGTCAAAACGATCATTATGGACAATATGGAACAGTTGGAGACATTTTACGCCCATAACATTCCAGAGATTATTTCCGGCCTCGCTGTACCGCTGTGTATGGAAATCCTGCTGGTGATATTGGACATCAGGGTAGCCGGTATCATGCTGATTCCGGTCGTTCTGTTTATTCTTGTCGGTATTCTTATGATTATCGTTCAGATGAAAAAAATGGACGAATTTAATCAGGCGTTTGCCGATGTCAGCGTTAAGACGGTGGAATATGTCAACGGTATGAAAGAACTGAAGATATTTGCTGCCGACGAATCCACTTATGGCCGCCTGTCAGAAAGCATCCGCACTTACAGCACCGTTGTAACAGAGTGGTTCCAAAGCTGCTTGAAATATGTTGCTTTCAATCATACCGACTTAAACAGCAACCTTGTGTTCCTGTTTCCGCTTGCCGGTTTGATGTACCTCTCCGGCAGCGTGACAGCGGCCAGCTATATTATGTATCTGTTTATGGGGCTTGCCATGCTGATTCCGTTGGAAACTGTTTCTAATAACTTTGATTATATCGGCATGAACGCCTCTGTTGCAAAAAAGATAGACGAAATTCTGAAGCTGGATGAAATGGCGGATACGACCTCAAAGGCAGAACTTGCCGACCACACGATTGCGTTTGAACACGTTACATTTTCCTATGGGGAAGAACAGCCGGTATTAAAAGATGTCTCATTTACTGTTCCTGACGGAAAAGTAACGGCGCTCGCCGGTGTTTCCGGCAGCGGCAAAAGTACAGCGGCCAGCCTGATCTGCCGGTTTTGGGATATAACCGAGGGACAGATTTGTATGGGCGGCGTACCGCTGAACCAGATTCCGCTATCCGATCTGATGTCCCAGATTTCCTTTGTGACCCAGAATACGTTCCTGTTCAAAAAGAGCATCCGGGATAACATTATGATGGGAAACCCAGAGGCCACGGAGGAAGAAATGATGCAGGCAGCCAAGGATGCCGTATGTCACGACTTTATTATGCGGCTTCCAAAGGGCTATGACACAGTGATAGACAAGGAAACCAAGTTGAGCGGCGGTGAAAAACAGAGAATCACATTGGCAAGGGCGATTCTGAAAAATGCGCCGGTCGTGATTCTTGACGAGGCAACGGCTTACATTGATGCCGACAATGAAGATTTACTGCAAAAGGCGCTAGCTAAATTATCAGAGGGAAAAACCGTACTTGTAATAGCGCACCGTCTTTCCAGTATCAAGGAAGCTGATTCGATTGTGGTTCTGGAACAGGGCAAAGTGATTGACTGCGGCACACATGATGAATTGATAAACCGTTGCTCCCCGTATCAGGATATGTGGGCGGCCTTTGAACAATCCGATCAATGGAAAATGGGAGGTGTAAACGCATGATTGCTATGATAAGGAAATTCTTAGACCTTGCAGGCGAGCGCAAAAAGCAGCTTTATCTTGCGTGGCTGTTTCAGGCGTTGACCTCAATTTGTGAGGGCGCGATATATTTCATGCTGTTCCTTGCGATAAAAGATATTTTGGGCGGCTCGTTTACAAAGGAAAAACTGATGCAGTATAGCCTTATGTTTCTGGTCTATACTGTCCTGCATTTTGTTTTTTATTACTTTACGATTGCAAAACAGCGCCCGGTATCTTATGCCATGATGCGGGATGAACGTCTTTCGATTGCGGCGAAAATCAAACAGTTTCCGCTCTACTACTTTACAAAAGACAAGATCAGCCAGCTTACATCTTTGTTTACAACTGATTTAAGTTTCGTGGAAATGAATATCATGGAGATTATTGCCGGTTTCGTTTCCAGCATGATCATGACGGTTGTATTTGCTCTGATGCTGCTTAGTGTGGACTGGCGTATGGCGCTTCTTCTGTTTGCGGGGATCATCCCCGGCTATATCCTCTACCAGCAGTTTCAAAAGAGCATGGTTCAACTGGGAGAGCAGAAGAAAAATACGCAGGTGGCAATGATTGATTCCACGCTGGAATATGTACAGGGCATGGAAACGATCAAGGCATACCGGCTGGAGCAATCCGGTAAGCTCGTGGAGAAGCAGGTGAACGGATATTGCACGGCTTCTGACCGTTATGAAGCGACGCTGACGAATTGGAGCATGGGTTATAAAATCTGCCTGAATCTGGGCCTGTTTTTGAGTTTGGGTGTTGGCATTGCAATGGTTCGTTCTGGTTCATTAGCCCCGGCAACCTATTTGTTTTTTGCAATCATGGGTATTATTTTTTACCGTCCGCTGGAAGCTCTGATGGGTTCCTTTGCCATGATGAATCTTGCAAACGCATCGTTGGATAATATAGCAGAAATCAACAACCTGCCGACCGAAAATGAAAAACAGGGAACTACACAGTTTGCAGATACACAAGCCGATGTACGGTTTGAAAATGTATCGTTTAGCTATGATGGAAAGCGTGACGCAGTTAGTCATGTAAGTTTTTCAGCTAAACCCGGAACGATCACTGCATTGGTGGGTCCTTCTGGAAGCGGCAAATCCACTCTCCTTAATTTAATTCCGGGATTCGTGACGCCGAAAAACGGGCGGATTCTGTTGAATTGGAAAGATGCGGCAACATTAAAGCATAGTGATCTGGTGCGTCATGTGAGTGTCGTTTTTCAGGAAGTATATCTTTTTCAGGATACCATGATGAATAATATCCGAATGGGAAACCAGAGCGCAACGGACGAGCAGGTGGTAGAGGCGGCAAAAAAGGCTCACTGTCACGAATTTATAGAAAAGCTCCCACAGGGCTATCAAACGGTTATCAGCGAGGGCGGCGCAAGCCTTTCCGGTGGAGAGCGTCAGCGCGTCGCTATTGCGAGGGCAATTTTGAAAGATTCCCCGATCATTCTTTTAGATGAGGCGCTGTCCAGTCTGGATGCCGAAAATGCCGTAGCAATACAGAAGGGCATAGAAGAAATGATTAAGGGCAAGACGGTGTTCCTTGTATCACACACTTTGTCCTATATCCAAAATTCAGATCAGATACTTGTCCTATCTGACGGCATATTGCAAGGCTGTGGGAAACATGAAGAACTGTTGCAGACCGTGCCGCTTTATCAAACTATGTGGGAAAAAGAGAAATCTATTAAAAACTGGAAGCTGGCATAATGAGCAGCAAGAACAAACTTCATGCGTCCGGGGAGGACTACCTGGAAACCATCCTTGTTCTCCAAAAGAAACGCGGTATGGTACGCTCCGTAGATGTGGCCCGGCACATGGAGGTGTCAAAGCCCAGCGTGTGCCATGCAGTGGCTATCTTGCGGGACGGCGGCTTTCTCACTATGGACGAAGATCACTTTCTCCATCTGACCGATGTGGGCCGCGAGGTAGCCGAAAAAATCTACGAGCGTCACTGCTTCTTTACCGAGCAGCTTATCGCCGCAGGCGTTGACCCCAGGACTGCGGAGGCTGACGCCTGCCGGATTGAACACATCATCAGCGATGAGAGCTTTTCACGGCTGAAAGAGGCAGCCGAACAGGAACAAACCTAAACCAAATAAGACAAGCGATCCTGCCCCGCAAGACGGGGAAAGAAAAAAACCGTTGCAGGGCAGGCAGCTTCGTGCGCCCATAATGGATTTTCCGGGTACTGCGGCGGTTTTGAGTAACATCAAGGCCGCCGTTCCTTATGCCCTCAACAAAGGAGTGACGACTACACGCTGACACGGCGGCTTTAGGAGGGAACCGCCATGAAGCACATTGACCGCCGACAAATTCAGACGATATTTCACTACCGTCAAAAAAAGCCCAGTCAACGAACAGGCCCCGTCTGGTAGCCGGTGCGAAAATTGTCATTCTGTAAGTGAATATTGGAGTTTTTGCGCTCGAATAGCTTTTTGCTGTCCGGGCGCTTTTTTGTCCCTATGGAGCCGGAACATCGGGCCAGCATGGCCCGAACCCTGGCCCCGGTGCCGCTCCCCGCCGCCCCATTCAGATTTACTAAAAAAATCTGAATGGAGGAAAGGCAGATGGAAGTTACCATCAATTATAACGGACAAGCTGTGGCCGTGGAGGTTACGCTGGAAGTCTATGAATTTCTTGACCGGGCCGATCATAAAACGGAGAACCTCTTCCATGAACAGCGGCGGCATTGGGATGGCCGGGAGTTTGACGAGTACATCATTACCACCGAGGGTGTAGGGGTCTACGGCGAAACGCCGGAGGAACACCTTTGCCGCATGGAAACGCTGCATGAGCTGATGGCTGTTCTGGACACCTGTACCGAGGCCCAGCGCCGCCGGTTCCTGCTCTATGCGCTTGACGGGCTGAGCCTTGCAGAGATCGGTGTGCTGTGCGGCTGCTCCAAAGTGGCTGTTTATCAAAGTGTGGAGGCGGTCAGAAAAAAATTTATAAATTTCTCTGAGAACAGGCTTAACGAATGACCTGTTTTCGGGCTACCAAGTGAAAGGGATTATTTCCCTTATCTCAGCGAGGGGCGGACAGCGGACAAGCTGCCCGCCTCTCCGATTTTCAGGAGGTAAGCCTATGAAAACAATCAATCTGCGGTGGATGTATCCCCACTACCGGCATGACGAGTTTGTGGATGTTACAGACAAGGTATGGGCAGCGATGTATCAGGCCCAGCGGGAGATGGAGAATTATGAGCGCCGGAAAGTCTACCACCGCGCCTACTACTCTCTGGACGCATACAGCTGGCTGGAAAATTACGCACTGGAACACAGCAGATCGCCGGAAGATATTTTGCTGGAACGAGAAGAAAAGACCACCCGCCTATACCTGATTGCAGCTCTGCCGGTGGCTCTGGCTCATGCCACTCCGACACAGGCCCGCCGTGTTCACGCCTACTACATTGCCGGTATCAAGCAGCCGGAAATCTCTCGGATAGAGGGTGTCCACAGCAGCAAGGTCAGCGTTGCCATCCGCCGGGGGCTGCGGAATATGCGCCGCTTTTATGATGGCCTTTTTCAAACAGAGTGAGGGCGTGCCTATGCAGACCATCAATCTCAAACAATATTATCCATTTTGCAAAGAGGACATTTTTGTGGAGGTGTCCGATGAGATCGTCGAAGCGTTTCTTCTGGACAAGAGAGCCGAGGCCGCCAGAGATCGCAAGATGTTCCGGTATAAGGCGTTTTATTCCCTCGATTGTAACGATGGAATCGAAAATGCCGCCATCGGCTGGGCGCAGCCATCGCCGGAGGACTACCTGATAGAAAAAGAAGAATTAGCCGAATACGAAGAATTGATACGGCGATTGTACGAAGCCATTTCCTCCCTGCCGCCTATGCAGGCTCGCCGTGTTCACGCCCGCTATATGCTGGGTATGAAAGTGAAAGATATTGCCGCAATGGAGGGTATCACGCCATCACAGGCGGGAAAATCCATCCATGCCGCACTGCGGAGGCTACGCCGGTACTTTGCTCGACAGAAATGGACGGTCAATCTATGAGTATTTTCAAAGAAAAGAGGTGCCTGACATGAACGAAAAAATTACAGCCCGCCCCCAAAAAGAAGAACGGGAGAAAGTCCTGAAGGAGATTCGGCAGCTTGAAAGCCGAAAGAAGATTTTGGAGAACAAGCAGCGCAACGAGGAACGCAAGGCCCGCACCCGCCGCCTGATTGAGCGTGGGGCCGTTTTGGAGGGCATTTTCCCTCTGGCCCCCGACCTTCCCGGCGTAGAGGTCAAAGCGTTCCTGATTGCCCTGTCCCATCTTCCGGGGGCGGCAGAACTGGCCGCAAAACTGCCGAAATCCGGGGACAAGCCGTAAGTCCCTTGTTTACAAGGGCGCACTTATACACCGTTGCCGGTGCTGTGCGCCCTGCCGGGGGCGTTGCGTACTTCGTCCGCGATGGGGCGCTACACTCCCCAAACCCCTTGTGCGCTCTGCGCAGCCAAACACCCGCTTTGCGTTTGTCCGGCTCCACAGAGCCTGTTATCCCCTCACTGAAAGGAGGTGTTCCCCATAGATTTCTGTCATATCCCCGTCAGTATCATAAAGCGCAGCGCAGGCCGTTCTGCCGTTGCCGCAGCTGCTTACCGCAGCGGAACCAAGCTGACAAATGAATGGGACGGAATGACCCACGACTACACCCGGAAAGGCGGCATTGTCCATGCGGAGATCATGCTGCCTGCCCACGCGCCGCCGGAATTTGCAGACCGATCTATCCTCTGGAACAGCGTGGAGCAAATCGAGAAAGCAAGGGACAGCCAGCTTGCCCGCGAGATTGAAGCAGCCCTGCCCCGTGAACTGTCCGGCGAACAGCAGCTTGCCCTTGTGCGTGCCTATGTGAAGGACAACTTTGTAGACAAAGGAATGTGTGCTGACTTTGCTATCCATGACAAGGGAACCGGCAACCCTCATGTCCATATCATGCTGACGCTCCGGCCTCTGAAAGAAAATGGACAGTGGGGTGCAAAGTGCCGCAAGGCATACGATCTGGACGAGAATGGACAGCGTATCCCGGATGGGAAAGGCGGCTGGAAAAATCACAGAGAGGATACGACCGACTGGAACGATAAAGAAAATGTGGAGATTTGGCGGGCAGCGTGGGCGGCTTATACCAACCGGGCATTGGAGGCTGCCGGTCAGCCCGCCCTGGTAGATCACCGCAGCTACAAGCGGCAGGGCATTGATAAGATTCCCTCTGTCCATCTGGGGCCAGCTGCCAGCCAAATGGAAAAGCGCGGCATCCGCACCGACAAGGGCGAAGTAAACCGGCAGATCGCCGCCGACAATAAGCTGCTGAAAGAAATCAAAGCCCGCATTACCCGTCTTTATCGCTGGTCGAAAGCCGAAACGGAAAAACCACAAACACAGCAAAGCAGCTTGACAGCTTTGTGGGAGGCCCAGCAGCAGTTGGACGCTCCCCGCACCCGCACCGGCAAAATCCGGGCTTTGCAGGAAAGCGCTGCACTATTCAGCTTTTTGCAGGCAAACGGCATCCAGTCTATGCAGCAGCTTCATGAAAAAATCGCTGATATGAACAGCCGTTACTATGACCTGCGCGGAAAGATCGTCAAGGCCGAGCGCCGGATCACTACCCTTACCGAGCGCGGGGAGATGTGGGAACAGTACAACCAGTACAAGTCCATCCACAAGCAGCTTGCCAAAGTAAAGCCGGAAAAATGGGAACAGTTTGAACAGCGCCACAGCCGGGAACTGATTCTGTATGACGCAGCGGCCCGGTATCTGAAAGAACTGAAAGACAGCGGCGAGGCAATCACCCCAAAGGCATGGCAGCTGGAAATTGACCAGCTGGCCGCTGGAAAGCAGACGGACACGCTTGCCATGAAATCCATGAGGGAGGATTTGAAAGCAGTGGAACGGCTCCGCAAAACCGCCGAGCAGCTGTCCCGACAGGAAAGGGACAAGTCTCACGACCGTGGGCCGGAGCGGTAAAGTCTACCGCGTTTTGGCGTACCCCTTTTAGGTGCGTCGCGTTTCACGACATACCTTTGCATACAGAAAAACCGCCGTACAGGTTTCCCCATACGGCGGCAGACTGTTTATTTGCCGAACAAGTCGCTGTGTGTGCCGGTGCGGGCCAGCGTCAGCACCAGAACATCATCTTCTATGCGGTAGACAAGCAGCCAGTCCGGGAGAATGTGACATTCCCGATGGCCTGCCCAATCGCCGGACAGGTCATGGTCACGGTTCTTATCTGGCAGCGGTTCGCCCATCGCCAGCAATGCTACGACCTGCTCCAACAGCTCAATCTTCAAGCCACGCTTTATGGCTCGTTTGTAGTCCTTTTTGAAACTGGTCGTGTACTTGACGGTATATTTGGTTTCTTTCATCTTTTCAGGTCAGCAAACAACTCGTCAAGGTCATTATAGCCCTTTACAGACGGGTCTTTTGCAATCCTTTCCGCTTCCAGCATGGCAGCAACCGTTTCTTTGTTCGGCTGTTCCAGCCTTACTTCAAAGGGAATGCCGCCTTCACGAAGCGACTGGCGCACAAAGATGTTAAACGCCGTAGTCAGGTTCATGCCAAGTTCAGTAAACAGTGCGTCCGCCTGCGCTTTCAAATCTGCGTCCATGCGGATACTGATGTTTGTGGTATTTCCAGCCATACGATCAACCCCTTTCTGCTGGCAATTATAGTATATGCCATTTGCACGAAGAAAACAATACTTTGCACGAATATTTAACAATAAATTCATTCAAGGAGGTTACCGGCTTTATGAAAGAAATCATTTATGAAGAACAACAAGACTGAACCTATCCCTGTCATGGATTACCGCCAGTATCGCAGAGCGCGGAGGCTGGTGCATGAGTGCTGTAACTACATCGACGGAAACTGTATCGCCCTGGACGATGGGGAGGAATGTGTCTGTGTCCAGTCTATTTCCTACTCCCTGTTGTGCAGGTGGTTTCGGGCGGCGGTATTGCCGCAGGATAAGGAACTGGAAACGGCGCTGTTCCACCGGCTGAATGCTAAGAAATGCTCCGTATGTAAGGCACTGTTTACCCCCGGTTCCAACCGAGCCAAATACTGCCCGGAATGTGCCGCACGCATGAAGCGGATCAACGCCGCAAAGCGCAAGCGGAAACAACGGGAGAAATGTCACGCTTTAGGGGATGAAAAACCCTTGTAAATCAAGGTTTTTTTCGGGGGTGTCAAAGGCAGTCTGATAGATTTATCCTCTGCCCACTAAAATAGCCTTAAAATGCGTACAGAATCCCAAGAGAACCCCAAGGAGGAACCCTATGTCAGACAATCGAAAATATTATTACCTGAAACTCAAAGAAAACTATTTTGACGATGATTCCATCGTGCTGCTGGAAAGTATGCAGGATGGTGTGCTGTATTCCAACATTCTGCTCAAGCTGTATCTGAAATCGCTGAAACATGGTGGACGGCTTCAACTTGACGAGGACATTCCTTACACGGCGCAGATGATCGCCACCATTACCCGCCAGCAGATCGGCACTGTTGAGAGAGCTTTGCAGATCTTTTTGAAGCTGGGTCTTGTGGAGGTGCTGGACAGCGGCACATTCTACATGAGCAACATCGAACTTTTAATCGGCCAGTCCTCTACCGAGGCTGAGCGAAAGCGGGCTGCGAGGCTCCAAAATAAGGCTCTTTCTGCGCCCCGGACAAACGGCGGACATTTGTCCGACATTCGTCCACCAGAGATAGAGATAGAGTTAGAGAAAGAGATAGAGATAAAGAGAGAGATAGAGAAGGGACACTCCGCCCGCGCCTATGGCCGTTACCAAAATGTTTTCCTGACGGACGAGGAAATGGCAGACTTGCAGGCCAGCTTTCCCACCGTATGGGGTCAGTACATCGAAAAACTGTCCGAGTACATGGCTTCTACCGGCAAGCGTTATCAGAGCCATGCAGCGACCATCCGGCGCTGGGCCGGTGAGGACGCGAAGAAAGCAGCCCCGCCCTCTCGCAACCGGGATTACAGCGTAAAGGAGGATGAAACCGTATGATTGAGATTACCGCAGAAATCCGGGCGCTGATCGACAAGGCAGCCGCCGGTATGGAACTGGCCGGGGACGAGTACATAGACCCGGCAGACGGCCTCATTCACTGTAAAAAGTGCGGCGGCCAGAGGCAGACCGTTGTGCCATGCTTTGGGAAACCCGGCTACTTTATGCCGCGCTGCATCTGCCAGTGCCAGCGGGAGGCTGAGGAGCAGCGCAAGGCCGCCGAGGAACGGCAGCGCCGCATGGAGCGTATCAAACGCCGAAAGGCACAGGGCCTGCAAGACCGTTATCTGTACGACTACACATTTTCCAATGATAACGGGCAAAACCCATTGATGGACAAGGCCCGCGCCTATGTGGAAAATTGGAAGGAGGCATATAAAAACAACACCGGCCTGCTGTTGTTCGGGGATGTGGGAACCGGCAAGTCTTTTTTCGCCGGTTGTATTGCCAACGCCCTGCTTGACCGGGATGTGCCGGTGCTGATGACGAACTTTCCCACCATTCTGAATCGCCTGACAGGGATGTTCTCCGAGGACAGGGCCGACTTTATCGCCAGCTTTGACGAGTACGACCTGCTCATCATTGACGATTTGGGTGTGGAGCGCAATACCGAGTATGCGATGGAGCAGATGTTTTTCGTCATTGACAGCCGCTACCGCAGCCGCAGGCCCATGATTATTACAACAAACTTGAAACTGTCCGAGCTGAAAAACCCACCTGATCTGGCTCACGCCCGTATCTATGATCGTATTTTGGAACGGTGTGCGCCGATTCTCTTTGACGGGAAGAATTTCCGGGAAGAAAATGCCGGTGCTACCCGACAGACAGCAAAAGACATTGTAAACAGTAAGCACGATTGATTTTTTACCGGGTGTCACAGACCCGTTCGGAGAAAGGAGCGCCATGAACAAAGAACCCCGTACTATGCAGGTGGCAGACGCCGCTACTGCGTCCAGAGCGCCGGAAAACACGCCGGCGATGGTAAAGAAAATCGGAAAGACAACCTACAAAGTTCATGTCCATTTCAGCAATACCAGCACAGAAACCATGAGCGATAAAATCAAGCGTATGCTCAAAAATGAAATTCAGCAGATGTGACAGACTGATAAACGAAGCTGCCTTGTGCTAAACTGATGATGGTACGCACCAAAATTTTTGTCAAGGAGGACACGAAAATGCTTTACACAGAAAAAGAGAAGCATGAAATTGAACGAGTAAAGGAGGTCTTTGCGGAACATCTGCGGCAAAGCCCTGATTTTGAACTGCTCTGGTCGGACAAGGTAGGCTATGTCTGGCTGGCGATTAGCGTCAATCCAGTCTATGTGGATACCGGTATCAGAATCGAATCAGCCGCCGATCTCTGCGGCAGGTGTTTGGATGATGTTGCTACGGATGTTTTATATATGACAGGCAACGATCATGCACTGGAAGCAGCCGATCCGCTGGAATTGGCCGAAATCAAGCGGCGCTGGGAGCCATATATCAACCAGCTGCCAGACTATGCGTATCTCTGCAAAGACCTGCTGAACGGAAAAATGTAATCTATCAAACGAGGTGTCAGGAGCCATACGGTGCTTCTGGCACCTTTTTTTGTGGATTTTTTGTGAATTTGATGAAAAAGTCCTTGACAATTTGTCTCTGGCAAGACCCTGAAATCCATCCTGATTAGCTGCGGCGCCCGCCTTGCCCCCTTCGATATAGCGGAGCTGCGGGAGATCATGTCCGACGACGAACTGGAGCTGGACACCCTGGGCGACCGGAAAACGGCGCTGTTTCTCATTATGAGCGACACGGATACCACCTTCAATTTCGTTATCGCCATGCTGCAAAGCCAGCTATTCAATCTCCTTTGCGACAAGGCGGACGATGTGTACGGCGGCAGGCTGCCCGTCCATGTGCGGTGCCTCCTGGACGAGTTCGCCAACATCGGGCAGATACCCAACTTCGACAAGCTGATCGCCACCATCCGAAGCCGGGAAATCTCGGCTTCTATTATTTTGCAATCCCAAAGCCAGTTAAAAACCATCTACAAGGACGCCGCGGATACCATTGTGGGCAACTGCGACACCACCTTGTTTTTGGGAGGCAAGGAGAAATCCACCCTGAAAGAAATCTCGGAGCTGCTGGGCAAGGAGACCATCGACAGCTTCAATCAATCCGAGAACCGGGGCAGCCAGATTTCCCACGGCCTCAACTATCAGAAATTAGGAAAGGAGTTGATGACCCAGGACGAGATCGCGGTGATGGACGGAGGCAAGTGTATTTTGCAGCTTCGAGGGGTGCGGCCGTTTTTCAGCGACAAGTTTGATATAACGAAGCATCCCCGCTATAAATACCTTGCCGACGCCGACAAGAAAAACACCTTTGACATTGAACGGTACATGAAACGCAGACCGGCCATCGTGAAGCCGGACGAGCCTTTCGATCTGTACGAATTGAAAGCGACCGACCTTCAACCCAACAATTCAACTGAACGAAAGGAACTGTGAATATGAGCTTTTTTACTAACGCTATCGACGTTTTGCAGACTCTGGTCATCGCCCTGGGCGGCGGCCTGTGCGTATGGGGCGGCATCAACCTTCTGGAAGGTTACGGCCAGGACAACCCTGCCTCCAATGCTCATGTGCGGTAAAGAAACACAAAAATTTAATTGACAGTACCCTACTATTCCAGTATCTATAACTTAAGTTAAAAAGCACTTTTAGGTTGCTAAAAAGAACGAGAAAGTTGATAGTATTAACATTAGAGATTTGCTATAATTTATCAAAACAGACTAGGAGGAAGCCACATGAAATTGTCTGAAAAGATACAAATACTAAGAAAAGATAATGGATATTCACAGGAAGATTTAGCCGTTATTTGTAATGTTAGCCGACAGTCTATCTCAAAGTGGGAAGCTGATATTGCACTTCCCGAAACAGAAAAATTGATAATATTAAGCAATTTATTTCAAGTAACGGTTGATGTGTTAT
The DNA here is from genome assembly GCF_001244995.1 of Intestinimonas massiliensis (ex Afouda et al. 2020). Lineage (NCBI taxonomy): Bacteria > Bacillati > Bacillota > Clostridia > Eubacteriales > Intestinimonas > Intestinimonas massiliensis (ex Afouda et al. 2020). The sequence continues at coordinate 623,437 of NZ_LN869528.1, forward strand.
TAAAGGACGAACTTTCAATTAACGGAACAAAAGAAATTAATACTTGCGGTAATAATGCCATAAAAAAAGAACACGCAAAACTATTTGAGGGTGCGCTAATCAAAGAAAGCCTTGAAGATGAAAAACTATTAGATTACATTCGTGTCCATAAAATCGAATTGTGGAATACAGGTGGAGTGCCCAAGTACTGGACAGTCATTTTCTTTACATCAGATGTACCTAACTTTCCAGAGTTAGCTTCAAAAGTTTTAATAGCAGACCCATGTCGAGGTGGAAACTGGTTTGTTGATTTCAAATGCAATAACACAAAATTTGTCGTGTTCAAAAATAAGATATTGAAATACACAATTGGTAATGAAGAAGAAAAAGCCATTGTTTGTAATGAATGCAGAAAGCAAGGAATATCTGATAATGAGATGAATTGGAATGAATAAAGTGCCATATATTGAGAGGGAAAATAATGTCATATTATCGTGCAGAAGTAGTGAATCTAAGCCTTAAAAATGTTAATGTAATTAATAACTATAAAACCATTGATATAAAAAAACGCTTTTGGGGATTTGTAAAAATATATACTCTACTAATCCCAAGTGAAAAAATTGAGGAAACAGTCAATTATTTTCAATCAAATATGAGTACACGGCTAAAAAAAGAATGGTATATCACTTTTTACAATGAAAATAAGGTAATTATTGTCTTTCGTTCTAAAATATTTAAATTATCTCCCAGAGGTATATCACCTATTCACGGAAAATTGATTGACATATCTTCTGCTGAACAAAAGAATGAATGGAATGAAATGATTAACTATGCAAAAAGTTTAGGTATTCCTGACAGTCAGTGTGACTTCTTACCAGAGAAATTTTTATCAAATAATTAAAAGATTACATTTCAAATGTGAGATAGCAAACCCAGTCGAGACAGTCAACGGCAAGTGAATGGGCTTCGCCCACCGTTGACAGCCCCGACTGTCCTTGCTGGTGGGTAATCAAGGGGCGACAGCAGAAAGTGCTGCCGCCCTTTCCTATAATCGAAGAAAGGGGGATTTTCCATGACCGAACAGGAAGCCCATCAAGAACATATCCGTTATACCCATGATACCTATTGCCGGATTGTTATTCGCCATGCGTCCTTTGACGCTGCCCGTATGCTGGCGGCGAGGTGGAAACGGGAAATCTCTCTTGAATATTTGACCGAAGAAAAGTTTGTCCCACTAAGCACCACAGACGAGTATTTTCAAGTGCCGGACTATGGCGAAACTTATCCGTTCTCTGTCCGGGGGCAGACGATATTTTTAGATAGCTGCTCCCTTGCGGCGGCTCTTGCTCGCCTGCCGGAACAGACGCAGGAGGAAATCTTTTTGTATTACTTCCAGCACTTGACGCAGAAAGAAATCGGAGAACAAAGTGGCTGGACACGCAGCACAATCGGGCGGCATATCCAGCTTGCCTTGAAGCGGCTGAGAGAGGAAATGGAGGTGTTGTCCCATGAGTGACCGACTTCTCCCCTATGACACGATAATAAAGGCACATGAGGGCGACCCCATAGCGATACAGGCTGTCCTTGACCGCTATGCCGGATATATCCGCTATTTCTCCAAAATGAACGGCTATTATAACTCTGATATGGAGGACTACATCAGAACAAAGCTGATTGAAAGCCTGTTTAAGTTCCGGCTTGACCGTTGAGTTTGGATTGATGATATGATAAAATTAGTCCAATAAATGCGAACGGGAGGTTAGTATGAAAAAAATTATATTGATAGTCTGTACATTAGTCTTTCTTATATCTTTAACTGCGTGTGGCACAAAATTTGATGGTAGTCGTACTGGAAACGATAGTGAATTTATCATGGAATATAGTGTGTTAAATACAACGGACGCACAGGATTTAACTATTGAAGCTGGAGATACTATTAGTGCTAAAATTGTAGTAGATAAAGGTAGCTTATCAATAAAAATTCAAAAAGACGGGGAAGACCCTATCTATGAAAGTAACGGAATTTCCACATCTAATGAGTTTGATGTTGAAATTGATGAAAGCGGAACATACACAGTTGAAGTAACAGGAAAAAAAGCAAAAGGAAGTGTTAGTTTCATAGTGCAGAGTAATTGATGAACTTCCAGTTTACTACACTGAACCACCATAAAAACTGAATATCCCGCCGCCCCGCAGCGGCACATGAAGCAGTAAATCCGAAAAAGATTTGCTGCTTTTTTTGCGCCCATTTTTGGCAAATTTCCAAAAGTTCCGTATTAGACAGTGAAGCCAAAAAAGGCTGCCGTTTTTTTCAGACAGCGGGCAAAATGCAGCTTCCGAAACGCCTTATTGTCGGGAAAGACCGAGCCGCCGGAAAAGTTCTTGCCGGAAAGTCCGTCATTTTTGCTTTTTGCGGTGTTGTAGGGAGTAAGGGGGAGAATGACAGCCCGCCGCCTTTTATAAAAAACTGGTTATAGATTTCTCGAAAAAGTGGCAGTAGGAAGTGAACGGCAGTCCAGCAGTTTCTTAGAGCAAGATTCTACCGCAGTACCAAAATTCGCTTTTCGCTCATTTTGCCCCTGCGGGAATCTTGTTGGGGAGTGCCTTCCCCAAACCCTGCTTATGCGGCTTACGCCGCTTATCCCGCCGCAGCCATGCGGCAGCCGAAAGGAGGTTTTTACCATGCGAAAACGATATAACACGCCGCACCGCAGCCGGGTAGTCAAAACACGCATGACCGAGGAAGAATACGCCGAGTTTGCGGAAAGGCTTTCTGCCTATAACATGAGCCAAGCCGAGTTTATCCGGCAAGCTATAACCGGGGCAGCCATACGCCCTGTTATCCATGTGTCGGCAGTCAGTGACGAGCTGCTTGCCGCTGTCGGGAAGCTGACCGCCGAATACGGCAGGATCGGCGGCAACTTAAACCAGATAGCCCGGACGCTGAACGAGTGGCACAGCCCCTACCCGCAGCTTGCCGGGGAGGTACGGGCGGCGGTTTCCGACCTTGCTGCCCTAAAGTTTGAAGTCTTGCAGAAAGTGGGTGACGCTGTTGGCAACATTCAAACATATCAGCTCTAAAAATGCCGACTATGGCGCAGCGGAAGCCTACCTCACATTTGAGCATGACGAGTTTACCATGAAGCCCACCCTTGATGAAAACGGGCGGCTGATACCGAGGGAGGATTACCGCATTTCTTCCCTTAACTGCGGGGGCGAGGATTTCGCCGTTGCCTGTATGCGGGCGAATCTCCGCTATGAGAAAAACCAAAAACGGGAAGATGTGAAAAGCCACCACTATATCATCAGCTTTGACCCACGGGACGGGACAGATAACGGATTGACCGTAGACTGGGCGCAGGAGCTGGGCGAGCAGTTCTGCAAGGCACATTTCCCCGGACACCAAGCCCTTGTATGCACCCACCCGGACGGGCATAACCACAGCGGCAATATCCATGTGCATATCGTCATCAACTCCCTGCGGATTTATGAAGTCCCGCTTCTGCCCTACATGGACAGACCAGCCGACACAGGGGAGGGCTGCAAGCACCGCTGCACCAACGCCGCTATGGAATATTTCAAGAGTGAAGTCATGGAGATGTGCCACCGGGAGGGGCTTTATCAAATCGACCTCTTGAACGGCAGCAAGGAACGGATAACGGAACGGGAATACTGGGCGGCAAAGAAAGGGCAGCTTGCCCTTGATAAAGAGAACGCCGCCAGAGAAGCCGCCGGACAGCCGACCAAGCCCACCAAGTTTGAAACGGACAAGGCGAAGCTGCGCCGGACGATACGGCAGTCACTTTCCCAAGCCGCCAGCTTTGACGAGTTTTCTTCCCTTTTGCTGCGGGGGGGTGTGACCGTCAAGGAGAGCCGAGGGCGGCTTTCCTACCTCACGCCGGACAGGACAAAGCCTATCACAGCCCGGAAGCTGGGGGACGATTTTGACAAAGCTGCTGTCCTTGCCCTGCTCACGCAGAACGCCCACAGAGCCGCCGAACAGACCAAAGCCATACCCGAATACCCTGCCGCAGTTAAAAAGCCGTCACAAGGGGAAAAAACCACAAAAACCACCCCGGCAGACAACACCTTGCAGCGCATGGTTGACCGGGAAGCCAAGCGAGCCGAGGGCAAGGGCGTGGGCTATGACCGCTGGGCGGCAAAGCACAACCTAAAGCAAATGGCAGCTACCGTTACCGCCTACCAGCAGTACGGCTTTTCTTCCCCGGAGGAACTGGACGAAGCCTGTTCTGCCGCCTATGCCGCCATGCAGGAAAGCCTTACAGAGCTGAAGCAGGTGGAAAAGACGCTGAACGGAAAAAAGGAGCTGCAACGGCAGGTGCTTGCCTATTCCAAGACCCGCCCTGTCCGGGACGGGCTGAAACAGCAGAAAAACGCCAAAGCAAAAGCAGCCTACCGTCAGAAGCACGAAAGCGACTTTATCATAGCAGACGCAGCCGCCCACTATTTCAGGGAGAACGGCATTTCCAAGCTGCCGAGCTATAAAACCCTGCAAGCAGAGATTGAAAGCCTTATCAAAGAGAAAAACAGCGGCTACAACGATTACCGGGCAAAACGGGAGGAATACCGCCGCTTACAGACGGTCAAAGGCAATATCGACCAGATTTTACGCCGGGAGCGCAAGCCTGTGAAAAGGCAGGAACAGGAGCGATAAAAACCACCCCAAAATGTACCCGAACCCATACAGAACAAGGGGGCTGCCCCGTACCCTATCCGCAATACCAAAGGATTTTTTAACGGGCTTACAGGGCAGAAAAACCCCGAAAATGATACCGAGATGATACAGAATTACCGCCGATACCGCCACACCAGCGGAAACGGCAGAAAGGAGCGCACCCATGCCAAGAATGAGCAAGAAACGGCGGCTGGAATGGTCTTTTTTCCTGCGGCAAGTGAAAGTCGGGAATACCACCTGCGACCGTATCACATACAACGACCTCTGCCGGGGCTGTACCCATAGCTGCAAGCAGAGCTTCCGGGCGGTTATCATACTCTGCCCCCGCTACTACTCCAAACGCCGGAAAAAGGAGGACAGGGACAATGGCAGATAACCGCAAGTATTACTACCTCAAGCTGAAAGAGAACTTTTTTGACAGCGACTCCATTGTGCTGCTGGAAGATATGAAAGACGGGATTTTATATTCCAATATTCTCTTGAAACTGTACTTAAAATCGCTGAAAAACGGCGGGAAGTTGCAGCTTGACGAGCATATCCCCTACACAGCACAGATGATAGCGACACTGACCCGCCACCAGATAGGGACGGTTGAGAGAGCTTTGGAGATTTTCCGGCAGTTGGGGCTTGTGGAGCAGCTTGACAGCGGGGCTTTCTATATGACCGACATTGAGCTGATGATAGGACAATCCTCTACCGAAGCCGAGAGAAAACGGGCTGCAAGGCTGGAAAACAAGGCACTTTTACCGCCCCGGACAAAAGGCGGACATTTGTCCGACATTCGTCCACCAGAGATAGAGATAGAGTTAGAGAAAGAGATAGAGATAGAAAAAGAGAGAGAGGGAGAAACGGGACACCCCGCCCCCGCCGCTTATGGCAGATACAACAATGTGATACTGACCGATACGGAGCTTTCCGGGCTGAAAACAGAGCTGCCCGACAAGTGGGAGTATTATATTGACCGGCTTTCCTGCCATATCGCTTCCACCGGAAAGCAGTACCATAGCCATGCAGCCACCATTTACAAGTGGGCGCAGGAGGACGCTGCCAAAGGCAAGGCTGCCCCGAAACAGGGCATACCCGATTATTCATGCAAGGAGGGCGAGAGCTTATGAAAAACGAGATTGAAGCTATGATTACGGACATTACAACCACTACCGCCGAAGCGGAGGACTACACAGGCGAGGACGGGCTTTTATACTGCGGCAAGTGCCATACGCCAAAAGAAGCCTACTTTTCAAAAGAAACCGCCCAATGGTTAGGGCATGACCGACACCCGGCAGAGTGCGACTGCCAGCGGGCAGCCCGTGAAAAACGGGAAGCCGCTGAAAGCAGACAGAAGCACCTTGAAAAAGTGGAGGACTTGAAACGCCGGGGCTTTACCGACCCTGCTATGCGGAACTGGACATTTGAGCATGACAACGGCAGAAACCCGCAGACCGAAACCGCCCGCTTTTATGTGGAGAGCTGGGAAACCATGCAGGCTGAAAATATCGGCTACCTGTTTTGGGGTGGCGTGGGGACAGGAAAAAGCTACCTTGCCGCCTGTATCGCCAACGCCCTTATGGAAAAAGAGGTTGCCGTTCGCATGACAAACTTTGCAACGATACTCAATGACCTTGCCGCCAGCTTTGAGAGCAGGAACGAATATATTTCCCGCATTTGCAGCTACCCCCTGCTGATACTTGATGATTTCGGTATGGAGCGAGGGACAGAATACGGGCTGGAACAGGTTTACAGCGTGATTGACAGCCGTTACCGAAGCGGCAAGCCGCTGATCGCCACGACCAACCTCACGCTGGAGGAATTGCAGCACCCGCAGGACACGCCCCACGCCCGTATCTATGACAGGCTGACTTCCATGTGCGCCCCCGTCCGCTTCACGGGCAGCAACTTCCGAAAGGAAACCGCACAGGAAAAGCTGGAACGCTTAAAGCAACTGATGAAGCAGCGAAAGGAGAGCCTATGACAGAAACGAAACAGACAAGCACCACCAAAACAGACCGCCGCCCGGACTGTGTGACGGAAATCCGCATGGGCAACTCCGTCCTTACCGTTTCCGGCTTCTTCAAGCAGGGCGCAACCGACACCGCAGCCGACAAGATGATGAAAGTGCTGGAAGCGGAAACTGCTGCCGGACATACGCCACCGTTCAGCGCATAAGTGATGACATGGAAAAGCGGTCACGCCGGGGAGCATGACCGCTGGAATATCAGTAACAACTTTATTTTTTCCGAAGTTTCAACTCAATGCCTTTTGGAACAGCTATATCCTGCAACAGTTTTGCGATAACAGAAGCCTGTTCTTTCTTCCCCATACTTTGAAAATCCTTATCGGATTTAACTGTTTGCAAGATATTTTCAATTTCTTTAATCGTTAAGAGATTGACTGCAACACAGAATAGATTTTTTCTGCGCCCGTCATTATAGTGTGACAAGAGGAAATCCAATAATTTGCGCTTTTCTTCCTGTTCAGCATTATAGGCGGGAATCCCTATCTGGCTGGCTTTTTCCATGTCATTCATTTGATTATGATGAGTTATAAAAGAATCAAAATCATCTATATGAGCGTATTTGTCACAAGGGAAGCTGGTACACTGAAAGCAATATTCGATTTTCCCATGTTCAATACTGCACTTTGCGATTTTACAACTTTGATTATCAACGCCGCAACCGGAACAATGCCCTGCCAAATTCATAGGACATAATTTACAATTTAGACCACAAAGAGAAAGGTACTGATTGTTACGGACAAACCCTTTCATTGTCACACCCCCTTGTATTGATTAGCTCCATTTTACCATAAGAACAAGAGTTTTTCTACTATGCAATCCCAATCATCTGCTACACAAAAAACGGCGATTTGACCGACCATAAAGAAGCAGATTTGACGCTTTTGCCGCTATACAGACAGCCACCCCATGTGGTACAATCAAGGTACGGAATAGTGGGGCTGGCTGTCGGAAACGGAGGATTTTATGTTAAGACAGACCAACCAACAACCAATTACCGCCCTTTACCCAAGACTTTCCCATGAGGACGAGCTGCAAGGCGAGAGCAATTCCATTTCCAATCAGAAGCGTATCCTTGAAACCTATGCAAAGCAGAACGGCTTTTCCAATCTGCGCTGGTACACGGACGACGGTTATTCTGGTGCGAACTTTCAAAGACCCGGTTTCCAAGCCATGCTTGCGGACATTGAAGCCGGAAAAGTCGGGACAGTTATCGTAAAGGATATGTCGAGGTTAGGGCGAAACTACCTGCAAGTGGGAATGTATACGGAAATGATTTTCCCACAGAAAGGTGTCCGCTTCATCGCTATCAATGACGGAGTGGACAGCGCACAGGGCGACAATGATTTTGCCCCGCTGCGGAATATCTTTAACGAATGGCTGGTGAGAGATACGAGCAAGAAAATCAAAGCAGTAAAACGCTCAAAAGGCATGAGTGGCAAGCCCATCACAAGCAAGCCTGTGTATGGCTACCTCATGGACGAGGACGAAAATTTCATTATTGACGAGGAAGCTGCACCCGTAGTCAAGCAGATATACAACCTCTGCCTTGCCGGGAATGGTCCGACCAAGATAGCCCGTATGCTCACAGAGCAGCAGATCCCCACGCCGGGGACGCTGGAATACCGCAGGACGGGCAGCACCCGCCGCTACCACCCCGGCTATGAGTGCAAGTGGGCGACCAATACCGTTGTGCATATCCTTGAAAACCGGGAATACACAGGCTGTCTGGTAAATTTCAAGACAGAAAAGCTCTCTTACAAAGTCAAGCACAGCGTAGAAAATCCCCCGGAGAAGCAAGTGATTTTCGAGAACCACCACGAGCCTATCATAGACACCCAGACATGGGAACGGGTGCAGGAACTTCGCAAGCAGCGCAAACGCCCCAACCGCTATGATGAAGTGGGTTTGTTCTCCGGCATACTGTTCTGTGCGGACTGCGGCAGCGTCATGTACCAGCAGCGATACCAGACGGACAAGCGCAAGCAGGACTGTTATATCTGCGGCAACTACAAGAAACGCACCCATGACTGTACGGCGCACTTTATCCGCACCGACCTCTTGACCGCTGGTGTACTCTCCAATCTGCGGAAAGTGACAAGCTATGCGGCAAAGCATGAAGCCCGGTTTATGAAGCTCTTAATTGAGCAGAACGAGGACGGGGGCAAACGCAGGAACGCCGCCAAGAAAAAGGAACTGGAAGCCGCCGAGAAACGCATAGCCGAGTTATCCGCTATCTTCAAGCGGCTGTATGAGGACAGCGTGACCGGGCGCATATCAGACGAGCGTTTCACAGAGCTGTCGGCAGACTATGAAGCAGAACAACGGGAGCTGAAAGAAAGAGCCGCCGCTATCCAAGCGGAGCTTTCCAAAGCACAGGAAGCCACTGTGAACGCAGAAAAGTTTATGAATGTTGTCCGGCGGCATACCAGCTTTGAAGAACTTACCCCTACTCTGTTGCGGGAGTTTGTAGAGAAAATCGTTGTACATGAGTGCAGCTATGACGAGAACAAGACCCGCAGACAGGACATTGAGATTTATTATTCTTTTGTTGGCAAGGTGGACTTGCCCGAATAAACGCCCGACCTATCCGACACAATGCGCAAGTGCCGGATAGGAACGGCAAAATTTTTTACACTTCTATTACTTCTTTATCGCACATCAGCAAAGAGCCAGGGCATCAAGCAGCTTATGGCGGGCGGCGGCGTTGCCCTCATCGGCATCACCCTGATCCCCCTGCTGTCCGGTCTGCTGTCCACCACCTGATGTTTCTCCAAACCCGGCGGGGGCTTTCGTTTCATAGCGGGAGCCCCCGCAAAGGAGGTGATCTCCCTTGATATTGGATATGATCCAGGAGTGGTTCAAGGAACTGCTCATTGATGGTATCATTTCAAACCTGACCGGGATGTTTGATACCCTGAACACAAAGGTGGGCGAGATTGCCGGAGAGGTCGGCATGACGCCCGCCGCCTGGAACAGCAGCATCTTCAACATGATCCGCAATCTCTCGGAGACGGTGATCGTCCCCATCGCAGGCATCATCCTCACCTTCGTCATGTGCTACGAGCTGATCCAGCTCATCATCGAGAAGAACAACCTCCACGACTTCGACACATGGATTTTCTTCAAGTGGATTTTCAAGACCTTCTGTGCAGTGCTGATCGTCACCAACACCTGGAACATCGTCATGGCGGTGTTCGATGTGGCGCAGAATGTGGTCAGCCAGTCGGCGGGGGTCATCATCTCGGACGCGGGTATCGACATCTCCGGCGTAGTGGGCGATCTGGAGACCCAGCTTGCCGACTGGAGCGTGGGCGCCCTGCTGGGGTTGTGGTTCCAGAGCGTGTTTGTGGGGCTGTGTACGCAGATTCTTTCCATCTGCATCTTCCTGGTGATCTACGGCAGAATGATAGAGGTGTATCTGGTGACCTCCATTGGACCGATTCCCTTTGCCACGATGGTCAACCGGGAATGGGGCTCCACAGGGCAGAACTATCTTCGCTCTTTGCTGGCCCTGGGCTTCCAGGCCTTCCTCATTATGATCTGCGTGGGCATCTATGCTGTGCTGGTGGAGGGCATCTCTACATCCGGCGACAACATATCCGCGGCCATCTGGGGCTGTATGGGCTATACGGTCCTGCTGTGCTACACCCTGTTCAAGACCGGCAGCCTGGCAAAATCTCTGTTCGGCGCCCACTAAAGGAGGTGTGAAACATTGGCTTATGTAACGATCCCGAAGGACCTGAGCCGGATACAGAGCAAGGTCCTGTTCGGGCTGACCAAACGACAAGTGATCTGTTTCGGAGCGGCGGCGCTGATAGGCGTGCCGCTTTTCTTTTTGGCAAAGGCGAGCCTGGGGACCACCACGGCGGCGCTGTGCATGATTCTGGTGATGCTGCCCTTCTTCCTGTTCGCCATGTACGAGAAGAACGGACAGCCGCTGGAAGTATTCCTGGGCCATTTGATCCAGAACAAATTCATCCGGCCGAAGGTGCGCATCTACCGGACCAACAATCTCTATTCCGCCCTGGTGCGGCAATCCCAACTGGAACAGGAGGTGAAGCGGATTGCGAGAAAAGGCAGAAAGACCGGCAAAGCGTAAGCTTACCCGTGCCGAGCGCAAGCAGATCGAGGCGGTGATCCGGCAGGCAAAGGGCGACGGGAAAGCCCACACCGTGCAGGACAGCATCCCGTTTCAGAATATGTTCCCCGACGGCCTGTGCAGGCTGGAGGGCGGGACTTTCTCCAAAACCATCGCCTTTGAGGACGTGAATTACCGTCTGGCGGGGCCGGAGGATCAGCGGAGCATCTTTGAAAGCCTCTGCGACTTCTACAACGGCTACGACCCCTCCATCGGCGTCCAGGTCACTTTGGACAGCCGCAGCGGAGGCAGCGCCGCCGATGAAATGTTCGGCATCACCAGACAGGGCAACGACCTGGACCCCATCCGGGACGAGGCGGTGGACATCCTGCGGATGCAGTACAAGCGGGGCAACAACGGCTATGTGAAAACCAAGTATGTCACCCTGACCATCGAGGCGGAGAACCTTCCCGCGGCACGGGCACGGTTTGCCCGCATTGAGACCGACACCCTCAACCGCTTCAAGGTCATGGGGGCGGCGGCTCATGTGCTGGACGGAAAGGAACGGCTGGAGCTGCTTTACAACATCCTCCACCCGGAGGGAGGACAGTTCACCTTTGAATGGGACTGGCTCCCAGCCAGCGGCCTTTCGGTGAAGGACTTCATCTCTCCGTCCTCCTTCCACTTCGGGGAGACCCGCACCTTCCGCATAGGAAAGCGGTACGGGGCGGTGTCCTTCCTGCAAATTCTGGCGCCGGAGATGCACGACCGCATCCTCACCGATTTCATGGAGGCGGACGGGAATATCATGGTGACCATGCACATTCGGGGCATCAACCAGAACGAGGCCATCAAAATGGTCAAGCGGAAGATCACCGACCTGGACGCCATGAAGATACAGGAACAGAAGCGGGCGGTGCGCAGCGGCTACGATATGGACATTCTTCCTTCCGACCTCTCCACCTACGGCGGCGCGGCGAAGGACCTTCTCACCGACCTGCAATCCCGGAACGAGAGAATGTTCAATATGACTTTCTTGGTGCTGCACACGGCGGAGACCCGGCAAAAGCTGGAGATCGCCGTGTCCCAGGCGGCCAGCGTCGCCCAGACCTATAACTGCCTTCTGACCCGGCTGGATTTCCAGCAGGAGGATGGGCTGATGTCCTCTTTGCCCCTGGGCCTCAACCGCATCAAGATCGAACGGAGCCTGACTACTTCGGCCCTGGCGGTGTTCGTCCCCTTCGTCACCCAGGAGGTGTTCATGGGTGGCGACGCCATGTACTACGGTCTCAACGCTCTCTCCAACAACATGATCCTGTTGGACCGCAAGCAATCCCGTTGTCCCAACGGTCTCGTGTTCGGCACACCGGGCAGCGGCAAGTCCATGAGCTGCAAGCGGGAAATCACCTTTATCATGCTGATGACCCAGGACAATGTCATCATCTGCGACCCGGAGGACGAGTATTCGCCCCTGGTGAAGCGGATGGGCGGTCAGGTGATCCGGCTGTCCCCGTCCAGCACCGACTATGTGAACCCCCTGGACATCAATCTCAACTACTCCGAGGAAGAAAACCCGCTGGCGCTGAAAAGCGACTTCGTGCTGTCCTTCTGCGAACTCATTATGGGCAGCAAGACCGGCCTAGAGGCCATCGAGAAAACCGTCATCGACCGGGCGGTGCAGATGATCTACCAGCCCTACTTTGCTGACCCCCGGCCGGAGAATATGCCGATTTTGGGCGACCTGATGAACGCCCTGCTGTCCCAGCACATCCCAGAGGCTGACCGGGTGGCCCAGGCATTGGACCTCTATGTGAACGGTTCGCTGAACTTCTTCAACCACCGCACCACCGTGGACATCTCCAACCGCCTGGTCTGCTTTGACATCAAGGGCCTGGGCAAGAACCTGAAAAAGCCCGGTATGCTCATTGTCCAGGACGCGGTGTGGAATACCGTCACCATCAACCGGGCGATTGGACGGTCTACCTGGTATTTCGTGGACGAGTTCCACCTTCTGCTGAAGGAGGAACAGACTGCGGCGTACAGCGCCGAGATTTGGAAGCGGTTCCGAAAATGGGGCGGTATCCCCACCGGGGCGACCCAGAATCCCAAAGACCTGCTTTCTTCCCCGGAGATCGAAAACATCCTGGAGAACAGCGACTTCATCTATATGCTTAACCAGGCGGCAGGCGACCGGAAGATACTGGCGGAGCGGCTGAACATTTCGTCGGAGCAGCTTGCCTATGTGACCAATTCCGAGCCGGGCCACGGGCTGCTGTTTTTCAACAATGTCATTTTGCCCTTTGCGGATGACTTCCCGAAGGATACCGAACTCTACAAACTGCTTACCACCAAGCCCAGCGAGGTGGAACATAAGGAAAGGATGGGATAAGGATATGGAACAGGAAAAGCTGTATGTCATCGAGGAAAAGACCTACGAGGCGCACATCGATGAGGAAGTCCATCTCTATGGGCTGCTGCACCAGCTGGCTTTCCTTGCTGGAAAGATTAAGGACCGCCGGGACATGGAGAACCTGATCGACACCGCCCGGCGGTACGGCGAGATCGCCGACCAGATGTTTGACCGCTGGAGCATCCCCGGCCGCTATCTGGTGTTCGGCGAAAAGGCCGACCTTGCCCGGCTGAAGGCCCTGGAGCTGTGCGAACTGGATGCCTTCTATGTGGACTGCGAGGATGACGAGGACCAGCCCCATGCCTGACCGCCTCACCCATGTCAGCCTCTTTTCCGGCATCGGCGGGCTGGACCTGGCAGCGGAGGCGGCGGGCTTTGAAACGGTCTGTCAGTGCGAGTGGGCGGACTATCCCTATTCCATCCTGCAAAAGCATTGGCCGGATGTGCCGAAGTTCCGGGACATCACCACATTCACGAAGGAGGCGTTTTTTGAGAAAACAGGACTTGAAACCATCACCATCCTCTCCGGCGGATTCCCGTGCCAGCCCTTCTCCACCGCAGGAAAACGGCGGGGCTTTGCGGATGAACGCTACCTGTGGCCGGAGATGTGCCGCGTTATTGCCGAACTGCGGCCCCATTGGGTGCTTGGGGAAAATGTTGCTGGCTTCATCAATATGGGGCTCGACAAAACGATTTTTGACCTGGCAAAAGCGGGATACGCTGTTCTCCCATTCGTATTTCCGGCTTGCGGCGTCGGCGCATGGCATGAGCGCCAGCGAACTTTTATCGTCGCGGCTGATGTTTCCCACACCCCTTGCCTCCGACAAATCCACGGGGCGGGATGCTGCCAACCTGGATGTGTTCCTGTCGGACAATGGGATATTCCGCAAACGGAACAAGGACGGGTCGATCTGGAGCCTCAGCCTATCGGCGGCGGTGTTCTACCTGACCCCGGCAGCATCGGAGGGCTACCGTTCCACCCTAAAACCGGCGGCCTTCCGGGACAAATCCCCGTCCTCCAACCTGTCGGCTCAGGTGATCCGGCAGGAGCAGCCCCTTTCCGAGAAGGCGGCGCTGAACCCGGACTGGGTGGAATGGCTTATGGGATTCCCCCCGAAATGGACGGACGCATCCTATGGCGTGCCGAACCCGAAGGAGTCCCCCGCATGACCGAGGACACCGACAACCGGGCGCTGCGGCTGAAAACCCTGGGGAACGCGGTCTGCCCGCCCCAGGCCTATCCCATTTTCCAGTACATCGCCATGATCGAAACCGGGGCGTGTGCCGACATCTACCCCTATGGAACAGGAGGTGACGCACCTTGAAAGAATGGAAAGCCCCCGAAAAGGAGGCGCAGAAGATGACCCGTGACGGGGCGGTAGACGTCAATCTGGTCACGGGCGAGACGACCTATCCCTCTGACCGGGAGCCGGAGCAGGACCATTCCGCATCCGGAGATACGGCGGGCGCCGCAGGAAAAGCGGCGGACCATGCGGAACTGCACCGGAAACAGGCAGCAGCCAAAAAGAAGCGCCGGAAACAGCGCAGGGCCTATCGGGAGGGCGAGGCGGCAGCGGGCCGCCCATCCTCCCGATTGCAGTTTTCCGAGTCAGACCAGGCCAAGCCGGAGCTGCAAGGGGCCATTCGCAAGTCGGACAAGGCGGCGGACCGGCTGGATGCCGCCAGAGACGCGATCCCCAATAAGAATCCGGGAAAGCCCCACGCCAATCCGCTGTCCCGCCCCATTCAGGAGGCAGGCGCAGCGATCCACGGCAAGGTCCAGGAGGTGGAGCAGGAAAATTCCGGCGTCCAGTCGGGCCACCTGGGGGAACGCAGCTTTGAGAAGGCTGTGGGCTACGGAAACCGCCGTGTTCAGAACTGGCGGGCGGAACGCAAGCTGAAACCCTGGCGGGACGCGGCAAAGGCGGAGCAGGCGGCGGTCAAGGCCAATGCGGATTTCTACTATCGGAAAGCCGTGGCGGAAAACCCCCAGCTTGCATCCAATCCCATCTCCCGTCTATGGCAGAAACGGAAGCTGCAAAAGCAATATGCGGCGGCATACCGGGCGGCGGGCAAGACCGCCCAGGCCGGGAAAACAGCGGAGGCCACGGCAAAGGCGGCCAAGAAAACCGCCCAGGAGTCCAAGCGCACCATTCTTTTTGTAAAGCGGCATTGGAAAGGCGCGCTGATCGTGGGCGGCATCGGCCTTGTGCTGGTGATGCTGCTGGGCTCCCTGCAATCCTGTTCCTCCATGTTCGGCGGCGGTGTTTCCAACATCATGGCATCTTCCTATCTCTCTGAGGATGCCGATATGCTGGCAGCGGAAGAAGCCTACTGCGCCAAAGAAGATGAATTGCGGGAGTACCTGGATACCTACGAGGCCACCCACGACTATGACGAGTATCACTTCGACCTGGATGAAATTGAGCACGACCCCTATGTGCTGGTTTCCATTCTGTCGGCTCTCCATGAAGGGGTGTTCACCATCGACCAAATACAGGGCGACCTTCAAACCCTCTTTGACAAGCAATACATCCTCACCGAAACTGTGACCACGGAAACCCGGTATCGGACGGAAACACGGACGGACAGCGAGGGCAACCCTTATACGGTCCAGGTGCCGTACACCTGGACCATCTGTACCGTCACGCTGGAAAACTTCGACCTCTCCCATGTGCCGGTCTACATGATGGGCGAGGAACAGCTTTCGCTCTACGCCACCTATATGTCCACCCTGGGCAACCGTCCCGACCTGTTTCCGTCCTCCGGGTATGTGAACAAGTACATCGACAACCCGCCCACCGCCTGGGAGATTCCCGCTGAATACTTGACGGACGAGCGGTTCAACACCCTCATTACCGAGGCGGAAAAATACCTGGGTTATCCCTATGTGTGGGGCGGCAGCAGTCCCAGCACTTCTTTCGATTGCAGCGGCTTTGTCAGTTATGTGCTGACCAACAGCGGCCTGTGCAATACCGGGCGGCTGGGCGCCCAGGGGCTCTACAACATTTCCACTCCGGTATCCGACCCTCAGCCCGGCGATCTGGTGTTCTTCGTGGGCACCTACGACACAACCGGCGTATCTCATGTAGGCATCTATGTGGGCGACGGGATGATGCTGCATTGCGGGGACCCCATCCAGTATTCCAACCTGAACACAAGTTACTGGCAGTCTCATTTCTACGCATACGGCAGACCGCCGTACAACTAATGGAGGTGATGAAGCATCAATATGGTTTCTTACGGGGGCGGCGCCAACAGCACCGCCCTTTTGATCGGGCTGCACCAGCACCGTATCCCGGTGGACCTGATCCTCTTTGCGGATACGGGGGCAGAGCATCCCCATACCTACGCCTATCTGGAGGTGATGGACCGCTGGCTGAAGGACCACGGGATGCCGCCCATTACCAGAGTGTATAAGACCACCCGTGACGGGAAACGGCTGACGCTGGAGGATGAATGTCTGCAAAGTTGCAGCCTTCCTTCCATCGCCTACGGCTTCAAGCGGTGTTCCTTGAAACACAAGATCGGGCCGCAGGAAAAGTTCTGCAACCACTACCTGCCATGCCGCCGAACCTGGGCGGCGGGCAAACGGGTGGTCAAGTTCATCGGTTACGACGCGGGCGAGGGCTACCGCAGCGACAAGGTTCTGCTGGGAGACCTGGCCGACCGAAAATACAGCAAGTGGTATCCCCTGATGGAATGGGGATGGACGCGGGACGATTGCATCCGGCAGATCGAGGCGGCAGGGCTGCCCCAGCCGGGAAAATCGTCCTGTTTTTTCTGCCCCAGCATGAAACCCGACGAGATCACCGCCCTGCGGGAGCAGCATCCCGATTTGTTCCGACGCGCCTTGGCGCTGGAGGACAACGCCCGGAAAAACCTGAAAACGGTCAAGGGCCTGGGGCGGAACTATTCCTGGAGAGAACGATTTGGAAAGGAGTTTTGCACACATGGCAACGGTTGAGAAAATCCGCAAAGACATCGAAAAGACGAAGGAGAAAATCTCCACCCAGCAGAAGCGCCTTCGGGAACTGGAGGCGCAGCTCACCGAGGAAGAAAACCTGGAGATCGTCCGCATGGTCAAGGCGGTACGCATGGACAACAAGGAGCTGACCGCCTTCCTGAAGGCTTACGCCAGCGGCCTTATCACCCTGCCCGACGGGATGATGGAGGCGGAAGCGGCGCCGGAGCCTGACGACGAGGATATGGAAGGAATGGAGGATGGCGAAGATGAAGCGTAACAGAATTTTTCGCCTTCTGGCGTCCCTGACGGCGGTGGTTCTGTGCATGACCGCCTTCTCCGTCACCGCTTTTGCGGGTGGTGGGGATGGCGACTACTACACCGGGGAGTCCGCCGAGACGACCCCGGAACCCACCGAAGAACCCGCCACCGGAGGCATGGAGCCGGAGGGGCAGCCCCTGACCCTGGAGGGCAACGCCACGCTGGTGGACGACTATTACGGCGACAAGCAGCTTATCACCGTGACCACAAAAGCGGGCAACTATTTTTACATCCTGATCGACCGGGCCAACGAGGACAAGGAGACCGCCGTTCACTTCTTGAACCAGGTGGATGAAGCCGACCTGATGGCGTTGATGGAAGATGGACAGACGGAAGAAACGCCTGCGGCTTGTACCTGCGCCGAGAAATGCCAGGCCGGTGCGGTGAATACCGCCTGTCCGGTCTGCGCGGTGAATATGAGCGAGTGCGCCGGGAAAGCGCCGGAGGTGGAGCCGGAGTCTGAACCGGAGCCGGAGAAGGAGTCCGGCAGCAGCGGCGGCGCCCTGGTGCTGATCCTGCTGCTGGCGGTCTTGGGAGGCGGCGGAGCCTTCGCCTACATCAAGTTCATCAAGCCCAAGCAGGGCGCAAAGGTCAGCGCCGACCCGGACGACTATGAGTTCGAGGACGAGGAATACGAAAACGAGGACGTTCCTGAACAGGGAGAACAGGAGGACCAGAATTGAGCAAATTGGTAATCTGCGAAAAACCGAGCGTAGCAAAGAGTATCGCGTCGGCCCTGGGTGTCACATCCAGGGCCGACGGCTATTTTGAGGGCGGCGGCTGGCTCATTTCCTGGTGCATCGGGCATCTGGTGGGACTGGCGGACGCGGCCGCCTACGATGACCGTTACAAGAAGTGGCGGTACGAGGACCTTCCCATCCTGCCCAACCCCTTCCGCTATGTGGTGTCCGAGGAAAAGGCCACCCAGTTCCACATCCTCTGTTCCTTGATGGAGCGCCCCGATGTGACGGAACTGGTCAACGCCTGCGACGCGGGGCGCGAGGGTGAGCTGATTTTCCGGCTGGTCTATAAGGCCGCCGGATGCACCAAACCCTTCTCACGCCTCTGGATTTCTTCGATGGAGGACGCGGCGATCCGGGAGGGCTTTGCCGATCTGCGCCCCGGCGCGGACTACGATCCTCTGTATAAGTCGGCGCTTTGCCGTCAAAAGGCGGACTGGCTTATCGGTATCAATGCGAGCCGCCTGTTCTCCGTCCTCTACCACCGCACCCTGAATGTGGGGCGGGTGCAGACGCCCACCCTGGCGATGCTGGCAGACCGAGACAGCAAGATCGTCCTGTTCCGCAAAGAGAAATACCATCATGTACGCCTGGCGATGGATGGAGCCGAGGCGGTTTCTGAAAAAATCCCGGCTATGGAGGACGCCCAGACCATCCGGGACGCCTGCGATGGTAAAAAAGCAACCTGTGTATCCGTGGTGCGGGAGAAAAAGACAGAAAAGCCGCCCAAGCTGTACGACCTGACCACCTTGCAGCGGGAGGCAAACCGGGTGTTCGGCTACACGGCCAAGCAAACCCTGGACTACGCCCAATCGCTCTATGAAAAGAAGCTGCTGACCTATCCTCGTACGGACAGCCGGTATCTGACCGGCGACATGGCGGAGACCGCCTCCGTGGTCCTGCATCTGGCGGCGCGGGTGCCGCCCTTCGACGCCTGCCCGGAGTTTTTCCCCGATGTTCTGGCGCTGGTGAACAACAAGGAGGTATCCGATCACCATGCCCTGATTCCCACCCTGGAGCTGGAAAAGGCGGATGTGCCTGCGCTGCCTGTGGGCGAGCGAAATATCCTCCTGTTGGTCTGCTGCAAGCTACTGTGTACGGCGGCGGAGCCTTTCGTGTATGAAGCGGTCACGGCCACCTTTGATTGCGGCGGACATACCTTCACGGCAAAAGGAAAGCAAGTGCTTTCCCAGGGCTGGAGGGCTATCCAGGAGGTGTTCCGTTCCTCCCTGAAGGAGAAGCCGGAGGATGAAGATGCCGAGCATGACCTTCCGGTCTTGACCGAGGGGCAGGTCTTTGAGCCGGTCTCTGCCTCCGTCACCGAGCACTTCACTTCGCCCCCCAAGCCCTACACGGAGGACACCCTTCTGTCGGCCATGGAGAACGCGGGTAAGGAGGACATCCCGGAGGACGCAGAACGGCGCGGCCTGGGCACCCCGGCGACTAGGGCGGCCATCATCGAAAAGCTAGTGTCCGGCGGGTTCGTGGAGCGCAAGGGCAAGAATCTGATCCCCACAAAGGCAGGTGTCAACTTGGTCACGGTGCTGCCGGAGCTGCTGACCTCTCCCAAGCTCACAGCGGATTGGGAGCAGCGGTTGAACGAGGTGGCAAAGGGCCAGGCATCGCCGGAGGACTTCATGGACGGGATCGAGGCAATGGCGGCGGAGTTGGTGAAGAAATACTCCCACATTTCCGAGGATGGGCAAAAGCTGTTCCAGCCGGAGAAGAAAACGGTGGGCCTCTGCCCCCGCTGCGGCAAGCCGGTTTATGAGGGCAAGAAGAACTTCGCCTGCTCGGACCGCGCCTGCCAGTTTGTCATGTGGAAGAATAACAGCTTTTTTGAGCAGCGCGGGAAGGTTTTTACTTCCAAAATCGCCGCCGCATTGCTCAAAGACGGAAAGGTAAAGGTCAAAGGGCTGCGCTCCCTGCGTACCGGAAAAACCTATGACGGGACAATCGTTCTGGCCGACACTGGCGGGAAGTATGTGAATTACCGCATCGAGAAATAAGCATTGTGTCGTTCTTCCTTCACGGCTCTATCCAAGAGTAATGGATTGCTGTATAATAAGATTAAAATCTTTCAGGAGGTAAATAGCCGTGAGGGATATGATCGCATACTGTGGGCTGGACTGTGAAAAGTGCAACGCTTATCTTGCAACGATCAACGACGATCAGGCATTGCGCGAGAAAACTGCGAAACTATGGTCTGAATTAAATCATGCGCCCATTCTGCCGGAGCACATCAACTGTCAAGGCTGCCGCGTGGATGGGCTAAAAACGGTGTATTGTGAAAGCCTTTGCGGTATTCGCCAATGCGCCCTGCAAAAAGGCGTGACGACCTGCGGCGACTGTTCTGAATTGGAAAGTTGCCAGACAGTCGGCGCAATTCTTTCCAATAATCCCGCTGCGCTGGAGAACCTGAAGGGATAAGACTACATACCACAACAAAATAGTAGCCGCCGGTGACGGCACCAAGCAGGAAACCTTTCCGGGTTTCCTGCTTTTCTTTTCCCCATTTTCAGAAAGGATGATGTCTTTGAGCAAAACCGAAACCAATTTCATGGAGTATTTGAAACCGCTGCTCCCCGCAGGCGGTGACGCAAGCGAGCTGGAGGCAGCGGCCCAGGCGCTTGCCGGACTTTCCCCGGAGGACCGTGATCTCCTGGCCGCTGTCCAGGAGTCGCCCTATCGTCTGACCACCCTGGAGCAGTTCCGGGAGTTCCCCGCCAACACCGAGTATTTTGTCCTGGAGCCCAGCATCCGCAAGGTGGAGGATGTGGGCTGGCGCTATCTGGCGCAGCATTTGGATGTCCTTCTGCCCCTGGAGCTGCTGGACGCCATTGATCCCGTTCCCTTCGGCAACCATGCCATGCGGGAGGAACAGGGGTGCTTCACCAGTAGAGGCTATCTCACCCTCTCCGGCGACGAGTGGGAGCATGAGCGCCGCAGGGAGAGGCAGACGGAGAAAAAGCCCTCCATCAAGGAACGGCTGGAACAGAGCCGGAAAGAATGTGCCAATCAGAGCAAGGCGCAGACCCATCGGGAAAAGCCTGCGCCGGAGCGATAAGGAGGTGTCGCTATGCCCCATTATGACTATGACAAAGATTATCCCTTTGCCGCCTTCATCACCAACCTGGGCAAGTACAACGAGGGCGCCCTTGTGGGCGAATGGGTGAAGTTCCCCACCACGACGGAGGAACTGAAAAAGGTCTTTGAGCGCATCGGGATCGGCGCGAAAGACGACTTCGGGCAGACCTATGAGGAATGGTTCATCACGGACTACGATTGCTATGTGGACGGCCTCTATGACCTGCTGGGTGAGTATGCCAACCTGGACGAGCTGAACTACCTGGCCTCCAAACTGGATGATATGAGCCAGGACGAATACGAGCGGTTCCAAGCGGCCATGGAGATCGGCGACCACACGGGCAGCATCCAGGAGCTTATCAACCTGACGGAGAACCTTGACTGCTACGACATTTACCCCGACATCCATGACCACGATGATCTGGGCCGGTATTATATCGAGGAACTGGACGCCATGCAGGTGCCGGAGCATCTGCGCAACTACATCGACTATGAGGCCTACGGGCGGGACATCGCCTTGGAGGAAAGCGGCCAGTTCACCGACCTTGGCTATGTGCGGGACACCGGGGACAGCTTCCATGAGTATTACGATGGCGAGCGCGGCAGCATCCCGGAGGAATACCGGGTGATGACCTTCCAGGATGACATCCCCGAAGAAGAAATTTCGGAATGGGCCATGGACCTTGCCTACGATATGGACGAGTTTTTCCGGCAGAACGATCCGCAGTATGCCGCCGAGCACCCGGAGGAACACGCGGCAAAGGAAGAAATCTACGAAAACCTGATGGCCGGGCGTATCTCCGCTCTGGACGAGAAGCTGGCCGCCCTGGGGCAGACCCAGGAGGACTATCTGCCTTCGGAGATTGAGAAGTTCAAGGACGCCACCGGCTATGAGGAATTTCTGGATGTGGACCCCCAGGCGATTCGGGAGGCCATCGAAAACCCGGATCAGTCCCATGTGGACGAGATGCTGTCCTTTGCGGAACAGGCAAACCGGGAGTATGAAGCGGAGTTGTACGGGCAGCAAGCGGCGCCCACCCCGGATGACCGAGAGACCGGCGAGACGGTGCAGACCCCCAGGGGCACCTTCCATGTAACGGATATGAGCCGGGAACAGATGGAGGCGGCCGGATACGGTTTCCACCACGAGTCCGAGGACGGAAAGTATCTCATCATGGCCAACGGCAGCCGCGCCTTTGCCATCCCCAACGGAGACGCCCACGAACATACCGCGCCGGAGAAGATGACCGTCCTGGTGGTGGAGCCCATGAAGGAGCCCTATGTGAAGGAGATCAACTCCGGCCTCCATGCGCTGCAAGCGGAGGTGGGCGGTGATATTGCCGCCTTCTATCCCTTTGACGATCCGGTAGGGCTGGTGCTGAACGATGAAGGCAAGCTCGTTGGCCTGGACCTGAACCGTTCCCTCCGGGACGAGCATGGGGAGATTTACGACATTGTGGCGGGCACCTTCCTAGTGGTGGGCCTGGGGCCGGAGAGCTTCGCGTCCCTGCCCCCGGACATGATCCAGAAGTACACCGAGCAATTCAAGCAGCCGGAGCTGTTCGCCAGCATCAACGGGCAGATCGTATCCGTTCCCGTGGAGCCGGAAAACCCGCTGCGCACGGCGGAAATGACCCTGGAGGACGACTATGGGATGATCGATGGGATCATCAACAACGGCCGCCGTGGTGAGGAATTGGAGAAAGCCCAGGCCGAGGCGCGCAGGACCACGCCGGAGAAAAAGCCCTCTATCCGGGAGCGGCTGGAGGATGCAAAACGGGAGTGCGCGGAACGGAAAGGCCTGGACAAGCCTGCCCCGCAGAAGAAGCCCCCGGAGCTGGGCGACTTATGAGCCGGAGCAAGAAATGGCGTCTGGAATGGGCGTTCTTCCTGGGCGAGAACGGCAGGCGCCAGTATAACAAGCTCTGTAAAGGCTGTGTCCATCCCTGCAAGCAGAGTTTCCGGGCAGTGGTGGTGTCCTGCCCGCACTATCTTTCCCGCCGCTCCAAAAAGTGCAGGAATTAGGGTTCGAAATGGGGAAAGAAACCGGCTACGGCGGCTTTCCCGTGTAGGGGCAGTATGATTTCCCGCGTGGGGCAATAGGGTATTTCTAAATAGGGGAAAAGTCGGATTTTCACCTTTTGTCAAGCAAAATGTGAGCGCCATCATCGGATTAAAGTTGTCCGATGGTGGCGCTCTTTTTTATTGTAAAATGCAGGAACTCTGATAAAATTATTAGTAAGGAATACTTTGTCAGTTATATCTTGAAAACTGTATAGCATTACACTTTTGCGATATTAGGTAATTTCTAGAGCAAGTATGTTGCCTTCCACATTTTGAAAACAATTTTACACTGCTTTTGGTAAGATTATGACAGTTTAATATAATAACAAATAGAATTGAGGGAATAACATGGAAATAAATCATCTTAGTTATGAGCCGCTTGCAGAGTATAGTGAAGTATTTGGACATGAAATGGACACCGTAGAGTTTGAAAATATGTTATCAAAAATAGGGTGTCAAAAGGCAATTGCTATCCTTTCTCGTTTTTCCTCTCTACACAATTCGGTATGCAGCCATGTATTAGAGGCTATTCGCTTAGACTGGAAGTTAAGAGCATTTCATTCAGGCCATATTCGTGAATTAGGTGGAAATTGGATGATATATAATCAGTTTAAAACAATTATGTGCCCTCAGTCTATCTTCTTGCTTGAAAAACTAGCGTTAATTTATTGCCCTGTAGAAGAACAATTGAGTCCAATAATACCGAATGATTTGCTTCTGATGATGGATGCACTTCTAGCCATTAATGATATGTTGCCCAAAGATGATGTGGACGGTCATGAAACAGAATACCTTTATTTAACACTCTATCATAATACACATAGGATTATAAAAAACCAAATCGCCCGCGCTTTCTATATATTTTCCACGATTGCAAAACGTGATCAAGAGACAATTGATTTTTTGAATCTCTATGAGGAGAAAAAGGGCTTTTCAGTTGAGGATCGGCTGGCAGTACTATTTAATTCTCTCGCATATATAATTCCTCAATTTACAGTTGAAGGAATGTTTGCTAAATTGCCGTGTATCAAGGCCGAGGGATTTGACGCAAAACAGTTAGCTTCTGTATATAAAAAAATAATGCGAAATATGTGTAGCGATTATGAAAAGGTTCAAAAACGAGTGTCTGGACTAGCCGCTCAAGTGTGGAATTTTGAGCCACTTTATCGCACACCATTTATAAAGATAGGAGACTGGCAGTTTGCATTCTCTGAAACAACTATCATATATCAAATGTGGGAAGGGCTCTATTGGGACATTCGCTTTTCTATCGGGGAAGATGGCGAAACTTTTATGACGCGTTTCGGAAAGCCTTTTGAGCACTACATACAAGAAATTACTTGTGCCGCAGCTAAAAACGCCGAAGAGAAATACTCCGTATTGTTTCAAAATGAGTTTCCATATATGTACAAAGGTGAAAGTAAAGCTTCATCAGATTGTTACTTCCGCATAGGCAATGTTCTGATTGCTGTTGAGGCTAAAGCCAAGAGTCCACATTCTGATACATTAACCGGTGTTTCACGCGAAGCTATCAATACAGAAGTAAATGAATTGATGGTAGATCCAGTAATTCAGGTATTAACTCGTTTAAATGAAATAAACTCCGATGATAACAATATTCCAGAAGAAACCTTAAAGTTTTTTTTCGGTGTTGAGCAAACAATCATTCTTTCTGTGAGCATGGAGAAAGTACAGCCTATAGGTGAATTGTTATTTGACTTTGATGCACAAGTCAAGCAACACTTGTCTCACACCAATGTTGTTTGCTATCATAACATTAGCGTTGAGGATTATGAGGTTGTTTGTAATCTAATAGAGAACTGCCCAGATGAATTACCTACAATTCTTACTTCTTGGTATAAGGATCAAAGAGTAGATAAACGTAGTGCAGTAGTATTAGTTAATTATCTGTCTAGCTATGGTAAACAGTATGTTTGCTCTCAATATATTTCAGACCTATTTGCAAGGTCTTTAAGCGAAATATCATTGAGAACATTTGGCAAAGACATTACTTCGAATTTAAATATTCAATAATAGCTAATACATACGAAATATTTTAACCAGCTTTAGAGTTTCATTACAGTTCTAACTCTTTTTCTGGCTTGTGTTTTGGTTGAGATAATATCCTTATGTTCCGATGGAGTGTGTCGTATTCCTTTTCCTCCCGCTGTATCTTCCGAAGTTCTGCTTGCAGGGCGGTCTTGCGGGCAGTGAGCTCATTTAGTTCCGCTTTCAACTTTTCGGTGGAAGGAAGTTTGGCGAGCCCGGCCTTCTTGATTTCCCTGGCTGCCGCCTCAAACAAGATGATTTCGCTCTCAAAACCACGCAGGAACTTTTCCTTGTCCTTTGACGCCTTATAGCGGTCATAGACGGGCTTCAGTTTGCGGTAGGTGTCGATCTGCTTTCCCAGGAGGGCAACGTCGGCGATCCGCTGCTCCGTATCCCGTAGGCTCTCCCTAGTATGGATGGAGGCAGCGGCAACGGCGTCGCACCGTTCCACTAATTCCTCATAGGTGTTGATGCCATGTTCGGTGAGAAAGTTCATGGTGGCCGCCGCCCGTTTCAGATTCTCAATAGTCGCCCACCGCTGGTATCCGGCACTCTGCTGGGCCTTGATGTTGTTCTGAATGTCAATGAGCAGACTGACCTTCCCGCTGCGCTGCCGGGGCTGCCTGGAGGGGCGGGGCCCTCCGGCGATCCGGGAGACAACGGCTTCTTCCGTGTAATCGGCACCCAGAGTTTTGAGTCGGGTAAACCGCTCCTGGTCCGGTGCCCTAGCGGAGATATACTTTCCCCGCTTGATTTCGTACCCTTCCCGTTGCAACCTGGCAAGCAAATCTTCCAGGCTGGAGGAAACGGGGATCAGCCGGTCGATGGCGGCTTTCAGCTTTGCCTTGTAGCTGGTGCCGTTCTGTGCGGCCTGATGCTCAATGTAGCTCTTGCCCTTATCCTGGCCGGGGACGATGACGGACAAGCCGTGTTCTTTGCAGAGCCGGTCGCTGGCTCGGCGTATCTCATGGTAGCTGCGCTTGTTGGAATGGTAGTGCTTGTGGTCGGTGAAGCTGACCGCATTGAAGATCAGATGATTATGAATATGCCCCTTGTCGATATGGGTGGTAAGTACAAACTCGTACTTGCCACCCAATATTTCTTTTGCCAACTGCATCCCGATCTCATGGGCTTCCTCGGCGGAGACCTCCCCAGGCTCAAAGGCTTGGATCAGGTGGCGGCCTAGGTGTGTGCCTTTGTCGATGGAATGGCGGCGTGTCCATTCAAATTCAATGTCGGCGGTCTCGGCGGCGCAGCCAAAGGAGGACACCAGCAGCTTTCCGTCCGTCTTGTCAGGGTTGCAGATATAGTCAATGGCCGCTTTCAGCGTTGACTTAATAGGATGCGTCTTTGTAACTGCCATATCTGATCCAGCCTTTCCCGGATTTCCTCCATGTCGGCCTGATAGGTGGGGCCACCGGCGTTGACTCGCTTGGCGATCTGATTGATGTTCCGGCCAATGGCGGACAGGAGCTGGTTCATCTCCTTGATGTCCCTAGTGTCCACATAGATGATATATCCGTCAATTGCCATCTTCCGCAGGTAGGCGCCAATCCGCTTTGTCTGGAGCTGGGCCATCTTCTGCTCAATTAGGTTGCGTTCTTCCGCTGTTACCGGGCAGCGCAGGATGATGGGGCGTTTTCGATTTACCATAGGGCGGCACCGTCCTTTCTGCATAAGGGTTTGGGACTATCCCAACAAGCAATTTTGTGTTTAGGGGCAAGGGGTTCCCTAAAGCAAAATTCGCAAGTGTGGCCACACTTGCTGTGCTTGCTCTACGCTCCTTCCCTCGTAAATACAATGCCGGAAATACCTTTATCTGCCCGCAAAATCCCGGATTTTTCACAAAGAAAAGGGCGGCAAAGCCGCCTTGGAAAACGAAAACAGAGGGTGCTCACACACCCTCCGTTTCATCTGCTGATTTTTCAGTTTTCAGCGCCCCGTCAAGCGCACCTTCGATGACGGTCAAATACTGCTCCGGACAGAGTTTCAGTTTGTGGCTGATACGCTGTCTCTGTGTGCTTTCCTCCCGCATGACCTCTGGATTGAAGTACCGTTCTACGGGAAGTCCGCACACTTTGATAAGCTGTATGATAACCGGTAAGCTGGGGATCGTACCTTCGTTCTCGATATTTGCAAGATACCGGGAGTCGATGTTGACGATCTCCGCCAATGTTCTGCGCGACAGATGCTTTACGCTCCGTGCAGCTTTTACATCGGCACCGAAAGTTTCAAAACCGGGGCAATCTTTGACATTCGCCATATAGCATCACCCACTTACATTGTATATTTCATACTTTGCCCGTGGAATGTTGCTATATGTGTTATATCTGCATTTTATTATTCATACTAGAAACGCCAGACAGGGAGTTTTTCGTTTCCTGCCTGGCGCTTTTCATTATGTAAGCTCTATTGCATTGGAAAGGATATAGTCGCCCGGCATCCATGCGGTTGAGTGTTGACAAGTTCAAAATACCCTTGATGCGCTGCGGCGACTTGTTGGACAATCAGCAACCCAAGTCCATGCCTCAAATCAAGCCGCTCATCTGTACTTTCCATATAATGCGGCTTTTCCTCCAACTCGTGCAGCTTTTCCTCAGACAGACCTATTCCGTTATCCGTAACCGTCAAGATAAGCTGGTTTTTTGATGCCGCAAGAGAAAGGCAGATTTCACAGCCCTGCGGGTTGTGTTTCATGCTGTTCTGGACAAGGTTGTTCACCGCACGTGAAATCAATCTGGCATCACATTCCAGCACAGTATTTTCAGCCTCGGGAGCAATCTCAATTCCAATATTGTAGCTATCGGAGATTCCTGTGTTCAACAGGTCAGCTACATAGGAGCGCAGCAGTTTAGATAAGCGAACCACTTCCTTATGAAGCGGCTGCATTTCATATTCCAACTGCGATACTAAATTCAAATCCTGTACCAGTTCTTTGATCCGTACACTTTGCTTCCGTACTATTTCCGCCTGTTCTCGGATGGTTGTGCTGGCAGTTTTATCTTCCGCAATACGGCCCGCATACCCCATAATCATGGAGAGAGGTGTGCGGATGTCATGAGAAACGCCGCTGATCCAGTTAGCTCGTGCCTCATTTTGTCTATTCAAAATGGAAGAAGCTTTGTTTACACTGCTTGCAATTTCCGACAGTTCACCGCTGATATGAAGTGAAACTGGCTTCCCGTCTGCCAGGGTTTCCACAGCGGACACAATCGGTTCTGTATTATGAATGATTCTGCGTTTGGAAAAATAGTAGGCCAAAAAGAGACACAACACATCCAATCCCAACATTCCCAGCACAAAGGCGGGGAGCCTTCGAAGCGCCGCAATGGAATAATAATTGTTGGTGAGTTTTGTATAGCTGTCTTTTGGATAACCCAACACCAACAGCCCATCATCGGTGTTCCAGACAAAAACCGGGTAATCCTCAATATACCCTTTTGAAAATAGTGCGACATCTTGAATGGTGTAACTTTCCGGCACATTTTCCGGCAAATCAACCGACCAATAGCACTGTCCATCAGCGTTTAAGTAGATTGCCCAAATATCATTCTGCCGGAGCTTTTGCACCGCTTCAACCGATAATTGTTCCGGCGTAGCGGCGGCAGCAGTCATTTCCAACATGGATTGCGGAGAGGAATCGCCATAATCCTCGGTCACAATCTTTTGAAAAGTAAGACCGAATACTACTGCATTAAGAAAAAGCAATATCAGGATAAAGGCAGCGAAAGACACAAGATGTTTAGATATATAATGTGCAAATGATCTCATGGCATCACTTCCTTGCTATTAGCTTATAGCCTAACCCTTTAATGGTTATCAGAGATACAGGTTTTGACGGGTCGGTTTCAATCTTTTCCCGGACGCGCCGGATATGAGCATTGAGACTGTTTTCGTAGCCAAAAGGATTGTCCCCCCAGAGGGCTTCACAAAGCGAATCTACGGTAACGATCTTTCCGGCATTACGGGCAAGGGTTTCGAGCAGGGTGTGCTCTTTGGCGGTCAGTGAAATGGTTTCGCTGCCTTTGTGAACTTCGGCCCGGCTGAAATCAATCGTACATCCATCTAAAACAAGCAGCGGTGAATCCTCTTTATAAGTTCGACGCAGTACCGCATAGATACGCAGTAACAATTCCTGCGGCATAAAAGGCTTTGAAATGTAATCATCTGCACCAAGCCCCAATCCCGATAATTTGTCTGCGGCCTCGTCCTTTGCTGTTAAGAAAATGATCGGCACATTGGTAAAGGTCCGAAGCTGCTGCATCAGAGAAAATCCGTCCCCATCTGGCAGCATGACATCCAAAACGATTAAATCAGGATTTTCATTTTTTGTGGTCAGGACAGCGTCTTTAACCGACATAGCAGTAAGAACAGTTTCAAATCCTGCATCTTTCAATATATCTGTTACCATCTTCAATAACTCCTGCTCATCATCTACCAGCAGGAGTCTTTTTCTATGCAAAAAGGAATTATCCATAGAATTATCTCCATTCAACTTCTTTGTTCCCATTATATCATGGGGATTTTGTTCTGCGGAGCCCCTCTGCAAAAAGTAAGGTAAAAGTAAGGACGGGAGAATGTAGATGTCAGGTTGAAGTCGTACCATAAAAGCATCGAAAGGAGATGTTTCTATGGACTATATCATCACAACGGAACAGTTGACCAAGAAGTACAAGAACTTCACTTCGGTCAACCATGTTTCGCTTCATATTCGCAAGGGCAGCATTTATGGGTTTCTCGGCCCCAATGGTGCAGGAAAATCCACGACCATGAAAATGCTGCTGGGTCTGACCGCACCGACAAAGGGTAGCTTTACCATTGATGGGAAGCAGTTTCCGAATGACCGGATTTCCATTCTCAAAGAGATCGGCTCTTTCATCGAAGCGCCGTCTTTCTACGCGAACCTCACCGGGCGGGAAAATCTTGATATTATCCGCCGCATTTTGGGACTGCCGAAAGCCGATGTGGAAGATGCGCTGGAGCTGGTGGGGCTGACCGAGTTTGGTGACCGGCTGGCAAAGAAGTATTCGCTGGGAATGAAGCAACGCTTGGGCCTTGCCGGGGCGCTCTTGGGGCGTCCGCCGATTCTGATTCTGGACGAACCCACCAACGGCCTTGACCCGTCCGGTATCCACGAAATCCGCAATCTGGTAAAATCCTTGCCCAGCCTTTACGATTGCACGGTGCTGATCTCGTCCCATATGCTGTCTGAAATCGAATTGATCGCGGACGACATTGGGATTCTCAACCACGGGCGGCTGCTGTTTGAGGGCAGCATGAATGATCTGCGTCAGTATGCTCTGCAATCCGGTTTCGCAGCGGACAATCTGGAAGATGTGTTCCTTTCTATGGTTGAGAAGGACAACATGGACAGAAAGCAGAGGGCGAAATTATGAAAACGCTGGCAATCGAACTTCGGAAAGAAAAGCGAACCGGCGTGATTCCCGTGCTGCTGGCCGTTGGTGTCTTGGGAGCCGCCTACGCATTTGTCAATTTCATTGTGCGGAAAGATACGCTTCTGAATCTGCCGCTGGCTCCGATGGATGTCTTGTTGACCCAGCTCTACGGCATGATTATGGTGCTGAACCTGTTCGGTATCGTGGTTGCTACCTGCATGATCTACAACATGGAATTTAAGGGGAGCGCAGTTAAGAAGATGTATATGCTTCCCGTAAGTGTCCCGGCCATGTACCTGTGCAAATTCCTGATTCTGACGGTCATGTTTTTGGTTGCAATAGTACTGCAAAATCTGGCTCTTGCACAGATCGGTATGACGGATTTGCCGGACGGAGCGTTTGAGATGGGTACGCTGGTACGCTTTGCCGGATACTCTTTTCTCACATCTATGCCGGTGCTGTCGTTTATGCTGCTGATTTCCTCGCGCTTTGAAAATATGTGGGTGCCGCTTGGAATTGGTGTCGCCGGTTTTCTAAGTGGTATGGCTCTTGCAAATTCGGGGCTGACGCTTTTGCTGGTGCATCCTTTTGTGATTATTCTGAAACCAGCAGTAGCCATGAGCGCCCAGCCTGATCCGACGGTTGCTCTTGTCGCTTTGGCGGAAACGCTGTTGTTCCTTGCTGTGGGCTTGTGGCTGGCGAAGTACAGACGCTACGAGTAAGGAGGGATAATAAGAAATGAGCTTTTTGGATTTACTCAAAATCGAGTTTATGAAAGTAAAACGCTCCAAAATCGTACCCCTGATTTTCATTGCACCTTTATTGGTGGTGGTTTCCGGGGTTGCGAGTTTGAGCAACTACTTTACACCGGAATACACCAATGCGTGGCCTGCCATGTTCATTCAAAGTGCGCTTGTTTACGCCTACTATCTGCTCCCGTTCAGTATGATTGTAGTCTGCGTGATGATCGCAGGGCGAGAAACAGGAAATAACGGGATTCTGAAAATGCTGGCGCTGCCGGTCAGCCGCTACACATTATCCATTGCAAAGTTCTGTGTGCTTACCTTTTATCTGTTCATGGAAATGGTGGTATTTCTCGTCGTGTTCGTAATTGCCGGGTTGATTGCAACACAGACAATGGGGGTCACAGAGACCCTGCCAATCCTGTATCTTCTGAAATGGTGCTTGGGGCTGTTTCTGACTATGCTGCCGTGCATTGCGGCTATGTGGGCCATCACCGTGCTGTTTGAAAAGCCGCTTCTTTCTGTGGGATTAAATTTGCTGCTTGTGATTCCTGGTGTATTGGTTGCAAATACGCCGCTGTGGATCGCCTACCCGTACTGTTACAGCGGTTATCTCGTTTCCTGCTCTCTCCATGACTTTACAGCAGAAACTTCCGACGCCGCTTTTTCGATGTTTCCATTCCTGCCGTGCGCAATTATAGTGTTTGGCCTGTTTTTTGCGCTGGCTGTCACCCAATTTGGGAAAAAAGAAATGAGGTAAAACTATGGAAAAGAAAAAACTTCAATCAGTTAGTATCGCTGCGCTCATTGTGAGCATCCTGCCGCTGGCGGCTCTTGCCCCATCGCTTCTGCACATTTCGCTGTCGGACGGAGTCCGAACCGCTTGGGCCGGAGCCAATATCGTTTTTGTCCTGCTGGGCCTGATCCTTTCGGTGGTATGTGTGCGGAGCAAGGAAAGCCGCAGCGTTATCAATATCGCATCCACGGTAATCAGCGCGTTTTGGGCACTGCTGATGGTGGGAATTGTTGCGCTTGCCATGTTCCTTACTTTCGTTCAGTGAGGAAATTGCTATGCGAAAAATTGGCAAAATTATTGGGTGTTGCCTGATTGCTGTTTCTTTACTGGCCTGTACTGCCTGCTCCGGCCTCGACAGGTTAAGTGAAAATCTCAGGGAAGGAGCAGAGCAATTAGGTGATGATGTAGTGATTGGGAAAAGCAACGCTCTTATAACCCCTTATCAGTCTTTTGAGGGCAGCCGGACTTCGGACAACGATGCTTTTCTGGCCACCTATGACGCTTCTGTAACTGGATTTAACGGACAGGATATTTTGGTTGCTGACACCGACCTCAAGGAAAATGAGTGCCGTGAAATTGTAATCCGATACCAGTTTGATTCTCTTGATGGGGACTGTCAACTCATTTACATCTCCCCGGACTTGGAGGAGCAAGTACTTTCTGAATCTGCCAGTGGAAGCGTTGCCGTTCAGCTTCAAGCTGGAGCGAACTACATCGGAATCACCGGCACAGACTATTCGGGCGCGATCCAGATTACTGTGGGATAAACGATAGAATGATATGAAACGAATATTGATAGTGGATGATAACACGGAATATCTGCAAGTCCTGTCATCTGTGTTATCGGGCGATTTTGATACGATTAAGGCCACGGGCGTCAAGGAAGCATTGGACATACTTCAAGCAGTCACAGTTGATGCAATCTGTTCCGATTTCAACATGAAAGATGGCACGGGGTTGGATTTGCTTGAAAAAATCCGTCATAAAGGTTTGAGAACGCCTTTTCTGCTAATGTCTGGCGATGACAGTAGAACATTAGAGCAAAAAGCCAAACTGTACTATGGTAGTTTCTGCTGCAAAACGGATTTTAATTTAGTTGGAAAAATTAAAGCCTTAGTGAGTAACTAAATAAAGATACCATCTGCCGGACGACGGCAAAAGAAAAAAGCCGCCGCTTTTCTTTGCCCGGCACAGGATCGGCGGCCCACGGAGGGAGCCGCCATGCTAATATACCCTGTTTTTCAAAAGTATAGCTTGTTCCTATGGGTTTTGCAAAAGTTCAAGCCCAATGTCCATTTGCTCAACCATGAAATCATTGCCGCATAGATGATAGATTTGCTTTGCTTTTTTGATTTTTGATAAGCCGGATTGCGGATTACCTGTTGCATAGTTTAGCAAACCGTCATAATAAAGCATTGGAACTTTCCAAGATAGCATATTAGGATCAATCGTTAACTCTTGCAGTTTGTCAATCGCTTTTTCTGCAATGGTATATTGCCTGGTGCGAATCAGTTGATAGAGATTGTTCACTAACAAATGAGATAGGTATACCTGATAATCTGGATGCGCTTTATACTTTTCTAAGGTTTCCCATGCAGTAAGGAAAAGTGAGGTTTTCACATCACCATTCTCAAATATAAAGCTCATATCTGAAAATATACGAAATTCAGACAATGACCAAGTTTCCACATCAAAAAGATACTTCTGAATGTAGCTCTTGGCTACTTGATACTCGGATGAATTTTGATAATCAGGATCTCCATATACAGATCTTAATGCTACTATTTCTGCGTGTTGTAATCTGCTGGATGAAGTTTTATTTGCCTTCATTTCATCATAGAATTTCTTTTCTATATCGGCAGAGTATGATGGATCATTTTTTATTCGCTCAAGATTAACATTCAGCAAAGGTTCATGGCAAGGTGTTGTTTTGTACTGGCTATGTATCAGAAGAAGTTCATCCACGGAAATCATTAGCCTATCCAAAATTTTCAGCATGAGATTAAACTTGATGTCATACATTCCCTTCTCAAAATCAATGGCAAAGGACTTACTCAAAATGCCGGTATATATTTCTTTATGAGAAAAGCCCTTGCTTAATCTAATCTTACGAATCGTGATACCGTATGTTTCCATAAATCTCACCTCTTACTTGACTAATACCCATTATATCACATCCAAGCAAAAATGGTCTGAATACTCGGACTTATTTTGCGCTGATAGCTAAGACTTTTATAATGAGGGAGAAAGGAGGTGCTGCAAATGAAAAAAAGCACTATCCCCGGAACAAAAATCATTAAGGTTGTTGCCGGGAAGAATGGCAGTGAAGAAAAGCTGCGAAAAGATTTGGAGAAGATCGGCAAAATTGAACTCTTAGGGAAAGCGTTAAAAAGTGTTTTTTCGCTGTGAGTTGTTCCAACATTACCAGGCAACCGTATCTATGAGCTGCTAAATGTGTGGCTGCTATTTTACATTCCTTGCATTGGAGATAGGAAGTTATACAAGAACTTAAATATCAAAGAATCTGCCGGACGACGGCAAAAGAAAAAAGCCGTCGTGCAGCAGCCCTATTGACACGCCCATACGTTCAGCGGCGGCTTTGAGAAATCAAGGCCGCCGTTTCCTTTTGCCCTGACAGCTCACACGGCGGCATAGAAGGAGGATGCTGCCATGCTGCGCCGGATGCTGTCCCCGCCTGATCTGACAAGGGCCAGCCGCTCAAGAAAAGCTCGTTCCAGTCGGCGGAGATGTTCGGCCATGAGTGTGAACTATACCATGTAAACAATCTGCATATCACTTGCTATTGCGCCCGGTGGGTCTGTGACCTGCCGGGCGCTTTTTGTGATTTCCTGCGGTCGGGCTGGCTGGCTGTTGATTTTCTCAAATTTTCTTCAAAAAGGAGGCGCTTAGCGGGCAGAACACGCTCTCGCAGGATTGGTAGTAGCGGAAAGGGAGAGAACCACCTGATCCCCCCATGGAAAGGGGGTGAAACTGATGGAATCTAACCCCCGCGACTATGGCGAGCAATGCCGGTTCGATGCTTTTTGCAAGAAGGTATTGCGAAACGAGGCCAGAGCCTACCTGCGGAACATGAAACGCCAAAGAGAGCGTGAAGCCTTCTTTAGCGACTTGTCCCAGGCGGAGCTGGACAAGCTCTGCGTCGTGGATTGTTACCCCAGCGACAGCATTGTGTTCTCGTCGCACGGCTACGATCTACATATCGACAACGAGCTTGTGGCCGAGGCTTTCTCCGCTTTGCCGCACACGGAGCAGAGCATTTTGATTTTGCACTGCACCCTGGGCCTGGCAGACGGTGAGATCGGCAATCTCGTTGGGATGTCCCGTAGCGCCGTTCAGCGGCACCGGACGAAGGCGCTGCAGGAGCTGCGCGAAGCATTGTCGGCGCTGATGCCGAAAGGAGGCTGAGGAAGATGACAGAGCCCATCCACAAGGGAAAGGACCTGCCGCCCGTTTGGGTGATTCACGCGGCCTCCGGCGGTGACAGCGAGGCCATGGAGCAAGTGCTGCGGTACTACGACGACTATATGAGCCGCCTGTGTACCCGTACTCTCTATGACAAGGACGGAACCCCTCATGTGTGCGTGGATACCCACATGAAACGCTGTCTGGAAATCCGACTGATCCGGGCCGTGATGCGCGCCTGATCCTTTCAGCCCTGGCAGAAGGCAAGCGGCTTACCCTTTCCTCCTTTGCCGATGCCGGGGACTGACCCCACCTTGACAAAGAAAGCCTTCGGGCAGCATAAGGCAGACGGATACGATCTGTCTGTGTGGAGCCGGTCGGCCGGTGCGCCATGAAGTCTGTTGCAAGTCCGCAGGACGGGACCCCTACCAAACAGGTGAGCGACAAAACCAGGCCGCGAAACAGGTGTGGCAGCCTGTGGGCGAGGATGCACAGACAGGATAATGAGACTCCCGCGTTGAACGCCCTCAAAGCATTGCGCGGCGCACCCATCAGCATGGGCCGGGGTGAAATTCCCGTGGAGCTGTAGCCAGCAGCCATCCGTTTTTTTGCCTCTTTTATTTTCAGATAAATCTTCTGCTTTTCTGTTTACGGATAATTCGTAAACTTTCCATTAGCAGCAGACAAACCCGAAATGGCGCGGTACAATGAGGGTGGAAGTTATGAATGAACACCCTTTTGTGTGCCGTTTCTGACTGGAAAGGAGGCTGCCGTGTCAGAAATTCAGAACGGTACGGAGAGAAGGCCTTTGGAGTGCCGCACCTATACGGTCAACGAGGTTGCCCGTATATTGGGTGTCAGCCGGACACAGGCATACCGCCTTGTGCAGGAGGGCCTTTTCAAAAGCGTACGAATTGGTAACGCCATACGAATTCCCAAGCGGTCGTTTGACAAGTGGCTGGAGCCGCTTGATCTGTGACATCAGAAAGGAAGGTTCGTTATGGCATCTATCATCAAGAGAAAGAAAAACTATTCTATTGTTTATACCTATGTAGACGAGAACGGCGAGACCAAGCAGAAGTGGGAAACCCGCACTTCCTACCAAGAGGCATTGAAGCGCAAGGCAGAGATTGAGAGTCAGAAAAGCTCCAACTCCTTCCTTCCGCCCACCAATCAGAATATTGCGGAGTTCCTGTCCGACTTCGTTTCCCTATACGGCGAAAAGCGGTGGGGCGTATCCATGTATGACAGCCAAAACTCGCTGATTGCCAACTACATCAACCCTATCATCGGGGACATGAAGGTGCAGGACATCACCACGCGGGTGGTGGACAAGTACATCCAGACCTTGCAGAAAACCCCCGCGGTGAACACCAGGACGCATCACGCCAAAACGGAGTTCGTGACCAACGCCACCATCGAGAAGATCATCAAACTTCTCCGTTGTGCCTTCAAGCAGGCAGTTCGGTGGGAGCTGGTTGCCAAGAACCCCTTTGACAATGTGGTTCTGCCCAAAGTGGAATACAAGAAGCGGGACATCTGGACCGCCGATATGATCCGCACCGCCCTGGACCAGTGTACGGACAGCAAACTCTATGTGGCAATGAATCTGGCCTTTGCCTGTTCGCTGCGTATGGGTGAGATTCTGGGGCTGACCTGGAGCAACGTCCACATCTCCGATGAAGAAATCGCCGATGACAACGCCTATGTCTACATCGACAAGGAGCTGGCGCGGGCCTCCAAGCGGGCCATTGAGATGCTGGGGCAAAAGGACATCTATCATGTGTTCACGCCGCTGTTTCCAAACACCAGCACCAGGATCATTTTGAAGAAGCCCAAGACCGATTCCAGCATCCGCAAGGTGTGGCTGCCCAAGACCCTGGCGTATATCTTGCGGGAATGGAAATCCGCACAAGATGAGCTGCGGGCGCTGCTCCGCGACGAGTATCAGGACTACGACCTGGTGGTGGCACTGGCCAATGGCCGCCCCTGTGAGGACCGTATCATCCTGAAGTCGTTTGAGAAGCTGCGGGAGAAAGCGGGGCTGCCCAAAGTGGTCTTTCACTCCCTACGCCATTCCAGTACCACCTATAAGTTAAAGCTGAACCACGGCGACCTGAAGGCCACCCAGGGTGATACGGGCCACGCTCAGATCGACATGATCACCAGCGTGTATGCGCACATTCTGGACGAGGACCGCAAGATCAACGCCCAGAAGTTTGAGAGCGCCTTCTATGCCAATCCTGACCTGCGTTCGGTTCGGCCCCCGGAGGAACCGAAGGAACCGGCGCCCGCCACATTGGATTTGGAGGCCCTGGTAGAACAGCTTCGCAAGTCGCCGGAACTGGCCAACACACTGGCCGCATTGCTGGCGTCGGCCCCATCCGAAAAATAGGGCGGGAAAATCGTATTAGCAAATCGACGTTTTTTATTAGCAAGGTCAGAAAAATAGTTCGAAGCCAATTAGCAGGCATACAGCGGAAAATGTATAAAATTGTTCCGGCGGAGTGGCAAGAACGCTCTGAGGAAATGATAACAAAAGCCGCTGTAAACCATCAAAAAACGGCTTACAGCGGTCATTTTTGGCACCCCCGGCTGGGTTCGAACCAGTGGCCTGTCGCTTAGGAGGCGACCGCTCTATCCAACTGAGCTACGGGGGCTTATACAGAAAATATTCAATTTTGCAGGGCTCCAGGATTCGAACGATTCGATTTTTAGGAGGCGGACCCTCTATCCTGGTGAGGTACGGGGGCATATACAGAAATTATTCAACTATGAAGGGCTCCGGGGTTCGAACGATTCAATTGTTAGGAGGGGTATGCTCTATCCTATTGAGCTACTGGCGCATATGGACAACTGCCCGGATATTGTAACCCAAATCCGGGCGGCTGTCAACGCCGCATCCCGTCAAAAAGTGCCCGGCCCATCGGCCACCAGGCCCTTTTCCTTTTTACAACGCGTCCCCCGCAGCTCGGGGCGCCGGGGCCTTGGGCGCCGCCTCGTCGGGGATCTCCACGTCCTCCTGCTCCGCCCTCCAGAAGGTTACCCCGGATGGAGTACCGGTCAGCCCCCGACTGGCGGGGTCCATCTGATTGAGCCGCTCCGCCGCGGCCACGCCGCCGATCAGCAACAGCGCCAGCAGGCAACTGGCGATGAGCTTTTTCCGTCTGTCGTTCCGGTCTTTTCCCATGATAAGCCCGCCTTTCTCCGTCTCGCCTCCATATTTGATTGTAAGTATAGCACGCCACAGTCACATTGTGGTTATATGTTACTGATTAATATAAATATTCTGTTTCTTTTTAATATATGTAACATTCTTTGTTTCGCTCTTTTTTTGACAATCAAAAGAAAAAAGTTGCCTTTTTCCCCCGGACAGGATATAATATGGGGTCGGAAATTTGGAATGACATTGGAATCGCAGTCTATAAGAGGTGCTGAAATTGCAGAACACACACTTAAGAAACATTGCCATCATCGCCCACGTTGACCACGGCAAGACCACTCTGGTGGACGAGATGCTCAAGCAGGGCGGCATTTACCGGGAGAACCAGGCCACCGTGGAACGGGTCATGGACTCCAACGACCTGGAGCGGGAGCGGGGCATCACCATCCTGGCCAAGAACACCGCCGTCCACTATAAGGACGTGAAGATTAACATCGTGGATACCCCGGGCCACGCCGACTTCGGCGGCGAGGTGGAGCGTATCCTGAAGATGGTCAACGGCGTCATCCTGCTGGTGGATGCCGCCGAGGGCCCCATGCCCCAGACCCGCTTCGTGCTGTCCAAGGCTCTGGAACTGGGCCACCGGGTCATCGTGGTCATCAACAAGATCGACCGCCCCGACCAGCGCATCCACGAGGTCTGCGACGAGGTGCTGGAGCTGTTGATGGACCTGAACGCCACCGAAGAGCAGTTTGATTCTCCCACGCTGTTCTGCTCGGGCCGCCAGGGCACGGCCTCTTACTCTCCGGAGGTGGCCGGCACCGATCTGGCCCCCCTCTTCGACACCATCCTGGACTATATCCCCGGCCCCGAGGCCGACGAGGACGCCCCCTTCCAGATGCTGGTCTCCTCCATCGACTACAATGAGTTTGTGGGCCGCATTGCCGTCGGACGCATCGAGCGGGGCACCATCAAGCAGAATCAGGAGATCGCGGTGTGTAACTTCCACACCCCGGACGACGCCCCCCAAAAGGCCAAGGCCGTCTCCCTGTACCAGTTCGACGGACTGGGCAAGGTCCCGGTGACCGAGGCCACCGCCGGCAACATTATCGCCATGAGCGGCATTGGCGACATCACCATCGGCGACACCATCTGCGCCCCCGACGCGGTGGAGCCCATCGAGTTCGTCAAGATCTCCGCTCCTACCATCGAGATGACCTTCTCGGTGAACGACTCCCCCTTTGCCGGCCGGGAGGGCAAATTCGTCACCTCCCGCCAGCTTCGGGAGCGGCTGTTCCGTGAGACGCTGAAGGACGTGTCCCTCCGGGTCACCGAGACCGCCAACACCGACTCCTTCAACGTGGCCGGCCGGGGCGAAATGTCCCTGTCCATCCTCATCGAGACCATGCGCCGGGAGGGCTACGAATTCCAGGTCTCCCCCCCGCGGGTGCTCTATCAGGAGATCGACGGCCAGAAGTGCGAGCCCATCGAGCGGCTGGTGGTGGACGTGCCCGCCGAGGCCGTGGGCTCGGTCATCGAGAAGATCGGCGCCCGGAAGGGTGAGATGGCCGAGATGACCCCCGTGGGCAACCGGATGAAGGTGGAGTTCCTGGTCCCCGCCCGGGGCCTGTTCGGCTACCGCAATGAGTTTTTGACCGACACCAAGGGTGAGGGCATCATGGCCTCGGTCTTTGAGTGCTACGCCCCCTTCAAGGGGGAGGTGACCCGGCGGAATACCGGCAGCCTGGTGGCCTTTGAGACCGGCGAGGCCGTGACCTACGGCCTGTTCAACGCCCAAGAGCGGGGCGCGCTGTTCATCGGCGCGGGCGTGCCCGTCTACGCCGGCATGGTGGTGGGTGAGACCCCCAAGAACGAGGACATCTCGGTCAATGTGTGCAAGAAGAAGCAGCTCACCAACATGCGGGCCTCCGGCTCGGACGAGGCCCTGCGGCTGACACCCGCCCGGCAGATGAGCCTGGAGCAGTGCTTGGAGTTCCTGGCGGACGACGAGCTGCTGGAGGTCACTCCGGAGAACCTGCGGCTGCGCAAGCGGATTCTGGACCACGGCGATCGGATGAAGGCCCTCAAGGGCGGCAAATAAACCAGCAAAAAAACGGCGGGGCCGTGGAGATTCTCCACGGCCCCGCTTTTCTTCCTTTATCTGCGCACAAAGCGGCGCATCCCTCGGTCCACCACCACGTCCAGCCGGCCGGTGTCCCGGAGATATTCCACAAAGCACTGCACGCTGCGGGCATACCGGGCGGCCTTCATCTCACTGTGGGTCAGCAGCTTTTTCCGCTCCACCACGGCGGCCACCAGCTCCCCCAGGGTCAGGGGCGTCCGCAGCAGCTCCAGCATCTCCCCGCCCACCCGGTCCAGCAGGGCCAGATTCCCCGCCGCCACCGAAGCCGGGTCTCGGAACACCGCCCGGTGGGCCGCGATGCAGCAGGCGCAGCCGCCCGCCGCATCCCGCAGCTTTTCCATGCTGGCCCGGGCGACGGCATGGACGTAGTGATAGGGCAGCCGGGCGGTCTCCAGCGCCGGACCGGCCAGCATCAGGTCGGCGGTGTAGCACACTCCGTCCGGAGTGATGGTGCAGATGTGGTCGGGGGTGTGGCCGGGGGCGTGGAGCACCCGGAAGGGGACCCCCAGAAACTCCGCCGTACCGTCCTCCGGCCCCACGGTCTCATCCGCCCGGCACACCATGCCGCCGCAGTCCTCCATCAGGCCCTCCAGGGACAGGGAGGCGTACACCTGCTTGCACATGAGGGGGGTGGAGGCAATGACGGCCTCCCCCTCGGGCAGACAGATGCGGGTGCCGTAGCGCTCCCGCAGCCACCCGTTGTTCACCGAGTGGTCCCGGTGGGTGTGGGAGCCGAATACCCCCACCGGCGTCAGCCCCGCCCGGTCCAGCGCGGCGGAGAGCGCCTCCCGCTCGCTCTCCAGGCCGCTGTCCAGCAGGATGCAGCGACCGCCCTCCAGGCGGTAGAGGGGGATCAGCTCGGCGGCGGCCAGATACCAGGTGTCGCCTTTGGCCTGTATCAGCTCCATGTGTCCCCGTCCTCCTTTTCGATCCAGGCCGAGCCCACCACGATGTCCTCCTGATAGAAGACCGCAAGCTGCCCCGGCGTGGGGGCCCGGGCGGGGACGGCCAGCTCCAGGGCCACTCCGTCCTTCCAGGGGTGCAGCCGGGCGGGGGTCTCGGCCCGGGAGTGGCGCAGCCGGACCGTCACCTCCATGGGGGCCTCCAGTCCAGGAATGGAGATCCAGTTGGGGTGGGTGCAGAACACCCGCCGGGCCGACAGATCGGACCCGTCGGACAGGGTGACGGTGTTGCGCGCCGGGTCGATGTCCGAGACGAAATAGCGGTGGGGACCGGAGATTCCCAGACCCCGCCCCTGGCCCAGGGTATAGTGGTGGATGCCCTTATGGCGGCCCAGAACACGGCCCTCCCGGTCCACAAAGTCGCCGGGCGGCGGAGTCTGGGCCCGGGCGTCCAGCCAGGCGGCGTAGTTCCCGCCGGGGATAAAGCAGATCTCCATGCTGTCCGGCTTATGGGCCACGGGCACCCCCCGCTGGGCCGCCAGGGCCCGGACCTGTACTTTTTCATACCCCCCCAAAGGGAACACGGTCCGGCGCAGGATGCTCTGGGTCAGACGTCCCAGCATGTAGGACTGGTCGTTGGCGGGCTGGCCCTTGCGCAGAAGAATGCGGCCCTCGGGCCCCTGGGTCACCCGGGCGTAGTGGCCGGTGGCCACATAGCCGCCCCCCAGCTCCTCGGCCTTCTGCAGCAGAGCGGGGAACTTCACCAGGGGATTGCACCGGGCGCAGGGCAAGGGGGTGCGGCCCGCCAGATAATCCTCCACAAAGGGCTGGCAGACGAAGTGCTCCAATTCCCTGCGGATGTCCTTTTTTTCAAAGGGCAGCCCCAGCCAGTCGGCCATGGCGGCCGCGTCCTCGCCGCCTCCCAGGCCGATGTCCAGCCAGAGGCAGTAGACCTGATAGCTCTCCCGCAGAAGCAGAGCCGATACGGCGGAGTCCACCCCGCCGGAGAGTCCCAGTACCAAATGCGGCTTCTTCATAGATCAACCTCGCTTCTTCAGCTTGTCCGCGCCTTCGGCGCGCTCCGTTTTCCACGGGGCCCCCGGCGTCAGCCCCGCTCCAGATAGATCATCAGCGCCGCCATGTCCGCCGGGCTGATCCCCCATGAAACCCTGTTTCATGGGGCCCCTCTCTTTTATCGCTCGGGCCAAGTAAATTGGCCCTGCGCCAAGGTTTTGCTCCACAAAACGCTTGTCCGCGCCTTCGGCGCGCCCCGTTTTCCACGGGGCCCCCGGCGTCAGCCCCGCTCCAGATAGATCATCAGCGCCGCCATATCCGCCGGGCTGATCCCCCATGAAACCCTGTTTCATGGGGCCCCCTCTCTTTTATCGCTCGGGCCAAGTAAATTGGCCCTGCGCCAAGGTTTTGCTCCGCAAAACGCTTGTCCGCGCCTTCGGCGCGCCCCGTTTTCCACGGGGCCCCGGCGTCAGCCCCGCTCCAGATAGATCATCAGCGCCGCCATGTCCGCCGGGCTGACGCCGGAAATGCGGCTGGCCTGTCCCAGGTTCAGCGGACGGATCTGATCCAGCTTCTGCCGGGCCTCCAGCCGGAGCGCCGGAATGGCCAGATAATCCAGGTCCGGCGGGAGCGGGTGGCGCTCCATCTTCCGCATCTCCTCCACCTGGCGCCGCTGCCGGGCAATGTACCCCTCGTACTTGAGGGCAATCTCCACCTGCTCGGCCACGGCGGCGGGCAGGTCGGGGCGCTCCGGGTCAAAGGGGGCCAAATCGCCGTACCCCACCCGGGGCCGCCGCAGCAGGTCGGCCAGCCGGGCCCCGCTTTTGGCGGGGGGCTCCCC
The DNA here is from genome assembly GCF_001244995.1 of Intestinimonas massiliensis (ex Afouda et al. 2020). Classification (NCBI taxonomy): domain Bacteria; kingdom Bacillati; phylum Bacillota; class Clostridia; order Eubacteriales; genus Intestinimonas; species Intestinimonas massiliensis (ex Afouda et al. 2020). The sequence goes on from NZ_LN869528.1 coordinate 667,260, forward strand.
CTTGCCCTCCAGCATCGCATCCAGGACCGGGGAGGGGGGCGCGCCTCGGCTCTCCAGCCGCTTGATCTCCCGGTCCACCGCAGCGTATTTGGCCTTCACCCGCTCATATCGCTCGTCGCTGACCAGACCGGCGGCGTGACCGATAGGGCACAGCCGCTGGTCGGCGTTGTCCTGCCGGTGGAGCAGCCGGTACTCTGTCCGCGAGGTCATCATGCGGTAGGGTTCGTTGGTGCCCTTGGTCACCAGGTCGTCGATCAGCACCCCGATGTACCCCTGGTCCCGGCCAATGACCATAGGCGGCCGGCCCAGCAGCTTCAGGGCAGCGTTCACCCCCGCCACAAAGCCCTGGACAGCGGCCTCCTCATAGCCGGAGGAGCCGTTGAATTGCCCCGCCCCGTAGAGTCCGGGGACCCTGATGTGCTCCAGGGTGGGGTAGAGCTCGGTGGGGTCCACGCAGTCGTACTCGATGGCGTAGGCCGACCGGGTCATCTCGGCTCTCTCCAGTCCGGCGACGGTGTGGAGCATCTCCACCTGCACATCCTCGGGCAGGGAGGAGGAGAAGCCCTGGATGTAGAGCTCCTCGGTGTCCAGCCCCATGGGCTCGATGAAGAGCTGGTGCCGGGGCTTGTCGGCGAAGCGGACCACCTTGTCCTCGATGGAGGGGCAGTACCGGGGCCCCACCCCCTCGATGACACCGGAGAAGAGGGGGGAGCGGTCCAGGTTGGCCCGGATCACGGCGTGGGTGCGCTGGTTGGTGTAGGTCAGGTAGCACACCGCCCGGTTTTGTGGAACCTCCCGGGTCTCGAAAGAGAAAGGGACCACCGTCTCGTCGCCGGGCTGGACCTCCATTTTGGAAAAATCCACGCTCCGGGCGTTGACCCGGGGAGGCGTTCCGGTCTTGAACCGGCGCAGGCCCAGCCCCAGCCGCAGCAGGCTCTGGGTCAGCGGCAGGGCGGCGGCCAGGCCGTCGGGCCCGGAATCCCGGGTCACGTCGCCCACGATGGTCCGCCCACCCAGATAGGTACCGGTACACACCACGGCGGCCCGGACCTGGTACACCGCTCCGGCGGCGGTACGCACCCGGTCCACCGCACCGGACTCGTCGGTGAAGAGGTCGGTGACCTCGGCCTGCTTCACCCACAGGTTTTCCTGCAATTCCAGGGTGTGCTTCATGATCTTCTGGTACTCCCGCCGGTCGGCCTGGGCCCGCAGGGACCAGACGGCGGGGCCCTTGCCCCGGTTCAGGGTACGATACTGGATGCAGGCCCGGTCCGCCGCCCGGGCCATCTCGCCGCCCAGGGCGTCCAGCTCCCGGACCAGATGGCCCTTTCCGGTGCCGCCGATGGCGGGATTGCAGGGCATGTTACCCACCGCGTCCAGGTTGACAGTGAAGCACACCGTTTTCAGTCCCAGCCGGGCGGCGGCCAGGGCGGCCTCGATGCCCGCGTGCCCTGCCCCGATGACGGCGATATCATAGCTTCCAGCGTTGTAGTCCATGGTTCTCACCCAGTCAAATTTCATAATCGGAGACAGCGGGCCGCACCGTGCCGCCCGCCGTCTTCGTGCTTCTTTCTCAGTCGTCGTTCAGATAATAGGGCTTCATCAGGCTGGGCTGCTCCGTAGAGTCCTTCACGCTGCTGCTCCGCGTGGGCATGACCGGCCCCGCCCGGTGACCACGACCCCGGTCGTGGCGTTTTTTCACCGCCTGAACGGGTGCGGGGACGGCGCTCTTGCCCTCCTCCCGCCGTTTGCCCCGGCCCCCCTGCGCGGGGCGCTCCTGGGGTTCTGCCGCCGGTCCGGCGGCGGACTTGTTCTTTTTCCTGGCCCGCCTTTCCGGCGCGGGGGCCTCCGGTCGTTGGGAGAACATCCGCGGCCGGGGGGCCAGCAGACGGGCGGTGGCGTCCATGATGCGGTCCTCTCCCAAGGGGTCCGGGCGGTTGAAATCACCGTAATCGGCCTCCACCGGCCCCGCCGAGCGCTCCGGCAGGACGGCGTCCAGCCGTCCGGCCCGCTCGCCCTCCGCCTTCTGCCAGTTGGGCTTCCGCTTTTTTCTGGCCGGCGTGGGCGCGGCGGCTTCCGGTGCCGGGACCGGCTGCGCCCGCTTTTGGGCCGCATCCCGCAGCGCCTTGCGTTCCCGGGCGGCGGCGCGGGCCTCGGCGTCGTCGGCGTTGACCGTCCGCCCCTTGGCGTCCCTGGGCGCCTCAAAGACCTCCATGGGCCAGGGGTGCCCCTCCACCACCGGCAGCTTTTTGCCAATCAGCTTCTCGATGCCTTTCCGATACTCCCGCTCGGCAAAGTCGCAGAAGGAGATGGCCGTGCCGCCGTGGCCCGCCCGGCCGGTGCGGCCGATGCGGTGGACATAGGTCTCCGGCACCTCGGGCAGGTTGTAGTTAAACACGTGGGACAGCTCCTCAATGTCGATGCCCCGGGCGGCGATATCGGTGGCCACCAGGCACTGCACCTTCCCGGCCTTGAAGTCGGCCAGGGCCTGCTGCCGGGCGGTCTGGGACTTGTTGCCGTGGATGGCGGCGGCAGTGATGCCGCTCTTCACCAGGTCGGAGGCCACCTTGTTGGCCCCGTGCTTGGTGCGGGTGAACACCAGGGCGTTTTTCACCCCCAGCTCCCGCACCAGATGGGAGAGCAGCTTGGTCTTGTTGCCCTTGTCCACAAAATAGAGGCTCTGCCGGATGACCTCCACCGGAGAGGACACCGGGTCCACCGCCACCTTCACCGGGTCGCGGAGCAGGGCGTTGACCAGCTCCATCACCTCGGGGGGCATGGTGGCGGAGAAGAAGAGGGTCTGCTTTTTTGCCGGCAGCAGCTTAAGCACCCGGCGCACGTCGTGGATAAAGCCCATGTCCAGCATCCGGTCGGCCTCGTCCAGCACGAAGATTTCCACCCGGCCCAGGTCCAGCAGGCCCTGGCCCTGGAGGTCCAGCAGGCGACCGGGGGTGGCAACCAGGATATCCAGGCCCTTTTTGATCTGGTCCACCTGGGGCTGCTGTCCCACGCCGCCGAAGATAACGGCGGAGCGCAGGGGCAGGTTCTTGCCGTAGGCTTCGAAGCACTCCTGGATCTGGAGGGCCAGCTCCCGGGTGGGGGTGAGGATGAGGGCGCGGATATACCGGGGCCCCACCACCACGTCGGCGTGGAGCCGCTGGAGGATAGGGGCGGCGAAGGCGCAGGTCTTGCCCGTGCCGGTTTGGGCGCAGCCCAGCACGTCCCGGCCCTTGAGGGCGGGGGGGATGGCCTGGCGCTGGATGGGGGTGGGCTCGGCGTAGCCCTGGGCCGTCAATGCCTTGAGGATCGGGGCGATCAGCCCCAGCTCATTGAATTTCATGGGATTCTTCCTTTACGTTCGTAGTTGCCATGTTCAGGGGGTCGGCAAGGGCCCCGTTTCGCCCTTCCCCAGTGCCCGCAGCACCGCGGAGACCGACTCCTCCAGGGTCTGCCCCGCCGTGTCCACGGTCAGGTCGGCGCAGCCCTCGTACAGGGGGGTACGATAGGCGTAGAGGTCGGCCAGAGTCTGGCCGGGGGCCATGGCGATACCCCGGCTGCCGATGTTGTTCAGACGCCGCTCCACCTCGTCCAGAGGCAGACGTAGATACACTACCCGGCCCAGCTCCCGCAGGCGCTCCACCGCCCGCGTCCGGTACACCGCGCTCCCCCCGGTGGCGATGACGGTGCATCGGCAGGAGACGGCGCACACGGCGTCCGCCTCGGCCTCCAGAAAGGCCTCCTGGCCCCTGGCATCCAGGAGCTGCTGGAGGAGGGCCCCCTCCCGGGCCTGGATGACCAGGTCGGTGTCCAGAAAGGCATAGCCCAGGGTCTTGGCCAGCAGCACTCCCACGGTGCTCTTGCCCGCCCCCGGCATGCCGACGAGAATGATGTTGTCCACAGCTTTCCATCCTTAGTCTGCGCAGCGGCGCTGATATCAATCGGAATATTATATCAAAAAAATGGCGCCGAGGCAATGGTTTTGCCTCAGCGCCTTGTGATGGGGCGGCTTTGTACCATATGGAAGGCAAATGAGCCGGATTTGAGTGGAAAATGGGGCTTACCGATCCTCCGGCGTCCCCACATACACCATGCTGGAAAAACAGCGGTGCAGGGTCTCGTCGGGGAAGTAGCGGTCCAGAAGCCGCTCGGCGCCGCTGGAGGGGGGCAGGTCCCGCTGCCGCTCATCCATCCGACCCAGGGCGGCGGCGGTGAGAGCGATGTTGGCCGCCATAAACACAGCCAGCACCCGGGTGAGGGGGCCGACCGTCCGGGCGGGAATGCGGTCGATCCAGCGCTGCAGCCAGGGGTAAATCCGCCGCACCCACACCAGGGCGGCCACCCCCCAGAGCAGGGAAAAGACCAGGCAGACCCGGCCATGGAGGTTGAAGGGCAGGTGGCTGTAATCCCAGAAGCAGGCGCCGAACAGCACCTCCTGGAGCCAGGAGCACAGGTATTCATACCCCGCCCCCACCAGGGCGCCGCCCAGCAGCACCCGCACTCCGCCCCGGCCCTGGAACCGCCGGAAGCACAGAGTAAACAGCACCGCCCCGAACCCCCACACCAGAGAAAAGGTGCCGAACAGGACGCCGCTGCGGTTCTGGAGCTCGCCCCGGGTGAGAAGCATGAACGCCGTCTCGATGTTGGCCCCCAGGAAGGAGGCAATGAAGAAGATCCAGAAGAGCCGGCGCAGGCTCACCCTCTGGCCCGGGCCGTCCGCCGGGCGCACGGCCTCCGCCGGCCGGCTCCGGTCCTCCGTCAGCGTTTCCACAGGTATCCCTCCCATCGTGTGGGAGTTATCCTATCACCGCCATCTGTAAACGGCATAAAGAACCCATTAAATTTTTCTTATATTTTCTCCGCTGCCCGGCCCTTTCGGCACGCATGAAAACGAGGCTTTGTCCCTACCGGGACAAAGCCTCTTATATTTGCCTCTGCCGGTCCCACGCTGCTCCCCATGGGGAGCAGGATGTTCACCCGCAGGGCGGACAGGTCCAGAATGCGGACCTACGGGGCCGGCACCCCCCGCCGAACCGGAACGGGGCGAGCGTGATCCGTTCGGCCATTTTGGGCCCGTCCCCTTACGCCGGGCCGCCTGAGAGCTCTCCGGTCCGTTTCTTCAGGATCCTGGGGAACTTCCACAGGAAGACCAGGCCGGTAACCGTGGCGGCGCAGATGTCCGCGATGGGCTCGGCCAGGTAGACGGAAAAGACCTCCCGGTCGGCCATGGCCGGGGGCAGCAGGGCGGGGAGGACCCGGGGCAGGAGATAGACCAGGGGGATGAGCAGCACGATCTTCCGCAGCAGGGCCAGGAAGAGGGAGACCCTGGCCTGTCCCAGGGCCACGAAGGTCTGCTGGCAGGAGAACTGCATCCCCAGCATGAACATGCCGCCGAAATAGATGTGCATGGCCCACTCGGTGGCCTGGACCAGCTCGGGCTTGTCGTTGAAGATGGCGATGAAGGCGCCGGGGAAGAGCTGTACCAGGGTAAAGCCCAGAATGCTCAGGCTCATACCGGCGGCAAACATCATCCGGAAGGTCCGCTTCACCCGGTCGGTATTGCCCGCCCCGTAGTTGTAGCCGATGATGGGCTGGGCCCCCTGGGACAGGCCCATGAAGGGCATGGTCAGCACCTGCATGACGGAGGAGGCGATGGTCATCGCCCCCACGAAGGTGTCGCTGCCGTAGTGCTTGAGGGAGGAGTTGAGGGCGATGTTGACCAGGCTCTCGGTGGACTGCATGATAAAGGGGGAGACGCCGATGGCCGCCACGGGGAGCAGGACCTTGGGGTCCAGGCGCAGGTGGCGGCGCTGGATCTTCAGCCGGGACTTTCTGCCGGTGAGGAAGGCCAGCACCCACACCGCCGACACCGCCTGGGACAGGATGGTGGCCAGGGCGGCGCCCTGCACCCCCAGGTCCAGTCCGAAGATGAAGATGGGGTCCAGCACGATGTTGCACACCGCGCCGATGACCACGGTGAGCATACTGGTGGTGGAAAAGCCCTGGGTGGTGATGAAGTTGTTCAGGCCCAGGGAGAGCTGCACGGCGATGGTGCCCCACAGATAGATTTTCAGGTAGCCGGAGGCGTAGCCGATGGTGTTCCCGCTGGCCCCGAAGGCGTAGAGCATGGGCTCCCGCAGGAGCTGGAACACCACCGTCACCACGATGGAGATGAGCACCAGCAGGGCGGTGCAGCCACCCAGGATGGCGTTGGCTCCCTCCTCATCCCCGGCCCCCATGCGGATGGCAGCTCTGGAGCCGCCCCCCATACCCGCCAGGGCGGACAGGGCGGAGATGAACATGAGCACGGGAAAGGCCACCCCCAGGCCGGTGAGCGCCAGGTCGCCCACCTCCTGGATGTGGCCGATGTACATTCGGTCCACGATGTTGTACAGGGCATTGACCAACTGGGCCGTGATGGCGGGCACCGCCAGCCGCAGCAGCAGGGGGCCCAGCGGGTCCTTTCCCAGATCGTTTTGGCGCTTGGGTTTCAAGGGATCGTCTCCTTTGCGCGGCGGGTCATACGCCGTCTTCGTTTTCGAGAAAGTACGTGGCCTCCATGTCGGCCACGCTGAGGGCGAAGGCCAGGGGATACTGCTGAAGGGCCTGCCCCACCAGCCGGCTATCCTCCGAGCCGGAGAAGCCCATGTGCCAGCGGATGGCCATGGCCTCGTCCCGCTTGAGCTTCAGAAAGCCGGAGATGATGTACACGCTCTTCTCCCCATGGCCGTAGGGCAGTGTATCCTCATAATAAAAGGTGGGCACCGCCGTCCATTTGCCGTCGGGCCCCTTCACGTTGCGGGAGCCCGACTTGTAGCACCCTATCTTGCACAGGTCGTGGAGCAGGGCGGCCACGGCCACCGACTCGGCGGGGTACTCCAGGCCATAGAGCTCCTGCACCCGCTCCCGGGCCAGGTACTCGGCCAGACAGTGGTAGACGTTGACGCTGTGCTCGCACAGGCCCCCGGCGTAGGCCCCGTGGAATCGGGCGGAGGCGGGCGCGGTAAAAAAGTCCGACTTGTTTTCCAGATAGTCCAGCAGGGCGTCGGCCCCCTCCCGGCGGATGTGGGCGGTGTAGAGGTCGATGAATTCTTCTTTGGCGGACATAGAGGTCCTCCTTCTGTCAGAGAATAGGCAGGGCCGTCAGATCCCGGTCAGCGTCCGGGCCAGCGTGGCAAAGACGGGCAGGGTGAGGATGCTCAAAAGGGTGGACAGGGTGACGGTCTGGGCCGACACCACCGTGTCCCGGCCGTAGGTCTGGGCCAGCATCCCGGTCACGCCGGCGGTGGGGGTGGCATTGAGGATGACGCAGGCGCAGAAGAGGATGGGGTCCACCTTCAGGGGGAGGAGGACCAGCAGGACGATGGCGGGGGCGGCCGCCAGCTTGTAGAGGGCGGAGCCGTAGAGGATGGGCCGGGTAAAGGTGCTTTTCAGGTCGGCCCGGGCCATTTGGGCCCCCACCACCATCATGGCCAGGGGGGTGTTCAGGTCGGAGACATAGCCGATGGCCTTGCTCACCGGGCCGGGGAACCGCCAGCCGGTGAGGAACAGGAACAGCCCCACCGCCAGCCCCACGGTGCCGGGGTTGATCAGGGTGGACTTCAGCGAGACCCTGCCCCCCATGATGCGCACGCCGTGGGTCCACTGGAACAGGTTGAACATGACGATGGCCAGCCCGCCGAATATGAGCGCCTCCTCCCCCAGGATGGCGGAGAGAAGGGGCAGGCCCATGAAGCCGGTGTTGCAGTACACCTGGCTGAAGCGCATGGGGCCCCGGATGTCCAGGGGCTGCTTCCGGTAGCACAACTGCCCCACGGCGATGTGGATGCCGTAGAACACGGCCATCACCGCCCCGCCCATCAGCAGGGTGCGGATCAGCTCGGCCGTCCGCTCCACCTGAAAGGACTGGATGATGGCGGAGGGGATGACGATATAGAGGACCAGGAAGGACAGCTCGCTGACGGCCTTTTCGGTCAGCTTCCCGATCCGCGCCAGCAGGAAGCCGATCCCCATCAGGAGGAAAAGGGTCAGGACCTGGCCCGCCACCAGGAGGAGACTTTCCAGCATACGATCCCGCCTTTCCGCGCGGGGCGAGCGCCCCATCTTGGATGATGAGATATTATAAGATGGTTTGGCCGAAAAGTAAAGCCCCGGGCCCCATCGGTTGACAAAGCCGCCGGTGGGGCGATATACTAAAAAACAGAAACATCTTTCCATTTGAAAGGAGGGTCTTCATGACCCCGGAACAGATGCGGAAAAGCGGCTATCTGCGCATCTTCGCCTCTTATTACAAGCCCCACCTGGCCATCTTCCTTCTGGATATGCTCTGCGCGCTGGGCATCTCGCTGGTGGATCTGGCCTTTCCTCTGGTCTCCCGGTACGCCATGCAGCACATGCTGCCCCAGCGGCTGTTCGGCCTGTTCTTCGCCGTGATGGTCGCCCTGCTGCTGGCCTACCTGCTCAAGGGGATCTTTTACTTCATCGTCACCTACTGGGGCCACCTGCTGGGGGTACGCATCGAGGCGGACATCCGCTCCGCCCTCTTCTCCCACATGCAGGATCTGTCCTTCTCCTTCTACGACAAGAACCGCACCGGTCCGCTCATGAGCCGGGTCACCACCGACCTGTTCGAGATCACCGAGCTGGCCCACCACGGCCCCGAGGACCTGTTCATCTCCACCGTCACCCTGGCGGGCGCCTTTCTGGTCATGCTCACCATCCGGTGGGAGCTGGCCCTGGTGGTCTTTGCCGTGGTGCCGTTGTTTCTCCTCTTCACCGTCCTCCAACGCCGGCGGATGATGCACGCCTCGGCGGAGGTCAAGCGGAAGATGGCCGGCATCAACGGGGAGCTGGAGTCCTCCATCTCCGGCATGCGCACCGCCAAGGCCTTCGCCAACGAGGCCACCGAGATCGACAAGTTCGAGCGGTCCAATTCCCGGTTCCGGGGGGCCAAGCGGGGCTATTACCGGGCCATGGCGGTGTACCAGTCCGGCCTGGAGTTCTGCATGGGCGTCATGTCGGTGCTGGTCATCGCCTTCGGCGGCTATCTGATGATGCAGGGCCGCATGGAGCTCATCGACCTGACCACCTTCTTCCTCTATATCGGCACCTTCATCACCCCCATCCGCAAGCTGTCCGCCTTTGTGGAGCAGTTTATGCAGGGCATGGCGGGCTTCAAGCGGTTCGTGGAGCTGATGCGGGTGGAGCCTGAGATTCAGGACGCCCCCGACGCCGCGGCGGTGGGCGACGTCAAGGGCGACATTCTGGTGGACGACGTGACCTTCCGCTACGAGCCGGAGGGCGAGCCCGTGCTGGACCACGTCACCCTCCACATAAAGCCCGGCGAGACGGTGGCGGTGGTGGGTCCCTCCGGCGGGGGCAAGTCCACCCTGTGCCAGCTCATCCCCCGATTCTACGACGTGACCGCCGGGCGCATCCTCATCGACGGGGTGGACGTGCGCACGGTGCAGCAGCACTCCCTGCGGGAGCACATCGGTATCGTCCAGCAGGACGTGTTCCTCTTCGCCGGCACCATCTACGACAACATCCGCTACGGCCGGCCCGACGCCACCGAGGCCGAGATCGTGGCCGCCGCCAGGAAGGCGGAGATCTACGACGACATTGTGGAGATGCCCGACGGCTTCCAGACCTATGTGGGGGAGCGGGGCGTCATGCTCTCCGGCGGGCAGAAGCAGCGGGTGTCCATCGCCCGCATCTTTCTGAAAAACCCCTCCATCCTCATTCTGGACGAGGCCACCTCCGCCCTGGACGCGGTGACCGAGTCCCGCATCCAGGGGGCCTTCGACGAGCTGGCCGTGGGCCGCACCACCCTCATCATCGCCCACCGCCTGTCCACCATCCGGTCGGCCGGCCGCATCCTGGTCATCGACGACAACCGCATCGTGGAGGAGGGCACCCACGCCGAGCTCATGGCCAAGGGCGGGGCGTACGCCAGGCTCTACAACGCCCAGAAGAGCACTGCGGTCTAACCATCCCCTCAGGCAAGGAGGAACCCATATGCGGGAAGAGAAAACCAACGTCATGCGCCTTCTGGAGCAGAAGAAGGTGCCCTATACCCCCCACCAGTACGCGCATAGCGAGGGGGAGGCGGTGGACGGGGCCACAGTGGCCGGTCTCGTCGGCAAGGACCCCGCCGCCGTGTTCAAGACCTTGGTGACCCGTGGGGCCGCCAAGGCCAACTATGTTTTTGTCATCCCCGTGCTGGCCGAGCTGGACCTGAAAAAGGCGGCCAAGGCGGTGGGGGAGAAGTCCATCGAGATGATCCCCGTCAAGGAACTCACCCCCCTCACCGGCTACATCCGGGGCGGCTGCTCTCCCCTGGGGATGAAAAAGCGGCTGAGGACCGTGCTGGATTCCTCCGCCCGGGCTCAGGCCGCCATCGTGGTCAGCGCCGGGAAGATTGGCTATCAGGTGGAGCTCTCCCCCCAGGACCTGGCCGGGCTGGCGGAGGCGGACTTCGCCCCGGTGACCAGAGACGCGGCCCTATGAACAAGACGGAACTGTTGAACAAGCTGGCCGCCGATGCCGACGAGCGGCTGGTGCTGGCCCGGGTGCTGGACAAGCTGGACCTGACCCGGAACCGGGGCATCCCCGCCCACACCTTTTTCCTCTCCCTGGCCGAGCGGACCGCGGCAGAGCGGCTCATCGCCGCCTCGGGTCGGCCCCGGCACCGATTCTGGGGCGGCTATGAGGAGGCCGAGCGCACCGTCTGCGCCTTCCTCCCCGACTGGCTGGAGGCGGAGGACTGGCGGGCCGGGCCGGACTGCCCCCTGCGGGCCCTGCGTCTGAGCGTCCCCACCGGCGCCGGGCTGACCCACCGGGACTTTCTGGGCTCCATTCTGGGCCTGGGCATCACGCGGGAGAAGGTGGGCGACCTGCTGGTGGGGGAGGGCGCCTGTCAGGTGATCGTGCTGGAGGAGGCGGAAAAGGTCCTGCTGACCCAGCTCGACCAGGTGGGCCGTCAGCGGGTCCGGGCGGTCCCCATGGCGCTGGACGAGCTGGTCCCCCCCGTCCGGCAGGTCAAGATCATCCGGGACACGGTGGCCACCCTGCGGCTGGATGCGGTGGCCTCCTCGGGCTTCTCCCTGGCCCGGTCCAAAATGGCCGACGCCATCTCCTCGGGGAAGGTGGCCCTCAACGGTCGGGAGTGCGTCAAGCCCGACCGGACCGTGGCGGAGGGGGACGTGATCACCTGCCGGGGCCTGGGCAAGTGCGTGCTGAAAGAGGTGTCCGGCCCCTCCAAGAAGGGCCGGACCATGATCGTGATCGAGCGCTACGTGTAGCGGAAAGGAGCCGGGAGCATGGAACAGGCAAAGATCGACCGCATCAACGCTTACGCCCGCCGGGTGAAGGCCGGGGAGGCCCTGACCCCGGCGGAGGAGGCCGACCGGGCCGCCCTGCGGGCGGAATACGTGGCCGCCGTCCGCAAGAGCCTGGAGCAGCAGTTGGACCGCACCCTCATCCAGGAACCGGACGGCACCCGGCACCGGCTGCCGAAGAAGGAGGAGTGAGCTCATGCGCGTCACCGTCCTGATCGAGAACACCGCCCCGGCGGGCCTGGCCTGCGAGCACGGCCTGTCCCTTCACATCGAGCACGGCGGTCGCCGCTGGCTGCTGGACGCGGGGGCCAGTCCCCGCCTGGTGGAAAACGCCGCCGCGCTGGAGGTGGATCTGGGGGCGGTGGACGCCGCCGTCCTCTCCCACGGCCATTTCGATCACGCCGGCGGCTTTTCGGCCTTTTTTGCCCGCAACGCCGCCGCGCCGCTCTACCTGCGCCCCCAGGCGCTGGAGCCCGGCTATGTCCGCACCCGGTCCGAGCCCCGGTACATCGGCGTGCCGGGGGAGCTGGCCGGGTACGCCCAGCGGCTGCGCTTCGTGGACGGGCCTCTGGAGGCCGCCCCCGGCGTGTGGCTGCTGCCCCACGACACCCCCGGCCTGGCCCGGCGGGGGAGGGCCGTGTCCATGTACCGGGAGACCGCCGTCGGGGCAGTGGACGACGACTTTTCCCATGAACAGAGCCTGATTTTTGTGACTGACGACGGGCTGGTGCTCTTTAGTAGCTGCTCCCACGCCGGGGCGGATACGGTGGTGGAGGAGGCGCGGCGTTTCTTCCCCGGCCGGCCCGTTCGGGCCTTCCTGGGCGGTTTTCACCTGATGGGCCACGGGGGCGTGACCACCCTGGGGGCGCCGCCCGCGGCGGTGGAGGCGCTGGGCCGCCGTCTTTTGGAGCTGGGCGTGGAGGAGGTCTGGACCGGCCACTGCACCGGCGCGCCGGCCTATGAGCTGCTGCGCCCGGTACTGGGGGAACGGCTCCACTCTCTGTCCTCCGGCGCCGTGCTGGAGCTGTAGCGAGAAAGGAGCCGCACACCCATGAAAGACTGGTTTACCCTGGACCAAATCGACCCAGATACCTCTATTCTCAGCGAGTACCGCCACTGGGAGGAGACCCACTGTTATCTGCTCAACGGCTCGGAGCGCAGCCTGCTTATCGACACCGGCCTGGGCATCTGCAATATTTATGACCAGGTGGTCCGACTGACGCAAAAGCCGGTCACCGCCGTAGCCACCCACATTCACTGGGACCATATCGGCGGCCACCGCTACTTTCCCGATTTCTACGCCCACGAAGCTGAACTGGACTGGCTCCACGGGGGCTTTCCTCTGTCGCCGGCGCAGATCCAGGACATGGTGGTGGATCGCTGCGATCTGCCGGAGGGCTACGACGTCCGCACCTACTCTCTCTTCCAGGGCACGCCTACCCGGGTGCTGCGGGACGGCGACCTTATTGATCTTGGCAACCGCCGCATCCAGGTACTTCACACGCCCGGGCACTCTCCAGGGCATATGTGCTTTTATGAGGCGGACCGGGGCTACCTCTTCACCGGCGACCTTGTCTACCTGGGCACCCTTTTCGCCTATTATCCCTCTACCGACCCGGAGGCCTACCTTCTCTCCCTGGAAAAGGTGGCCTCCTTGGACGTCAAGCGAGTCTTTCCCGGCCACCACAGTCTGGCGGTTGGCCCAGATATTCTGGTCCGGATGCGGGACGCCTTCCGGGAATTGAAATCCGAGGGCAGGCTCCATCACGGAAGCGGCACCTATGCTTATGGGGACTGGGCCGTCTGGCTGTAGCTCCCATCAGAAACAAGGGGCCGGACGCTGCGCGTCCGGCCCCTTGTTTATCCCAGCGCCCCCAGGTGCTCCAGCAGGATCTTCACGCCCATGGCAATGAGCACCGCACCGCCGAACAGCTCCGCTCTGGACTGGAACCGGGCGCCGAAGGCGCTGCCTGCCTTGACCCCCACGGCGGAGAGGACGAAGGTGGTGCAGCCGATGAAGCAGACGGCGGGGAGGATGTCCACCCCGAGGAAGGCGAAGGTGACCCCTACGGCCAGGGCGTCGATGCTGGTAGCCACAGCCAGGGGGAACATGGCCCGGACGGCAAAGGAGGCGTCCAGCGCCTCGCACGCGCCCCGGGACTCCTTGACCATGTTGCCTCCGATCAGGACCAGCAGCACAAAGGCCACCCAGTGGTCCACATTGGTGATGAGCCCCTCGAATCGGGTGCCCAGCAGCCAGCCGGCCAAGGGCATCAGGGCCTGAAAGGCCCCGAACCACGCTCCAGCGGTGAGGGCGTGGCTCCAGCGCAGCCGCTGCACGGACAGCCCCTTACAGATGGACACGGCAAAGGCGTCCATGGACAGGCCCACCGCGATGACGAACAGTTCCCAAAGCTGCATGGTTTGGTTCCTCCTTTTTCTTTGCAGAGGGCACAAAAAAAGAGACCCATCTGCCTCAAACAGATAAGTCTCGTCATTTCAAGCCGAGCCAGGAGGTTCTCCCTCCAGTATGTTGGCCCGGCTGCGCAGCGCGCCGACTACTCCCTTATGTGGGTGCTACTATACCATTCTTCGTCAAAAAAGTCAAGCCGGTCCAACAAAATGCGGGGGAGAGGCGGCGCCTCTCCCCCGCGTTTCTGCGTCCGGCCTGTTTCAGCAGGGGACCACATTGACGGCCCGCAGACCGCGGTTGCCGCGGGGATCGGGCTCGGTATCGAAGGTGACCTTCTGGCCTTCTTCCAACTGACGATAGCCGCTGGTCTGGATGGCGGAGAAGTGGACGAACACGTCCTCGCCGCCGTTGTCGTTGGAGATAAAGCCGAAGCCCTTCTCCGCGTTGAACCACTTTACAGTACCCTGATACATATCGGATACCTCCTGCAAAAAACTTGTTTTGTGAGACAAAAAAAGACATGTCCCCCGATTTCGTACAAACAATCGAGGAACACGTCAATCATTTCATACAGCAAAACAGCTTCCTCACTATACCCCCGCCCCGGGGGATTGTCAAGGGAAAAGATTGTCGCTCACCGCCGCTCACCCCAGCCGCAGCCAGAGCAGCAGAGCGGCGTCCAGCGCCGCCAGCAGGGGGAAGCCGTACCGGAAATCCCAGTGGCGGGTCTTGTGGTGAAAGGCCCGCATCCCCAGCCAGCCGCCGGGAGCTCCCCCCAGCAGGGCGAACAGCCACAGGGTCTTTTCCGGTACCCGCCAGGCGTCCCGGCGGGCCCGCCGCTTATCGACCCCCATTAGGCAGAAATCCACCGCGCTCAGGACCAGCGCCCACAGCAGGACCAGCGTCCAGTGTCCGGCCAAATAATCCCGCATCGCTCACACCCCCGGCACATAGATGAGCCCGCCTCCGGCCCGGGTGCTCTGGAACCACAGCCGGAAGTCAACGGCGTACTCCCGGCCGCCGTCCAGGATCGTGGTCTGCATGAGTCCGTCTCCGTGCTGTTCCAGCCCTACGATGGTGACCCAGTGCCAGCTATCCAGCTCCTTCACCAGCCCGTGGGACAGATTCAGGAAAGCCACCGGGCTGTCGGCGGCCAGGGCGGTGCGGAGGAAGGCGGCGCACTGGCCGACGGTGGGCCGTGCGGACTTGAGGGCGGGCACGTCCAGCTCCCGGATGGGAAGCTCCAGCCCCTTCTCCCGGGCATAGCTCTCCAGCCCCCGGACAAAGGCGTGCAGGGTGTTGACCCCCATGCGGCCGGGGGTGACGTGCTCCCACATCTCGTTCATCAGAGCCAGAAAGTCCCTCTTCCGGCGGCTGTGGGAGGGGTACAAATCCCCCCAGCCCGGCCGGGTATCGGCCAGATAGCTGACCAGGTGGGAGGCGGTGGTGGGGCCGCAGCCCGCCTTGCGCTGCCATTCGTCGGCGTACCACTCCTGGTCCGCCCCCCGCCAGGCCCGGTCCCCGTCAAGGATGGTAAAGAGCTCCGGACTGGTGATCCCATAGTTCTGCTCCATGCTTCCCGCCTCCTTTTTCCCGGTTATTTTACTCTATCCGCCCCAGAAACGCAAGGCTTGCTCGGCTCCTCCTCCAATTTGGTTACATATTTTTTATTTATTAAAAAATTTTTTGATAATCTGTAATTTCTCCCTTTCTTTTTTTTGAAAAATCTGTTACTATAATTATGATAGCCCCTTCTTGCTTGGGGCCGCGCTTGATCCGCTGATTCCTCTTTTGCGAACTCTCGAATCCATCCGCCCTGGAAGGAGGCCCTGTGTATGAAGCGCACTGCAGAGCCAACGGTGATCAAAACGGTTTCCGTCTCCCTGCTCGGGGGCTTTGCCCTGGAGCTGGACGGAACGGCCCTTACCGACGACATCAACCGCTCTCTGAAGCTGTGGAGCGTACTGGCCTATCTGATCCTGCACCGGGACCGGCCAGTCCCCCAAACGGAGTTTATCGAGACGTTCTGGCCGGACGACAACAGCTCCAACCCGGTCAACGCCCTCAAGACGCTGCTCTACCGCATCCGCTCCATGCTGGAGCCCCTGTTCGGCGAGCTGCAGCCCATTTTGGCCCAGCGGGGGGCCTATCTGTGGAATCCGGCGGTGGGCTGCGACCTGGACACCGACCGGTTCGAGGCGCTGTGCGCCCGGGCCGCGGACGAGTCCCTCTCCAGCGAATCCCGCATGGACCTCTACCGCAGCGCCCTCTCCCTGTACCAGGGGGACCTGCTGCCCAAGCTGGACCACCAGATGTGGCTTATCCCCCTGTCGGTGCGCTACCACGGGCTGTACTTATCGGCGGTAAAGGCCCAGGCCGTCCTGCTGGAACAGGCGGAGCTCTTTGAAGAGATGCAGGACATCTGCCAGCAGGCCAGCGCCCTGGACGGCCTGGATGAGGGCCTGCACACCCTGATCGTCCGCTCCCTGCTGCGGCAGGGCCGGGACACCGCCGCCCTGGCCCACTACGAAAAGGCCACCGACCTGCTCTATCGCAACCTGGGCGTGCGCCCGTCGGAGGAGCTGCGGGCGCTGTATATCGAGATCATGTCCACAGAAAAGACGCTGGAGACCGACTTGGGCGTCATTATGGGGGATCTGAAGGAGGCCGCCTCCCGGCCCGGCGCCTTTGTCTGTGAGTACGGCTTCTTCAAGGAGGCCTACCGGTTGGAGGCCCGCCGCGCCCTCCGGAGCGGCGCCTGCGTCCACCTGTGCCTCATCACCGTGTCCCTGCCCGACGGGGGCGTGCCGCCCCTGAAGGTGCTCTCCGCCACCATGGACCAGCTTCAGGAGGTCCTGGTTCGGAACCTGCGGCGGGGCGATGTGGTGTCCAAATTCAGCGGGGCTCAGTTTGTCATTCTGCTGCCCGCCGCCAACTTTGAGGACAGCAACATGGTCATGGACCGGGTGGTCAACGCCTTCTACCAGCAGCACCGGCGCAACTTCCTCAAGCTGACCGTCCGGGTGCGGGAGATCGAACTAAACTGAACGTTCGGCATAGATTGATAAGTGGAGAGCGTATGAAAGCCAACACCAAAACCATCCTGACGGCCGTCCTGGCCGGGGCGGCGGTCCTGCTTCTGCTGGCGGCGGCGCTGCTGCTGTCCGGGCGGAACGCCTCAGCGCCGGAGCCCAGCCCCACCCCCTCCGCCGTTCTTCCCGCTCCCACGGCCGAGCCCGACCCGGCGCCCTCCGGCACACCGGAGCCCACCGCCTCCGTGATGCCCGAGGTGGTGGACGGTCTGAAGGTGGGCGCCTGGCCCATCACTCAGGAGCGCAGGGACTACGTGGACGGATCTCTGGAGTTGTATATCCCGGCCATCGGCATCACCCGCACCATCTGGGACGGCACCGACGCCCAGACCCTGAGCAAGGGGGTGGGGCTGTACGAGTACGCCCAGCTCCCCGGGGAGGGCAACCGCAACGTGTCCCTGGCGGGCCACCGCAATGGCCTGGACAAGAACGGCAACGTCACCGACCACGCCCCTTTTTACTATGTGGACACGCTGGGGGAGGGGGACTATTTCTACCTCACCGGCGGCGGTTGCATCTACCGCTATCTCTACGACGACACCTGGGTGGTGGAGCCCGACGACTGGAGCCCCATCGCCACCACGGGCTATAGCTGCCTGACCATCACCTCCTGCGAACCCATCGGTATCTCCGACCACCGCATCGTGGTCCGGGCCCTTCTGGACGGGATCTTTGACGACAGCAGCGACTTTGACTATCTGGAATCTGCTCCTTTGGAGGGTGAGAACGCATGAAAGAGACTCTGTTCCGGCGGGCGGGCAGCCTGCTGGTGGGTCTGTGCCTGTTGGCGGGGGCGGCGCTGGCCGCCGGGGCCGCCGGGGCGGAGGCCAAGTCTGCCCGGGCCGCCTGTCTGCCTGCCAAGCAGGAGACCCAGACCGGCGTCACCGTTTACTCCAACGCCAAGGCCAGCGTGGACGCCTCTAACCTGAGCGAGGGCTATCTCATCGTGGCGTATACCGGCGGCAAGAGCGTGCGCATCAAGGTCCAGATCGCCAAGACCGGCGGCGCCACCTACACCTATGACTTGAACAACGCCGGCGAACCTGAGACCTTCCCGCTCACCGAGGGGGACGGCACCTATTCCGTCAAGGTCTTTGAAAATACCAACGGCTCCAAATACGCCCAGGCCTACTCCACCTCGGTGAAGATGACCTTGCGCAACGATTTTCTGCCCTTCCTCTACAGCAATCAGTACGTCAACTACACCGCCGACAGCGCCACGGCGGCCCAGGCGGCGGAGCTGTGTCAGGACGCCTCCGGCGACCTGGACAAGGTGGGCAAGGTCTTTGACTTTGTGGTGGACCATTTCACCTACGACTACGACAAGGCGTCCACCGTTTCCTCCGGCTACCTGCCGGTGGTGGACGACATTCTGGCGGCCAAAAAGGGCATCTGCTTTGACTATGCCGCCGTGATGACCGCCATGCTCCGCAGTCAGAACATTCCCTGCAAGCTGGTGGTGGGGTATGCGGGCACCATCTACCACGCCTGGATCGACGTCTATGTGGATGGCACAGGCTGGATCGCCGGTGCCATCCGGTTTGACGGCAAGGACTGGACCCTGATGGACCCCACCTTTGTCTCCAGCGGCAAGCGGAGCCCTTCCATTATGGAATATGTCACCACCGACTCCAACTACAGCCAAAAGTACGCCTATTGATCCCCTGGCAGGGACGGGCTGGCCCAGGTCTGCCCGTCCCTGTTTCTCCCCGTTTTCGGGGGGACCGCCAATCTGTAACCTGCGAGGTCTGTCATGAAACGAAACGAGACGAAGACCGCTCTGACCGGCGACGAGCTGTCCGTCCTGTGCTGGCAGTTGGGCCAGCTCTGCCGGGCGGGGATGTCCTGGTCGGACAGCGCAGCCCTGCTGGCGGAGGACGCCCCCACGCCCCGAAGCCGCGCCCTGCTGGCGGGCCTTGCCACGGCGGCCGGCTTCGGGAGCTCTGCGGGGAGGAGGGCTATCCCCCCCGGCCGGAGGACGGCCTCCCGGTGCTGGAGCTGCCCCTTATACACAACGAGATGTGTATAAGAGACAGCCGCTGGACCGGGCGCTGGCGGAAGCGGGGGAGTTCCCCCCCTATCTGCTGCGTATGGTATCCATCGGCCTGGCCGCCGGGCGGGCGGAGCAGGTGCTGGAGGCCCTGAGCGGCTATTACCGCCGCCAGTCTGCCACCGGCGAGGCGCTCCGCCGGGCAGTGACCTATCCCGCCGTGATGGCCGCCCTCATCGCGCTGGTGTTCCTGGTGCTGGTGCGCCGGGTGCTGCCGGTGCTCACGCAGGTCTTTGCCCAGGTGGGGGGCGGCGCATCCCCCATGGCCGCCTCCCTGCTGCGTTTCGGCGGCTTGGGCCGCTGGGCGGCGGTGGCGCTGGCCGTCCTGCTCCTGGCGGGAGCGGCGGTGCTGCTTCTCTTTTTCCGGGGAGAGCGGGGGGCCGCGCTCTTTGCCCGGGGGGCCACCGGCGCCGCCCTGGCCCGGGGGCAGTTCGCCTCCGCCATGGCCCTGATGCTCCAGAGCGGCCTGCCCCTGGACGAGGCCATAGACCGCACCGCCGAGCTGCTGGAGCGCACTCCCCTCCAGACCCAGGTGGGGACGTGCCGGGCACAGATGCTCTCCGGCGTCCCCTTCCCCCGGGCGGTGGAGGATGCCGGCCTGCTCACTGGCCTCCAGGCCGGTCTGCTGTCCGCCGGGTTCCGCTCCGGCGCCTCCGACGCCGCCATGACCGAGGTGGCCGCCCGCTGCCAGGCGGAGGGGGAGGAGCTGTTAACCCGTCTGCTCTCCCGGTTTGAATATGCTCTGGTCATCGTGCTGTGCGCGGCGGTGGGCCTGGTGCTGCTGTCGGTCATGCTGCCTCTGCTGGGGGTGCTGTCCGCCGTGGGCGGCTAGGAAAGGTCGTGACGTCGCATGAAACGCCCTTCTCTCTGCCGGACGCTGCCCCTGCTGGGGGTGCTGGTTGCCCTGCCGCTGGCCTTGTTTCTCATCACGGGCACTTTGGGGAACCGGGCAGGCCGGGAATCCCTCTCCCTGGCTGAGCAGTCCATCCGGCGGGCGGCGGTCCAGTGCTATGCCCTGGAGGGGGCCTACCCCCGGGACCTGTCCGACCTGGAGGAACGCTATGGCGTGTCGGTGGACCGGGAGCGGTACTTTGTAGATTACCGCTACGTCGCCTCCAATCTGATGCCGGACATCACCGTACTGCCCATCCGCTGAGAGGGATCCTCATTCCCGAAAGGAGGCTTCCGCCTTTTGTCACCTGCTCTGCCCCGCGGCGGCCTCCATTCCGCCTTCCCCATCGACCGCTGACGCGGCCGACGGGGGCCCCTTTTCTTGTTTCTTCCTCGGCCGAAATAAATTCGGCCTGCGGCAAGGTTTCGGCTGGCGCCGAAACGCTTGGCCGCTGCGCGTCCCCCCTTCGGGGGTGCCCGGCGGCACTCCCCCCACTGGAAAGGAGGCTTCCGCCTTTTGTCACCTGCCCTGCCCCGCGGCGGCCTCCATTCCGCCGCCGTCTTTGCCCTGTGCGCCCTGTTCGCGGTGCTGGCCATGGGATTGACCCTGCTGGCCAGCGGGGCCTACCGGGACACGGCGGCCGTTGCCGAAGTCAATTACACCCGCCGCACCGCCCTGAGCTACCTGGTCCATCAGGTCCGACGCTCCGACGCCGACGGATGCGTCTATGTGGAGTCCTTCGGCGGCGGCGACGCGCTGGCCCTGGTGGAGCCCGCCGGCGGGTCCAGCTATATCACCCTGCTCTACTGCTACGGCGGCCAGCTTCGGGAGCTCTACGTGGAGGAGGGCTATCCCCTCCTGCCGGAGGACGGCCTACCGGTGCTGGAGCTTTCGTCCCTGGACATCCGTGCCGAGGACGGCCTGCTC
Organism: Intestinimonas massiliensis (ex Afouda et al. 2020); assembly: GCF_001244995.1. Classification (NCBI taxonomy): domain Bacteria; kingdom Bacillati; phylum Bacillota; class Clostridia; order Eubacteriales; genus Intestinimonas; species Intestinimonas massiliensis (ex Afouda et al. 2020). Next base: position 687,970 of record NZ_LN869528.1, read on the forward strand.
TGCTTCACCGCCACCGCCTCTGACGGGACGGTCTCTTCCGTGTCGGTGGCCCCCCGCTGCCGGCTTGGCGGGGAGGTGGGCATGCTGTGAACGATCGCTCCCGCGCCCGTCTGCTGCTGGTCGAGCTGATCCTGGACCTGGTCATCTTTGCCCTGTGCGCCGCCGTCTGCGTGGCCCTGCTGGTGAGGGCCCGATCCATGAGCCGGGAGAGCGCCGAGCTGACCCAGGCGGTCTATCTGGCCCAGACCGCCGCCGAGACGTGGCGGAGCCACGGGGACGGGGCCGACCGGACCGTGGACGGCTACCAGGTGCAGCACACCCGTACCGGCGGCGGGACCTCCGTCCAAACCGGACGGGTCCGCATATCCAGGGACGGCCGCCTCGTCTATGAACTGGAGGTGAGCCTGCCGTGAAGGATGACCGCGGTTCCCCCGTCGGCGTGGGCGTGCTGACGGTGCTCACCGTCCTGCTGGTGCTCACTCTGGCGGTCTTTTCCGCCCTGACCTATACCTCTGCCCGGGCTGACTGGGCCCTGTCCCGCATCAACGCCGACACGGTGACGGCCTACTACGCCGCCGACGCCGAGGCCGCGCGTCTCCTGTCCGGCTTTTCCGCCGGCAGTGCGGAGGAGCTGGAGGCCACCCTGCCCATGACGGAGGCCCAGTCCCTGCACATCCATCTGGCCCGCCGGGCGGACGGCACCGTGGCCGTTCTGGCCTGGCAGACCGTCCCGGCCCAGGGGGAAGACGCCCCTGCGGAGGCGGACCCTCTGCCGGTCTTTGACGGCACCCTGCCAGCGGGCTGATCCCCGGGGCCCCGGCGAACAACGAAGAGGAGCGGTAGTTATGCCCCTGACTGATATCCTGCAAAACGCCGTAACCCGTGAGGCCTCTGATGTGCTGGTGGTAGCCGGCCTGCCGGTGGACTATAAGATCAACGGCCGCCTGTGCCGGGAGGGGGAGAAGCTCTTTCCCGCCCAGACCCTGGCGCTGACTCAGGAGCTCTACTCCCTGGCGGGCCGGGACATGACCAAGCTGCTGGATACCGGGGACGACGACTTTTCCTTTGCCGTTTCCGGCCTCAGCCGCTTCCGGGTCAACGCCCTGCGGCAGCGGGGCTCCCTGGCCCTGGTCATCCGGGTGGTGTCCTTCAACCTGCCCGACCGGCACGCCCTGGGCATCCCGGACAACGTAATGGCCTTTGCCGATTATCCCCACGGCCTGGTGCTGGTCACCGGCCCGGCGGGGAGCGGCAAAACCACCACCCTGGCCTGTCTGGTGGACCATGTGAACTCCACCCGCGAAGCCCATGTGGTGACCATCGAGGACCCCATTGAATACCTGCACCAGCATAAAATGAGCGTGGTAACCCAGCGGGAGCTGTATACCGACACCGCCTCCTACGACGCGGCTCTGCGGGCGGCCCTGCGGGAGGCTCCGGACATCATCCTGCTGGGGGAGATGCGGGATGCCGAGACCATCAAGGCGGCCGTCACCGCCGCAGAGACGGGCCATCTGGTCATCTCCACCCTCCACACCATCGGGGCGGCCAACACGGTGGACCGCATCGTGGACGCCTTTCCCCCGGCCCAGCAGCAGCAGATCCGCACCCAACTGGCTCTGGTGCTGGAGGGCGTGGTCTCCCAGCAGCTTCTCCAGGCGGAGGACGGCGCGCAGGTCCCCGCCTTTGAGGTCATGACGGTCAACCCCGCCGTGCGCAACATGATCCGGGAATCCAAGGCGTTCCAGTTGGACAGCGTCATCGCCTCCTCCAGCCAGGAGGGGATGGTGACCATGGACCAGAGCATCCTGCGGCTGGTCCAGGCCGGGCGGGTCCATCCGGACACCGCCTTCCGCCACGCCGCCAACAGCGACTGGATGATCCGCCGCCTGGCCGCCTTGGCCGGCGGAGCCGAAAAAAACCAAATGAGGTGAGGATATGAGCACCAAACTGAATCCGAAAAACGGCCTTTTCCGCATCTGTGTAGACCAAAAGGAGGACGGCCGGCTCAGCGGCCGGATCGTCAGCCAACGGCTGACCGCCCCCATGGCCTTTGCGGACCTGGGCGACCTGCTTTTAAAGGTGGAGGGGGTGCTGGACGCCCAGAACTTTCCTCAGGCGTCCCAGCGTATCCGCACCTTTGTCCAGGACGCGTCGGAGTACCCGGCCTCCGTGCTGCCCGGCGGGGCCATGAGCGAGGCGGAGGTGGAGGCGTCCAGAGGCGCCCTGACCACCTTCCAGCTTGCCATCCTCACCCGCCGGAACGCCACCTGGCAGGGAGCGGTGGACTGGATGGAGGGCCAATCTCCCATGTCCTTCTCCAGCGACCTGGAGCTGCTGAGTCTGGTGGACCGGCATATGGAGGAGCTTTGACAAAAAGGCGGGGGCGCTGTATCGGATGGATACAGCGCCCCCGCCTTTATTTCATCACGTGCCGTAGCGCAGGCTCCCGCCCCGCTCGGCTTGGGCCAGATACTCTTCCCTGGTGATGCGGTAGCAGCTCAGTTTTTCCAGTCGTTCCCGCTCCCGAAAGCCGCAGCCGCACACCAGACCCACCGACCGGGTGTTTCCGTGATAGATGCGGGCCGTCAGGCTGCGTCCCCGCCACTCCAGAAAAACCTTGGCCACGGCAGCCCGCACGGCCTGCCGGCCATAGCCGTTGCCCCAGAGGGTCTCGTCCCCGATGACGATCACCATCTCATAGGTTCCGACGGCGTGCTCCCGCAGCTTCAAAAAGCCGATGGGGCCGCCCCCTTCCGGGCACACCAGAAAAAAGCGGCCCTGCTGGTTCATGTGATAGCGGAGCATGGGAGCCGGCACGTCGGCCAGCAGCCGGTTGAGCTCGTCCACCACCCGGGCGTCCTCGTTGAGGAACCGGGTGACGCGCTGGTTCTGCAGCCACAGCGTCAGTCTCCGAATATCCTCCTGGACAATGTCCGCGCGTAAAAAAATAGAAGCGGCTTTCTTCATACGCTTACCTCACAGTAAAAATACTAAAAAGCCCTTCTATGCTTCCGCATCGACGGTTCTTTTTTATGAAATTGGTATCATGATACCACAGTTTCTATCCTCTGTCAAATCTGGAGAAGGCTGTGAGACAGCAAAGAGGTCCCGCGGCGTTGCCGCGGGACCTCTTTCATCACTCCTGGGTCTTGTTTTCGTCGGGCGGACTGGGCACGCCCGGCTCCTCCGCCGGGGACGGGGGGGCCACGGGGGGATCGCTGACGATGTGGATATTTCGGGCGGGGGCCTCCACGCCGTCGGTGACGGCGGGCTGGGCCGCCGGACCACGCATTGCCCGGCTCACACCGGAGACCTCAGCCTCGGCCAGCTCCGGGTCCCGCCCCTCCAGGATGGCCTTCATCTCGGTGCCGGTGATGGTCTCCTTCTGGAGCAGGTAGCTGGTGATGGCGTGGAGCATCTCCTCGTTGTCCCGCAGGATCTGGATGGCCTCGGCATAGCAGTCCTTGATGATCTTGGTAACCAGCCGGTCGATCTGGGCGGCGGTCTCCTGGGCGCAGTTGAGACCGTAGCCCCCCTCCAGATACTGGCTCTGGCGGGAGGCCAGCCCGGTCATGCCGAACTCGTCGGACATGCCGTACATGGTGACCATGTACTGGGCCAGGCTGGTGGCCTGCTGGATATCCTGAGCTGCGCCGGTGGTCTGGGTGTGCATGATGAGCTCCTCGGCGGCCCGGCCGCCCATACAGACCCGGATCTTGGCCAGAATCTCGTCCTTGGTGTTGAGGAACTTCTCCTCCTCCGGGGTCTGGAGGGTAAAGCCCAGCGCCCCCTGGGTGTGGGGAACGATGGTGATTTTTTGGACGGGCTCGGTGTTCTTCTGCTTGGCAGCCACCAGGGCGTGACCCACCTCGTGATAGGCCACCAGCTTCTTTTCGTGCTCGGTGAGGACGGTGCCCTTTTTCTCCGACCCGGCGATGACCAGCTCGAAGGACTTGAGCAGGTCCTCCTGATTGACGGCCCGGCGGCCCAGGCGCACGGCCCGGAGGGCGGCCTCGTTGACCAGGTTGGCCAGGTCGGCGCCCACAGCGCCGGCGGTAGCCTGGGCGATCTTGTTCAGGTCCACGTCCTCGGAGAGGCGGATATTGCGGGTGTGGACCTGGAGGGTGGCCACACGACCGGCCAGGTTGGGCCGGTCCACGGTGATACGGCGGTCGAACCGGCCGGGCCGCAGCAGGGCCTGGTCCAGCACCTCGGGCCGGTTGGTGGCGGCCAGGACGATGACGCCCTTGGTGGGGTCGAAGCCGTCCAGCTCGGCCAGGAGCTGGTTCAGGGTCTGCTCCCGCTCATCGTTGCCGCCCAGGCGGTTGTCCCGGGATTTGCCGATGGTGTCGATCTCGTCGATAAAGATGATGCAGGGGGCCATTTTGCTGGCCTCCTTGAAGAGGTCGCGGACCCGGCTGGCGCCCACGCCCACGAACATCTCCACGAAGTCGGAGCCCGAGATGGAGAAGAAGGGGACCCCCGCCTCTCCGGCCACAGCCTTGGCCAGCAGGGTCTTGCCGGTGCCCGGGGGGCCCACCAGCAGGGCGCCCTTGGGCAGCTTGGCGCCGATCTCGGTGTATTTTTGGGGGTTGTGGAGGATGTCGATGATCTCCTCCAGGGACTCCTTGGCCTCATCCTGACCGGCCACGTCCCGGAAGGTGACGCCGGTCTTTTTTTCCACATAGACCTTGGCGTTGGCCTTCCCCACGCCGCCCAGGCCGCCCCCCATCTTGGAGGACATGTTGCGGAACAGGAAGGAGAAGAGCACCACCATGATGATGACGGGCAGCACATAGGAGATGAGTAGGGAGATGATGGGGGAGAGCTGCTCCACATAGGGCGGGCCGTAGACCACGCCGTGCTCCTCCATCAGGGGGATCAGGCGGGCGATCTCGCTGTCGCTGGCGATGGGGGCGCAGTAGTAAGAGGGTCCGCTCTTGAGCTGCTGCTTCCACTGATCGGTGCCGCTCTCAGCGGACTGCATGAGGCCCTCCAGGCCGGGAATGGGGCTTTCCGTCGTCTCCGGCTTGGCGGACTGGGTCTGGGCGGCTGCGTCGGGCTTGGGGTAGATGGTGTACTTGTTGCTCTCCATCACCACCCAGGCCACCTTGTCGTCCCGCACCATCTGGACGAACTCCGAGTAGTCGATCTCGGTGCTCTGCCGGGTGGTGGCCATGGACGTGACATAGTTGACCATCAGCACGATGATGAGGGCCCAGAGGATGATGGAGATGATCCCCATCATGTTTTTATTTCCGCCAGAGTTGTTCCCCGAGCCCTTGTTGTTATTTTGGTTCAAGGCGTGTCCTCCTTTATTGGAACCTTTCGCCTGCTATCCTATTGTATAACAAGTTTGCTTTAATATAGCACACAACACCTTAAAATACAAGAAAACCCCCCGTAAACTTTCTGTGAATCCGCTCCGCGCGCTAAGGGAAAAGGCCGGCCCGCCTGTCCTGGTTTTTCCAGGACCGCGGGCCGGCCTTATTTTTCACATATCGTTCCTTTAGCTGATGTCGCCGTCCTTGCTGCAGGTCAGGCTGATGTCGACGGGGAACGCGCCCAGTCCGGTGGTGCTCTTGATGTCCGCCGTCAGATTGGCCGTCCCGCCCGATTTGGAGATGCTCTGGTTGCTGTATGTCCAGCCGCTCTCCATGGAGTGGGAGCCGGAGGCGCTGACCACCCACGCGCGGGAGCCGTCATAACCGAAAGTAGCGGTCAGAGTGACAGTGGCGATCAATTCACCGTTATTTTTAAACTTACTGGTAGAGGACGCCTTTTGTGTGGAACTGCGCAAAAGCGAATCGTAAACGGTAGTCGTCGTTTCGACCGTGATGCCGTTCCCCAAATCGACTACTTTCGTATTCTCCCGCCCGTAAGCGGAACAAGTCGGGATAAGGCACAACGACAATACCAAAGCGAGAGCTGTCAACATAGAAATCATTTTTTTCATGGATTCTCTCCCTCTTCTGTTTTGTATATGACAATTGTTTTTTCTTCTGTTATATTTACGTCGTGTTGCCGCTCTCGTAAGTAAGCGCAGTAAATGACCGCCACGGCGAGGGCCACAATTGCAAAGCCCAGCACAATCCTGCGCCGGATGCGCCTGCCCCTGCGGAATTTTTCGGTGGCCTCCGGCCCCAGCAGCTCGTTGTAGGACCGCGCCAGCTCTGCCGGCGTACCTATGAACCGTACCGCGTCGGCAAATTCGGCGTGGGGGGCCTCCTCCATGAAATTCGTGACGGCCCGTCGTGTCTCTTCGATCAATTCCCTGCGCTTCGCCCTCGGACATTCCAGCCGCCACGCCAAATCACGATAATAGGCTTTCCATTCAGTTTTCATGTCCGTCGCCCTCATCCAGTCTGCCGTCCTTTGAAAAAATCAGGGATATGGTGTCGATGAAATTCTGATACTCCACCCTCAGGTCTCTGAGGTAACCCTCGCCCGCCTCCGTGATGGAAAAATAGATCCTTATGCGGTTATCCTCGGACAGGACCTTGTCGGACTCGCTGATATATCCGAAGTCCCGCAGGCGGTAGATGGCCTGGTACAGGGTGTTGAAGCTCAGCCTACCTTCGCTCAGCCGCTCGATGGTGCTCATCATCTCGTAGGTGTACATGGGTTTTTGGCGCAGCACAAAAAGCACCAACATTTCTGTCGTTGCCTTTTTGAGCTGGTCGTTGATACTGGCGGTCGTGCCGCTCTTTGTGGTTTTGTCGCTGTTCCTTGGCATCATGGTGCACCTTTTCCTAGGATAGTTTTAGTTTAGCAAAAAATATTCTTCTTGTAAATATAATTGTTATTGACAAGTATATGTTAAGATGATATCATACATACCGTAATTGAGGTCGAAATCAACAGATTAGGCCTTGTTTGAAAAATAAAAGTTGCACAATAAACCAAGCTATGCGAAGCTAATAGCATGAAACGATATGAACTAACAAAAGAACAATGGGGACGAATCAAGCTGCTGCTGCCACCGGAAGAAACGGGGAAGCGGGGCCGCCCCCGGAAGGATAACCGGACCATGCTAAACGGGATGCTCTGGATCGTCCGGAGCGGTGCGCAGTGGCGTGAGCTGCCGGAGACCTATGGTCCCTGGCAGTCCGTGTACGCCCGATTCGCCAAATGGCGGGATGACGGCACTCTGGAAGCGGTATTCCACGCACTGTCTGCGGACGCGGATATGGAGAACCTGAGCATGGACTCCACTTGCGTAAAGGTGCATGAAAGCGCAAATGGCGGGGAAAAAAACGGCGGATAAGGCGGTTGGCCGTACCAGAGGTGGGTGGAACACAAAACTCCACGCGGTCGTAGACGGTCTGGGAAACCCGGTGGAGTTCCTTCTCTCCGCTGGAAATGACCACGATTCGGTTCACGCTGTTGAACTGCTGAAAAAGGTCAGAATCGGCGGGAGTGCTGTACTGGCAGATCGGGCTTATGGCGCTCGGGCAATTCGGGAATACATCTCAGAGCACGGGGCCAGCTATGTGATCCCGCCGCAGAGCAACGTTTCCGATCCCCGGCCGGTTGACTGGCATCTGTATAAGGAGCGCCATCTGGTGGAGTGTTTTTTCCAGAAAATCAAGTGGTTTCGCAGAATCGCCACCAGATATGACAAGTCGGATGCTTCCTTTCTCGCCTTCGTTTATCTTGTCTCCATCGCTATTTTGTTGCTTTGGCACATTCTCTATCTTTTTTCAAACAAGGCCTAAATAAAATCTTTTGAAAAAAGCCCGTTGCACTTTTCGCAGAAAATCGTTTTATTGGATGAGAGCATAAATAGGGCGCTTCAAGTTCTGTCCCAGCTTGGGACACAAATACGCCAATGGCCCGCCGACGGGCGGTGAGGATCGGAGGGGAGTCCAATGGGGTAGAAATTTGACGGTCCGCGGCTTTCCCTATAGACTAAAAAGCGGTGAGGCCGTCAGAAGATTCAGCAAATCAAACTCCGTAGCACAAGTATCCCAGTACCGTTCATCCATGAGGATTCATTTCCCAAACGAGAATAAGGAGATATCATAATGAAAAAGTTCAAAAAGCTCCTGAGTGTCCTGTGCGCCGTCTGCATGATGCTTTCTCTGGCCGTTTCCGCTAGTGCCGCATCTCTTGAGGATGACCCCTATTATTTTGGTATTGATTGGAGCCAGGTCGATACGTCTATGTGTATTCCTGGAACCGAGTATCATCGGTATCCTCAGAGTCCTATCTCTATGCTGGCAACCGCTGACAGAAATGTTTTTAGCGGATGGGTGAGGGGTGTCCCTGCTAATCCTTATCCGGGTACAAGCAATACCACCTTGGTTACTGGACTGACATTTGAAAGTGATGAAACTGGTGTAGTCACAGTTACTTTCACCGATTCACAGGACCCGAGCAAATCGGATGTGAACGTTTCGATTTATGACAAAGATGAGCAGTTGATTTCCGATTATTTCTCGCTGGCCTATAACAGCACTGCTCCTGTCTCAAAGTCTTTTAACGTTGACCCTACCCATGAATACAATCTATTCATAAGCCACCAAGGCTCCGGTCTGCAAAACGTACGACTTACGGTGGATGTAGGCTAAGAAACACCACAGACGTATACTTCTAAGAAGCTTCATAGCAGTTTTCCGTGGCAAGATTTTTCTTGCCACGGAAAACTGCTTGTCAGGAGGGGTTAGGCCTTGTTTGAAAAATAAAAGTTGCACAAGAAACCAAGTTATGCGAAGCTACGAGCATGAAACGATATGAATTAACAAAAGAACAATGGGAACGGATCAAGCCGCTGCTGCCACCGGAAGAAACGGGAAAGCGGGGTCGTCCCCGGAAGGATAACCGGATCATGCTCAACGGAATGCTCTGGATCGTCCGGAGCGGTGCGCAGTGGCGTGAGCTGCCGGAGACCTATGGCCCTTGGCAGTCTATATACGCCCGATTCGCCAAATGGCGGGATGACGGCACTCTGGAAGCGGTATTCCACACACTGTCTGCGGACGCGGATATGGAGAACCTGAGCATGGACTCCACTTGCGTAAAGGTGCATGAAAGCGCAAATGGCGGGGAAAAAAACGGCGGATAAGGCGGTTGGCCGTACCAAAGGCGGGTGGAACACAAAACTCCACGCTGTCGTAGACGGTCTGGGAAACCCGGTGGAGTTCCTGCTCTCCGCTGGAAATGACCACGATTCGGTTCACGCTGTTGAACTGCTGAAAAAAGTCAGGATCAGCGGGAGTGCCGTGCTGGCAGATCGGGCCTATGGTGCCCGGACGATTCGGGAATATATCTCAGCGCACGGGGCCAGCTATGTGATCCCGCCGCAAAGCAACGTTTCCGATCCCCGGCCGGTTGACTGGCATCTGTATAAAGAGCGCCATCTGGTGGAGTGTTTTTTCCAGAAAATCAAGTGGTTTCGCAGAATCGCCACCCGATATGACAAGTCGGATGCTTCCTTCCTGGCCTTTGTGTATCTTGCCTCCATCGCTATTTTGTTGCTTTAGCACAATCTCCGCCTTTTTTCAAACAAGCCCTAGAGAAAAAAATGAATATTAAATCAAAATTTATTTGCATGGCCTTAACTCTTTCACTAGCAATTGGCATGTCTGCCCCTGCATTCGCTGCAACCCACGGGGACGTTTTAAATCAGGATGTTGCCCATGTCGTTCTCACAGACCCACAGCCTAGAGACTCAACTACTCTATTGCTCTCTTATAAATTTGGGCCTTTAGGAGATAATGAATATTTTTGGACAGCAAATTATGGATTTATGGGTTCTGATGTAAAACACAATCTAATAGCTTATGACACGAATATGACCGTGTCAGGTGGGTACTCCGATACGACAAAAGTGGGCATCGGTATATGGAAATCGTATAGTGGATTTGAGTATACAAGCTATAAGATGTGTCCGTTGGTAGGATACACATATGATACCAAGGCAGAATTTAACAATACGTATACTTATTTTGGAGCTGTTTCAAACAGAACAGGTGGTGACTTATCTGGGACAGTAAAGTGGCGCTCAGTAGACAAGCTTGCATAAATTCTTTAGGTATTAGTACTTTTTTCATAATAGTTATGGGAAGTATATACTCCCCATAACTATTTCTCTAAGGAGTGTATATGTATAGATTAGTTAAAAAATATGTTGGTTTATTTATAGCTCTAATCGTTGTGTTTATATTAACTGTTGCAATTTTACATATTAAAAAAAATATCAACGAAAAAAACGACGTACAGGAGATGGCAACCCAATATTTTGATAATATTATTTCTGAGCGATATGAACAGGCAGCAACTATGATTTTTTTTAATTCCCAAGTCGAAACCTTTAGAAAATTAGCTGTAAATGGCTTTATCCAAGATAAATTAATCTCTTACGAAATTGTTAATATAAAAAAAATAGCCGATAGGTTGTATGAGTTAAATACAGTTATTAATTCACAAAAAACTTCTAACGAAAAAATTTTGAACTATGCTTTATATACCGACAACAAATGGTACATTGTAATGAATAGTATGGATGTTCCTTTAGATGTCTATTATTTTGAAGATGCTGGACCATATACCCTGGTTCCAATTGAATAGGGCAGACAAGGGGACGGTTCTCCCGTCTTGTACCGCACCCCCCAGTGTTACATTGGTGACACCGGGGGTGTTTTACGCCCAGACGCGGGGAGGAGGGGTGGGCCGGGGGGCCGGGCCCAGGCCGCGAACCGTCCCTCTGTCTGCCTTTTTGAATCGGAGTATTGCATTATTAATGATTGGCAAACATACTGTTGGGGTGTATCATAACCTTTAGATAGAAACGCAAAAGTCGGAGTCTTGTGTCACATCGGTCCTTGATTGGACGAAAGGGGAGCAGAACATGAGAAAAGCGAACAAGGTATCTCTCTTGGTCTGGGCCGTGATCCTTCTTTTACTCCTCTTCAGCCTCGTCGGCTGGGGTTCTCTATATGCACAGCGGAAGGCGCATCCAAAGGACGCCGCGCTGTACGGCACCTTCGGCACGGATCGGATCGTTAATTTTGCGACCTATCTGACCTTTGACGGCGATCACTTTTCCCTTTACCTCGGGGAGGGCGGGAAAGCACTGGATGAAGGGACCTGGGCCATGTCGGAGGACACGGCGGTCCTGCATGGTCAGGATTCCGTCTACGACCTGGTCATTAAGGGCAATTTCGTTTACCTCTGCGGCGGGGACTTTGACCGGATGACTCGATTCGAGAAATTTGAGAACAACCCCGTATTTACCACCGTAGGTCTGGACCCGTCCTCCGGGCAGGATGGGGAGACGGTTCCAATCCAATAAAAAGGAACGGATAAGGGGCGGTCCATTGTTCCTGGTATAGCCAGGACAAATGGACCGCTCCTTTTCTCTGCCCCCCGCGTCATTCTGAGCGGAGCGAAGAATCCGTTCCCACCGTCCTTTTTGCCGCCGCATGAGACGGGGAAGGACGAATTCTTCGGCTGCGCCTCAGAATGACGGGGGTGGGGTGGGGGGGAGCGGGGGGGGACGGACGGGCCGGGGAGCTTGGCCTGGACTGCGGGTCAAAGCGCGCAAATTCTTCTTTTTCTCCACGCGCAAATATGGTATACTGAAAGCTGATTGAACGGAAAGGCAGGACAAGCCATGCGGGAAAAGCGGGAAGATTGGAAGGACCGGCAACAGGAATCCGATGGGGTCATCGAGGGCCGCAATGCGGTGCTGGAGGCTCTGCGGGCGGGCACGCCGGTGGATAAAATCTATATTGCCAAGGGGGAGACCGACGCCTCCCTGGGCCACATTGCCTCCACGGCGCGGGGCAAGGGCATCGTGGTGGTGGAGGCCGACCGGCGCAAGCTGGACGCCATGAGCCTGACCCACGCCCACCAGGGGGTCATCGCCGTGGCGGCGGTACGGGCATACGCCACGGTGGAGGACATCCTGTCCATTGCCCGGGAAAAGGGGGAGCCTCCCCTGATCGTGGTGTGCGACGAGCTGTCCGACCCCCACAATCTGGGTGCGGTGATCCGCACGGCGGAGTGCGCCGGGGCCCACGGGGTCATCATCCCCAAGCGCCGCTCGGCGGGGCTGACGGCCGTGGTGGCCAAGACCTCGGCGGGGGCGGTGTCCCATGTGCCGGTGGCCCGGGTGGCTAACCTGCCCGCTCTGCTGAAGGAGTTGAAGGAGGCGGGCGTGTGGGTTTTCGGCACGGCGGCGGACGGGGACACCCGGCTGTACGACGCCGACCTGAAGGGCCCGGCGGCCATCGTCATCGGCTCGGAGGGGACGGGCATGGGCCGTCTGGTGGCCGAGACCTGCGACTTCAAAGTGAGTATCCCCATGAAGGGCAAGCTCAATTCCCTCAACGCCTCGGCGGCGGCGGCCATCCTGCTCTACGAGGCGGTGCGCCAGCGGCTGGAGCCGTAATATCTCATCAAGAAAGCAAGGAATTCAGGGATGTCAAACGACCGGGATGACAAGCTGAATAAGGACACTGAGGCGGCGGAATTCACGCTGGAGGAGATTTTGGTGGAATTCGGCTCCGGGCCGAAGCCCTCCGGCCCGGACCTGCCCTGGCCGGAGGCCAAGCGGCGGCCCCCTCCGCCGGAGAACGTGGTGCCCTTCCCGACCCCGGCGCCGGAGGCGCCCGGCGGGGAGGACCCGGACGGGCCGGAGGAGGACGCGGAAGAGGAGGAGGCCCTCCCGCCGCCGCCCCGGCCCAAGACGGGGCAGCCGCCCGTCTCGGACAAGGTGCTGGAATTCCCGGAGGATGACACGCCCCCTCTCCAGGCGGGCATCGAACATCTCAAGCGCAAGGCGGACGCATATGCCGAGCAGATGTTTGAGCAGGAGGGGGTGGAGGTCTCGGACGAGACCCTCCGGTTCGAACGGCTCATCCCCGGCGTGGACGAGGAGGAGCCCCCGGCGGGCCGGTTCTTCCGGGAGCGCAAGCCCCGCAGAGAGGCGGCCCCGCCCCCCGACCTGCCGCCGGCGGAGCTGGCGGGCCGGTACGGCAGGGGCCTGGGTCTGCTGCGGCTGCGCGCGGTGCTGGTGCTGCTGCTGTGCCTGCCCATGCTGTGGCTGACGCTGGCTCCGCTGCTGCCCTTTCCGCTGCCCGCCGCCCTGGCCGCCAGCGTCCCGCTCCAGGGGCTTTTGTCGGCCATCCTGCTGGCGGCCGCCATGCTGCTGGGCGCGGACGGGCTGATTCTGGGTCTGGCGCGGCTGTTCACTCTGCGGCCCGGGGCGGACACCCTGACCGCCTTCTCCTGCCTCTTCGCCCTGGCCGACGCCCTGACCATGGGGCGCCTGACCCCGGAGCGGCAGGGCCTCCCCTACTGCGTGGCGGCGGGGCTGTCCCTGTTCTTCACCCTGTGGGGGACCTACTCCAAGCGGCAGGGCCTGCGCATGGCCTGCCGCACGGCGGCGGCGGCCTCCGAGCCCTATCTGGTCACCCTGGACGAGAAGGCCTGGAACGGCCGCAGCGCCTACGCCAAGTGGTCGGGCTCTCCCATCGGCTTCGGCAGCCAGATCCAGGAGGACGACGGAGCCCAGCGCATCTTCCGGGTGGCCGCGCCGCTGCTGCTGCTGTCCTGCCTGCTGTTCTCCCTCATCGCTTCGGTGGGTCGGGGGGCCCCGGAGCGGCTGGTGTGGTGCCTGTCGGCCACCACCGCCTCGGCGGCCTGCCTGTCGGGCATGCTTTTGTTCGGCCGTCCCTTCCGGGTGCTGTCCCGGCGGCTGTCCTCCAGCGGCGCCGCTCTGGGCGGGTGGCCCGGCGTGGCCCGGCAGGGGAGCGCCATCCTCCTCACCGACGCCGACCTCTTCCCCCCCGGCTCCGTCTCCCTGAACGGCATCAAGATCTTTGGGGACTACCCGGTGGAAAAGGTGGTGGCGGTCACCGCCACCCTCATCCGGGACGCGGGCAGCGGCCTGGACAAAATCTTCCACGACCTGCTGCGCTCCCAGGGCGCCGTCTACCGCCGCACCACCGGCGGCATCGAGCGCCATGAGGGGGGCGGCCTTACCGCCGTCATCCGCAACGAGCAGATTGCTGTGGGCTCCGCCGCCTTCATGTCTCTGCTGGAGGTCTCCCTGCCCCAGGGCCTCAACGTGCGCAACGCCGTGTTCTGCGCCATCGACGGGGAGCTGGCAGGCATCTTCGCCCTGAACTACGTTCTCCATCCGGTGATCTCCCCGTCCCTCACCTCCCTTATCGGGGGCAAGGTGTCGCCGGTGCTGGCCACCCGTGACTTCAATCTCATCCCCGCCATGCTGCGGCAGAAGTTTAAGCTGCCGGTGGAGAAGATGGACTTTCCCACGGTGGAGCGGCGGGGGGAGCTGTCCGACCCGGACGCCCCCCACGATCCGGTCATCACCGCCGTGCTGTGCCGGGAGGGCCTGGCCCCCTTTGCCGAGGCGGTGGTGGGCGCCCGCCGGCTGCGGTGGGCGGTGACCGCCGCAGCCCTGCTGGCAGTGCTGGGCTCGGTGATCGGGGTGCTGCTGGCCTTTTATCTCACAGCCCAGGGGGCGTGGGACTCTCTGACCGCCGCCAACCTGACCTTTTTCCTGACCGCCTGGCTGGTGCCCACCTATCTGATCTCCGGCTGGGTCAACCGCTATTGACCACAAAAGGCCGCCGCGTCTGCGATGCAGACGCGGCGGCTTTTTGCGGGGGAGGCGGCGGGTCACACCGGCGGCCCCCCGCCCGTGGACCTGGCGCTCCACCAGATGGTCAGGCCCGCCCGGGGGGCCGCCAGAACGGCGCAGCCGCCGGTCAGGGTGCCGGTGGTCCCGTCGGCCAGGACCAGGCTGACGGGAGCGGCGGCGCGGCAGATCTCCAGGTACTGGATTCCGGCGCCGCTGAGGGCGATGGTCCGGGTGGCGGCATCAAAGCTCCAGCCCTCGCCGTCGGCTGACCGGTCCATCCTCACGACAAAGCGGCCCTCCGTCTGGGTGCTGATGGTAAAATACGGCCCGGGGACGGGCTCGTCGCCGGCCAGGGCGGGGGCGGCCAGCCCCGCGCACAGGGCCAGTACCAGGAACAGGGGCGCCAATCTCTGTTTCATCTATACTTCCTCCTCTGTGTCCGCACCGGACGGCCGGGGGACAGACTCCCCCGGCATCTCGGCGGGAAACAAAAATGCCGTGCAGGGGATTCCCTACACGGCATCCGAGGACAAAGTCTCTCAAATGCACACAGGGCACGCCAAATACACGTTATTTCCCGCCTTGTAAAAGGGTTGGGAATACCGTATAATGAAGCGTGCGGCGCGGCCCAAGGGCCGTTGTGTAGGTGGTGGTGCACCTGCGCAGGCTCCGGGGTGCTGCAACACTCCGGAGCTGCCGCATTTTTGTTTTCCAGTTTTTATTATACCGTTTCTTCCGTGGATTGCAAGAGCCAATCGGTCCAGCGCCCTGTCCCCGGCAGCCTGTTCATCTGGTCCCGCTGGTCGTCCCCCTCCGGGCGCTGCCGCCTTGTTCTCTCTCATCTCATCCCGCTCCTCCTCCCCGGGGGCATCTGGGCCCGTCCCCCCGCCGCAGCCCGGAGAGCATCCGGCGCTGGAAGGCGGCCAGCAGGTCCAGCTCCTCCCGAGAAAAGCCCTCGAACATCTGCCGGTCCACCCGCCGGATGGCCGGAGACGCGTCCCTCCACACGGCGGAGCAGCCCCCTTCCTCCCGGGCCAGCTCCCGCTCAATGGCCCGCCGCCGGGCCCGGGCCAGGGCGTCGAATAAAATACCGGGCATCTCGCTGTTGGGGTCCATGCCGTACCTCCTGTCCCATTTCTTTCCGCCGATCGGCTGATGGGGAAAAGATCAAGAAACCTTTTAGTTTCTTAGAACGAATGTTTGACTTTCCGGCGGTTGTATGATAGGATAGCGTTAGAGTATATGTATACGAGCGCGCAGAAGGCTTTATGTTCCGCCTGAGATGCAGAGGAGGGTCTGCCATGAAGAAGCTCACCGACAAGCAGCAGCAGATTTACGACTATATCGTCGCCTTCCAGAAGGACCATGGCTATCCCCCTTCGGTGCGGGAGATTGGGGAGGCGGTGGGGCTGAAATCCCCCTCCACGGTGCATTTTCATCTGAAGGGGCTGGAGTCCGCCGGACTCATCACCAAGGCGGAGGGGAAGACCCGGGCCATCACGGTCAGCGGCGGCCCCGGCGCGCCGGAGGTGGAGGCCCCGGCGGATAAGATCCCGGTGGTGGGCAGCGTGGCGGCCGGCGCGCCCATACTGGCGGAGCAGCATATCGAGGACTATCTCACCTTTGACACCGGCGGCCTGTCCGGGGAGCACTTCGCCCTGAAAGTCCGGGGGGAGTCCATGCTGGACGCGGGCATTTTGCCCGGGGACTTTGTCATCGTCCACCAGCAGCAGACCGTCCGCAACGGGGACATCGTGGTGGCTCTGTTCGAGGACGAGGCCACGGTCAAGACCTTTCGCCGCCGGGACGGCCATGTGTGGCTGCTGCCGGAGAACCCGGAGTACCAGCCCATCGACGGCCAGGGCGCTCAGATTCTGGGCAAGGTGGTGGCGGTGGTCCGCCGGTACGACTGATGGTCCCCCGCATCGACCATATCGAGCTCACGGTGGCCGACCTGGACCGGGCAGAGCCGTTCTACGACGAACTTTTGCCCCTGCTGGGCTTTGATCTAGACCGCAAAAACTGGGATAACATCCCGAAACACGAATTCCGCTGTGTGGACTATGGCAGCCCGGCCTTTGACCTGACTCTCATCTGCCCCCGCCCCGCCCTGGCGGGGGAGGCCGTCTGCCGCCGGAAGCCCGTTTCCCTCCACCACCTGGCCTTCGGTGTGGATCGCCGTGAGGAGGTGGACCGGCTCTATGGCCAGGTCCGGGCCATCCCCGGCGCGGCGATCCGCCTTCCGCCCCGGTTTTATCCGGAGTATACTCCGGACGACTACGCCTTCTTTTTCTACGATACCGAGGGCATCGAGCTGGAGATCGTGCATTTTGACCGTCCCGCTTGTTTTCGGAGGTGAGCCCCATGGATTTGATCCTGTTTGACAGCCCGGCGGGTCGTCTGGCCCTGCTGGGGGAGGGGGCGTGCGTCACCGGCCTGGCCCTGCCCAACGCCCCGGTACCCCGAATCGCCGAGCATGAGACCCCGGTGCTGGCCGAGGCCCGCCGTCAGGTCCTGGAATACCTGGCCGGGGCGCGTCGGAGCTTCGACCTGCCGCTGGACCCCCGGGGCACCTCTTTTCAGCGGAGGGTCTGGGCGGCCCTGACGGCTATTCCCTGGGGCGAGACGCGCACCTATGCCCAGATCGCCGCGGCAGTGGGCTCGCCCAGGGCGGTGCGGGCGGTGGGGCAGGCCAATCACCGCAATCCCATCCCCATCCTGATCCCCTGCCACCGGGTGGTGGGGGCGGACGGCACCCTCACCGGCTACGGCGGGGGTCTGGAGCTGAAACGAAGGCTGTTGGAACTGGAGGGGGCCTGGACTTAGGCCCCGGCGGAAAGGAACGTGTGCACATGTTGGACAAGTGGCTGGCGGCGGGACGGCTCGCCATCAAGGACATGGATCTGGAGGACGTGGCGGCGCTGAAGCTGTGCCTGATGGCGCTGGGCATTCTGATCGGGCTGGGCATCCCACTGAAAAAGCGGAGTGCGGCGGCGGTGCTGTCCTCCATCCTCTTCGTGGGCACCTACATCCCCCTGATGGTCCGCTTCTTCGGTGCCCTCACCCGGACGAGGGAGGACTGATTTTCCACACCTTGAGAAGGGCCGGTGTAAAACCGGCCCTTTTTTCGTCCCGAGACCGGATTCCAGGCCCTTTCCCGCCTGCCGGGAGTGAATTCCCGGACCATGGGGTGGCCTTTTTCCGCCCCGCCATGCTACAATATCCACACCCAAGGGAAAAGGAGTCGATTCTATGGAACCGGATTTCAGTGAACGGCTGAAAAACTACCGCCGGGCCAAGGCCATGACCCAGCAGGACCTGGCGGACCAGTTGGGGGTCAGCAACAAGACGGTCTCCCGCTGGGAGTCGGGGGGCGGCTATCCCGACGTGCCGCTGCTGGTCCCCCTGGCCCGGGCGCTGGGGGTGACGGTGGATGACCTGCTGGACGGGGAAAAGCCCATCCGGACCCTCACCCGGGCGGACGGGCAGAGCTTGCTGTCCTTTGCGTTTGCCCTGGGAGGCGGGGTGCTCTTCTTCCTGCTGGACCTGTTTATGCCCACCCTGCTGTGCTACCTGGCCTACCTGGGGTGCATGGCCTACGGGGTCTATCTTCAGCGGTACTACTGCTACCAGAACCGCTGGTTCCGCATCGGCAACGCCGCCATGGACCTGTCGGTCAACCTGACGGTAGTCCTTCGGCTGGGAACGGGCCTGGCCGCCCTGCCCGCCGCCATGACCATCGCCAACGTCCAGGAATGGCGTGTGCGGCTGCTGTTTTGGTGGAAAGACCACCTGCCCCTGCTCCTCCTGCTGGGCGTGCTTCTGGCCCTGGCTCTCACCGCCCTCACCCTCTGGCTGGTGGAGCGCTGCGGCTTTGGGCGGAGACCGGTGCTGCTCCGGCCGGGGCTCCGCCGACCCGCTGTCCGGGAGCTGCTGCCCGCCCTCTCCCTGCTGCTGCTGACGGCCTTCTGGCTGCTCTTCCGCCTGGACGCCCTGCCTCTGGAGGCGTACCTCCGGCAGAGCCTGCTCTACGGCGGCCTGGCTGGGATGCTGATTCTGCTCTGCCTGCTGCTCGCCCTGAAAAAGGGCCGCCGCCGGGGCCTGGCCCCTACGGCCCTGCTGCTGCTGGGCGCTGATCTGCTGCCCGGTCTGGGGGAGGAGTGGGCCTACCTGCCCCGCAGCAAGGAATTTATCCTGGCTAAGCCCACCCTGTCCGATCTGTACCCCCGGTTTTACCGCCCGGAGCCGGAGCAGGTGGCGGCGGGTCTGGTGCTGGCTCTGCTCTGCCTGCTGCTGGTGGTGTTGACCTTCCGGCCAAAAGCGGCGGACGAGGAGCAGGAAATGGCTCCCGAAGCCTGAAAAATCCCCCCGGCGGCACCTGCCGCCGGGGGGATTTGGATGTTACGTCCTTAATAGAACCAGGGGGAGAAGCCGCCGAAGGGCCAGTAGTAGCTGCCGGAATTGTTCTGCTGCTGTTGTTTCTGTTGCTGTTCCTGCTGCTCCAACTGCTTTTGCTGGGCGGCCTGCCGCTCGGGGGTATCCTCGTCAAAGGTGAGGGTGAGGGTGAGCTTCTCGCCGCTGCGGTCCACCGTCAGGGTGATGGTGTCGCCCGCCTTGTAATCCTTCTTGGCCTCCACCAGCTCGGCGGAGGATAGGACGGTCTGGCCGTCGATGGCGGTGATGATGTCGTTCTCCTTCAGCCCAGCCTTGGCGGCGCAGGAGGAGGAATCCACGCTCTTGACCAGGGCTCCCTGGCTCAGACCGTACTGGGAGGCCACGGACTCGGGCACGGTGGTGACGGTGATGCCCATGTAGGGCTTTCCGGTGACATAGCCGTTGGCGATGATGTCCTCCACCATGCCCTTGATGTCATTGATGGGGATGGCGAAGCCCAGGCCCTCGATGGTGGCCCCCGAGCCGGCGGTAGCGCTGTTGGACAGCTTGGCGCTGGTGATGCCGATGACCTGACCGTACATGTCAAACAGGGGCCCGCCGGAGTTGCCGTTGTTGATGGCGGTATCGGTCTGGAGCATATTCATCACGGTGCCGTCGGACATGGTGATGGAGCGGTCCTTGGCGGAGATAATGCCCTGGGTCATGGAGTAGGTCAGCTCGCCCAGGGGGTTGCCGATGGCCACCACCTGCTCGCCCACCTGGACGTTGTCGGAGTTGCCCAGCACCACGGGGGAGAGGCCGGAGGCGTTGATCTTGAGCACGGCGATGTCGTTTTCCGATTCGCCACCCACCAGCGTGGCGTCATAGTTGGTGCCGTCCATAAAGGCCACCTTGATGGAGGATGCGCCTTTGATGACGTGGTAGTTGGTGAGGATGTAGCCGTTGTCGGAGATGACGAAGCCGGAGCCGGCCGCCGCCTGGGACACGGGCTGGCCGAAGTAGTTGGTGGTGACGATTTCGGTGGTGATGCCCACGGTGGAGCCCACATAGGCCTGATAGATCTGGGAGGCGGTCAGAGGGTCCTTGGTGGTGACGTTGGATACATTGACCACAGTGGGGGTCCGCTCTCCCTCCACCAGGGTGGTGGAACCGCCGCCGCTGCCGTTTCCGGAGAAGGCGGCCACGCCGGCCCCTCCGGCCACGCCGCCCACCAGGGCGCAGACCAGGCACAGGGCCACGATCTTCCCGCCGAAGGACTTTTTCTTTTTGGGCTCCTTGTGCCCGGGCTCCTCCACCACATGGCCGGTCGTTTCGATGGGCTGCTCCCACGGCTCGTGGGGGCTGTTATAATCATTGCGATAGTACATAACGCTCGCTCCTTCCTGTGCTTTAGCATTTCTCTGATCGTGGTAAAGGATACTCAAAAAATATGTCCATTGCGTGAAGAAACCTCCGATGTTTTTTGAACGAAGTAAGAATCTTTTTTGAACCGGGCTACCGCTCCGGCCGTCTGGGGACGGGCCGGTTGCGCAGGAAGCGGGCGGTATCGTCCACCGCCAGGCGCAGGTCATCCGTCAGCCCGTCGAACAGCCCGGTTTTGCACACATTGATGACCACCATGCACAGCACCGGACCCAAAATCATGCCCAGCACCCCGGCCACCTGCATGCCCACATAGATGCTCACCAGAGACAGGATGGGGGACAATCCGGTCTGGCTGCCCACGGCCTTGGGCTCGGCCACCCGGCGGAACACGCAGATGATGCCCCAGATGACCATCAGCTCCACGGCGTGGCCGAACTGGCCCAGGAACAGGTCGATCACCGCCCAGGGCACCATGACGGTGCCGGCCCCGATGATGGGGATGAAGTCCAGCACCGCCAGCAGCAGGGCCAGCAATACGGCGTAGCTCTGGCCCGTGAGGACGAATCCGGCCAGCAGGATGAGCAGCACCCCCAGCGAGAGGATGATCTGGGCCCGGACATAGCCGCCGAAAGCCCCTACCGCCGCGTGCTTGACGTGGCCCAGGAAGCGGCGGAACGCGGGGGAGAGGTGGTCGGTGACCAGAAAGCGCAGATGGGGATAGTCGGCGGTGATGAAATAGGTCCCCATGATAAAGACCACCAGCGCCACGACGAAGGAGGGGATGCTCATGGCGAAATTGCCGGCCCGTTCGGCAGCGTTGGTGAAGAAGTTGGGCAGGGCGGTTTGAAGCCATTGGGTCAGGCTGTCCAGGGCGCTGTTGACGGTCTGCTCCACCTCCTGGGGCAGGTGGGCCAGCAGGGAGTCGAGGAAGCCGCCGGTGGCCTCGATGGCGGCCTGGACCCCCGCCCAGATATCCTGCCAGTTGGTCACCAGAGAGCGGATCTCGGCAAATACGCTGTAGCCGAAGGCGGCCAAAACGCCCCCTACGCCGCCGAAGACCAGCAGAATGAGCAGCAGGGAGAGGATACCCCGGCTCAGGCCCAGGGCCTTTTGAAGGGTGCGCACCAGGGGGTTGAGCAGCCAGGCCAGCAGCAGGGCCAGGACAAAGGGCATGAAGAGAGAGAGTAGGGGGGGCGCTAGATACCGCAGGCCCAGCACCACCGCCGCGATGAGCAGAAATCGGATGCCCAACCGCAGCCATAACCGGCCCCGTTCCCGCCAGGAGAGTTCCGTTTGTGCCTGTTCCATTGTGATCGTCCACCCTTTCGTGTGAAGAATTATTATATCAGAACCATATGGCGAATCATCAAGAATCTGTGAATTTCACATCCTGGGCGGTAAAATTTATGCAAAAAAGAGGCGCGGCCCCGGGGCCGCGCCTCAGCGTGTCAAAAAAGCCGTTTGACTGCTTACTTCTCGTAGGCAAAATGCTTGCGCCAATAATACTGCATGGTGTTGTAGTCGTCCACCAGGGCCTGTCCCTCGGGGGTGAGGCTGCCGGTGAGGACGCCCTGCTCCACATACAGGCCGGTGGGGGTGTTGTGGACGGGCACCCGGTCCATCACCTGCTGGGTGGCCTGCACAAAGGCGGGCCCCTCCCAGCCGCACAGCCGGAACACCTGGTTCATCAGGAAGTAGGGGCCCAGATCCGGGCCCTCTCCCGTGAAGTTATTTCCCAGGACATCCTTGGCCGCGTCGTTGGCCCAGATGAGGTAGCGGGTGGCGTAATAGTGGTAGAACCCCTCCTCGGTGGAGAAGTCCAGGTTGATGCCCAGGGTCTCGTACACCGAGTTGCCGTCCCCCAGCCAGGGCTTGTGGTCCCCGAACAGGACGATGACCACCGGCTCCTCGGCCTGGCGGTAGTAGTCGAAAAACTCCGTCAGGTGCTGGTTGGTGTCGTAGATGGAGCCGAAATAGTTGTTGAGGATGTTCCGCTCGGCGTCGGTGTAGTCCCCGCCGGTGACGTAATCGTCCCCCCACCAGGTCACGTCGGCGTCGTAGGGGCCGTGGCCCTGGTAGGTCAGGTTATAGGCGAACAGGGGCTTGCCGGTGCTCCGGTTCTCCTCCCACATGCCGATGAGTTCGGGGAAGAGCACCTTGTCGTAGCCCACGTCCCCGCCGGTGAGGGGTGCGAAGTGGTTCTCCACGAACCAGTAGTCCTCATAGCCCAGGTTGCGGTTGATGTTTTCCCGGTTGTAGAACCAGGAGAAGCAGGGGTGGGCTCCCAGCACGGAGTAGCCCTGGGAGCGGAAGTACCAGGGGTAGGAGTTGGTGGGGGAGCGGAAGGAACCCAGCCGGGAGAAGCCGGTGAGGTAACACCGCTCGGTGTCCACCGTGCCGCCGGCAAAGATGTTGGTGATGAGATTTCCGGTGTAGCTCTCGGCCTCCAGGGCGTGGTAGTCGGCGTAGACCCGGTCGCTGAGGCCGGGGATGTCAAAGCCGGACAGGTCGCTGTAGGCCTCCAGCATGATGGTGATGAGGGATACCTTTTGGTCCTCCGGGATGTCGGCGTCCTGGTAGGCGTTCAGCATAGCCTCGGCCCGCTTGGCATCATAGCCCTCCGGCGGCGCGTCGGAGGCCGACTTGACGCTGTAGAGAAAGGGGTAGACGAAGCCCTTGGAGACGTAGACCTGGGTAGCCGACCAGCGGTTGATGAGGTCGTTGTTGGCGGTGCGGTCCTGGTAGACGCTGTCGCTGAGGATGGCCTCCTGGAGGGGCAGGGCCGCCAGAATGACGGCGGAGATACCCAGAAAACGATAGCGGGTCTGTCCCTTCAGCCTGCCCCGGACGCAGAAGTGGAAAAACACTCCGCCCAGCAGCAGCAGGGCCAGGGCCAGGGCCATGGTGCGGGAGAGGAAGAGCTGGTATTTCCCCGCCATGTTGCCCGCCTCCTTGAGCAGGAGCAGGTCCTCGAAGAGCAGGGGGTCGTTGCGAAACTGGAGCTTAAACCAGTTGCCCATGGTAAAGCCGGCGGTGAGCCCGGCGGTGAGGCCGTAGGCCAGGCCGGGCCGCCCGGTGAGGAAGTAGAGCCCCAGGGCCAGCAGCAGCACGGGGGCCAGGTTCAGCAGGGCAATGAGTGGGTTTTTGAAGTAGCTTCCAAACAGCTCGGCCTGCTTGAACACCGCGGCAAAGTACAGGCTCAGCGTCCCCACGCAGAGGCTGGCGGCCGCCACCCAGAACAGGTTCCACAGCCAGAAGCCGGCCCGCCTGCCCGGGGACCAGCCGGGGTCGGTATGGGTTTGGAAAAGAAAAACGTGTTTCATAGCACTCTCCAGAATAGGGAAAGAGCGGGCGGCCGAAGGGCCGCCCGCAGGAAGTACGGGCTTAAAATGCGATCTTTTGGGCGATATATGCCTTCAGCTCGCCAATGGGCATGCGGACCTGTTCCATCGTGTCCCGGTCCCGGACAGTGACGCAGCCGTCGGCGGGGGTCTTGTCGTCGCCCACGGTCTGGAAGTCCACGGTGACGCACAGGGGGGTGCCGATCTCGTCCTGGCGGCGGTAGCGCTTACCGATGGAGCCGGCATCGTCGTAGTCCACCATGAAGTCTCTGGCCAGCAGGTCCCGGATCTCCAGAGCCTTGTCCCCCAGCTTCTTGCTCAGGGGGAGGACGGCGCACTTGAAGGGGGCCAGGGCGGGGTGGAAGCGCATGACGGTGCGCACGTCGTTCTTCTCGGCGTCCACCACCTCCTCGTCATAGGCCTCCACCAGGAAGGCCAGGGTGACCCGGTCGGCGCCCAGGGAGGGCTCGATAACGTAGGGGATATAGTGCTCGTTCTTCTCCTGGTCGAAGTAGGTCAGATCCTTGCCGGAGTGCTCCTGGTGCTGCTTGAGGTCGTAGTCGGTGCGGTCGGCCACGCCCCACAGCTCGCCCCAGCCGAAGGGGAACAGGAACTCGAAGTCGGTGGTTGCCTTGGAGTAGAAGGCCAGCTCCTCGGGCTCGTGATCCCGCAGGCGCAGGTTCTCGTCCTGGATGTGCAGGCTCAGCAGCCACTGGTGGCAGTATTCCCGCCAGAACCGGAACCATTCCAGGTCGGTGCCGGGCTGGCAGAAGAACTCCAGCTCCATCTGCTCGAACTCCCGGATGCGGAAGATAAAGTTGCCCGGGGTGATCTCGTTGCGGAAGGACTTGCCCACCTGGCACACGCCGAAGGGCAGCTTTTTGCGGGTGGTGCGCTGGATGGCGGGGAAGTTGACAAAAATGCCCTGGGCGGTCTCGGGCCGGAGGTAGACCTCGGTGGAGGAGTCCTCAGTGACGCCCTGGTGGGTCTTGAACATCAGGTTGAACTTGCGGATGTCGGTGAAATCGGACTTGCCGCAGCCGGGGCAGGTGACGCCGTTGTCCCGGATAAAGGCCACCAGCTCGTCCTGGGTCATGGCCTCCACGTTCACGTCGGTGCGGTTTTGCTCGGCGCACCAGTTTTCGATGAGCTTGTCGGCCCGGTGGCGCATTTTGCAGGCCTTGCAGTCGATGAGGGGGTCGTTAAAGGTGGACACGTGGCCGGAGGCCACCCACACCTCGGGGTTCATGAGGATGGCGGCGTCCAGGCCCACGTTGTAAGGGGACTCCTGAACGAACTTTTTCCACCAGGCCCGCTTGACGTTGTTTTTGAGCTCCACGCCCAGGGGGCCGTAGTCCCAGGAGTTGGCCAGGCCGCCGTAGATCTCGCTGCCGGGGTAGACAAAGCCGCGGCCCTTGCACAGCGCCACCAGCTTTTCCATGGTTTTTTCGGTGTTTTTCATGGGAAGCACTCCTTATGAAATAAAATAGAACTGGAGAACACAATGAGGCGGCAGACCGATAAAAAACGCCCTGAGCCAAAGGCTCAGGGCGAACAGTCTGTCCGTGGTGCCACCTGAATTCGGGGCGGCAGACCGCCCCGCGCTCGGCCCCTGTAACGGCGGGTACCGCCGGCCCATTTCCTGGCCGGAGCTCCCGGACGCCTTCCGCGGGGACCTTCGGAAGCCTCGCACCGTCCGGCTTCTCTCTGGCCCGGGCCCTCGCGTACTCCTCCCGGTCACTGCCTGTCGCTGTATCGTGGAGTGTATTGTATCACCGAAACCGCCCGCCGTCAAGGGATTTCGCCTTTCTGGGCCCTAGAGTACGGGCTCTCCGTCGTCGGGGAGGTTCAGGCGGTTGATGATGTGGACCAGATGCAGCCGCATGGCGGCCTCCGCGCCCTCCTGGTCCCGGATGCGGAGAAAGGAGAGGATCAGCCGGTGGTCCTCCACCGTCTCGCCGCTGAACCAGTTGACCCCATCCTGAAGGGCGGCGGACTGGCTGATGGAGCGCTGGATGCCGGGGATAAACTGGGCCATGAAGTCGTTATGCATGGCCTGGACGATGCCGGAGTGAAAGGCCTGGTCGGCGGCGATGCTGTCGCCCCCCTCCAGAACGGTCTTTTCAAAGGCCTCCCCCAGCCGGAGGATGTTGCGCAGCTCCTCGCTGGTGGCCCGGCGGCAGGCCAGGGCCACGCACCGGGGCTCCACCATCAGCCGCAGTTCGAAGAGCTCCTTCAGCACCGTCTTTTGGGTGAGCAGCTCCATCAGGCCGAAATCCGCCTTTTCCGGGAGCTGCTCGGCCACAAAGGTCCCCATGCCCCGCCGCACCACCAGCACCCCGTGGGACGAGAGGATGCGGATAGCCTCCCGCAGGGTGCCCCGGCTCACGCCGTACTCGCCGGCCAAATCGTTCTCGTTGGGGAGCTTGTCGCCGGGCCGGTAGCGCACGCCCTCCTGGAAGTCGCTGAGAAGCTGTTTTGCCACCTGCTGAGAAAGACTTCCCTTGTTTCTCGCCGCCATCTCTCCATTGCCTCCCCGAAAAGTTCGTATCCACAGTTGTTTTTCAATTATACGCAAAACAGGGAGAAAAAGCAAGAATTCCCACAACTCCTGTTTACCCTGTCAAAAAGGACAGGGCGGTTTTATGGAAAACAGAGAAATGCGCAAACCCTCTTGACAAATCGGCCGTCTTTGTGTATCTTGATGTTAGACAGATAAGTAATATGTTAAACATCTAACCATAACCGCTTTTTGGAAAGGAGCTTCTTATGAAACGCACATCCAACGTCCTGCTGGTTCTCACCGTTGTGTTTTGTCTTGTCAGTCTGCTGTGGAGTGCCGCAGTCTATGTCACCTTTGGTCTAGCCCTGGCGCTGGCCGTGACCTCCATCGCCACGCCCAACGACAAGGAGATCGGTCAGTTGATTCCCTTCCATGCGCCGACGGGCCAGCACGACAAAGCCGCCTGATTCCTTTCATGTGCCTATTCTCCCATCAAGGAGCGCCCGGATTTGGGGAAGTCCGGGCGCTCCCTTTTTGCCCACAGAGACCTATCCGCTCAGGGACAGATCCACATCCTCGATTGTCAAGCCAGGCTGAAGCGCCAGGTTGATCCCGTACCCGCTGTTCCCCATGGGATTGACATCCCACGGGGGCCCCGTATTTCATCTGCGCCCGGCGAAAATCAATTCCGCCGGGCTGCGCCGCTTGCGCGGCGGCGTGCTTTGCACGCTGGTCATCGGGTCCGCCTCAGCTCAGAAACAGATCCACATCCTCGATTGTCAAGCCAGGCTGAAGCGCCAGGTTGATCCCGTACCCGCTGTTCCCCATGGGATTGACATCCCACGGGGGCCCCGTATTTCATCTGTGCCCGGCGAAAATCAATTCCGCCGGGCTGCGCCGCTTGCGCGGCGGCGTGCTTTGCACGCTGGTCATCGGGTCCGCCTCAGCTCAGAAACAGATCCACATCCTCGATTGTCAAGCCAGGCTGAAGCGCCAGGTTGATCCCGTACCCGATGACCTTGACCAGGTCGGCCACCCGCTGGTCGATATCTCTGGGCGTGACCATCAGCCCTTCGCCCGCCCCGGCCAGGGCCTCCGGGTCCAGCCCCTCTTGCCCGGCCTCCGCCAGAATATCGGCGGCCAGCGTCCCGGCGTCCACTACCGTGGGTACTCCCACGGCAATGACGGGGACGCCTAAGGTCTCCCGGTTGAGGGCGGCCCGGTGGTTGCCCACGCCGGAGCCTGGGACAATGCCGGTGTTGGCCAACTGTACGGTGGTGCACACCCGGTCCATGGATCGGGAGGCCAGGGCGTCCACCGCGATGATGCAGCCCGGCCGGATCTTTTCCGCTACCGCCTTTACCAGTTCGCCGCTCTCCACGCCGGTGGTGCCCAGCACTCCGGCGGCCAAGGCCGCTACCGGTCGGAAGGAACCGAAGTGCTCCGGTGCCTGCTCCACCAGATGGCGGGTGACCATGGTGTGGTCGGCCACCCCGGGCCCGATGGCGTCGGGGGTAATGGCCCGGTTGCCCAACCCCACCACCAGGCATGTGGCCTCCTCGGGCAGCTTGAGCAGCCCATTCAGCTCGGCGGCGATGGCCCGGGCGGCCCGGCCGAAGGCGTCCTCCTCCCGGCGGGCCAGGGCGTCCAGTTGTACCGTCACATAGGAGCCCACCGGCTTGCCCAAAGAGCTGGCGCCCTGCTCGTCCAGGATATCCACCGTAGTGACCTGATACCCCTCCCGCAGACTGTCCCGGGCCCGGACGCCCTCCAGCTTGGTCTCCTTCTCCGCCGACTCGGTCCACAGCTCCTTGGCCTCCAGCGCCAGATCCGTCCGTCTTTTCAGCATTGTTTTTTGCCTCCACACATCAATATCTTGTGCCGTATTCATACTCCATCCGCTATTTTTAGCGGCAACGGCTGTGATATACAAAAAAATGTGAAAAAACCGAAAAAATCAGTTGCATTTTTCCCGCCCGGCTGTTAAAATAAATATCTGCACGGGCAGAATATGCCCCAATAGATCGCATCGGAGGAGGTGTTTGGTTTGCCGAATATTAAGTCTGCCAAGAAGCGCGTGCTGGTCAACGAGACCAAGGCTGCGCGGAACAAGGCTGCCAAGTCTGCGCTGAAGACCCAGATCAAGAAGTTTGAAGCCGTGGTGGCCGAAGGCAACCGCAGCGAGGCCGATAGCGCTTACAAGGCCACTGTCAAAGCCATTGACAAGGCTGCTGCCAAGGGTCTGCTGCACAAGAACAACGCGGCCAACAAGAAGAGCGCCATGACCATCAAGCTCAACAAGCTGGCCTGATTGGAAGAGCCGCTGGAAAACCGTCTGCTTCGGCAGGCGGTTTTTTTGCCGCTCAAAGTACTTTGAATTTCAAAATATCCTTGACAAAAAGGACCCTGCCGTATTATGCTTGGAACGCTTTGATTTTCAAACCAAATGAAAAGGATGACCCAGCATGGAAAACCGCGGCAAGGAACTGAATCTCTTTCTGGTCCGTGTGTTCAACGAAATCCTCCGGACGGAGGAGCGGGACCTGGCGGGCCGGTTTCCGGACCTGTCCCTGCGGGAGCTGCACCTGATTGAGGAGGTCTGCCGGGCGGAGGAGGAGGGCCGAGACAACCGGGCCACCGCCATTGCCGCCGCCCAGCGCGTGACGGCGGGGACGCTGACCACTGCGGTGACGCTGCTGGAGAAGAAGGGCTATCTGGAGCGCCGCCGGGACGAGAAGGACCGACGGGCGGTTCGCATCCTGCCCACAGCCGCGGCCCGGGCGGCCAACGCCGTCCATGCCCGTTTCCACCGGGAGATGGTGGACGGGCTTTTGGCGGTCCTTACGGAGGATGAGACCGGGGTTCTGGTCCGGGCGCTGGGCCATCTGGCCGGCTTTTTTCAGGAAAAGGACCGGCAAAACAGACCAATAAGGGGGTAGCCAGACATGGTTCGCATTTTGACCGACAGCACCAGTGAGCTCTCCGCCGCCCGTCAGGCGGAGCTGGGGGTGGAGGTGGCTCCGCTCACCGTCCACTTTGGGGATGAGACCTTCCGGGATGGGGTGGACATCACCAACCATGCGTTTTATGACCGCCTGCGGCGTGCGGAGGCCTTGCCGGTCACCGCTCAGGTCAATCCGGAGGAGTTTGTCAACCGCTTCCGGACCCATGTGGAGGCCGGGGACGAGGTGGTGGGGATCTTTTTGTCCTCGCTGCTCTCCGGCACCTTTCAGTCGGCCTCGATCGCCCGTGACATTGTGGACGAGACCCATATTTTTGTGGTGGACTCGGGTGCGGTGACCTTTGGGCTGGGTCTTCTGGTGGAGTATGCTGTAATGCTCCGGGATCAGGGCAGATCGGCCGCCCGGATCGCGGCAGAGGTCCAGGCCATTTCCGGGCGGGTGCGGCTGCTGGCGGTGGTGGACACCCTGAAATACCTGAAGATGGGGGGCCGTATCTCGGGAGCCTCCGCGGTGCTGGGCGGGATGCTGGGCATCACTCCCATCCTCAAGGTGCAGCACGGGGTGGTGGAGGCCGCCGCCAAGGTGCGGGGCCGAAAGGCGGCCTTCCAGTGGATGGATCGGCGGATGGAGCAGGAGCGGCCGGATCTGACGCTTCCCGTGGCCTTCGGCCACTCGGACGCCCCGGCGGTTCTGGCCGAGTGCCGGGCGCACTTTGTGGAAAAGCTGGGCCTGACGTCCTGGCGGGAGAGCGACATCGGCAGCGTGGTGGGCACCCACGCCGGGCCCGGCGCGGCGGGCATCGCCTATTTTGTAAAAGAGTAAGAGGAGCGCGTGCGATTCATCGCACGCGCTCCTCTTTTACTGCTTATGGTTCCGGCTCTCGGCCACCGCCAACTCGTCGCAGCGGTTGTTATAGGGGTTGGCGGCATGTCCCTTGACCCAGTGGAGGTTGACCTTGTGGTAGTCGCACAGGTCCAGCAGCCGGGCCCACAGGTCGGGATTGAGGGCGGGCTTTTTGTCCCCCTTGACCCAGCCTCTGGCCCGCCAGCCCTTGGCCCAGCCCTTTTCCAGGGCGTCGATGACGTACTTGGAGTCGGAGTAGAGCTCCACGGCGCAGGGCTCCTTCAGGGCCTCCAGGGCGGTAATGACGCCGGTGAGCTCCATGCGGTTGTTGGTGGTGTGCGCCTCCCCGCCGGACAGCTCCTTTTGAAAGCCGCCGTACATGAGGATGGCGCCCCAGCCGCCCGGCCCCGGGTTGCCGGAGCAGGCGCCGTCGGTGTAGATGGTGACTGTTTTCATAAGCCTCCTGTCACAGGTCCTTTAGGATCTCCCTGCGCTTCTCCTCATACTCCTCCTGGGTGATAAGGCGCTGGTCGTAGAGGGCCCGCAGCTCGGTGAGCCGGTCCTGGGCGGATACGCCGCCCACGGGAGCGGGCGTCTCAGACGGCTCGCCGCCGTCCTCCTCGATGTGGATCTCGGGGCCCACATAGCCCTTGCCGAAGGCCTGGTAGAGGCTCATTCCAGTGATGGCCACGGCGAAGAGGGTCCACAGGATGCCGAAGGGTCCGAAGGTGGGAATGACCACAAACACGCCGATGAGGACGAAAATGACCCCCACCACGCCGCCGAACACGCCGCTGGACTTGCTGGGCCGATAGGTGACCCGCTGTTTCCGCTTTCGATCCATATCAGCCCTCCGTCGTCTCCGGGGCGGACGCGCCCTCGCCGGTCTCTTCCTCCTCGTGGTCGGTGCGGGCGATGGAGATCACCTTGACCCCTTCGTCCAGATTCATCAGCTTGACGCCCTGGGCGGAGCGGCTGTAGACGTTGATGTCCTTCACCGCCATGCGGATGATGACGCCGGCGTCGTTGATGACCAGGATATCGTCCTCGTCGCTGACCACCTTGACCCCCACCACGGGTCCGGTCTTTTCGGTGACCTGATAGCCCTTCAGACCGTAGCCGCCCCGCTTCTGGGGTCCGTCGGCACGGAAATACTCGTCCATGGGGGTGCGCTTGCCGTAGCCGCGCTCGGTGACCATCAGCACCTGGTGATCGTACTTGGCCCGGGCGGCCCCCACCACGTAGTCGCCGTCCCGCAGCCGGATGCCCATGACGCCGCAGGCGTCCCGGCCCATGCACCGCACGTCGCTCTCCAGGAAGGAGATGGTCATGCCGTCGTGGGTGGCGATGAGAAGGGCCTGCTCGCCGTCGGTCTCCCGGACGCAGATGAGCTCATCCCCCTCCTCCAGGGTGATGCAGCGGATGCCCGCCTTGCGGGCGGTGTTGATGGAGGAGAGCTGGATGCGCTTGACGGTGCCGTTGCGGGTCACCATGGTGAGGTAGCGGTCCTCGGGGAACTGGCGCAGGTGGATCATGGCGGTGACCTTCTCGTCGGACTCCACCGGCAGGACGTTGACGATGTTGGTGCCCTTGGCGGTGCGGCCGGCCTCGGGGATCTGATAGCCCTTTTTCCGGTGGACCCGGCCCTTGTTGGTGAAGAAGAGGATATAGTCGTGGGTGGAGGCGGTGAACACGGTCTCCACCACGTCCTCCTCTTTCAAGGTCTGGGCGGTGATGCCCTTACCGCCCCGGCGCTGGGCCCGGTAGGTGGAGGCGGGCAGCCGCTTGATGTAGCCCGCGGCGGTGAGGGTAAAGACGCACTCCTCCTCCTCGATGAGGTCCTCGATGTCGATCTCGTCCTCCACGTCCTGGATCTCGGTGACGCGCTCGTCGCCGTACTTGTCCCGGATGGCGGTCAGCTCGTCCTTGAGGACCTGGCGGATCATGGTCTCGGAGCCCAGCAGCTCCTGATAGTAGGCGATGCGCTCCTCCAGCTCCTTGTACTCGTTTTCCAGCTTCTCCCGGTCCAGACCCTGGAGTGCCTTTAGCCGCATGTCCAGGATGGCCTGGGCCTGGATGTCGTCCAGGCCGAAGCGGTTCATCAAATTTTCCTTGGCGTTGTCGTAGCTGCTGCGGATGATCTTGATGACCTCGTCGATGTTGTCCTGGGCGATGAGCAGGCCCTCCAGCAGGTGGGCCCGCTCCTGGGCCTTCTTGAGGTCGTACTTGGTCCGCCGGACGATGATCTCCTCCTGGAAGGCGATGTACTCGTCCAGAATGTGGCGCAGGGAGAGGATCTTGGGCTGGGACTGGTTGTTGACCAGGGCCAGCATGTTGATGGCGAAGGAGGTCTGGAGCTGGGTCTGGGCAAACAGGCGGTTGAGCACCACCTGGGGATTGGCGTCCCGCTTGAGCTCGATGACGATGCGCATGCCGTTGCGGTCGGTCTCGTCCCGGATGTCGGAGATGCCCTCCAGCCGCTTATCCTCCACCTGCTCGGCCATGTTCTTGATGAGCATGCGCTTGTTGACCTGATAGGGGATCTCGGTGACGATGATGCGGATGCGGTCCTTACCGAACTCCTCAAACTCGGTGCGGGCCCGGATGATGACGCGGCCCCGGCCGGTGGCATAGGCGGCCCGGATGCCGGAGCGGCCCATGATGATGCCCCGGGTGGGGAAGTCGGGGCCGTGGACGTGCTCCATCAGGTCGGCCAAGGTGGCCTCCGGGTTGTCCAGCACGCAGATGGTGGCGTTGATGACCTCGGTGAGGTTGTGGGGCGGGATGTTGGTGGCCATGCCCACGGCGATGCCGGAGGAGCCGTTGACCAGCAGGTTGGGGAAGCGGGAGGGGAGCACCCGGGGCTCCCTGCGGGACTCATCGAAGTTGGGGTCCCAGTCCACGGTCTCTTTGTCGATGTCCCGGAGCATCTCCTGGGAGATCTTGTCCAGGCGGGCCTCGGTGTAACGGTAGGCGGCGGGGGGATCGCCATCCACGGAGCCGAAGTTGCCGTGGCCGTCCACCAGGGGGTAGCGCATGGAGAAGTCCTGGGCCAGACGGACCAGGGCGTCGTAGACGGACTGGTCGCCGTGGGGGTGGTAGCGGCCCAGCACGTCGCCCACGCAGGTGGCGGACTTTTTGAAGGGCCGGTCGTGGGTCAGGTTGTCCTCGTACATGGCGTAGAGGATGCGGCGGTGGACGGGCTTGAGGCCGTCGCGGACGTCGGGCAGGGCCCGGCCCACGATGACGCTCATGGCGTATTCGATGTAGGATTTCTCCATCTCGGGCACCAGGGGAGAGGTGACGATGACCTGGTCCGGGTAACGGATTTCCTCGGGATCGTACTGTGGTTTCTTACTCATTCAAAAACAGCCTTTCTTCTTCCAAAAAGCATTTCGCTTGTCACGGTCTGTCAGCCCGCCGTCTGGATCATCCGGATGTTCTCTGCTGTCAGCGGGCAATAGGGAAGGGCCAGCTCTTCGCCCTCTCCCAAATAGGGGTCCAGCCAGGCGTGGTACTCGGCGGCGTCCACCGGCTCGACCTTGTCCCATTCCGCCGCCAGATCCCCGTAGATATAGTAGACAAAACCCGTTCCGCTCCGGTCCACCTGGTCGGGATAGCCCTCGATCCCCAGGGCCCTGTCCCAGGCATCCACCGCGCCCACCTGCTGGTAGCCGTCGGTCTCGGGCAGATACTGGTAGAGGAAATAGGGCCAGAAATCTCCGCCCTTGCCCTGGTTGTGGGACCAGCCCGCCATAACGGCGCCGTTTTCATAAAAGGTGAGCAGGGGAAATTCCTCCAACTGCGTCCGCAGCTCTCCCGACGCCTCGTCCCAATCGAACACGAAGCCCCGCTCCCCGGCCGTGGTAGTGTAGAGGAGGATCAGTTCTTCTCTTCCATCTCCGTCCACATCCCAGACGGCAAACTGGTTTTGCGCCATTCTCTCTCTATCCTCAATACTGCCAATATAGCCGTTGGAATAGTCGGTCCCGTCGGGCAGAATATTGTGATCCAGCAGTTCCATCAGAGCAGCGCCATAGGCTGCCCGTGCGGGGGCGTTCTCCTCGGTCAGCAGGGAGGTCTGCGGCGGTTCCGAGGTCGGTTCCGGCGTGGGCGACGGCTCCAGCGCGCCGGAAGGGCTGGACGCGGGAGTCTGTACGGCGGCGGTAGGGGACTGCTCCGGCGTCTCTGCGGCCGGGTTGCTCCCGCAGGCGGCCAGAAGGGCGCACAGCAGTGTGCCGATCATCCAAATGCTTGCTTTTTTCATGTGCGTTCTTTTCCCTCAGTAGTCCAGATTGACGGCATACTGGGCATTTTTCTCGATAAATTCCTTCCGGGGCTCCACCTTTTCCCCCATGAGGATGGTGAAGGTCTCGTCGGCCTTGACGGCGTCGTCCAGCTCGATGCGCTTGAGGGTGCGCTTTTCCGGGTCCATGGTGGTCTCCCACAGCTCGTGGGGGTCCATCTCGCCCAGGCCCTTATAGCGGTTGATGTCCACCTTGGCGTTGGGGTTGTCGCCCCGCAGCTCGGCGGAGATCCGATCCCGCTCCTCGTCGGAGAAGGCCACCCGGGTGGCCTTGCCCCGGGTCAGCTTGTAGAGGGGGGGCACGGCGGCGTAGACGTAGCCCTGCTCGATGAGGGGCCGCATGAAGCGGAAGAAGAAGGTGAGCAGCAGGGTACGGATGTGGGCGCCGTCCACATCGGCATCGGCCATGATGATGACCTTGTGGTAGCGCAGCTTGCTCGGGTCGAACTCGTCCCCGATGCCGGCGCCCAGGGCGGTGATGACGGGCTGGAGCTTGTCGTTGCCGTAGACTTTGTCGGCCCGGGCCTTCTCCACGTTGAGCATCTTGCCCCACAGGGGGAGGATGGCCTGGAAGCGGGAGTCCCGGCCCTGGGTGGCGGAGCCGCCGGCGGAATCGCCCTCGACGATGTAGAGTTCGGTGAGTTCCGGGTTGACCTCGTTGCAGTCCCGCAGCTTGTCGGGCATGGCGGCGCCGCCCAGGGCGGTCTTACGCCGGATGGACTCCCGGGCCTTGCGGGCGGCCTCCCGGGCCCGAGAGGCGGTGAGGGCCTTGTCCAGGATGGCCTTGCCCACGGCGGGGTTCTCCTCCAAAAACTCCTCCAGCTTCTCCGAAACGATGCTGCTGACCAGGGTGCGGATTTCGGAGTTGCCCAGCTTGGCCTTGGTCTGGCCTTCAAACTGGGCGTCGGTGAGCTTGACGGAGAGGACGCACGTCAGGCCCTCCCGGTAGTCCTCGCCTTTGATCTCGTCCCCGTCCTTGAGGAGGTTCATCTTTTTTCCATAGGCGTTGAGGGTGGAGGTGAGGGCCTGCTTGAAGCCGGTCTCGTGCATGCCGCCCTCGGGGGTGTGGACGTTGTTGGCGAAGGATAGGATGGTCTCGCTGTAGCTGTCGGTGTATTGGAAGGCCAGCTCGGCCATGGAGTCCCCCCGCTGTCCGGACATATAGATGACGCCGGTGTGGATGGGGGTCTTGGCCCGGTTGAGCCAAGTGACGAATTCCCGGATGCCGCCGGCGTAGCACATGTCGTCGTGCTGCTCCCGGCCGGGTCGCTGGTCGATGGTGTGGATGCGCAGCCCGGCGTTGAGGAAGGCCTCCTCCCGCATGCGGGTGTGGAGGATGTCGTAGTCGTAGACGGTGGTGTCGGTGAACATCTCGGGGTCGGGCTTAAAGGTGACCATGGTGCCCCGCTTTTCGGTATCGCCGGTCACGGTCATCTCCTGGGTGACCTTACCCCGGGCGAATTTCATCTCATAGATCTTGCCGTCCTTGTGGACCTGGACCTCCAGCCACTCGCTGAGGGCGTTGACCACGCTGGCGCCCACGCCGTGGAGGCCGCCGGATACCTTGTAGCCGCCGCCGCCGAACTTACCGCCGGCGTGGAGGATGGTGTAGACGACCTCCAGGGCGGGCCGCCCGGTCTGGGGCTGGATGTCCACGGGGATACCGCGGCCGTTGTCGGTGACGGTGATGATGTCGCCCTCCCGGATGATGACGTTGATCTCGTCGCAGTAGCCGGCCAGGGCCTCGTCGATGGCGTTGTCCACGATCTCATAGACCAGATGGTGCAGGCCGGAGGAGGAAGTGGAGCCGATATACATACCGGGCCGCTTGCGGACGGCCTCCAGGCCCTCGAGGACCTGGATCTCCGAGCCGCCGTATTCGTGCTCGACCTGTTCCATCTGGCCGATCTCGTTGGTTTCCAGTTCTTCAGACATTCTAAAACCTCCTGGGTTTGATTGCGGAGCGCATCCACCCGTTCCCTTTTTGGAGGAAGAGAGCGGATGGATGTGCTCCGCATGGGCATTCATTCAAAGGTGTTGTTCTCCACCCGCTTGAGCAGAGTGGCGGAGGAGAGCTGGGACAGATAGACGGTAGGGGGACCCTTGCCGGTCCTGCATACGGTAAAGGACTTGGGCAGGTCCCCGGACACATCCACCACGCGGCCCTCCTTTTCCGCCCGCTCCAGGAATTTTCTGGTATAAATGGAGGAGGTGGTGTTATCCAGGTCGAATATGCCGACCACATCCCGAAAGGGGACCACCACCGACTGGCCTAAGTGCAGATACATAAAACGCTCCTAACGCTCTTTTACTCGGATTGTTTGTTCCTGACCACCCGGGGCAGCCACATGCGCCGCCATGCCAGCCACCCGGCCAGCAGGCCGAGAAAGCCCAGCAGGGCGGGCAGACCGGGCACGAAAAGGAGGGTGGGCAGGGGGGATTCCGCCGAGGCCCAGACCCGGTAGCGGCCCAGGGCCACCGCCCCGGTCAGCGCGGCGGCCAGGACGGGGGGCAGCAGCTTCCACAGTCTGCCGTGTCCCATGGACAGGCGGCATACCAGATATTCCAGCACAAAACCGGCCCCCAGGGGGGCCAGTACAAAGGCGATGAGAATGACCAAATGCAGTTCCTTTCCTGTTGGCGGCTAAATCAGCGCGCCGGCCCGGATGTGAAAGGTCTTTCCCTCCCGCAATCCCTCCAGCTTGTCGTCCTCGCAGCAGGTGATGAAGACCTGGCCGCCCTGGATGCGGTTGAGGACGAACTCCTGCCGGCGGGCGTCGAGCTCGGAGAGCACGTCGTCCAGCAGCAGCACCGGCCACTCCCCGGTGTCGTGGAAAAAGATCTCCCGGGCGGCCAGCTTGAGGGAGAGGGCGGCGGTGCGGGTCTGCCCCTGAGAGGCGAAGCTCTTGGCGCTCCGTCCGTCCAGCTCCACGTTCAGGTCGTCCTTGTGGGGCCCGGTGAGGCAGGAGCGGGCCTCCAGCTCGGCCTGCCGGTGGGCCTCCTGGTGCTCCAGGAGCCGGGGCAGGATGTCCCGGGGGCTGGCCTCCGGGTCGGTCACCGTCTTGACGGTCTCATACGTCAGCCCCAGCCGCTCCCGCCCGCCGGAGAAATCGGCGTGGATGGCGGGAGCCGTCTCCCGCAGCCGCTTGACGAAATGGGCCCGGTAGTGGATGAGGATGGCGCCAGTCTGGGCCATGCGCAGGGAGAACTCGTCCAGGGTATCCAGCAGGGAGGGCTTCTCCGGCCAGTCCCGGAGGATGCGGGTCTTGTGCTCGTGGAGCCGGTTGTACTCGGCCAGGGCGGCGGCGTAACGGGGCCGGAGCTGGCAGATGCACTCGTTGAGGAAGCGCCGCCTTGCGGCGGCCCCCTCCCGGATGAGGGAGAGGTCCTCGGGGCAGAACAGCACAGTATTCAGAATGCCGGACAGCTCCCCGGCGTTTTTCAGCCGCACCCCGTTGGAGAACAGGTGTTTCCGGCCCGTCCGGGACAGCCGGGCCTCCAAAGTGAAGTCCCTTTCCCGGGAAAAGAGCTCCCCCTTGATGAAGGCCGAGTCCACGCCGAACTGGATGAGCTCCCGGTCGTACCGGGCCCGGTGGGAGGAGGCGGTGGATAGATAGGCCAGCGCCTCCAGCAGATTGGTCTTGCCCTGGGCGTTCTCTCCGTAGATGACGTTGGTGACGGGGGAGAAGTCTGCCTCCAGATGGGGGTAGTTGCGGTAGAAGTCCAGCTCCAGCCGTCGGACGATCATTGCACGCTGATCTGCACGCCGGACAGGGTGACCACGTCGCCGGGGCGAATTTTTTTCCCCCGCATGGTGCACACCTCCCCGTTGACCGATACCGCGCCGGCCTGGACGGCCTCCTTGGCCTCTCCGCCGGTGCCGGCCACCCCGGCGAATTTGAGCAGGGCGTCCAGCTTGATGAACGCGGTGGTGATTTTCACGTCTTGTTTCTGCATACTCGCTCCTTACTGTTATAGCCGGTATTGCCGCGGTTCCATTCGCTATTCGGATGCCTTCAGCCGCACCGGCAGCACCATATAGAGAAAATTCTCCTCCCCCTCGGCGGGCAGGATGACGCAGGGGGCCACGCCGGAGGTGAGCTCCAGCCGCACCTTTTCGGCGGGTGCGGCCTTGAGGGCGTCCATCAGATAGCGGTTGTTGAAGCCGATCTCCAGTCCGCCGCCGTCCCCCTCGATGGGGCACTGATCGGCGGCGTCACCGATGCCGGTCTTGGTGGTGATACTCAGCACGTTGTCGCCGAAGACGCAGCGCAGGGGGGATTTGAGCTTGTCACTGATGATGAGGGAGACCCGGTCGATGGAGGCGAGCAGCTTGCGGGTCTCGCCTACCACCTGGATGGCGTTGTTGCGGGGGATGGCGTTGCGGTAGGCCAAAAACTCGCCCTCCAGCCGGCGGGACACCAGCATGGTGTCTCCGATGCGGAACAGCACGTGCCGCTCGCCTTGGGTGACGGTGGCGGGGTCGTCCACGTCGGAGCAGATCTTCTCCACCTCGTTGAGGGCAGCGCCGGGCACCACAAAGGAGTAGGAGGGCAATCCGCCGCTCTCCTCAATGGACTCATGGCGCAGGGCCAGCCGGTAGCCGTCTACTGACACCACAGTGACGCCGGTAGAGTCCACCTCAAAGAGGGAGCCGGTGTGGATGGGTCGGGACTCGTTGTCGCTGACGGCGAAGAGGGTCTGGCGGATCATGGAGCCCAGGGCGCTTTGTTTGATGGTGAAGCCGTTTTTATCCTCCACACTGGGCAGCTCGGGGAAGTCCTCCGGGTCGGTGGCCAGGATATTGAAGTGGCTCATGCCGCAGGAGATGTGGACCATATAGCCGTCGGCAGAAAAGACCACCACGTCGTCGGGCAGTTTTCGGATGATCTCGCCGAACAGCCGGGCGGAGAGGACCAGACTGCCGCCCTGTTCGATCTGGGCGGGGACGGTGGTGCGGATTCCGGTCTCCAGGTTGTAGCCGGTCAGGCGCAGGTCGTTTCCGGCCTCCAGGAGGATGCCCTCCAGAGCGGGAATGGAGCTTTTGGGGGAGACAGCCCGGGCGGCGGTGCCGATGGCGGACTGCAGAAGAGCTTTTTCGCAGGAAAACTTCATGGACAGGTTCCTTCCTTTCTCTCTGCCGTCTCCGCTTTTGGAGGAGAGGACAGGATATTTGTAGAAACAGTATGCCGTAGGGCAAATTTTTGTGGATAACCGTCTCCACCCGTTGGGGCCCTAACCCTTTTCCGCCCACAGGGGGTGTGGAAGTTTTTTTACGCTCTTCCACAGCGGGGAAAGATCGGCCAGGCTTATCCACAGACCCCTTTCCACATTTCCACAAAATCGGTGGAAAGGAGTCGAAACGGGCTATAATATTATGTCAACCAAAAAAACGACGGAACTCATTCATACCGGGCGTTGATGTTGGCCCGGATGTCCTTGATGACCTCGGCGATGTCGGGGTTGGATTTTTTCAGCTTTTCGATGCGGTCGGTGGAGTGGAGGACGGTGGTGTGGTCCCGGTTGTCGAACTCGCGGCCGATCTCCTTCAGGGACATGTTGGTCATCTCCCGGATGAGGAACATGGCGATCTGACGGGCCAGGGCGGTGTCTTTGGTCCGGCCCTGTCCCCGGAGCACGTCGTTTTCGATGCTGTAATATTTGCAGACCTCGTCGATGATGACGTCGGAGGTGGGCAGAATGTCCGTGGGGTCCTTGAACATGTCCCGGACGGCCCGGGTGACGGTGGCGGCGTCGATGTCGCTGCCCTCCAGGTCCCGCAGGGCCATGATTTTATTCACGGTGCCCTCGATCTGCCGCACGTTTGCGGTGATGTTCTCCGCGATATACTGGAGCACCGGCTCGGGCAGCTCCACCCCCATGCGGATGGCCTTGTTTTTGATAATGGCCATCCGGGTCTCATAGTCGGGCGGCTGGATGTCGGCGATGAGTCCCCACTCGAACCGGGTCTTGAGCCGGTCCTCCAGCTTGAGCATCTCCTTTGGGGGTCGGTCGGCGGTAAAGACGATCTGCTTTTTGGTCTCATAGAGGGTGTTGAAGGTATGGAACATCTCCTCCATGGTGGAATCCTTTCCGGCGATGAACTGTACGTCGTCCATGAGGAACACGTCGGCGGCCCGGAACTTTTCCCGGAATTCCTGGTTGCGTCCCTCCCGGATGGCCTGGATGAGCTCGTTGGTGAAGGCGTCGCCCTTGATGTAAACGATGCGGTAATCGGGGTGATTGTTGTGGATGGTGTGGGCGATGGCGTAGAGCAGGTGGGTCTTGCCCAACCCGGATTCTCCGTAGATGAACAGGGGGTTGTAGTTCTGGGCGGGGTGGTCGGCCACGGCCCGGGCGGCGGCGTGGGCAAACTTGTTGGAAGAGCCCACCACAAAGCGCTCGAAGGTATATTCCTCGGTGCCGGGCAGGAAATTGTCGTCTTTTTTCTGACGGGCCCTGCGCTGCTCCATTTCGCCGGGGCCCAGCACCAGCACGTCGAATTCGGCGGAGAACAGCTCGTGCAGGGCCTTTTTCACCGCGCCCAGATAGCGGGCGGCGATGATGTCCTTTTTAAAGTCGGAGGGGGTATAGAGCACAAAGCGGTCCTCCTCCAGAGCGACCGCTTCGGTGTCGTCAAACCAGGTGTGGATGGTGGTGGCGGTCATATCCGCCTCCATCAGGGAGAGCACACGTGCCCAGATGTCTGCGGGGGAATTCATCGCAGGACCTCCCATTCTAGCGTATTTCGTATCAACTTAGTATATCAAAAAAAGGACGAGAACGCAATAAAAACGGGCGGATACATTATAAAATAAATAGGATTTTTGTGTCCGTCCCGCGAAAGACCACAAGATATGGTGTAGGGGCAGGAAGGCGGAAAACTTCCCGGCGAAAAGGGACAAAAATGTGGTTGACAGTGGATAAAAACATGAAGTATAATAACAATCGCGTCCTGTAAGATGGGGGCGTATCCTTTGACGACCGCGGCCGGAAACCGGCCGTTGTGGTGGACGGGCACGACCCGTCGATACCTTGCATGGGAGGTGTACAGCATGAAGCGTACCTATCAGCCCAAGAAGCTCCAGCGCAGCAAGGAGCACGGCTTCCGCAAGCGGATGGCGACTGCCAACGGCAGAAAGGTTCTGGCCCGCCGCCGCGCCAAGGGCCGCGCCCGTCTGACCTACTGATCGTGCGGCTGGAATCGAAATAAGGCTCATGAAGGGGCGGGGGAGCATTCCCACCGCCCCTGCAGTGCATACGCAGCATTTGCTTTATGGGCGCGACGGGGGAGAAGCCGGGTTGAAATTCACAAGCAGCCTGAAAGAAAACTATGCCTTCCGGCGTCTTTACGCCAAGGGGAAGAGCGCGGCCTCGCCCTGTCTGGCGGTCTACTGCCGGAAAAACCGGACCGGCGGAAACCGTCTGGGCCTCACCGTGGGCAAAAAGGTGGGAAAGGCCGTGGTGCGCAACAAGGTGCGCCGCCGTATCCGGGAGATCTACCGCACCAACGAGGGCCGGATCAGATCCGGCTATGACATCGTGTTGGTGGCGCGGGTTCGTGCGGTCTTTACCCCCTATGCCAAGCTGGAGGACTCCTTTCTCAAGCTGATGGACAATCTGGGCTTGCTCCGCAGGGAGGAGGAGGCCTCGTGAAGCGCGTGCTTCTGAGCCTGATCCGATTTTACCGCAGGTATGTGTCACCTGGGCGGCCGCCCTGCTGCCGTTTTATTCCCACCTGCTCGGCCTACGCTTTGGAGGCGGTGGAAAAATACGGCGCGTGCAAGGGCGGCTGGCTGGCTCTCCGGCGTATCCTGAAGTGTCAGCCCTTTCACCGGCAGAAGTCCATCGAATACGACCCTGTACCCTAAGCGCTACTACAAAAAATGGAGGCCAGTCAATGGATATCTGGTACTACGTACTCACGCCCTTTACCTGGCTGCTGACGCTGTTTTACAACGTCTTCGGCAACTACGGCGCGGCCCTGATCGTCTTCGCCCTGATCGTCAAGCTGATCCTCTTCCCCTTCTCTCTGAAGGGCAAGCGGGGCATGATCCAGATGAACATGCTCAACGGCAAGATCCAGGCCATCCAGAAGAAGTATGCCAACGACCGGGAGCGGCAGAATCTGGAGGTGCAGAAGCTCTACGAACGGGAAAACGTCAACCCTATGAGCGGCTGCCTGTGGACGATGGTCCCGCTGTTCATTCTGTTCCCCCTGTATGCCATCATCCGTCAGCCCATGAAATATGCCATGGGCCTGAACCCCACCCAGATCGGGACCCTGATGGAGGTGCTGGGCTCCTACATGACCTCGGCGGGCAACGCCGCCTACCAGCAGCTTCAGGGGGCCGACGTGCTGGCCAAGAATTTCCAGGAGATCGTCTCCAACCCCGCCGTGGCGGAGTTTGCCGATCAGCTCCAGGCCCTGAACTTCCAGTTCCTGGGTCTGAACCTGG
The DNA here is from genome assembly GCF_001244995.1 of Intestinimonas massiliensis (ex Afouda et al. 2020). Taxonomy (NCBI): domain Bacteria; kingdom Bacillati; phylum Bacillota; class Clostridia; order Eubacteriales; genus Intestinimonas; species Intestinimonas massiliensis (ex Afouda et al. 2020). Next base: position 730,762 of record NZ_LN869528.1, read on the forward strand.
CCGACATCCCCACCTTGAAGTTCTGGGCCAACGGCATCAACTGGAACAGCATCGGCCTGTTCCTCATCCCCATCATCTCGGCTGTCACCGGCTTTGTGTTCTCTCTGATCTCCATGAAGACCAACTCGGTGAACAACCAGTCGGCGCAGCAGAATTCCACCAGCAAGAGCATGCTGATCATGTCCCCCTTGATGTCCCTGTGGATCGGTTTTATGATGCCGGGCTGCCTGGGTGTGTACTGGGTGGCCAACAACCTGCTGTCCATGCTCCAGGAGTTTGTGGCGGGCAAGATGCTGAAGAAGGACTACGAGGCCGCCGCCGCCGCCCGCGAGGAGCAGGAGCGGCTGGAGAAGGAGGAGGAAAAGCGCCGCCGCCGGGAGGCGGCCGAGCGCAAGGCCCAGGCTCTGGCCGACGCCAAAGCCAACAAGGGTAAGAAGAAGCTCCCCGTGGAGAAAAAGAAGTCCGACGCGTCGGTGATCTCGGTCAGCGGCGTGGGCGTGCGCGCTTATGCCCGGGGCCGGGCCTACGATCCCTACCGCTACCGTCCCGAGGGTCCCACGGCCTACCGCGACCCCGGCGAGCCGGTGGACGAGGCCGCCGTGGAGGAGGCGCTGGAGAAGAAGCGCCGCTTTTTCGGCAAAAAGAAGCAGGAGGAGCCCGAGGCGTCCCAAAAGCTGGCTGAGGAGGCCCTGGAGTGCCAGGCCGACGAGGCCGTCGTAGAGGAGCTCCTGGAGGAGCGGGCCGCCGAACAGCCGGAGCAGACCCCTGCCGTGCCGGAGGAGTCCACCGTGGATGTGGACGACCCCTGGAAGGCGCTGGACCAGGAAGTCAAGGACATGACCGCCGATCCGGAGCAGGACGGCGAGACCAAACAGTAAGTCTGTCCCAGTAAGGAGAAGATACCAAATGATGAAATGGATCGAAACCACCGGGAAGAATGAAGAGGAGGCCATCCAGAAGGCCCTGCGGGAGCTGGGCCTGGACCGGGATGAGGTCTCTGTGGAAATTTTGGAGCGGGCCAAGTCGGGCTTTTTGGGCATCGGCAGCACTCCCGCCAAGATCAAGGTGACGTACGAAGCGGCGGACGAGGCGCCCGCCCCCGCGCCTGCGGCACAGCCCGCCAGGAAGGAGGCCGCGCCGAAAAAGGCGCCTGCGGCGGCCCAGCCCGCCCCCGCCACCCCGAAAGCGGAGGTTCCCGCGGCCGCGCCTGTGGCCGCTCCCCCCGCCGGGGATGACGAGAGGGCCGCTCAGATCCGTGAATTCCTCACCGGCCTGCTGGAGCGCATGGAGGTAAAGGCCGAGCCCAGGATTCTGGTCACCGAGGAGGGTAACTACAAGGTAGAACTGTTGGGCGAGGGCCTGGGCGCCCTCATCGGCCGCCGGGGAGAGACTCTGGACGCCATTCAGCAGCTCACCAGCTATGCGGTGAACAAGGGGCAGAGCCGGCGGGTGCGCATCCATGTGGATGCGGAGAACTACCGGGCCAAGCGGGAGGAATCCCTGCAGCGGCTGGCCCGGAAGGTGGCGGGCAAGGTGGTCAAATACCGCCGGAACGTCACGCTGGAGCCCATGAACGCCTACGAGCGCCATGTCATCCACACCGCTCTGCAGGATTACCCCGACGTGACCACCTACTCCACCGGCGCCGAGCCCAATCGCCGTACGGTGGTGGCCTACTCCCGGGGAGAGCACAGAAATTAAATCCAGAGGAAGAGCGGCGGGACGATTGCGTCCCGCCGCTTTTTTACACAGGAGGTCTTTCGGATGTCCCATACCCCGCTCTATGACGCGCTGCGCGCCTTTGCCGATACCGGTCCCCTCCGCTTCCATATGCCCGGCCACCATGGAAAGCCCCTGCCCGCGCCGGAATTGTCCCGCCTGTCGGAGCTGGACTTCACCGAGCTGCCCCCAACGGGAGACCTGTTCTCCCCCGGCGGCCCCATCGAGGCGGCGGAGAAGCTCTGGGCGGCGGCCTTCGGGATGTCGGCCTGTCTGTTTCTCACCGGCGGCTCCACCCAGGGCCTGCACACCGCCCTGACGCTGGCCTGCTCCGTGGGGGGCGGCGTGCTGGTGGACCGGGGCTGTCACCGCTCGGTCTATCACTCTATGGCCCTGCTGGACCTGCAGCCGGTGTACCTGCCCCGCCCTTGGCTGACCGAGGAGGGAGTGACCGGACCGATTTCTCCACAGCTTGTGGACAATGAGCTGAAAAATCACCCGGATATAAAAACAGTTTGTATTACATCACCGACCTATTACGGGGTGTTGTCGGATATTTTCGCCATTGCCCAGGTCGTCCATGCCCACGGTGGAACGCTGGTGGTGGATGGGGCTCACGGAGCCCATCTGCCCTTCCTGGGGCTGGAGGCCTATGGGGGGGCCGACCTGGTGGTCTGCTCGGCCCATAAGACCCTCCCGGCCCCGGGCCAGACGGCTCTGCTGTTCTCCTCCGGGACCTATAGCCTGGATGACCTGCGCCGGGCGGGCTCCATCTACGGCTCCTCCAGTCCTTCCTATCCCATGATGGCGGCTCTGGACCTGTGCCGGGCTGCGCTGGAGGATGGGGGCGCGGCGGCGTATGGGACTGTGGCGGAGGAGGTAGCGGCTCTGCGGGCGGAGCTCCCGGCCCTCCGGCCCCGGCCTGACCTGGCGCTGGACCCCTGCCGTCTGGTGCTGAGCGTCCGCGACGGATTTGGTGTGAAGGGTGCGCTGGAGGGGCAGGGTGTCTATCCAGAGATGGCCGACGTCGGCCATGTGGTGTTCATCGCCACCTGTGCCGATGGGGCGGCGGAGTTTGCCCGGCTGCGCGCGGCGCTGGAGGGGTTGTCTCTGCCCCCCGTCCCCACCCGCTCCTGTCCCGGCCTGCCCGGTATTCCGCCGCTGGTGGTCCGCCCCCGGCAGGCCCTGTTCGCGCCCCGGCGGTACCTCCCTCTGCGGCAGACGGAGGGGGAGGTCTGCGGGGTGCAGGTGGCCCCCTATCCCCCCGGCGTGCCGGTCATCGCCCCCGGGGAGCGTATCGAAAAAAAACACCTTTCCTATTTGACGGAAATAGGATATAATACCGATAATACGATAGGCGTAATCACTTCGCCGTGCGCCTTGTAATGGGAGGGACAACCATGAAACTGGTCCTTGCGATCATTAACTATGACGATGCCAACGCCGTCACCCATGCGCTGACGAAGAAGGGCTTCTCCTCCACCAAGCTGGCCACCACCGGCGGTTTTTTGATGGCGGGCAACGTGACCATCCTCATCGGTGTGGACGAGGAGAAGGTGCAGACCGTGATTGATATCATCAAAGAGCACTCCCACAGCCGCAAGCAGATGATTCCCACCACCACCGAGATGAGCTACGGCTATTACCCCAGTATGCCGGTGGAGGTCACGGTGGGCGGGGCCACCATCTTTGTGGTGGACATTGAGCGCTTTGAACGGGCCTGAGCCGGCTGCCTCCCGCCTGTCCCACGCCTATATTCTCAGTGGGCCGGCGGGAGCCGCGCGGCGGGCGGCGGCGGACCGGCTGGCCATGTCCTATGTGTGTACGGGGGAGAATCCCCCCTGCGGCGTCTGCTCGGGCTGCCGGAAGGCGGCGGCGGGCATCCACCCGGACATTGTGCGGGTGGGGGAGGACGGGAAGGACGTGAACGTGGCCGCCGTCCGGGCCCTGCGGTCGGACGCCTATATTTTGCCCAACGAGGCGCCGCGGAAGGTCTATCAGATCGAGAATGCGGGCAGCATGAACGCCAGCGCCCAGAACGCCATGCTCAAGCTGCTGGAGGACGGCCCGCCTTACGCGGCCTTCCTGCTGCTGGCGGAGAGCGACGGGGACCTGCTGCCCACAGTGCGCTCCCGATGCGAGACGCTGCGGCTGGACCGGCTGGCGGGGGAGGCGCCTGACCCGGCCCTGGTGGAGCAATCCCGCACGCTGGCGGGACTGCTGCTCACCGGCGGCGAGCTGGAGCGGATGGAATACTGCGTGGGCCTGGAGAAGCTGGACCGGGAGGGCCTGGCCGCCCTGCTGGATCAGACGGTGGAGCGCCTACGGGAGGGGCTGCTGACCAGCCCGGACCGCAAGCGGGCGCTGGCGCTGACGGAGCATGTAAAGGCCCTGCGCTCCGCCCTGGACTTCAACGTGGGCCCGGGCCATATCGCGGGCTGGCTGTGCGCGGGCAGTATGCCCGGGAATCCAAACAAAACGAGGTAACCCCATGACAGAGATTATCGGCGTCCGCTTTAAGAGCGGCGGCAAGCAGTATTATTTTGACCCCCGGGGCGTCCGGGTGGAGCCCGGCCAGGGGGTCATCATCGAGACGGCCCGGGGCGTGGAGTACGGCGAGTGCGTCAAGGAGAACACCCTGGTGGAGGATTCCGCCGTGGTGCAGCCTCTGCGCCCCATGATTCGGCTGGCCACCGAGGAGGACAAGAAGACCCTCCAGCGCAACCGGGAGAAGGAGGAGCGGGCCTTTCGCATCTGCCAGGAGAAGATCGCCGAGCACAAGCTGGAGATGAAGCTGGTGGAGGTGGAATACAACTTCGAGGGCAATAAGATCCTGTTCTTCTTCACCGCCGAGGGCCGGGTGGATTTCCGGGCCCTGGTGAAGGATCTGGCCTCGGTGTTCCACACCCGCATCGAGCTGCGGCAGATCGGTGTCCGGGACGAGGCCAAGATGCTGGGCGGCCTGGGCATCTGCGGCAAGCCCTTCTGCTGCGCCACGTTTTTGGACGAGTTCCAGCCGGTGTCCATCAAGATGGCCAAGACCCAGAACCTGTCCTTGAACCCCACCAAGATCTCCGGCACCTGCGGGCGGCTGATGTGCTGCCTGAAGTATGAGCAGGAGGCCTATGAGGACGCGGTGAAGCGCTGTCCCAAGCAGGAGTCCTTTGTGGAGACGCCGGACGGCGTAGGGACGGTGAGCGGGGTGAATCTGCTCCGGGAGCAGGTAAAGGTGCGTCTGGAGGACAGCCAGGAGCCCCCCAAGTGCTATCGCAACTGCGAGGTCTGTGTGGTCCGCAGCGGCAAGGGCAAGCGGCCGGAGGGCTATGTGGCCCCGCCGCCGGAGGAGCTGGCCAAGCTGCGCTATGTGGACCCGGAGGAGGAAGCCAAGCCTTGGGCGGCGGCGGAACGGTCCTCTCTGGCCGCGGCGCTGGAGGCGGTGTTCAGCGCCTCCGATGCCCCGGCGGAGCCGGACCATGGAGAGCCGCCCCGGCCGGAGAAGCAGGGGGAGGGAAAGGGCCACAGCCGGTCCCGCCGCCGCCGCAAGCCGGCGGGGGAGGGAGGCGCGCAGGCCCCGGCCCAGCCCCAGGCGGGCCAGCCCAGGAGCCAGGAGCAGCCGCCCCGGCCGAATAAGCCGCGGCCTCCGAAGGGGCCCCAGGACGAGCAGGGCGACAAGCCCCAGCCGCAGCCGGGAAAAGAGGGGGAGGAGAAAAGACCCTCCAGCCGCCCTCGCCGCCGCCGCCATCGGAGCGGAGGGGGCCCGAAGCCCCCTGCGGCCCCCACGGGTGACTAGACACAAAAAGGCCCCCGGCTGTCGAAAAAACCTCCTGGAGAAAAGCCTCGCAGAGTTCCGTCGTCCGCAGACGGCGGAAAGAAAGGAAGCTCCGTCATTTCCGGCGACATGCGCGTCGGAAATGACACCTCTCATGACGGACAGGGCGACTTTTCTGCAAGAATCGAGCCCTGTCTGTCATGCATCCCCCTGTCGAAAAAGGCCAAAGGCCTTTTTCGACAAGTTGAGGCCCCCGGCCCTACCAGGTAGGGCCGAGGGCCTTTTTTACCCTCCTGCGGGCCGCCGCCTCAGCTTCCGCAGTGTCCGCCGCAGTGGTGGTCGTGGTGTCCGCCGTGGTGCTCTCCGCAGTCATGGCCATGATGCTCCCCGTGGTGGCTGCACATCACGTCGGGGTTGAAGGTGAGCTTGCCCGCCAGCAGGTCGGCCACGGCCTGGTCGGCGCTGCCCGATACCCCGCCGTAGAGGGTGACTCCGGCCTGGGCCAGGGCGGTTTTGGCTCCCCCGCCAATGCCGCCGCAGATGAGGGCGTCCACGCCCTGGCTCCGGAGCAGGCTGGCCAAAGCCCCGTGGCCGCTGCCGCTGCTGTCCAGTATCGCGCTGGAGGCCACCTTGCCGTCCTCCACCTGATAGACCTTGAAGGTCTCGGTGTGGCCGAAGTGCTGAAAGATTTGTCCGTTGTTGTAGGTAACTGCGATTTTCATGGCTGATCCTCCTTGTGATGCCCGCGCTTTTTGTGACAGTGTCCGCAGCCACAGCCCTGGCCCTCGCCGGTGCAGAGGACAAAGTCCCCTCCGCCGATGACCAGCTCCCGGCCCTGGACCAGCGCCTGGGCCAGCTTGTGCCGGGCGCTGCCGTAGATGGCCTGGACCGTGGCCCGGGACACCTCCATCTGACCGGCGCAGGCCTCCTGGGTCAGCCCCTCGAGATCAATGAGCCGGATGGTCTCAAATTCGTCCACCGTCATGGGTACGCTTTGTCGGACGGGGCCTGCGCCCACGGGACCGAAGTTGGGCCGTTCCGGTAGGGCACATACCCGTCTTCTCTTGCAGGGCCTGGGCATCTGCGGACCTCCTCTCTAGTTTCTGACATATGCCGATAAACAGAGGATACACTATTTATCGGCATATGTCAAGAATAAAGAAAAAAGACTCGGCGGACAACGCAAAAGTCCGCCGAGCCGTGATCAGATTTCCTCCGGCCTGACCAGCGCAATATGCAGCTCGTCGAGCTGCTTTTGGCTGGCCCCGCAAAATCAAAATTTTGCGGGGACCCCAATTTTTTTGGTGCGGAGGCAAGTCAATTGCCCCCGCACCAAGGTTTTGCTTCACAAAACGCTTGTACGGCGCGTTTCGCGCCGCCCCGCTTTGCGGGGCCCCGGTCAGCCCAAAGCAGAGGCAGGCTCCTGCTTGTGAAGGGGCTTACTCCTCCGGCCTGACCAGCGCAATATGCAGCTCGTCGAGCTGCTTTTGGCTGACTTCGGAGGGCGCGCCCATCATCAGATCCTGGGCGTTCTTGTTCATGGGGAAGGGGATGATCTCCCGGATGGAGTCCTCGCCGGCCAGCAGCATGACCATCCGGTCCACGCCGGGAGCGATGCCGGCGTGGGGGGGCGCGCCGTAGCAGAAGGCGTTGTACATGGCGGGGAACTTGGCCTTCACGTCGTCCTCGCCCAGGCGGACCAGCTCAAAGGCCTTGATCATGATCTCCGGGTCGTGGTTCCGCACCGCGCCGGAGGAGAGCTCCACGCCGTTGCATACCAGGTCGTACTGGTCGGCGGTGATGGTGAGGGGATCGATCTCGCCCCGCTCTGCCCGGAGCAGCACCTCCAGTTGGCCCTTGGGCATGGAGAAGGGATTGTGGCAGAACTCCAACTGGCCGGACTCCTCGCCGATCTCGTACATGGGGAAGTCAGTAATCCAGCAGAACTCGTAGCGGGCCTGGTCCATGTGGTGGGGGGCCAGGGTGGGCAGCAGCTTGATGAGGGCGCCGGCAGTCTTTTGGGCGGCCAGCGTTTTCCCGGCGGTGAGGCCCACGAAGGTATTGGGCTTCAGGCCCAGAGTGGAGATCACCTGGTCCCGGATGGGCTGGACAAACTTGGCGATTCCGCCTACGATCTCCCCCTTTTCGTCCAGCCGGAACCAGTAGCACTTGTTGCCGGTCTGGACCTCCACGTCGGCGCAGAGCTTGTCGATCTGCTTCCGGGTGGCGGTAAAGTCGGTGACGGGCACGGCCTTGACCACATTGCCCTCAAAAGGCCCGAAGCCGCAGCCGCCCAGCAGCGCGGTGGCGTCCACGGCGGTCAGGTCGATGCGTAGGTCGGGCTTGTCGGAGCCGTAGGTCTCCATGGCCTCGGAAAAGGGGATCCGCCGGAAGGGGGCGGAGGAGGCGACGCCGTACTTGCCGTATTTGGCGAAGATGGGGGGCAACACGTCCTCCAGCACGGCGAACACGTCCTCCTGGGAGGCAAAGGCCATCTCCATATCGAGCTGGTAAAACTCGCCGGGGGAGCGGTCGGCCCGGGCGTCCTCGTCCCGGAAGCAGGGGGCGATCTGGAAGTAGCGGTCGAAGCCGGAGGCCATCAGAAGCTGCTTGAACTGCTGGGGGGCCTGGGGCAGGGCGTAGAACTTGCCGGGATGGTTCCGGGCGGGCACCAGGTAGTCCCGGGCCCCCTCGGGGGAGGAGGCGGTGAGGATGGGGGTGGTGATCTCCAAAAAGCCGTGCTCGGTCATGGCCTGACGCAGGGCGGCCACCACCTGGCAGCGCAGGATGATGTTGGCCTTGACCTCAGGGTTGCGCAGGTCCAGGTAGCGGTACTTGAGGCGGGCGGCCTCGTCGGCCTCCCGGCTGCGGTTGATGGGGAAGGGGAGCTCGTTGTAGCGGCAGCGGCCCAAGACCTCGATCTGGGAGGGGACCACCTCGATGTCGCCGGTGGGGAGCTTGGGATTCTTGGAATCCCGCTCCCGTACCACGCCCTCCACCGAGAGGGTGGACTCCTTGTTGACGGATTTGACCCGCTTCATCATATCCTCGGTCTCGATCACCACCTGGGTGGTGCCGTAGAAGTCCCGGAGGATGACGAAGGCCAGGTTTCCTCCCACCTCCCGGATGTTTTCCATCCAGCCGACGATCTTCACCTGCTGTCCCACGTGCTCCATGCGGAGCTCGTTGCAGGTATGGGTGCGGGATTGCATCATAAAATCAACTCCAAATTGTAATATATAATGTGAAAAGTACAAACTGTATCATAAGAGGGTCTTTCGTTGGAAGACTGCGCGTCATGCGGGTTTCGTTCTCCACAGGGCGGAGAGGAAGAGGGCTTATTCCCGGTCCCGGATGGGGGTCCCCACGCCCAGCCCGGCCACCTTCTCGACCAGCCAGCCGGGGGCTGCGGTCAGGGCCACCGATTCCTGGACGCCGGAGGCCATGTCCTTGAGGGAGACCACGCCGTTTTTCACCTCGTCCTCCCCCAGGAAGGCCACGAAGGGAACCTTGAGCTTGTCGGCGTAGTTCATTTTGGCCTTAAACTTCTTGTTCTCGGTGTAGAGCTGGACGCGTATCCCCTGTTCCCGCAGGGCCGTGGCCAGAGAGACGGCGGGGCCCAGGTCCTCGGTCATGGGGAGGACCAGCACGTCGGCGGGGGCGGTGAGCACCTCCTGGTTCAGGTACCCCTGATCCTCCAGCACGAAGAACAGGCGGGTCAAGCCGATGGAAATACCCACGCCGGGGAGTTGTTTATCGGTGTAATATTCCGCTAAGTTATCATATCTGCCGCCGGAGCAGATGGAACCGATCTCCGGGTGGTCCAGCATGACGGTCTCGTAGACGGTGCCGGTGTAGTAATCCAGGCCCCGGGCGATGGTCAGGTCCACCATGAAGTGGTCCTGGGGCACGCCGAAGGCGGCCATATACCGGACCACGGTGGACAACTCGTCGATGCCGGTGTCCAGCAGCTCGTTGTGTCCCCGGTAGGCCTCCAGGGCCCCCATGGGGTCGTCGGTGCGCAGCAGGTCCAGCAGCTTGTCGGCCGTCGGGGCCTCCACGCCGAAGTCGTCCACCAGGATGGCCTTGACCTTGTCCGGGCCGATCTTCTCCAGCTTGTCCACCGTCCGCATGACGTCCCCGGCCTTTTCCTCCAGCCCCAGCAGGGCGAACAGGCCGTTGAGCACCTTGCGGTTGTTGACGCGGATCTTGAACCGGCGCAGGCCCAGGGCGGTAAAGGTGCGGTAGATGATGGAGGGTATCTCGGCCTCGTTGGCAATGTCCAGGGAGCCGTCCCCGATGATGTCGATATCGGCCTGATAGAACTCCCGGAACCGGCCTCGCTGGGCCCGCTCTCCCCGGTAGACCTTGCCGATCTGGAAGCGGCGGAAGGGGAAGGAGAGTTCGTTCTGGTGCAGGGCCACGTACTTGGCCAGGGGGACGGTCAGGTCGAAGCGGAGGGACAGGTCGGTGTCCCCCTTGGTGAAGCGGTAGATCTGCTTCTCGGTCTCACCGCCGCCCTTGGCCAGCAGCACCTCGCTGGCCTCGATGAGGGGGGTGTCCAGGGGGGTGAAGCCGTAGAGGGAGTAGGTACGCCGCAGCTCGGCTACCATCCGGTCGAAGAACACCTGCTTTTCCGGCAGTAATTCCATGAAGCCGGAGAGGGTGCGGGGTTTGAGTTTGGCCATTTTCGTTCTCCTTTCAAGCAAAAAAATGCTCTCATCCCGTATATGGGACGAGAGCATCCAAAGATACTTCGTGGTGCCACCCAATTTCAGCGGAGAAGCTCCGCCCTTGCGCCTTCTGTTGCGGGAAGGGGACCGCGCCCGTCTCCGGGCCCGCTGCTGGGGCCGTCTTTCGCCCGCTCCTTGCCGTTCAGCGCTCTCAGCCAAAGGCGCCGTTCTCTGTCCGGGGGTGTTGCGGGGTACTCATGCTCCGTCTTCGCGGTGTTGCTGCACAGCATATTATATTACTTTGGCAGAAAAGTCAACCATCAATCCCAGGCGGGGCGTAGGGTTTCCATGCCGCTGCTGGTGCCGGCGGTGTTTCCGGACTGGGAAAAGCCGCCCACGCTGTTGGGCCCGGTGAGCAGCAGTCCGCCGGAGGTGGTGAGCTCGGCCCACACCTCATAGTGCCCCTCCCGGTCCCGCCAGTCGCCCAGGTCGGCGGCGTAGAAGGTATAGCTTTCCCCAAAGTGCTCGGTGGGGAAATCGGCCGCAGCCGTCATGGGGAACCGGGCCAGCTCCGCGTTGCTGCCGCTCTCCCGGAGGACCACCTCCAGGGACTCCACCTGTTTCGGGTCCAGATCCAGCCCCAGATAGAATTGGGAGCGGTCGGGCAGGTTGTAGAGGTCCCCGCCCCAGCAGGAGGCGGTCTCCACACTCAGCAGCTCGTCGGTGGAGAGGGGGTCCAGGGTCTGGATGCGCCGCCCGCTGTCGGAGAGAAAGCTGACCACGGGGGTATAGCTCTCCTGCAGGGGCAGTTCGGCCGATGCGATCCAGCGGGTGCCGGTCTCGTCGGGGCGGAAGTCCGCCGTCCGGGCCCCGTCCACCGTCAGCAGCAGGGTCTCGTCCTGTCGGAGCTCCCTGGGGACCACCGTCACCGTCAGGGTGACGGTCCCGCCCACGTAATCCAGCGCGGCGCTCTGGCTGGAGAAGAGGCTGCCCTGCTGCTCCAGCCGCTCCAGCAGGAGGCTGTGCTGGTTGTCCACGTGGTCCCGGAAGAAGGCGATGCGGTTGTCGGTCTCGGTGCTGCGCAGTTCAAGCTGTTCCCGGAGCCCGCGCACCTGGATCACCAGCCATACGTCCATCGCCAGCAGAGCGGCAAACACCAGCAGGGCAACGGCGGCGCAGAGGGTATGGGCCTTGCGCTTATCCACGGTCAGACCTTGAAGGGGGTCGTCTTGGGGGAGACGATGTCGCGCCAGTCCAGGTCGCCCCGCTCCAGACCGTGGATCAGCATCTCGGCGGTGGCCACGTTGGTGGCGAAGGGGATGTTGTACTGGTCGCACAGATTGGTGATATATTTCAGGTCGGCGTCCAGGTCATTGGATTGGGGATCGGAGAAGAAGAGGACCATGTCGATCTCGTTGTAGGCGATCCGGGCCCCGATCTGCTGGCTGCCGCCGTGTTCGTGGGAGAGGAAGAGGTACACCGGCAGTCCGGTGGCCTCGGCCACCAGCTTGCCCGTGGTGTTGGTGGCGCAGACGGTGTGCTTGGAGAGGATGCCGCAGTAGGCGATGCAGAACTGCACCATCAGCTCCTTTTTTCGGTCGTGACTCATCAGTGCGATATTCATCTCAAAACCCCTTCTCAGCGGATTTTCATCAGAGGGACCCGCTCCCCCATGATGCGCTTTGCGATATTCAGATAGGCAATGGCCGCGCCTTTGCGGGAGAACAGGATCAGCGGCTTGGAGGTATTGGCGGCCAGGATGACCTGGGGATCTTCGGGGATGACGCCCAGCAGGGGGAGCCCCGCCTCGTCCATGGCGTCGTCGATGGTGGTGCGCAGGCGGCGCATCAGCTTGGGCTGGATGCGGTTCATCACCAGGTGGATGGTGTCCAGGCGCTTGCCCAGCTCGGCCACCGTGCGCTGGGCGTCCCGGAGGGCGGAGGAATCGTTGGTGGAGACCACCACAGCCCGGTCGGCCCCGCAGACCGCCAGCCGGAAGCCGGAGCCGAGCCCGGCGGGGGAGTCGATGAGGATGTAATCAAACTGGGACCGGGCCTGGTCCAGCAGCGTCCGCATGGCCGCCTCCGGCAGTCCCTCCCGGGGAGGGGAGAGGGGGGCGGTCAGCAGGTGCAGCCCCTGGATGACGGGATGGGGGACGGCGGCCCGCTCCAGCGAGCACCGGCCGGACAGCACGTCGGTAAAATCCATCAGGGCCCGGTCGGTCATACCCAGGGAGATATCCAAATTCCGCAGGCCGATGTCCAGGTCGATGCACAGCACCCGCCGGCCCAGCGCGGCCAGACAGGAGGCTGCGCCGCCGGTAAGGGAGGTCTTTCCAGTGCCGCCCTTGCCCGACGTGATTACAATTACGGTACCCATACGGTTCCCCCTGTCCAATGTAACATTATAGCATTATAGAACAATGATTGTAAACCATTTTTGTGGAAAACAGAAAAAAGTTCTGAAAGGGGTAAAATTGGCACGACCAATGCTGGCAGGAGGTCTGCTAAAGTGGGGCCTTTTGAATCTTGGCCCAGCGCCTGGGGTAGGGTTTTGGGGTGGGGGCCGTCTTTTCGATGACGGCCACCCGCCGGATGACGTCGGTGCCGGGGATGGTGTAGGTGTAGTCCTCCAGCCGCCGTCCGCCCAGAGTCTGGATGGCTGTTCGGGCGGCGTCCAGCTCTTCCTGGCTGTCGGCGGCCTTCATGGCCAGGAACCGGCCGCCCACCCGCACGAAGGGGAGGCACAGCTCGCACAGCACCCGCAGGTCGGCCACCGCCCGGGCGGTGGCAAAGTCGAAGTGGTCCCGGAAGCCGGGCTTCAGCCCCTGCTCCTCGGCCCGGGCGTGGACGATCTCCACGTCCTCCAGGCCCAGGCGGGAACAGACCGCGGCCAACCAGTCCAGCCGCTTGGCCAGACTGTCCAGCAGTGTGAGCTTGAGCTCTGGGCAGAGCAGCTTGAGGGCCATGCCGGGAAAGCCCGCCCCGGTGCCCACGTCGATCAGGGTCCTGCCGGACAGGTCTCCGGCGCAGCCCAGCAGGGCGGCGGAGTCCAGAAAGTGGAGCCGGGCCACCTGCTCGGGGTCGGTGATGGCGGTGAGGTTCATGACCTTGTTTTGTTCCAGCAGCAGCCCGGCGTAGGTCTCCATCTGTTCGGCCGCAGCGGGGGGCGGGGTGAGGCCCAGCCGGGCCAGGCCCTGGGCGAGGAGCTCTTTCATGGTTTCAGCCTCCGAAGTTTGCGGCCAGCCGGTAGAGCCCGGCGGCCAGGTTGCACAGGGCCAGCAGAATGCAGGCCGCGGTGATGAGGATGCAGGCGGGCAGGCCGCCCTTGCCCTGGCCCTGGCGGAAGCGGAGCACGGCGGTGGCGACCAGGCCCAGCAGGGCGGGGACCAGCAGGACGGGGCCGATGCCGTTCAGGATGCGGGCGGTGGCCAGATAGTAGGTGAAGGTGAGGGTGAAGATCACCATATAGGCGATGCCCACCCAGGCCCAGGCCCGCTTGACCGGGGTGGCGTAGACCACCGGCGGCCGGGGTTCCTGTTCGGGGGAGCCGGGGTCGAAGCGGGGGGCATCAGACATGCTTGTCGTTCTCCTTCAGCAGGTCGCGGATCTCCATCAGCAGGGCTTCCTCATGGGAGGGCTCGGGCGGCGCAGGGGGCTCGGCCAGGGCCTCCTCCTTCTTGCGGTGGAAGGAGTTGATGCCCTTGATTAGGCAGAATACCACAAAAGCCATAATGAGGAAGTTCAGAATGGCCTGGATAAAATTGCCATATGTAATCACCGCGGAGCCCACGGTGACGCTGAGGTCTGCAAAGGAGTTTTCACGGACAAAGATGCCGATGATGGGCATGATGATGTCGGCGGTGAGGGAGTCGGCAATGGCCTTGAAGGCGCCGCCGACGATGACGCCGACCGCCATATCCATTACATTGCCGCGGGCGATAAACTGTTTGAATTCTGCGACAAATCCGCTTTTTTTCTCTGCCATAAAATCTGCCTTCTTTCTAATGTGATTTGGATGGGCGGTTTCGACCGGGGCTGCTTACTTTCGGGGGATCAGGACCTCTTTGCCGCCCATATAGGGCTGGAGCACCTTGGGGATCTTGACGCTGCCGTCGGCCTGGAGGTTGTTTTCCAGCAGGGCGATGAGCATCCGGGGAGGGGCCACGCAGGTGTTGTTGAGGGTGTGGGCCAGATAGGTCTTGCCGTCCTCGCCGCGGTAGCGGATCTTCAGCCGCCTGGCCTGGGCGTCGCCCAGGTTGGAGCAGGAGCAGACCTCAAAGTACTTCTGCTGGCGGGGGGACCAGGCCTCGATGTCGCAGGACTTGACCTTCAGGTCGGCCAGATCGCCGGAGCAGCATTCCAACTGCCGCACGGGGATGTCGAAGTTGCGGAAGAGCTCCACGGAGAAGCGCCACAGCTTTTCGTACCAGTCCCTGGAGTCCTCCGGCTTGCAGACCACAATCATCTCCTGCTTTTCAAACTGGTGGATGCGGTAGATGCCCCGCTCCTCAATGCCGTGGGAGCCCTTTTCCTTGCGGAAGCAGGGGGAGTAGGAGGTGAGGGTCTGGGGGAGCTTGTCCTCGGGGATGATCTGGTCGATGAACCGGCCGATCATGGAGTGCTCAGAGGTGCCGATGAGGTAGAGGTCCTCGCCCTCAATCTTATACATCATGCCGTCCATGTCGGTCTGGCTCATGACGCCCTCCACCACGTTGCCGTGGATCATGAAGGGGGGGATGCAGTAGGTAAAGCCCTTGTCGATCATGAAGTCCCGGCCGTAGGCCAGCACCGCCTCGTGGAGGCGGGCGATGTCGCCCAGCAGATAATAGAAGCCGGAGCCGGACACCCGCCCGGCGGCGTCCATGTCGATGCCGTCGAAGGACTCCATGATGTCGGTGTGATAGGGGACCTCAAAGTCGGGCACCAGGGGCTCACCGAAGCGCTCCACCTCCACGTTGGCGGAGTCGTCGGGCCCGATGGGCACGGTGGGGTCGATGATCTGGGGGATGACCAGCAGGATCTTGCGGATCTCCGCTGCCAGCTCGGCCTCCCGGCCCTCCAGCCAGGCCAGCCGGTCGGCGTCCGCCTTGACCTCGGCCTTGAGCGCCTCGGCCTCCGCCAGCTTGGAAGGGTCCTTCTTGGACTGGCCCATCAGCATGCCCACCTGTTTGGACTTGGCGTTGCGGGCGGTGCGCAGGGCCTGGGCCTCCTGAATGGTGTCCCGGTTCTCCTGGTCCAGAGCGATCACCTGATCCACCAGGGGAAGCTTTGCCTCCTGAAACTTCTTTTTGATGTTTTCTTTGACCGCCTCGGGGTTTTCCCGGATGAATCGAATGTCGAGCATGTTGGTTCAACCTTTCTTATTTTGTTCCACGTGAAACATTCACATTATTCTAACCAGTCCACAAGCTGGCGATAAGCCTCCAGAGGGTCGTAAATTTCCAGCTCCTCCTCGGTCATGGCGGAGCGGATGCCTTCCAACGCCTTCTCCGTGGAGGCCGCCCCGGCCTCGCCCCATTCCTCCAGCAGGGCCCGGGCCTCCCGGTAGCGCCCCTGGTTATAGAGGGCCCGGAGCTGATTCAGCCGCATCAGGGCCAAGTTGGCCTCGGTTGCCGTCGACTGCTGCTCCTGGTTTTCCTGTGCGGCGCGGACGGCGTCGTTCAATTCGGACTGAAGCTCATCCAAGCGTGTTTGGAGTTCCTCATTCTGCCGCTTCAGCCCATCCCGCTCCGCAATCAGGTTGTCCAGGGACTGGACGGCGGAGTTGGAGGTCTGCTGCAGGTCGGCGATGGCCTCCTGATTGGCCCGCTGCTGCATAAAATAGGACAGGAGCAGTAACAGAAAAGCGGCGGCGATCAGGATGACCAGATAGGTCATCACCGAGAGCTTTTTGTGGGGCTTTTCGTGTTCCGCCGCGTGCTGGAGGGAGACCTGTTCTTCCTTGTCGCTTCCCGTGCTCACCGCGCGCCCCCTCCTTTGCCGCTTGCGAGGCGCGTTTCCAACTGGTCCAGCAGAAGGGTCAGGTCCTCGTCGTTGTAAAATTCAAATTCCAGCCTGCCCTTCTTGGGACCCATGGTGATGGAGACCTTGCGGCCCCAGTGGGTGGACAGCTCCTTGGCGGCGGCGTCCCGGTACAGCTTCATGGGGTCCACCGGCTTTTCGCCGCCGCACTCGTCCAGCTCCTGCTGCTCCCTGGACAGCCGTTTGGCCAGGGCCTCGGTCTGCCGGACGGAGAGGCCCTCCTCCACCACCTTGCGGGCCAGCCGCTTTTGCAGCTCCCCGGCCGGGGCGGCCAGAATGGCCCGGGCGTGCCCGGCGGAGAGCTTGCCCTCCTCCAAGAGCTGGCACACCGCGTCGGGCAGAGCCAGCAGGCGCAGGGCGTTGGCCACGGCGGGACGGGATTTGCCTACCCGCTGGGCGGTCTCCTCCTGGGTGAGGCCGTAGTCCTCCATCAGAGATCTGTAGCCCTGGGCCTCCTCCATGGGGTTCAGGTCCTCCCGCTGGAGGTTTTCGATGAGGCCCAGCTCCATGACCTTGCGGTCGTCGGCCTCGATGATGACCGCCGGGACCTCGGCCAGCCCGGCCAGCTTGGCCGCCCGCCAGCGCCGCTCCCCGGCGATGATCTGATAATAACCGGAGGCCAGCCGCCGGACGGTGAGGGGCTGGATGATGCCGTGCAGCCGGATGGAATCGGCCAGATCGGCCAGGGATTCCTCGTCAAAGCGTTTCCGGGGCTGCTTGAGGCCGGGCTCCACCTGGGCGATGGGGAGGGAGACCGAGCCGCCCTCCTGGCTTTGCAAGGCGGCGTCGCCCAGCAGAGCGCCCAGGCCCTTTCCAAGCCCCTTGCCCAGGCCGCGTTCGGATGCCATGTGATCAGTCCTTTCTGGTGAGAATGGATGCGGGGTCATAGCCGGGCGGCAAGGCAGCGGTTTTTCTCCAGCAGCTCCTCCGCCAGGGACCGATAGGCCTCGGCGCCCCGGGAGAGGCTGTCGTAGGCCGTTACCGGCTTGCCGTGGCTGGGGGCCTCGGACAGCCGGACATTCCGGGGGATGACCGAGGCGTAGACCTTGCCGGGGAAGTGGCGCTTGACCTCCTCCGCCACCTGCATGGATAGATTGGTCCGGCCGTCGTACATGGTGAGGACCACACCCTCCAGGTCGATGGAGGGGTTCAGGGACCGCTTGACGATCCGGATGGTGGACAGCAGGTCGCTGAGGCCCTCCAGGGCGTAATACTCACACTGGACGGGCACCAGAATGGTGTCCGCCGCGCACAGGGCGTTGAGGGTGAGCAGCTCCAGGGAGGGGGGGCAGTCCACAAAGATGTAGTCGTAATCCTCCTGGAAGGAGGACAGGGCCTGCTTCAGCAGGTATTCCCGCCGGTCCATGCCGATCATCTCCACCGTGGCGCCGGCCAGCGCCTTGTTGGAGGGGATCACGTCGGCCCAGGGGGTGGGGACCACCGCTTTGCGGCAGTCGGCGCCGTCGATGAGCACGTCGTAGATGGAGGGGGAGGCGGCAGTCTTGTCCACGCCCAGACCGGAGGTGGTGTTGGCCTGGGGGTCGAAATCGCAGACCAGCACACGGATCCCCAGCAGCTTCAGGGCCGCGGCCAGGTTCACACAGGTGGTGGTCTTTCCCACGCCCCCTTTTTGGTTGACTATCGCAATGGTTTTCGCCATAGGGCACCCGCTCTCTTTCTATCATTTGCAGAACTTCTACCATTATAATGCGTAATATGGTTTTATTCAACTGAGAAAAGCGAAAAAGAGCGCCAATGTTTCACGTGAAACATTGGCGCTCTTTTGATACCCGGTCTGCCCGGCCCGTTACGAGGCCGCCTTGGGAATCTTGATGGTCAACAGGATGGCGTCCTCCGTCTCCTGCCGGCCATACTCCGCGTTCACCCCGGCATCCTTCATCATGGACAGCCCCTTGGTCACGGTGTTGAGAAAGAGCCGCACGTCCTTAAGAATAAAGGTGGGCTTTTTCTTCCGGGGGGGAGGGGGAGTCAGCCGGGCCTCGATATAGGCCTCGGTCTGGGCCACGGTCAGATGGTGGTCGATGACGTACTCGAGCACCTCCCACTGCTGCTCCTCGGTCTCCAGGCGCAGCAGGGCCCGGGCGTGGCGCTCGGTGAGCCCGTTCTGGCGCAGCCGGTCCAGCAGCCGGGGAGAGAGCTTCAGCAGCCGCAGCTTATTGGCCACCGCCGACTGGGATTTGCCGATGCGCCGGGCGGCCTCATCCTGGGACAGGTCATAGGTGTGGATCAGCCGGTCCAGCGCCATGGCCTCCTCCAGAAAATCCAGGTCCCGGCGCTGGAGGTTCTCCACCAGGGCCAGCAGAGAGGAGCACACGCCGTCCACGTCGATGACAATGCAGGGAACCTCGCTGAGCCCGGCCATCCGGGCTGCCCGCAGACGGCGCTCGCCGGAGACCAGCTCAAAGCTCCCGTCCACCTTCCGGACGGTCAGAGGTTGGAGGACGCCGTGCTCCCGGATGCTGGCCGCCAGTTCCTCCAGGCCGTCGGGGGAAAAGCGCTTCCGCGGCTGGTTGGGATTGGGGTGCAGAACGTCCGGGTGAAGGTAGATGACACGGCCCGTCTCATACAGGCCCTTTCGACGTAAAAGCGGCATGTGGGCGGCCTCCCTTTTTGTTGGATACCCATATTTTACCATAAATTCCTGTAAAAGCAGTCGAACCGCGTCGAGTGGGAAATCTTTTGCGGACAGACCATTTCCCGGGGAAGAGCGCAGGGCCTGGCCGCAAAAAAGAGCCCGGCGGGGATGCCGCCGGGCCCTGGAGGGATCAGCGCTTGTTGGAGCGCTTCCAGATCTTCATCTGCTCCGCCTGGGCGATCAGCTCGTCCCGGAAGTCGGGATGGGCCACGGAGATGATCTTCTCCGCCCGCTGCCAGGTGGCGGTGCCCTTCAGGTCCACCATGCCGTACTCGGTGACCAGGTACTGGATGGTGGAGCGGGGGTCGGTGACGATGGACCCGTTGGCCAGGGTCGGGATGATCCGGCTCTTCAGCGTCCCGTCCTTGCCCGCCACAGTGGAGGACATGCAGATAAAGCTCTTCCCGCCGTTGGACAGGTAGGCCCCCATCACGAAATCCAACTGTCCGCCCGTGCCCGAGATGTGCTTGAGACCGGCGCTTTCGGCGTTCACCTGGCCGAACAGGTCCAGGTCGATGGCGTTGTTGATGGAGATGAAGTTGTCCAACTGGGACAGGACCCGCACGTCGTTGGTATAATCCACCGGCGCGGCCTGCACGTGGGGGTTGCGGTTGACGTACTCATACAGCTTTTTGGTGCCGGCGGCAAAGGCGTACACCTGACGGCCCTTGTCCAGGTTCTTCCGGGCGCCGGTGATCTTGCCCGCCCGGGCGATATCCACGAAGGCGTCCACGTACATCTCGGTATGTACGCCCAGATCCCGCAGGTCGGACTGGGCGATCATCATGCCCACGGCGTTGGGCATGCCGCCGATGCCAAGCTGGAGGCAGGCGCCGTTGGGAATGGCGGGCACGATCAGCTCCGCCACGGCCTGGTCCACCTCCGAGGGCGGGCCGCCGGCGCCCAACTCGGCCACCGGGGGATTGTCCCCCTCTACGATCTTGTCCACGTCCATGATGTTGATCTCGCTGCCCGTCAGGCCGTTCACCCAGGGCATGTTCTGGTTGACCTCCACGATGATGTGCTTGGCAACGGACAGCATGTCGGACAGATGGGAGGCGGCCAGGCCGTAATTAAAGTTGCCGTGCTCGTCCATGGGGCTGACCTGGATCATGGCCACGTCCACCGTGACGTTCTCACGGTAGAAGCGGGGCAGCTCGGAATAGCGCATGGGGCAGAAGTACCCCATCCCCTTGGCCGCGATCTTCCGGTCCACGCCGCTCATATGCCAGGCGTTCCAGGTAAAATGCTCGCCGGCGTCGTCTGCCTTGCAGATCTCCGGCATCCACATCGTCACGCCGCCGCGGACGTTTACGTCGGTCAGCTCGTCCTTTCGGGCCGCCAGCGCCCGGTCCAGGGCCACGGGGTGATTGGTGCACCAGCCATAGTCCACCCAGTCGCCGGACTGGATGATCTTGACGGCTTCGGCAGCGGTGGTCCGCTTTTTCTGATATTCGGCTTGATAATCCACTCGATCCACTCCTTTTTTATTTCTTCCACATACAAGAGACCCGTATGATGAAATACAAATCGAAAGCTGAAATATTTTCATTGGAAAGCGCAAAAAAGTACATAAAAACAGAGCAATCCGCACAAAAACGGGAGCATAGGACCATATTACCTGAGAAAAGCAAAGCTGTCAAGAAAAAGAAAAGAGGCCCCGGTCCGGAACGCCGCTCTGGACCGGGGCCGAAGCCGGGCTCAGGCCCGCAGGAAGCCCTTGCCGAAAATCTCGCTGGAATTGGTGACGATCATGAAGGAATGGGGATCGTGCTCCTTCAAATAGCGGCGCAGCAGCACCGCCTGCCCCCGGGTCAGCACCGTCAGCACCACCCAGTGCTCCTCCAAGGTGTAGGCCCCCTGGGCACGCCAGATGGTAGCGCCCCGGGCCAGGTCGTGGGTGATGAACCCGGAGACCATCCGGGGATCGGAGGTGATGATGATAAAGGCCTTGCGGCGGTTGAGGGACTCGATGACGCTGTCCACCAGCACCGACTTGAGCACCAGGCCCAGCAGAGAGCACAGCCCGGCGGTGATGCCGAAGATGAACAGGGCCGCGGCGGCGATGACGATGTCAGTGTAGAGCAGGGCGTGTCCCACGTCGGTGCCGCTGTACTTCTTCAGGATCATGGCGGCGATGTCTGTGCCGCCGGTGGAGGCGTCCAGGTTGAACAGGATGGCCGAGCCCAGGGCGGGCAGGAGGACGGCGAAAAAGAGCTCCAGCATGAGCTCGCCGGTGAGGGGGCCGTCCAGGGGGCACAGCCACTCAAACACCTGCACCAGGCCGGAGTACAGCAGGGAGCAGTACACCGTCCGCAGGCCGAAGCCCTTGTCCAGCAGCAGGAAGCCTAGAATCAGAAACAGGATATTGATGATGGTGTTGAAAGCGGATGGGGTGAGCCAGGGCACGTGGATGACCGCGCCCAGCAGAATGGACAGGCCCGACACCCCGCCCATGGAGAAGTGGTTGGGAAACTTGAAGAAGTAGACCCCCACGGACACCAGGGCGGTGCCGAGGGTCATCAGCAGAAATTCCTGGGCGAGCTTTTTCGGGCGCATGCCAATCGTCTCCCGTCCGTGGTGAGGATAAATCAGGGCCGCTGGGCTAAAATGGCGGGCCACACGTCGTAGTACAGCGCGGCGTCCTCCGCATAGCTGGGAATGTTGCCGACACGCCACAGCGAGACGCCGTTGACGCCGAACATCCGGGCCAGCTCGATTTTGTCGGTGACGCTGCGGGCGTCCTCGTACCAGAGCTGATAGCGGACGGTCCCGTCGTCCCCGGTGTAGACGGCGCAGGGGTTGCGGTCACCGGCGTCGTAGGTGATGACGGTGTCCGGCTGGGCCAGGCGCCGGGCGATGGTGGCTTGAGCCGGGTGATAGATGGTCTGGCTGGCCAGCAGACCGTTGCCGTCCACCTGGAACCCGGCGGTGCCGAAGGAGATGGCCAGGGCGATCTTGCTCCGGTCCTGTACGCCGGTGGCGGCGTCGGTGATGGAGGAGAGGGCCCGGAAGATGCTGGGGAAGGGGGTCACCGGGGAGTCAGGGGCCCGGACGCCCACATAGCCGTCGGGCACGGAGGTCCACTGGTAGTCGTGGGCCATCAGGATGACCTTGTCGCAGACCTCGCCGATGCCCCGGTAGTCGTAGCCCTTGTACCAGTCGTCGGGGGGCACGCAGACGTAGAGGGCCTTGTCCGCCGGCAGGGCGGCCCGGAGCCGGGTGAGAAAGGCCACGAAGGGAGCGCGCCAGTCGGCGGACTTCATACCCTCGAAGTCGATGGTGATGCCGGCATAGTCGGCCGCGGCGGCGGCCAGGGCCGACACCGCCTGCTCCCGGCCGGCCTCGGTATTCAGAACCTGGTCCAGGGCGCTGGTCTCGCCGCCCCCGGACAGGGTGAGCTTGGCGGTGTCGGCATAGACGTTCAGGTTATACGGCGTGCCATTCCCCTGGAAATAAGAGGTGGCGGCGGAGGCGTCGTTGGGCTTCACCCAGTCGTTGCCTCCGGCGCTGGTGGAGTTGAGCCACGCGCCGTTGGTCTCGTCCCAGCTCATACGGGCCCAGCCCACACTGACGGCGTCCATGTCGGCGGTATAGGCGATCTGGGCGTAGGAGGAGAAGGCGTAAAACCCATGGAGCCAGTTTACCCGGGCGGTATAGCGGTCATACACCCGCACCAGCATGGCCGCCGCCTGCCCCCGGGTGGCGAAGGAGGCGGGCTGGAACAGGGTCTGACCGGTCCGCTCATCCACGATGCCGTTGGTCATGCCGATGGCGGCGGCCACGGTGATGTGGCCGGCGTTCTCCGTCACGTCGGGGAAGGGAGCCCCCGCGGCGGCCAGGCTGTCGGCCAGCGTGTCATAGCCCAGGGCCCGCACCAGCATCACCGCCATGTCCGAGCGGGTGATGTAGCCCATGGGGTGGAAGGCCGTGTCCGCGTCCAGCACCCCGTGGGCACGGGCGGTCTCCACGGCGGCGTAGTACCACGCGTCGGCCGGGACGTCGGTGAAGGAGGGGACGGTGGGGGTCACCGTCTCCCAGCCGAACATGCGCTGGAGGATGGTCACAAAGGACGCCCGGTTCAGCGTCTCCTCGGGGCGGAAGGTGCCGTCCTCCAGACCCTGGACCAGACCGCAGTCCGACGCCTTGACCACGTCGTCATGGGCCCAGTGCTCCAGAGAGACGTCGGGGAACTCCACCGCCAGAGCCGAGGCGGACAGCAAGCAGAGCAGAACGGCGCAGATCATCAGCGCGGGAATTTGACGCTTGAGCATGATAAGAAAAACCTCCAAACGGAACACACAAAGGGGCGGATTCTGTCGCAGCCCCTATTGTAATGCTTATGGGGCAAAGCCGCAAGCCCTAAAAAACGGCTGCGGGCGCTGCGGCTTGGAAACATTCCGTGAAAAGCCCGGATATGACCGCCGCTTTTTGTGCAATTTGCTTGATTGAAGGGCGCGGCGTTTTCCTGTAAAATGAAGATAGTTTTTTCCATTACGAAAGATAGAGACAGGAGAAGGGGCCATGGAGCTTTTGGAGGAGCGCATCCGCAGGGACGGAAAGATTCGGGGCGGCGACGTGCTCAAGGTGGACAGCTTCCTGAACCACCAGATGGATGTGAGCCTCTTTGCCGAGATCGGCAAGGAGTTCCGGCGCCTGTTCGGCGACTGCGGGGTCACCAAGATTTTGACCATCGAGGCATCGGGGATCGGGATCGCGTGCGTGACTGCGCAGTTTTTTGGTTGCCCGGTCATCTTCGCCAAGAAGAACAAGACCAAGAACATCGCCGGGGACGTGTATACCTCCAAGGTGGAGTCCTTCACCCACGGCAAGGTCTACGACATCATCGTGGCCAGGGAGTTTTTGCGCCCGGAGGACCGGGTGCTGCTCATCGACGATTTCCTGGCCAACGGCAGCGCCCTGCAGGGGCTTATCAAGCTGGTGGAGGACGCCGGGGCCACCCTGGTGGGCGCCGGTATCTGCGTGGAGAAGGCCTTCCAGCCCGGCGGAGACCGCATCCGCTCCATGGGCGTGCGGGTGGAGTCCCTGGCCCGGATCAAGTCCATGAGCGAGGAGACCGGCGTGGAGTTCTGCTGAACAAGGGAACGAAACGGATGCCCGGCGTCAGACGGGCGGAGTGGAACGAACTTTGTTCCGACGACGACATAGGTTCTACGTATGCTGCCGCAGCCAAGAAGGGACGCCTTCTTGGGATGAGCGGATGGAAGCCAGACGGCTGCCAGTCGGCGATATGCGGTATCAGGATATCCCGGCTATGGCAGCCGTTTTTACATAGCGAATACGGGTATCACGTTCCATAAACCAACCAGAAATAAGGAGGAACCAGAAATGAAAAAGCGCATTCTCGCCCTGCTCCTGGGCGGCGTCATGGTCCTGGGCCTGGCCGCCTGCTCCAGCTCCGGCAGCCAGAGTCCCTCTCCCAGCGCCTCTGCCCCCGCCGCCTCCGCTCCCGCAGGGTCCACCCCCGCCGAGCCCGCCTCCGCCGTCAAGGTGGGCGGCATCATGCTCCACGACGAGAACTCCGGCTACGACATGGCCCACATCGAGGGCCTGACCACCGCCTGCAAGAACCTGGGCCTGGACCTGGACACCCAGCTCATCATCAAGTACAACGTGCCCGAGGATGAAAACTGCTACGACGCCGCCGTGGATCTGGCCGAGCAGGGCTGCACCATCATCTTCTCCGACTCCTACGGCCATCAGAGCTACATGCAGCAGGCTGCCTCCGAGTTCGAGGACGTGATCTTCGTCTCCTGCACCGGCGACAACGCCGCCGCCTCCGGCCTGGCCAACCTGAAGAACATCTTCCCCTACACCTACGAGTCCCGCTATGTCTCCGGCGTGGTGGCCGGCATGAAGCTCAAGGAGCTCCTGGACGCCGGTACCGTCACCGATCCCTACGTGGGCTATGTGGGCGCTTACCCCTATGCCGAGGTGGTCTCCGGCTACACCGCCTTCTTCCTGGGCATCCGGTCCATCGTCCCCGAGGCCCACATGGACGTGCAGTACACCCAGTCCTGGTACGACCCCGCCAAGGAGTCTGAGGCCGCCAACGCCCTGATGGCCCGCGGCTGCGTCATCATCGGCCAGCACGCCGACTCCACCGGTGCTCCCTCCGCCGTCCAGGCCGCCCTCGACGGCGGCAAGACCGCCTACTCCGTGGGCTACAACGTGGATATGCTCTCCGTGGCCCCCGCCGCCGCCCTGACCTCCGCCCAGAACGTCTGGTCCGTCCTGTACCAGACCACCCTGGACAAATTCCTCAAGGGAGAGGAGATCCCCGCCGACTTTGCCACCGGCATCAAGGACGGCGCCGTGTCCATCTCCGCGCTGGGCCAGTCCTGCGCCGAGGGCACCGCCGAGAAGGTGGAAGAGGTCTGGGCCGGCCTGAAGGACGGCAGCCTCAATATCTTTGACTGCGCCAACTTCACCGTGGGCGGTGAGCACCTGACCTCCTATACCGAGTCCTACGGCATGAACGGCGCCGAGACCATCACCGACGGCGTGTTCTACGAGTCCGTCATCCGCTCCGCCCCCTACTTCGACCTGCGCATCGATGGCATTACCGAGCTCACCGCCGAATAAATTTCATAAAGTACACCACAAACCGCAATGGAGGGCTTGGCAGCAAGCCCTCCATTTTGGTACAATAGAGTGGTACACGAAACCATGGCCCCGCCTGGATTCCGGGAAGGCCAGGGAGAAAGGGTGAATTGCTTGGCAACCGTAAATGTAGTCCAGATGCGGGGCATCACCAAAACCTTCGGTGCCGTTGTGGCCAACCACAAGGTGGATCTGGACATCCGCCAGGGGGAGATCCTCTCCCTGCTGGGAGAGAACGGCAGCGGCAAGACCACGCTGATGAACATGCTCTCGGGCATCTATTTCCCGGACGAGGGCGAGATCGCGGTGAACGGGCACCCCGTCACCATCCGCTCCCCCAAGGACGCCTTCGACCTGGGCATCGGCATGGTCCACCAGCACTTCAAGCTGGTGGACGTGTTCACCGCCGCCGAAAACGTGGCCCTCGGGCTGAAAAACGAGGGGCGGCTGGATCTCAAGGCGGTCTCCGGACGCATCCGGGAGATCTGCGCCAAGTACGGCTTCCAGGTGGACCCGGACCAGAAGATCTATGACATGTCGGTATCCCAGAAGCAGACGGTGGAGATCATCAAGGTCCTCTACCGCGGGGCCGACATCCTCATCCTGGATGAGCCCACCGCCGTCCTCACCCCCCAGGAGACCGACCGCCTCTTCGATGTGCTGCGCAACATGAAGGCGGACGGCAAGTCCGTGGTCATCATCACCCATAAGCTCCACGAGGTCATGGCCATCTCCGACCGGGTGGCGGTGCTGCGCAAGGGGGAGTACATCGGCGATGTGGCCACCCAGGACACCGATCCCCAGAAGCTCACCGACATGATGGTGGGCCGGGCGGTCACCCTGAACATCGAGCGGC
This sequence comes from Intestinimonas massiliensis (ex Afouda et al. 2020), assembly GCF_001244995.1. Lineage (NCBI taxonomy): Bacteria > Bacillati > Bacillota > Clostridia > Eubacteriales > Intestinimonas > Intestinimonas massiliensis (ex Afouda et al. 2020). The sequence goes on from NZ_LN869528.1 coordinate 757,082, forward strand.
CGGTAGTGGAGAAGCGGAACCTCCGCCTGGAGGTCCGGCACGTCACCGTCCTGTCCGACGAGGGGGTCAAGGCCCTGGACGATGTGTCCTTTGAGGCTTACGGCGGGGAGATTTTGGGCATTGCCGGCATCTCCGGCAGCGGGCAGAAGGAGCTGCTGGAGGCCATCGCCGGGCTCCAGAGCGTCCAGAGCGGCGGCCACATTCTCTACCACCCCCCCGCCCCCGATGAGGCCATCGCCGGGCAGCACGTGCCCGTGGATCGGGCGGGAGAGGAGCTCATCGGCAAGGACCCGTTGCAGATCAGAAAGATCGGCGTCTCCCTGGCCTTCGTCCCCGAGGACCGGCTGGGCATGGGCCTGGTGGGGGACATGGACATGCCGGACAATATGATGCTCAAAAGCTACCGGGCCGGCCGGGGACCCATGCTGGACCGCCGGGCCCCCAAGACCCTGGCCCAGCAGGTCAAGGATGAGCTGGAGGTCATGACCCCCAGCCTGTCCACCCCGGTACGTCGCCTGTCCGGCGGAAACGTGCAGAAGGTGCTGGTGGGCCGGGAGATCGCCTCCAGCCCCACCCTGCTCATGACCGCCTACGCCGTTCGGGGCCTGGACATCAACACCTCCTACACCATCTACCACCTGCTCAACGAGCAGAAAAAGAAGGGCGTGGCGGTGGTCTATGTGGGCGAGGACCTGGACGTGCTGCTGGAGCTGTGCGACCGCATCCTGGTCCTCTGCGCCGGGCACGTCAACGGCATCGTGGACGGCCGCTCCGCCACCAAGGAGGAGGTCGGCCTCCTCATGACCAATCTGAAAAAGGAGGATGAGCGCGCATGAGTACCCCGGCTGTCCACAAAGAGCCCGTCCTCCGCATCGCCAAGCGGGACGGCCTGCCCCACTGGAAGGGCTGGCTGATCCGCGTCGCCGCCGTGGTCCTGGCCCTGATCCTCAGCGGCGCCTTTATCTACGCCATCACCAGGCTCAACCCGGTACAGGTCTACGAGGCCATGTTCGAAGGGGCCTTCGGCTCCTCGCGCCGGAGCTGGGTCACCATTCGGGACGCCATGATGCTGCTGTGCATCGGCATCGGCCTGGCCCCCGCCTTCAAAATGAAGTTCTGGAACATCGGCGCCGAGGGGCAGATCCTGGTGGGCGGGTGCATGACCGCCGGGCTCATGCTCGCCCTGGGCGGCACCGTGCCCACTCCGGTGCTGCTGGTCATCATGGCCATCGCCAGTCTGTGCGCCGGGGCGGTGTGGGGCATGATCCCCGCCGTGTTCAAGGCCCGCTGGGGCACCAACGAGACCCTGTTCACCCTCATGATGAACTACGTGGCCATCCAGATCACCTCCTACTGCGTGGCCCTGTGGGAGAACCCCTACGGCTCCAACGTGGTGGGCATCATCAACCAGAGCACCAAGGACGGATGGTTCCCCGAGCTCTTCGGCCAGGCCTACGGCCTCAACGTCCTCATTGTGGTCGTCCTCACCGTGGGGATGTACATCTATCTGAAGAGCTCCAAGCAGGGCTATGAGATCGCCGTGGTGGGCGAAAGCCAGAACACCGCCCGCTACGCCGGCATCCGGCTGTCCAAGGTCTTTATCCGCACCATGGCCATCTCCGGCGCCATCTGCGGCCTGGCCGGCTTCATCGCCGTGGCCGGAGCCAGCCACACCATCTCTACCTCCACCGCCGGGGGCCGGGGCTTTACCGCCATCATCGTGGCCTGGCTGGCCCAGTTCAACACCTTCGTCATGGTGCTCATCTCCTTCCTGCTGGTCTTCCTCCAGAAGGGCGCCAGCCAGATCGCCTCCCAGTTCAAGCTCAACGAATTCGCCTCCAACGTCATCACCGGCATCATCCTGTTCTGCATCATCGGCAGCGAGTTCTTTATCCAGTACAAGCTGATCTTCCGCGGGAGAAAGGAGGCCCACCACTCATGATCGACATCCTGTCGCTGCTTCAGGCCTCCATCGTCTTCGGCACCGTGATCCTCTACGGCGCCCTGGGGGAGATCATCACCGAGAAGTCCGGCAACCTGAACCTGGGCGTGCCCGGCATCATGTACCTGGGCGGCATCGCCGGTCTGGCCAGCGCCTTCGGCTACGAGCTGTCCACCCCCACCCCCAACCCCGCCGTCTGTCTGGCGCTCTCCTTCGTCTGCGCCTTCCTGGCCGCCGCCGCCGGAGGACTGCTCTACTCCTTCCTCACCATCACCCTGCGGGCCAACCAGAACGTCACCGGCCTGACCCTCACCATCTTCGGCGGAGGCGTGGCCAACTTCTTCGGCGGCGCCCTCAACACCATGGCCGGCGGCGTGGGCCAGATCTCGGTGGCCACCACCTCCGCCGCCTACCGGGCCAACATCCCCGCCCTGGCCAACCTGGGCGCGCCCGGCCGGCTGCTGTTTAGCTACGGCTTTATGGTCTATCTGGCCATCCTGCTGGCCGTGCTGCTGCGCTGGTTCCTCAACCGCACCCGCATGGGCCTCAACCTCCGCTCGGTGGGCGAAAACCCCGCCACCGCCGACGCCGCCGGCGTCAACGTCATCCGCTACAAGTACCTGGCCACCTGCATCGGCGCGGGGATCTCCGGCCTGGGCGGGCTGTACTACACCATGGACTACATCAAGGGCACCTGGGCCAGCGAGGGCACCATCGAGGCCCTGGGCTGGCTGGCCGTGGCCCTGGTCATCTTTGCCGTGTGGCGGTCCCTCAACGCCATCTGGGGCGCCTACCTGTTCGGCTTCCTCACCTGGCTGTACCTGTATATCCCGGGCCTGAGCCGCTCCAGCCAGGAGCTGTTCAAGATGCTGCCCTATCTGGCCACCATCCTGGTGCTGGTGGTGGTGAGCCTGCGGAAAAAGCGGGAGAATCAGCCGCCGGCACATCTGGGGCTGTCCTACTTCCGAGAGGAAAGATAAGCGAACAAACCGCCGCCCGCCGCAGCCGATGGAAACGGCTGCGGCGGGCGGCGTTTTTTCCGGACAGCAAAAGCCGGACGCCTGCTCCTGACGTCCGGCTCTGCCAAAGGAAAGAGGATACAATGAAATGAAAAGAAACTGTCTCTTGCAAGTGTTATGATACCCAAGAGTTGTTAACAATCAAATCTTAAGTTGTTACAAGAGCATTAAATCTCGGGGGTTTTTCGTAAAGTTGACGTAATGCAGCCAAACTGCCCCTCCGGGCGTGAAAAAGCAGCGGTCAGGCCGCTGCTTTTTCACAGGATCGGAGGATAGAATGAAAAGAAGTAATGTCTCTTGCAACACGAAGCATACAGAGGTATTGTTAAAAAAAGTAGCTGGAGTTGTTACAATTGTTTTAATTCTGGGGAAAATTCGGGGAATTTTTGCGCAGATCATGGAAAAAATCCTGGAGCAGAGCGGCGCACTCCTCTTTCAAGACCCCGCCGTATACCCGGGGGCGGTGGTTGAAGCGCTCGGCAAACAGGTCCAGCACCGAGCCGCAGGCCCCCGCCTTCTCGTCCCGGGCCCCGTAGCACACCGTGCCCACCCGGGCGTTGATGATGGCCCCGGCGCACATGGGGCAGGGCTCCAGCGTCACGTAGAGGGCGCAGTCGTGCAGATTCCAGCCCCCCACCGCCCGGCAGGCCTGCCGGATGGCCTCCACCTCCGCGTGGGCCACCGCGTCCCCCCGTTCCTCCCGGCGGTTGCAGCCCCGGCCGATCACCGCCCCGTCCTTTACCACCACGCAGCCCACCGGCACGTCGCCGTGCCCGGCGGCCTCCTCCGCCAGGGCCAGGGCCTGACGCATATACTCCTCCCGCTCCATAGGGGACCCACCTGCCTTTCTCTCCCCGCTATTGTACCCGGTTTTGGCATGGGGCGCAAGGCTCTGGCATAATGTGTACAGGTGTGCTATGATATCAAACAGGAAAACAGGTGATCGCGTGGAACAGGCCGTCTTTCTCCTCCTCATCGCCCTCAGCCTGGCGCTGGACGCCTTTGCCGTGTCGGTATCCAGCGGGGTGGCCGTCCCCGGCTTTGGGCCGGCCCAGGCACTCAAGCTGGGCGTGTGGTTCGGGGCCTTCCAGTTTGCCATGCCCCTGGCGGGCTGGCTGCTGGGCACCGGGGTCAGCGCCTATGTGGAGGCGGCGGACCACTGGATCGCCTTTGCCCTGCTGGCCCTCATCGGCGGACGGATGGCGGCAGGGGCCCTGGTTCAGGGCTGCGGGACCCAGGCGCGGCCCGAGCCGGCCGCCCTCACGCCGGGGCGGCTGACGGCCCTGGCGGTGGCCACCAGCATCGACGCCCTGGCGGTGGGCGTCTCCCTGACGTGCATGGAGGTGGACATCCTGACCGCCGCCGGGGTCATCGGGGCGGTGGCCTTCTGCCTGTCGGTGCTGGGGGGATTGCTGGGCCGGCGGCTGGGCTGCCTCTTCCAGCGGCGGGCCGAGCTGGCGGGCGGAATCGTCCTCATTCTGATCGGGGTCCGAATTTTGATCGAGCATCTGACGGGAGGGTAAGGACATGGAGCTTTGGCGCAGGCTGGCCCTGGACCCGGCGGCCCACCGGCTGGTGACCCTGGTGGGGGGCGGCGGCAAGACTACCCTGCTCTATGCCCTGGCGCGGCAGGCGGTGGACGCGGGCTACACCGTGGCCGTCACCACCACCACCCACATCCTGCCCCATCCCGGGCTCCCGCGGTCCGAACGGCCCACCCGGGCCCTGCTGGAGGCCCGGCGGGCGGTGACCGTGGGGACGGTGGGGGAGAAGGGCAAGCTGACCGGCCCGGAGAACCCGGCGGCCCTGCTGGACCTGGCCGGCGTGGTGCTGGTGGAGGGGGACGGGGCCAACCGCCTGCCCCTCAAAGCTCCGGAGGAGTGGGAGCCGGTGATCCCGCCGGAGAGCCGGGCGGTGCTGGCCGTGGCGGGGCTGGACGCGGTGGGCCGCCCCATCGGGGAGACCTGCCACCGGCCGGACCGGGCGGCGGCCCTGGTGGACAAGCCCCCGGACGCCCTCGTGACGGCGGCGGACGCGGCCCGGCTGCTGACCCACCCCCTGGGGGGGCGCAAGGGGGTCCCGGTCGGTGCGGCCTTCCGGTGCGTGCTCAACAAGGCGGACACGCCGGCCCGCCGGGCCGCCGGGGAGGTATGCGCGGCCCAGATTCGGGCCATGGGCCTTCAAGCCGTGCTGACGGCATTTCGGGAAGAGGAGCGTGACGGAAAATGCTGGTTTTGATCAAAGGGGCCGGGGACTTGGCCACCGGCACGGCGGTGCGGCTGCACCGGGCGGGGTTCCGGGTGGTGATGACCGACATCGCCCGGCCCACGGCGGTGCGGCGGACCGTGGCCTTCTGCCAGTGCATGTATGACGGGACGGCCCAGGTGGAAGGCATCGCCGCCCGCCGGGTGGAGACGGCGGAGGAGGCCGCGGCCTGCCTGACGGCGGGAGAGGTCCCCGTGCTGGCCGACCCGGAGGCGCGCATTCGGACCGAACTGCCCTTCGATGCCCTGGTGGACGCCATCCTGGCCAAGCGGAACCTGGGCACGGCCCTCACCGACGCCCCCATCGTCCTGGCCCTGGGGCCGGGTTTTACGGCGGGGGTGGACTGCCATGGGGTGGTGGAGACCAAGCGGGGCCACTACCTGGGGCGGCTCATCCTGGCCGGGAGCGCCATCCCCAACACCGGCGTGCCCGGCGACATCGGCGGCTATTCCGCCCAGCGGATCATCCGGGCCACGGCAGACGGAATCTTTGAGCCGGAGGTGGAGATCGGCCAGAGGGTGGAGACCGGAGCGCTGGTGGCCCGGGTGGATGGCACGCCGGTGTACGCCGCCATGCCGGGCATGGTGCGGGGAATGCTCCCCGCGGGCCTGCGGGTCACCCAGGGCATGAAGGCGGGGGACATCGACCCCCGGTGTGAATACGAGCACTGCTTCACCGTCTCGGACAAGGCCCGGGCAGTGGGCGGCGGCGTGCTGGAGGGGCTGCTGTACTTCCAGAGCCGCCGGGGCTGATACCCTTTGTAACCCAATGTAGCCGGAAACGGGGGATTTTTGGAGAAAGACCTGATAGGATAGGGGAGAAAAACGGTCCTGGAGGTCAAAACCATGAAAAAGCTGTCCCTTATGTTGATACTCCTCGCGCTGCTGGGCGCCTGTGCTCCGGCGGGCGGGGAGGCAGACCCCGCGCCGGAGCCCGAGCCCGAACACGCCGCCCTGTACCGCCAACTGGCCCTGTATATCCGCCAGGGGCTGACGGACTACCGGCTGCCGGGGAAATACACCCTGTCCTTCGGGCCCCTGGAGGAGGAACGAGACTACTTCCGAGCGCTGGAGGGGGAGAGTCTGTGCGCCGTGGTGGTGGAGGGGGGCGACGGTCTCCGCGGCGGGGGCTACTTCAGCGTGGGCTGGGACGAGGAGGCCGACTGGTATGGCTTTCACAGCCTGTCGGAGCCCTTTTTGTCCGGAGACGAGGGGTACTGCCCCGAGGTGGACCCGGTCTGGACCCTGGAGATCGACACCGAGGCCCCGGCGGCGGAGGTCCCCCGATTCGACACTCCGCCGGTGCCGGTGGAGACGGTGACGGACCATCAGGACCCCTTCCGCACCGGAGGGGACTTCCACCGGGAGACCTACCACTACGTGGACCAGCGGCGAGGGCTGGACGTGATGGCGGACTACCCCCAGATCGGCTGGGTGCGGGGCTGGGACACCGAGGGCGTGGAAAAGACGGTGGACGACCTGCTGCGGCAGGCGGCGGTGGAGGTGCCCTTCGACTTCGGCGGGGATTACGACATCCGGAAGAAGGAAAACGGCGCGACGGAGGGAACCTATCAGATCACCCGGGAGGATGAGAAGTACCTCTCCGTGCGGTTTTACAGCTACTACGACTTCCGCTGGGCCGCCCACCCGAGCTGGGGGGAGCGGGGGGTCACCGTGGACCGGGAGACCGGGCGGCGGCTGGCCCTCACCGACGTGGTGGATTTCGACGGGGACGGCGGGGCCCTGATCCGCCGGTACGACTGGACGCCCCAGTGGACCTGCCCCGGGGGCGAGATGGAGTTCCTGGCCGGGGCGTTTGTGGACTGGGGCGAGAACGGCTATCTGGAGGACTTCTATCTGACGGAGGACAAGCTGGGGCTGATCGTACACTTTGGCCGGTATTACACCTGCATCGAAGCCAGCCTGGACAGCCTGCCCCTCAAGCTGGAGCTGTGAATGGAAAGCAGGGCGGAGGGGCAAGCTGGGAGATACAAAGATACAAAGGAGAATCCATACTATGAAAGAAATGTTGCTGTTTGTGCTCAAGGACTGCCCCCACTGCCGGCTGGCCCTGCAATGCCAGGAGGAGCTGCTCCAGGCGCACCCGGAGTGGCGGGACATCCCCCTGCGCGTGATCGACGAGCGGGAGGAGGCCGACCTGGCTGACTCCTACGATTATTTCTATGTGCCCACCTATTACGTCGGCGGGGAGAAGGTCCACGAGGGCCACGCCGAGCGGGAGGACGTGGAAAAGGTGCTCCGGCTGGCGGCGGAGGAATAAAAAAGAGGCCCGGACAGTCCGGGCCTCTTTTTTACAGATCGTTGAGGGTATCCACATCCCGGAGCTCCCGGGGGTCGGCCGCCTCCACCAGGACCAGCCGGTCGGGATGGGCCTGGATCACCGCTCCGCCGCCGGCGTCGCCGGTGAGGGCAAAGAGCTCCGGGTAAAATTCCCTGGGAAAGAGCGCCGGGTTGCCCCGCTTTCCACCCCAGGACAGGGCGCAGATGCAGTCGGGCGATTCCTGAAAGGAATTTAGCAGACGTTTGATACTCTCCGTAGTCAGCCAGGGCTGGTCACAGACGGCGAACAGAGCCCCGTCCAGATCCTCCACCGCCGCCAGGCCCAGGGTGACGGACCTGGACTGGCCCAGGTCGGCAAAGGGATTTTCAAAGGCGTGGTAGCCCGCCTGGGCGGCCAGGGACAGGATCTCCGGGTAGCGGCTCACCACCACGGCCCGGTCAAAGAGGGCGGCGGGCAGGGCGGCGAAGGCCCGCTGGATCAGCGGCCTCCCCTCCACCGGGTGGAGCAGCTTGTTGGAGCCAAACCGGCTCCCTGCGCCGGAGGCCATCAGCACCGCCCCCACCGTCGCGGCGGCCCTCATCGCCAGAAGCCCGCCGGGCCCCGGCGGACGTAGCGGCCCTGCCGCTCCAGGACCACCCGGCCGCCCTCCACCGCCACCTGGCCGGACAGAAGCACCGTGTCGGCCCGGCCCCGGAGAGCCCAGCCCTCATAGGGGGTGTAGTCCACGTTCTGATATTGAGTTGCACTTGTAATACGACCGGTATAATTTTGATCAAATATTACAATATCTGCATCGCTGCCCACCGCCAGGACCCCCTTTTGGGGGTACATGCCGAAGAGCCGGGCGGGATTTTCCGCCAGCAACCGGGCCATGTCTGCGGCCGTGATGCGCCCCGAGGCCACAGCGTGGGTATAGAGCAGGGCGGGGCGATGCTCCACCCCGGGCAGGCCGTTGGGAATCTTGGAAAAGTCGTCCTTTCCCAGCTCCTTCACCCCGTGGAAGTCAAAGGAGCAGTGGTCGGTGCCCAGGGTGTCGATGTCCCCCCGCTCCAGAGCCTGCCACAGGGCCTGCTGGTCTTCCAGGGGCCGGGCGGGAGGGGAAAAGACGTACTTGGCCGACTCAAAGCCGGGCAGGCTGTAGCAGCTCTCGTCCAGCAGAAGATACTGGGGGCAGGTCTCCAGATAGACCTTCTGCCCCCGCTCACGGGCGGCCAGCGCGTGCTCCAGCCCCCGCCGGGTGGACAGGTGGACCACGTTTACCGGATACCCCGCGCACTCGGCGATGGCCAGCCAGCGGTTCACCGCCTCGGCCTCCACCGCCGGGGGGCGGGACCGGGGATGGGCGGAGGGGCCCAGGCGTCCGGCGGCCTTCTGCGCCCGGATGCCCGCGTTGACCAGGTCGCCGTTTTCACAGTGGCAGCCCAGCACGCCCCCTTCCCGGCCCACCGCCTGGATCACCTGGTAGGCTGCGGCGTCGCTCAGGCGCAGGTTGTCATAGGCCAGATAGACCTTGTAGGAGGTCACCCCCGCGGCGGCCATGTCCCGGAGCTCGGAGCGGATGCGGGGGTCCCAGTCCTTGATGGTCATGTGGAAGCCGTAGTGACAGCAGGCTTTTCCGTCCGCCCGGCCGTGCCAGGTCTCCAGCGCGGAGGCCAGCGAGCAGCCCCGCTCCGGCTCGGCAAAGTCCAGCACGGTGGTGGTGCCCCCCGCCAGAGCTGCCCGGGTGCCGGTGAACCAGTCGTCCGCCGTCTCGTTGGCCAGGCCCTTGTTCATCTCGAAGTGGGTGTGGGTGTCGATCAAGCCGGGAAACACCAGCTTCCCGGCGGCGTCCAGCACCCGGCTGTTCCCCGCGGGCAGGGAGGGGCCGAGCTGGACGATCTTGTCCCCGTCCACCCGCAGATCGGCCCTCTGCGGGCCGTCCGGCAGGACCAGGACGCCGTTTTGAATCAGAATCGACATAGGGGCCTCCTTTACACCAGGTAGAGCAGAATGGGCACCAGGAGCTTGCCCGCCGCCGTCACCAGAGTGATGGTCCAGAAGCTGCTCAGGGCGGAGGAGGGGCTGCCGGTGCGGCCCTCCCAGGTCTTCAGCATGGTTTGAAAGTTGGTCTCACGGGCCCGGCGGCCGGAGGCCAGGTCGGCCAGGGTTTTTACCGACGAATAGGCGCCCAGGGCCAGCCAGGCCAGAAACAGCACCAGCCGGAAGGTCCCCATGGGCCCCTTCCACAAGAACAGGATCAGGGTCAGGGCCGTGCCCCCCAGCGTGGTGGCGCGGTAGAGAAGATTGCCGGTCCGGGCGGCTTTTTCATACATGTGACGCTCCCCCTTTCCCCCGTTCAGGGGGTAATGCTGCGCTGGGCAAAGGCCGAGAGGAGACAGTCCATGTCGGGGCGCACCAGCATGGGCTCCCCGGCGGCCTGGATGCCGTTGGCCACGTCCTTCAGGCCGTTGCCCGTGACCACGCTGACCACGGTGGAGGCCGGGTCGATGAGCCCCAGCTCCAGAGCCTTTTTCACCCCGGCGGCGCCGGTAACCCCTGCGGGCTCCCCAAAGACCCCGCAGGTGCGGCCCAGCAGCCGCATGGCGGCCAGGATCTCCCCGTCGGAGACGTTCACGGCCACGCCCTGGGACTCCCGAATGGCCATCAGAGCCTTGTCGGCGTTGCGGGGCACCCCCACGGCGATGGAGTCGGCCAGGGTGTTCTCCTCCATGGGGGACCAGGGCTCCCCGGTCTGGATGGCCCGGTTCAGGGGGCAGCAGCCCTCCGCCTGGACCGAGATGAGCCGGGGCAGGCGGTCGATGAGCCCGGCGGCGTACAGGTCCTTGAGCCCCTTCCAGGCCCCGGCGATGGTGCAGCCGTCCCCCACCGACAGGGCGATGTAGTCCGGGACCTGCCAGCCGAGCTGCTCCAGGATCTCCAGCGTCACCGTCTTTTTCCCCTCCAGCAGGTAGGGGTTGATGGCGGCGTTGCGGTTATACCAGCCCCACTTGTCGATGGCGGCCTTACTGAGCTCGAAGGTGTCCTCATAGGAGCCGTCTACGGTGATGACGGTGGCACCGAAGATCATGAGCTGGGCCACCTTGCCCTTGGGCGCCCGGGCGGGCACGAAGATATAGGTGTGGAGCCCCGCCGCCGCCGCGTTGCCCGCCAGGGAGGAGGCGGCGTTGCCGGTGGAGGAGCAGGCGATGGTGTCCGCCCCGGCCTCCCGGGCCTTGACCACCGCCATGGCGGAGGCCCGGTCCTTCAGAGAGGAAGTGGGATTCTGGCCGTCGTCCTTGATGTAGAGGTCCTTGAGCCCCAGGACCTGGGCCAGACGCGGGGCGGGGTACAGCGGGGACCAGCCCACCCGCAGAGGGGTGGGAGGGGAGTCGGGCTCCACCGGCAGGAAGGGCCGGTAGCGCCACATGGAGTAGTCCCGACAGCCGGAGAGCGTTCCACGGGAAACGAGGGTGCGGATGTAGCCGTAGTCGTACTGGATGTCCAGCATCCCGCCGCAGGTACAGGTGGTGAGGCCGGGGACGGCCTCGTACTCCGCGCCGCAGCGGACGCACTTGGCATGGGTGACGTTTTTCAGCATAGCGTCTCCTTTATAGGCTCTTGAGCACGCCGGCGGCCTCGTTAAAGGCGTCGATCCGCTCATCCAGCGCCTCCGCCTGGCCGTGGACGCCCTTCCAGGTCTTGTCCTCGTCGTACCACAGGTCGTTGAGCTCGGCCATGGTACGGCCCTGCTGCTCCACCCAGGTGTAGTATTTCAGATTGTGGATGCGCTTGCGGTCCCGGTAGCCCAGCTCGGCCATGGAGTCGGTCCGCAGGCCCAGCAGGTGCAGGTGGTGGTCCACCGCCGCCGCCTTGGCGTCGTAGGGGCCGTACTGGTCGGCCAGCTCCCGGATGCGGCTGCCGTACATGGCGGCCGAGTCGGTGAGGACGGTGCACACCACGTCCCGCTCCGTCATCTCGTAATACTTGGCCATCTTGATGCAGCACAGCACGTTGGCGATGCCGGAGATGCCCAGCCAGGACAGCTTGGACAGGGTCTCGCCGTCCACGCCGGCCTCCTCCTTCAGGTATTGCAGGCCCGCCGGGTCGTTGAACAGACGCAGCAGCCGCTGGGAGTCCTCGTCGTCGATGTCGATGACCATGTCGGTGTTTTTCACGTTGTGAATCCAGGGGATGTGCTTGTCGCCGATACCCTCGATGCGGTGGTCGCCAAAGCCGTTGCACAGGATGGTGGGGCACTGGAGAGCCTCGCCCACCGCCAGCTTCATGGTGGGGTAGACCTCCTTCAGGTAGTCGCCGCAGCCGATGGTGCCCGCCGAGCCGGAGGTGAAGCAGGCCCCCGCCATCCGGTCGCCGGGGCGCTTGATGGCCTCGAACACAGTCGCGATGGCGTCACCGGTGACCTGATAGTGCCACAGGTGGTTGCCCATCTCCTCAAACTGGTTGAAGATCATATACTGGGGGTCGCCCTTGAGCTCGTTGGTCTTGTCAAAGATCTCCTTCACGTTGGACTCGCAGCCCGGGGTGGCGATGACCTCCGCCCCGATGGAGTGGAGCCAGTCAAACCGCTCCCGGCTCATCTCGGCGGGCAGGATGGCCACGCCGTGGACCCCCAGCAGCTTGGAGTTGAACGCCCCGCCCCGGCAGTAGTTGCCCGTGGAGGGCCATACCGCCTTGTGATACCCGGCGTCGAACTGGCCAGTGACCAGCCGGGGGACCAGACAGCCGTAAGAGGCCCCCACCTTGTGACAGCCGGTGGGGAACCACTTGCCCACCAGAGCCACGATGCGGGCGTTCACGCCCGTGAGCTCCGGGGGCAGCTCCACATAGTTGGGCACCGCCTGGTACAGCCCGCCGCTCTCCCGGGCCTCGTTCTTCCAGGTGATGCGGAACAGGTTCACCGGGTCCACGTCCCACAGCCCCGTCTTGGCCAGCTTGTCCTTGATCTTGCCGGGGATGGTCTCCGGGTCCTTCATCTGCCGGTAGGTGGGGATGACGATCCGGTTTTCCCGGGCCTTTTGAATATTGCGCTCCAGCGCTTCCTTGTTTACGGTCAGGTCGATCATGGCGACGCCTCCTTATAATACGCGGTCTATGATATGCTCTTACGTCCATGATAGCACATGGTGAGGAGAAATCAAGTCATATTACACAAAATGTTAGGCAGACAAAATAATTTTTAGATTCCAGGGCCCGCGCACCCGAAAATTTGGGGGAGAGGGTGCGGTGCTTCCCCCTTCCTTTCTCCCGCGGAATCGGGTATAATAGGCTCAACAAGGAGGTGCGCATTGTGGAAGTTGGAAGAAGCATCAACCGGGTGGACGCCGCCGACAAGGTGACGGGCCGGGCCCGGTATACCGACGATTTTCACGAGGGTCCCATGCTGGTGGCGAAGATTCTCCACAGCACCATCGCCAACGGCGTCGTAAAGTCCATGGATATCTCCGCCGCCCAAGCCCTGCCCGGCGTCGTTAAGGTGGTCACCTGCTTCGACGTGCCCGACATCCAGTTCCCCACCCCCGGCCACCCCTGGTCGGTGGAGAAGGCCCACCAGGATATCTCCGACCGGAAGCTGCTCGCCTCACGGGTGCGCTACTACGGAGACGACATCGCCGCCGTGGTGGCTGAGGACACCGTCACCGCCGACCGGGCCCTTAAGCTCATCCGGGTGGAGTACGAGGAGTACCCCGTCTGCCTGGACCCGGAGGAGTCCATGCGGGGCGGCGGCATACCCATCCACCAGGAGTACCCCAACAATGTGCTGGCCCACATGGATCTGCGCACGCCCATGCCGCCGTCCGATTTCCAGTCCGTGGAGGACGTGCTGGCCTGCCCCGCCTACCACCACTTCCGGGGCCACTATGAGACCCAGCAGGTCCAGCACTGCCACATCGAGCCCCCCATCTCCTACGCCTACATGGAGGCCGGCCGCATCACCGTGGTTACCTCCACCCAGATCCCGCACATCGTCCGGCGGGTGGTGGGGCAGGCGCTGGGGATCGGGTGGGGCAAGATCCGGGTCATCAAGCCCTACATCGGCGGCGGCTTCGGCAACAAGCAGGAGGTGCTCTACGAGCCCCTCAACGCCTTCCTCACCACCCAGGTGGGCGGACGGGCGGTGAAGCTGGACATCTCCCGGGAGGAGACCTTCCAGAACACCCGCTCCCGCCACCCCATCGCCTTCGACGTGGAGGCCGCTGTGGACGGGGACGGCTACCTCATGGCCCGCTCCTGCCGGGCGGTGTCCAACCAGGGCGGCTACGCCTCTCACGGCCACTCCATCGTCGCCAACGCCGTCACCGGCTTCCGTCAGCTCTATCTGGACCGGCTCGGCCACCACTCCGAGGCCTACACCGTCTACACCAACCTGCCCGCCCCCGGCGCCATGCGGGGCTACGGCATCCCCCAGTGCAACTTCGCCGTGGAGTGCATGATGGAGGACATCGCCCGCCGGTACGGGCTGGACCCCTTCGAGTTCCGGCTCCAGAACATCATGCCCCTGGGCTACAAGGACCCCTTCAACGGCATCACCTGCCACTCCACCGGCCTGGCCGAGTGCATGAAAAAGGGGGCCGAGGCCATCCACTGGTCCGAGCTGCGGGAGAAATACAGGAACCAGACCGGCCCCGTCCGGCGGGGCGTGGGTATGGCGGTCTTCTCCTACAAGACCGGCGTGTATCCCATCTCTCTGGAGACCTCCTCCGCACGGATGGTCCTTAACCAGGACGGCACCGTCCAGCTCCACCTGGGCGCCACCGAGATCGGCCAGGGCGGCGACACCGTGTTCTCCCAGATGGCCGCCGAGACCATCGGCATCCCCACCGAGGACGTACATATCGTCTCCTTCCAAGACACCGACACCGCCCCCTTTGACACCGGCGCCTACGCCTCCCGGCAGACCTATGTCACGGGAAAGGCCATCCAAAAGACCGGCCGGATTTTCCGGGCGCGGGTGCTGGAGTACGCCGCCGAGGTGCTTCAACTGGACCAGGCGGCGCTGGATATCCGCGGCCGGGACGTGGTGGAAAAAACCTCCGGCGCGGCTCTGCTCTCCCTGGAGGCCCTGGCCATGGAGGCCTTCTATTCCCTGGAGCACAGCGTCCACATCACCGCCGAGGCCACCAGCCACTGCAAGGAGAACACCTTCGCCTTCGGCTGCTGCTTCGCGGAGGTGGAGGTGGACATCCCCCTGGGCAAGGTCAAGATCCGGAACATGGTCAACGTCCACGACTCCGGCAAGCTCATCAACCCCGCCCTGGCGGAGGCCCAGGTCCACGGCGGCATGTCCATGGGCATCGGCTACGCCCTCAGCGAGGAGATGAAGTTCGACGACAGGGGACGGCTGCTCAACGGGAACCTGCTGGATTACAAGCTGCCCACCGCCATGGATCACCCCGAGCTCCGCGCCCTCTTCGTGGAGACCGACGACCCCTCCGGCCCCTTCGGCAACAAGGCCCTGGGCGAACCGCCCTCCATCCCCGTGGCCCCCGCCATCCGGAACGCCATCCTTCAGGCCACCGGCGTGGCCCTGAACCGCCTGCCCATGAATCCCCAGCGGCTGGTGGAGGCCTTTACCGCCGCCGGGCTCATCGACGCAAAGGGGGAGTAATCGTGTACGACATCACATCCATCTATCAGGCCCAAAGCGCAGACGACGCCATCGCCGCCCTCCGGGCCGATCCGTCGGCGGTGGTCATCGCCGGCGGCACCGACGTGCTCATCAAATGCCGGGAGGGCAAGCTGGCGGGCTGCCGCCTGGTGTCCATCCACGAGCTCCAGGAGGAGCTGGCCGGGGTGCACCTGGACGACAGCGGCGACGTCCGCATCGGGTCCCTCACCACCTTCCGGGGGGTCACCTACAGCGACGTGATCCGGAAAACCGTCCCCGTGCTGGGCGAGGCCGCCGACACTGCCGGCGGGCCCCAGCTTCGGGCGGCGGGCACCATCGGCGGCAACGTCTGCAACGGCGTTACCTCCGCCGACACCGCCTCCACCCTCATGGCCCTGGACGCCCAGATGCACGTCAAGGGCCCCGACGGCTGGCGGATCATCCCCATTGGGGCGTGGTACCAGGGCGTGGGAAAGGTGGCCCTCGCCCACGACGAGCTGCTGATGCAGATCGTCATCCCCAAGGCCCACTATGCGGGCTGGAGCGGCCACTACATCAAGTACGCCCAGCGCAATGCCATGGACATCGCCACCTTGGGAGTGTCCTGCCTGGTGAAGCTGTCCGCGGACAAACGGACCGTGGAGGACGCCCGTCTGGCCTTCGGCGTGGCGGGACCCGTCCCCATGCGGGCTTTGACGGCGGAAAATGGCGTAAAGGGAATGGCCTTGTCGGAAGCTGTCGAGAGGATCGGGGCCCTGGCCCTGGCCGACGTCAATCCCCGGACGAGCTGGCGGGCGTCCCGGGAATTCCGCATCCAGTTGGTATCCGAACTCTCCGGCCGGGCGCTGGCCGAGGCCGCCAGGAAGGGAGGTGCACAGATATGATGCAGATTCTGCATATGACCGTCAACGGCAAGGACGTGGAGGTGGGTATTGACCCGCGGGAATCCCTGGCCGACACCCTGCGGGAGCGGCTGGGGCTCACCAGCGTGAAAAAGGGCTGTGAGGTGGGGGAGTGCGGCGCCTGCACCGTCCTGGTGGACGGCACGGCCATCGACTCGTGCATCTACCTGTCCGTCTGGGCGGAGGGAAAGAGCATCCTCACGGTGGAGGGGCTCCAAGACCCGGACACCGGCGCGCTCAGCCCCATCCAGAGGGCTTTCGTGGAGGAGGCCGCCGTCCAGTGCGGCTTCTGTACGCCGGGCATCATCCTGTCCGCCGTGGAGATCGTGGGCTCGGGAAAGACCTACACCCGGGACGAGCTGCGCAAGCTCATTTCCGGCCACCTGTGCCGCTGCACCGGCTATCAGAACATCCTCAACGCCGTGGAGCGGGCCGTGAACGAGTGCAGCAAGCTCGTGGGCCGGGAAGACGCCTGAAAACGCCTGAAAAGACAGAAGTCCCCCGGCGCTCAATGAGCGCCGGGGGACTTTTCATCACTCATTTCCAGATGGAGCTTCTCCGCCTTCTGCTGGGCATCCCGGAGGATGTTGATGCCGCTGCCAATGTAATATAAACTATTTTAAGGGGATGAAAATGGGCGTTGAGAAGAAAGTTTATAGCTTCCGCCTTGAAATAGGACTGGTAGAAGACTTACAGACTTATGCCAAGCAGGAGAACAGGAAACTTTCCAATCTGGTCGAGACGGTCTTGAAGCGCTCTGTGAAAGAACAAAAGGCAAGAGAAAAAAGCTCCCCGGACTGAAAGTCGGTATTCATAAGACAGTAACAGCCACAGGAGTTTGCACTGCTGCGGCTGTTCTTGTATCCTCTGCTGCTATGTGATAATATGGCACCAAACAGACTTACAAATTGGGATTTGTTGGAGGAGATTAAATGGCGAACATCTTAACAGCCATACGGATAATATGCGCTCTGCTGATTCTAATTTTTCCGGCGTTTTCAACGTGGTTCTACTTATTCTATCTGCTTGGAGGAATTACGGACGCCGTGGACGGCACAGTAGCACGCAAATCGGGAAACGCAACGGCTTGGGGGGCTAAATTTGACACAATAGCAGACATCTTTTTCGTACTGGCTGTGCTTATTAAAATTATCGGTTCTGTTGTTGTCCCGTCATGGCTGCTGATTTGGATCAGTATTATCGCAATCATTAAAGCTGTAAATATAATCGTCGGCTTTATTCGATGCCATCGGTTTGCCACAGTGCATTCTGTATGGAATAAAGTTTGCGGAATCATAGTATTTGTTCCTCCGCTGTTTATCGGAAGCGAATATGCATGGCAGGCAAAGGCCCTGGTGGTCATATTTGCGTGTATCATTGCAAGTGTGGCCGCTATTCAGGAATCCGTTTACATTATTAAGGGCTATCATGTGGAGTGACAAATTCCGACTTTTCGAGCAGATACAATGGCGCACTTCTATACGGGTATCTCCTGTACGTGCGTGAAACGAGACTGAACACCCCGGACACCTGAATGTCCGGGGTATTTTGCGTCACTGTGTTCCGAACAAGGGACTACACCGCTTGCGCCGCTTTGCGGCTATCCACATTATGAGATGCAGGAACGGCGTGACTTCGAAAGTCACGCCGTTCCTGCATCTAACGGTCTTACGGATACTGCCCCGATGGTCCAGGGAGCTTTTTACAGGTAGAATCAGGCCGTCATATCCTTGGGGCCACCCTCGGCCACGGTGAAGTCAGCGGCCGTAGCGGCCTTCACGTCGTCCACGGTGAACTCGGGGTTGATTTCGGTCATGACCAGGCCGTCCTTGGTCACATCGAACACACACATCTCGGTGATGATCTTGGTGACACAGTGCACGGCGGTGTAGGGCAGGGTGCACTTCTTCAGAATCTTGGGATTGCCCTTGGCGGTATGCTCCATAGCCACGATGACGTTCTTCGCGCCCACCAGCAGGTCCATGGCGCCGCCCATGCCCGGCATCTTCTTGCCGGGGATGATCCAGTTGGACAGAGAGCCCTCCTGGTCCACTTCCAGGCCGCCCAGAATGGTGGCGTTCACATGGCCGCCGCGGATAAAGGCAAAGGAGGTGGCGGAGTCTACATAGCAGCCGCCCAGACCGGCCTGCGCAGGGGAGCCGCCCGCATCCGTCTTATACTTGGGCTCGGCCTCCTCAGCGGTGGGCTTGGGGCCGGTGCCGATGATGCCGTTCTCGGACTGGAGCGTGACCTTCACGCCTTCGGGCAGGTAGGCGGGGACCATGGTCGGCAGGCCGATGCCCAGGTTCACCACGTCGCCGTCCTTCAGCTCTTTGGCAACACGTTTGGCGATAAAGCCCTTGATCTCAGACTTTTCCATTATGCTTTCCCTCCATCCACGATGTACTTGATGTAGGCGCCGGGAGTGACTACGTTCTCGGGCTCAATGGTACCGATCTCCACCAGATTGTCGGCCTCGGCAATGACCACGTCGGCGGCGGTGGCGGCCACCACGTTGAAGTTGCGGGTGGTGCCCTTGTACCACATGTTGCCGGCCTTGTCGATTTTATACGCGTTGACCAGCGCAAAGTCGGCGTGCAGAGGCTTCATCAGCAGGTACTCCTTGCCGTCGATGGTCTGCTTGCCCAGGCAGAGGGGAGAGTCCTCCACGATGGTGCCCACGCCGGTGGGGGTGAGCACGCCGCCCAGACCGGCGCCGCCGGCCCGGATCATCTCCGCCAGGGAGCCCTGAGGGATCAGGTTGACCTCCAGGGTCTTGTCCACCATGTTCTGAGTGGCCACGTCGGGGGTCATACCCACATGGGTGGCGATGACGCGCTTGACCTGCTTGTTATGGACCAGCTTGGCCATGCCGTACAGATCTCCGTCGGGGCCGGTCGCCATGCCGCAGTCGTTGCCAATGATGGTAAAACCGCTTTTGCCGCTCTTAGACAGAGCGTCAATGATCTTGTGGGCGCTGCCGCACCCCAGGAAGCCGCCGAACATGATAGTGGCCCCATCGGGAATCATCGCTACGGCTTCCTCAACAGAAATAATTTTTGCCACAGTTTTTCCCTCCTGCTGCTAGTTTGGTAATCCCTTCGATAACGCGCTCCAGCGGGCGGACCCAGAAGGGGCCGCCCGCCAGACCTATTATCACTATTATCTTAGCACGTTTTGGAGCGGGTATCAACACCCGAGACCAAGAGTTTATAAGGAATTCAGCACTTTTCGAAGATGGTGGCAACGCCCTGGCCGCCGCCGATGCACAGCGTGGCCAGACCCTTTTTGGCGTCGGGGCGCTTGAGCATCTCGTGGAGCAGGGTGACGATGATGCGGGCGCCGGAGCAGCCGACGGGATGGCCGATGGCGATGGCGCCGCCGTTGACGTTGACCTTGCTCATGTCAAAGTGCAGCTCGCGGGCCACGGCGATGGACTGAGCGGCAAAGGCCTCGTTGGCCTCCACCAGGTCCATGTCCTCGATGGTCAGGCCGGCCTTGCTCATGGCCTGACGGGAGGCAGGCACGGGGCCCACACCCATGATCTTCGGGTCCACGCCGCCCTGGCCCCAGGAGACCAGCTTGGCCATGGGCTTGAGGCCATACTTCTCAACGGCCTCGCCGGAGGCCACGATGATGGCGGCCGCGCCGTCGTTGATGCCGGAGGCCTGGGCGGCCGTGACGCGCTGCACGTGCTTGTGGGCGTCGGCCTCGTGGCACTCGGTTACCTCAAAGGTGTGGACGATCTCGTCCTCCACGCCCTCAGGACCGCAGGGGAAAGCGCCCTTCAGCTTGGCGATGCCCTCGACGGTCACGCCGGCCTTGGGGAACTCATCCACCTTGAACTCCACCATTTCCTTCTTCTTCTTGATCATCACGGGCACGATCTCGTCGGCAAACTTGCCGGCCTTCTGAGCGGCCTCGGTCTTCTGCTGGGAGGAGGCGCCGAAGGCGTCCAGCTCCTCGCGGGTGATGCCCCACACGTCACAGATGTTCTCGGCGGTGGTGCCCATGTGATAGTTATTGTAAGCGTCCCACAGGCCGTCCTTGATCATGGTGTCTACGGCCTTCTTGTCGCCCATGCGGGCGCCCCAGCGCTCGTCGGGGAGGGCAAAGGGAGCGGCGGACATGTTCTCGGTGCCGCCGGTCACAATGATGTCGGCGTCACCGGCCTGGATGGTACGGGCGGCCTCGATGACGGACTTCATGCCGGAGCCGCAGACCATGCCGACGGTGTAGGAGGGGACGGAGAAGGGAATGCCGGCCTTCACGCTGACCTGGCGAGCCACATTCTGGCCCAGGCCGGCGGTCAGCACACAGCCAAACATGACCTCATCCACGTTCTCGGGGGCGACATTGGCGCGCTTCAGGGCCTCCTTGACCACGATCGCGCCCAGATCGGCTGCGGGGACATCCTTCAGAGAGCCACCAAAATTACCAACAGCAGTACGGCAGCAGTTTACAATGTACACTTCGCGCATGACATTACCTCCATCAATTATGAATTTTGCATAATTTGAATGATTCGCTTCCCTTCAATTTTCAATTATACACGATTGTCCCTAAAAAAGCAACGAAAAAGTATCGAATATTTGCACAATACAAATAATACGATTCACAAATAGCTTTTACATAGAAACGATAGTGGTAGCACCAATCTGAGAAAAAACGTCCGATTTGCAAGGGGTTTGGACGTTTCAACCAATAGGGAAGAATTCACCCAATGGTTAAAAAAGGCGCTTTTTACAAAAAAGTGCGCAAAAAATTTTTTCTTGACAGGGGGAAAAAGACGGTGCGCCCGGGCTGAAAAAGGGGTCTCAGCCCCCCAGGAAGGGAGGGCAAAAAAACGACGGAGGACCGAAAAAAACGATGCGCCGGACAGAACAAAATTCCCGCCAGCGCAACGAAAAGCGGGGAGAGCGCCCTCACGGAGCCGCCCCGCCGTATTCCTCGATGAGCTTGGACGACAGCTTGACCGGGTCCTCGCCCTTTTTCACCTTGAGGGAGAGGTAGGGCTTGTCGCCCGCCGAGAAGAGCAGCCGGCCCCGGTAGGCGGGACGGCCCGCGATGGCCGACACCCGGGCCAGGTCCGGGTCTCGCAGGGTGAAGTTGAGCCGCTCTCCCCGCTGAGCGATCTCAGTGACGCCGCACTTGGCCGCCGCCGCCCGCAGCAGAGCCACCGAGATCAGGTTGTTCACCGGCCGGGGCGGGTCGCCGTAGCGGTCCACCAGCTCGTCCACCAGGTCGTCCGCCTCCTCCTCGCTGCGGATGCGGGCGATACGGCGGTACAGGTCCATGCGCTGCTCCGGCGAGGGGACGTAGCGGTCCGGGATGGAGGCTGCCACGGTGAGGTCGGCGGCGCACTCGGCCCGAAGCTCCGGCTTTTCTCCCCGCTCCTCCAGCACCGCCTCCTCCAGCAGCTTCAGGTACATGTCGTAGCCCACGCTCAACAGGAAGCCGGACTGCTCGGGGCCCAGCACGTTGCCCGCTCCGCGGATCTCCAGGTCCCGCATGGCGATCTTGAAGCCGGAGCCAAATTCCGCGAACTCCCGGATGGCACCCAGGCGCTTGGCCGCCACTTCGGTGAGCACCTTGCCCCGGCGGTAGGTCATGTAGGCCGACGCCCGGCGCGCCGACCGGCCCACCCGGCCCCGGATCTGGTGGAGCTGGGCCAGACCCAGGTGGTCGGCGTCCTCAATGATGAGGGTGTTGGCGTTGGGGATGTCGATGCCCGTCTCGATGATGGTGGTGCACACCAGGATGTCCAGATCCCCGTCGGTCATGTGGCTCATCACGTCGGAGAGCTCCTCCTGGGTCATCTTGCCATGGCCCACGCCGATGCGGGCCTCCGGCAGAAGGGCCTGGATGCGGGCGGCGGTGCGCTCGATGGTCTCCACCCGGTTGTGGAGGTAGTAGACCTGGCCGCCCCGCTCCAGCTCCCGCTTCATGGCGTCGGCCAGCACCCCCCAGTCGTGCTCCAGCACATAGGTCTGCACCGGCAGACGGTCCTGAGGGGGCTCCTCCAGCGTGGACATGTCCCGGATGCCGCTCAGGGCCATGTTCAGCGTGCGGGGAATGGGCGTGGCCGACAGGGTGAGCACGTCC
Organism: Intestinimonas massiliensis (ex Afouda et al. 2020); assembly: GCF_001244995.1. Taxonomy (NCBI): domain Bacteria; kingdom Bacillati; phylum Bacillota; class Clostridia; order Eubacteriales; genus Intestinimonas; species Intestinimonas massiliensis (ex Afouda et al. 2020). The sequence continues at coordinate 779,222 of NZ_LN869528.1, forward strand.
ACCTGCTTGCTCAGTTCCTTCAGCTTTTCCTTATGGGCCACCCCGAAGCGCTGCTCCTCGTCCACCACCAGCAGGCCCAGGTCCTTGAATTTCACGTCCTTCTGGAACAGCCGGTGGGTGCCGATGAGCAGGTCGATCTTCCCCGCCTGGAGCTTTTGCAGGGTGGCACGCATCTGACCGGCGGTGCGGAACCGGGAGACCACGTCGATCTCCACCGGAAACTTGGCGAAGCGGCGCTTGGCGGTGAGATAGTGCTGCCGGGCCAGGACGGTGGTGGGGGCCAGTATGGCCGCCTGCTTGCCGTCCAGCACGCACTTCATGATGGCCCGGAAGGCCACCTCCGTCTTGCCGTAGCCCACGTCGCCGCACAGGAGCCGGTCCATGGGAGCGGCCTTCTCCATGTCCCGCTTGATCTCCGCGATGCAGCGGAGCTGGTCGTCGGTCTCGGTATACTCAAACTGGTCCTCGAACTCCTTCTGCCAGGGGGAGTCGGGGGAAAAGGCGTAGCCGGGCAGGCGCTGGCGCTCGGCGTAGAGCTGGATCAGCCCCTTGGCCAGGTCGGCCACCGCCTTTTTGGCCCGGGTCTTGGCCTTCTCCCAGTCGGCGCCGCCCAGCTTGGACAGCTTTTTGGCCTCCACGTTCTCGCCCGCGCCGATGTACTTGCTCACCAGGTCCAGTTGGGTGGCCGGGACGTACAGCACGTCCGCCCCGGCGTAGTTGATCTTCACATAGTCCTTCTGCACCCCGTCGGCCGTCATCTTCACCATGCCCACATACCGGCCGATGCCGTGGTGCTCGTGGACCACCAGGTCGCCGGGGGAGAGGTCGGCGTAGGAGTCCAGCTTCTGCCGGTTGGTCTGCTTTTTGGGCCGGGGCTTCCTGGGGGCCGCCGGGCGGCCCTCGGTGAGCACCGCCAGCTTGGCGTCGGGGTACTCTAAGCCCGCCGACAGCCCGCCCACGCAGAGCACCGCCTGGCCCGGGCCGGGCAGGTCGTGGAGGGCAAAGTCCACCGCCGAGCGGACCTTCTCCTCCCGCAGCAGGGACTGGAGGTTTAAGCAGCGCTGCTCCCCGCCGGCCAGCACCACCGCGCCGAAGCCGGCGCCCTGGTAGTGGCGCAGGTCACCGGCGGCGGTCTCCAGGCTGGCCCCGTAGGAGGGGAGCTGCTTGGCCATCACGTCCAGCATCACCCGGGGCCGCAGGGGGTAGGACGAGGAGGCAAAGGAATCCAGGAAGCACACCGGGTAGTCGCCCAGGACCCGGCAGAGCTCCTCCATGGTGCGGGCGTACACCGCCAGCTCACCCGATACCTGGCCACCCTCCAAAAGGGTCTTAACATCTTCCTCCAGCCGCCACAGGTAGTGCTTGGCCCGCTCCGCCACCCGGGGGCTCTCGCAGAACAGGACCACCGCGTCCTCGGGCAGATAGTCTGCCGCCGTGGCCATCTGGGGATAGATCAGGGCCAGATAGCGGTCCACCGCCGGAAAGGCCACCCCGGCCTGGAACCGCTCCCGGTCCTCGTTCAGGGTGGCCAGCAGGGCGGGGTGGGAGGGCTTGGACTTCTCGACCCGGGCGATCAGGCCGTCCAGGGCCTCCAGCAGCCCGGGGAAGCCGCCGGGGGCAAACTGGGGCAGCACCTCGGAGGCGGGGAGGATCTCCGCCTCCCGCAGATTTACCGTCCGCCGCTGGCTGGACACATCGAACAGGCCCATGGAGTCGATCTCATCACCGAAGAACTCCGCCCGCACCGGCCTGTCAAAGGCGGGGGAGAAAACGTCCAGGATGCCGCCCCGCAGGGCAAACTGCCCCACACCCTCCACCTGCTCGCACCGGGTGTAGCCCGCCGCCGAGAGGCGCTCGGCCAGCTCGGGCAGATCGTGGGACTCCCCCACCCGCAGCATCTGGGCGCACTGGGTCAGCAGGGTGCGGGGCAGGGTGCGCTGGAGCAGGGACTCCACCGTACACACTGTCAGGGGAGACTCCCCCGCCGCCAGCGCCCGCAGCGCCGAAAGCCGCCGGTGCTCCCACTGGCGGGAGACCACGGCGGCGTTGTGAAAGGTGAAGTCACGGGCGGACAGCCGCCGGACGGCCTGGCCGGTAAAGGCGGTCAGGTCCTCAGCCAGACGGTCGGCCTCGGTTTCGTCGGCGCACAGCAGCACCACCGGGCGGCCCGTCTGCTCCCAGATCCCGGCGGCAAAGTGGGCTCGGTGGACGGCGGACAGCCCGGACACCGCCGCCGGACAGCCCCCCGAGTCGAGAGCTGCCAGCAGGCGGGGGAATTCCGGTACCCCGGAGAGGATCTGGGTGAGTAATTTCATGGCAGCCTCCCATTCTGAAATTGAAAATTAGGAAAAAAGTGACACCAAAAGACCGGATTTTTTCGAAGCGGGGGACTCTGCGGGAGCCGCCTGGGACTGGCGCCGGGCCTGGACGCGGGGCGGGAGCTGGCGGACGGGGATTAGCCGTTATATCGGCTCATGGCCCGGTCGGGGCCCTCCCGGATGAGGCATTCCACCGCGTCCGCCGCGCGCTTCACCGCCGCATCCACCGCCTTCTTGTCCTCCCCCTGGAGCTTGCCCAGCACCCAGTCGGCCATGTCGTAGTCCGGACGGGGCTTTTCCCCTACGCCCACCCGGACCCGGGGAAACTGGTCGGTGCCCAGATGCTGGATCAGGTTTTTCAGCCCGTTGTGGCCCCCCGCGCTGCCCCCCTTCCGGATGCGCAGCCTGCCCGGCGGCAGGGCCACGTCGTCGGATACCACCAGCACCCGCTCCGGCGGCACCTTGTAAAAGGCGGCGGCCTCTCGGGCGGCCTCGCCGGACAGATTCATATAGGTCACCGGCTTCATCAGCAGCACCTTGGCCCCGCCCAGCTCTACCGTGTTGGTGAGGGCGCGGAATTTCAGACGCTGAACGGGCACGTCCTTGCGGGCGGCGATCTCGTCGGCCACCTGAAAGCCCACGTTGTGGCGGGTGTTCTCATACGGGTCCCCGGGGTTGCCCAGGCAGACCAGCAGCCATTCCACGCCGCCGGAGGAGCGATTCTTACCAAAAATCATAATTACCTCGATCGAAACGACACAGGGGCGGAGCATCGCTCCGCCCCTGTGCATTGGTGTTGAAAACGGTCCTTAGAGGAAGAGCTTGGAGACAGAGACTTCCTCGTAGATGCGCTCGATGGCCTCGGCAAACATGTGGGCCACGGAGATATATTTGATCTTATCACACTTTACTTCGGGGCGGGCGGGAACGGTGTCGAGGAACACCATCTCCTTGAGGGCGCTTTTCTCGATGCGCTCGATAGCCGGGCCGGAGAGCACGCCATGGCTGGCGCAGGCGATGACCTCGGTGGCCCCGCCCAGCTCCACCAGAGCCTGGGCCGCGCCGCAGATGGAGCCCGCGGTGTCCACCATGTCGTCGAAGAGGATGACCTTCTTATCCCGCACATCGCCAATGATATTCATGACCTCAGAGGAGTTGGCCTTCTGACGGCGCTTATCCACGATGGCCAGGCCCATCCCCAGCTTCTGGGCAAAGGCCCGGGCCCGGGCCACGGAGCCCACGTCGGGGGAGACCACGATGGTCTCGTCCTCGTGGCCCTCGTACCGCTGGTGGAAATACTGGGTGAAGATGGGGTTGCCCAGCAGATTGTCCACGGGGATGTCGAAAAAGCCCTGGATCTGGGAGGCGTGCAGGTCCATGGTCAGCACCCGGTCGGCCCCGGCGGCCACGATCATGTTGGCCACCAGCTTGGCGGAGATGGGGTCGCGGGGCTTGGCCTTCCGGTCCTGCCGGGCGTAGCCGAAGTAGGGCATCACGGCGGTGATGCGGCCGGCGGAGGCCCGCTTAAACGCGTCGATCATGATGAGCATTTCCATCAGATTGTCGTTGACGGGAGAGCAGGTGGACTGGACCACGAACACGTCGGAGCCGCGAACCGTCTCGTAGATGGAGACGAAGTTCTCCCCATCGGAGAAGGCCCCTACCTCGGCGTTGCCGAGCTGGGTGCCCAGTTCCCGGCAGATATTCTCCGCCAACGCCCGGTTCGAGTTGCCGGAGAATATCTTGATGTCCTTGCCATGTGCGATCATTTCAACATCCCTCACAAATTTTTATAAATTTTCCGCGTCGTCATACAGTCAGCGCGGTTTTTCACTTCTTTCCCCTGGCCCGGCGCCGTTTGGCGGCCCACTGGATTTTGATGGTCTGGGACGAGCGCGCGATGGCCAGCGAGTCGGCCGGCACGTCGTCGGTAATGGTGCTGCCCGCCGCGATGTAGGCCCCCTCGCCGATCTTCACCGGCGCCACCAGGTTGGTGTTGCAGCCGATGAAGGCCCCGTCCCCGATGGTGGTGCGGAACTTGGCCGTGCCGTCGTAATTCACCGTCACCGTGCCGCAGCCGAAGTTGATGCGCGATCCCGCATCGGTATCCCCTACATAGGTCAGGTGGGAGATCTTGGTGCCGTCCCCCACGGTGGAGTTTTTCAGCTCCACAAAATCCCCCACCTTCACGTCCCGGCCCACGCGGCAGTTGGGACGGATGTAGGCGAAGGGGCCGATCTTGGTCCCGTCGTCCACGGTGGACGCATTGAGCTGGGAGGCATTCACCGTCACCCGGTCCCCAATGGCGCAGTCGGTGATCATGGTGTTGGGGCCGATCTCACAGTCCCGGCCGATGACGGTCTCCCCCTTCAGGATGGTGCCGGGGAGGATGCGGGTGCCGCCGCCTACGCTGACCCGGGGGCCGATGTAGACGCTGCCCTTGTCCAGAAAGCGGACCGGAGCAGTACCCAGCTCCGATTGCAACCGGGTGATGGAGGCGTACCGGGCGAAGTCCTGGGCGCTGTCCCAGGTGGGGGCGCAGCGGTCCAGGGGCAGCAGGCCATGGAACAGACCGGGCCGGACGCCGAACACCTTGCCCTCGGCCCGCAGGCTGGTGAGAAAGTCGCCGCCCCCCTCCACCGCGGCGCCCAGCGCGGCGGCGGAGATGGCGTACACGCCGGAGTCCTCGCCCTGGGGCAGATCCCCTCCGCGCAGCCGGGCCGCCCCCTGGTCATCCAAAAAGACAGGACGGGTAAACACGGCCACCGGGCCGCTCAGGCCGGTGAGAAAGGCGGTAAGACGCCGGTTGGCGTCCACCGCGCCGGCAGTGACAAACTCCGTCCCGGCGGGGAAGCAGGCCTCCGCCGCGGCGCGGTCATCGTCGTGGCAGACCACCAGAAAGCGCTCCGCGCCGGCGCGCTCCAAAGCCGCCGAGAGCCACCGGGCCGCCGGGTCGAACAGGATATCCTCCAGCATGAGGGAGGGCAAATCGCCCTCTCGGGGCAGAAATACAATCGCGCCCAAAGATTCCATAAAAGGGACCTCCCATCCCATACGGGCATACGAATTCTTTACAGGATTCATTATAACAAATGGCCCAAGGCTTTGCACCGAAAATTGCAAAAATTTTTCCGCAAAAATGGACAAAAAGACCGCGCCTTTGGTAAAAGACGCGGTCAATTTCACAAATGCCGGGAAGATCAGGCGGCGGCCGCCGCCTTGCGCCGCCGCCGGCGGCGCAGATAGCGGTACAGACCCACCACCTCCAGCGTGGCGCAGGTCTTGTCGGCCAGGTTGACCACAAAGGATTCCCTGTACCGCGGCATTTTCCGGGCCAGGGGCCACATGTGGGAGATGATGATGTTTTCCTCCTTGGGAGTCAGGGAGCCGCACAGGGCCCAGGCGTTGCTCAGCGCCGCCTTGGGGTGGGCAAAGCACTGGTTGCCCTGGTGGCTGCCGGGCTGGCGGGGGTCATAGAGGTACAGGTCGTGGAGCAGCCCCGCCCGGGCGGCGGTCCTGTAGTCCAGCTTCCACCGGCGGGCCAGCCGGAAGGCCACGTAGGATACGAACACCGAGTGGTCGTAGCAGCTCATGCCCGGGTGGTGGCGGATGCTCCGCATGGACTGGACCTCCGGGGAGTCCAGCAGGTCCCGGACGCAGTTCACAAAACAGCGGTAATTGTAGTCATAATACATAGGCAGAGGTCACCAGGTCCTTTACAGAATGTTTTTTCTGCCCATAGTATAGCCCATTGCGCCGGCCTTGTCATGTGATTTTTGATGGAAGATTGAAAATCTTCATAAATCCTTAAGACACTTCCGAGGGAAAATGGGTATCATAACCGTACTAAGACGCTTAGTACAGTTTCATAAAGGAGGATGGGGACAAAGACATGTTGAGTCTGAATTACCGGGATGCCCGGCCCATCTACGAGCAGGTCAAGGACGGCCTGCGGCATCTGGTGGTCACCGGGGCCATCCAGGCCGGCGACAAGCTGCCGTCCGTCCGGGCTTTAGCCAGCTCGCTGGCCATCAATCCCAACACCATCCAGCGGGCTTACGAGGCCCTGGAGCGGGAGGGCTATCTCTGCACCGTGGCGGGGAAGGGCTCCTTCGCCGCCGAGCGGGGCGGCATCAACACCGTCCGGCGGGACGCCCTGCTGCGGCAGTTCGACGCCGCAGCGTCGGAGCTCCTCTTTCTGGGGCTCACCCCCGAGGAGCTGGCCGCCCGGCTTCGGGCGGCCAAGGGAAAGGAGACGCAGGCATGATCGAAGTACAGAACGTGGTCAAGACCTTTGAGGGCTTCCGGGCCCTGGACGGCCTGACCATGACGGTCCCCGATGGGTCCATCTACGGCCTGGTGGGGCCCAACGGCGCGGGCAAGTCCACCATCCTGCGCCACATCACCGGCATCTACCGCCAGGACGAGGGCAAGGTGCTGGTGGCCGGGGAGCCGGTGTACGAAAATCCGGCCGTCAAGGCCCGCATGGCCTCCATCCCCGACGAGCTCTACTATTTCCTCTCCGCCTCCACCCGGGACATGATGCGCTTCTACCGGGGCTTTTACCCCCGCTTTGACCCAAAACGCTATGAGGCGCTGAAAGACATCTTCACTCTGGTGGACGAAAAGCAGCCCATCCGGCGGCTGAGCAAGGGGATGCAGAAGCAGTCCGCCTTCTGGCTGAGTCTGTGCTGCCGGCCCGATCTGCTGGTGCTGGACGAGCCGGTGGACGGGCTGGACCCGGTGATGCGCCGTCAGGTGTGGAGCCTGCTCATGTCCGACGTGGCCGAGCACGGCACCACCGTGTTGGTCTCCTCCCACAACCTGCGGGAGCTGGAGGACGTGTGCGACCACGTGGGCATCCTCTCCCACGGCAGAGTGCTGGTGGAGCGGGGGCTCTCCGACCTCCAGGAGAACGTGGTCAAGATGCAGGTGGTCTTTCAGGAAAAGGAGCTGCCCAAGCTGCCCGACGACCTGGAGGTCCTCCACGTGTCCCAGGTGGGGCGCATCCATACCCTCATCATCCGGGGCAACGCCACCGAGGTCACCAACCGCCTGGCCGTCTACGCCCCCATCCTGATGGACGCCCTGCCCCTCACCCTGGAGGAGATCTTTATCTATGAGCTGGGAGGTGAGGACTATGAAGTCCGCGACATCGTCCTCTAAGAGCTGGTTCTACCCCACGCTCTGGAAGAAAAACATGGCCCGGTTCTGGCCCGTATGGGCCCTGTACGGGCTGGTCTGGCTCGTGGCCCTGCCGCTGAACCTGATGACCAACTACCGGGGCGGCGGAAGCTGGAGCGGACTGGACGAGGGGGCCAACCACTTCGCCAACTACACTGTGCTGGAGTATGCCGGGGAACTGAGCGTGATCCTGTCGGTGGGCTTCGCCATCCTCGCCGCCATGGCGGTGTTCTCTTACCTGTATCAGAGCCGCAGCGTGGGGATGCTCCACGCCCTGCCGGTGAAGCGGGAGGGGCTGTTCCTCACCAACTATCTGTCCGGACTCAGCTTCCTGCTGCTGCCCGCCGTCGCAGTCTTCGGGCTTGCCCTGCTGGCCGAGGCGGCCAAGGGCTGCCTCAACGCCGGGGCCCTGGGCCTGTGGCTGGGCTGCCAGGTGTGCTACGCTTTGTTCTTCTACTCCTTCGCCGTCTTCTGCGCCATGTTCACCGGCCACATCCTGGCCCTGCCCGCCTTCTACGCCATTCTCAACGGCCTGGCCACCGGGCTCTACATGCTCGTCAGCGCGGTGCTGCGGCAGTTCGTCTTCGGCTTCTCCGGCATCGACGGGGTGGAGCGGGCGGCCTTGTGGCTGACCCCCGTGGCCAAGCTGATCGACAAGGTGGGGGCCTTCCGGGAGTGGGATGAGGCTGGGGCAGTGGTCCTGGCCATCCGGTTCCAGGGGTTCGGCTATGCCCTGGTTTACGCCCTGGCCGGGCTGGTGCTGGCGGTCCTGGCCCTGTGCCTCTACCGCCGCCGTTCGCTGGAGACCGCCGGCGACGTGGTGGCGGTGAACTGGGTGCGGCCCATCTTCAAGTACGGCGTGGGCCTGTGCGCCGGCCTGGCCTTCGGCTCGGTGCTGTACGCCTGGCTGGGCTGGAACCTGCCCCAGGGGGCCTGGACCCTGCTGCTGTTCATGCTCCTGTGCGGCGCCATGGGCTACTTTGTGGCGGAGATGCTGCTGCAGAAGGCCTTCTGGGTCTTTAAGGGCTCCTGGAAGGGGTGCGTCCTCCTGCTGTGCGCCATGACCGCCGCCACCGCCGTCATGGAGCTGGACCTGACTGGCTTCGAGCGCCGGGTCCCCGACCCGGACCGGGTGACCTCCCTCACCCTGCATGGACCCTACACCGCCCCCTACGACGACGGCAGGGCTGTGAGGCTGGACACCAGCGACCCGGAGCTCATCCGGCTGGTCACCGAGCTCCACCGGGCGATAGTGGAGGAAAAGGACGCCGTTGACAGAGATCGGAGCCACTCCGGCGACTGGTACGGCGACGTTACCCTGGCCGGCGGCACCGTGCTGCGGGACATACAGAAGGCCGGCTCGGTCCAGCTCTGGATCTCCTACGATCTGGACACCGGGGCCCAGGTGCGGCGGCGCTACGACGACCTGTTCCTCACCGCCGACATGCTCGCTGACCCGGACTCCGCCGCGGCCAGGCTCCAGGCGCTCATCAACCGGCCGGAGGTGACCTGGTACGGTTACTTCCCCGCGGACATCAGCGGCTGGAGGCTGGTGGACGCCTACCTGACGGTGACGGACGACGGCCGGCAGTGGGCCGAAAACGCGGAAAAGTACGGCGAGGAATACGCCGACCGCTACGCCGAGGAGGTCCAGGCGGGCCGGGCGGCCGTCCCGCAGGAGGGCTGGGACGACCTGCTGGCCGCCTTGCAGTCCGACCTGAAGGCGGGCCGCATCGGCCGGCGCTATCTGCTGGACGACGCCCAGCGGCAGACCAACTGCTACTACAACGATCTGGAGCTGACCTTCTATGTGCCGGAGGGCCAAGCGGCCGGGACGGAAACGGCTTTGGCGGCCGACTCCACCCAGCGGGCCAACCGGGATAGGACCCGCTCCGTGACCATCACCGTACAGAAAACCGCCACCGACACCCTGGCGGTGCTGGAGCGGCTGGGCCTGGCCGGCACGCTGGTGCTCCGGGCGGATCTGCCATGATGCCCCAGGGGCCGCGCCTTCCGGCGCGGCCCCTCTTTCGTGAAATTTCCTTGAACGGGGTGTAAACATGACGGGATTCCCGTTGTGTTTGGGGACAAAAGGTGGTATGATAAAAGCCGTGTTCCCGAAGATTTGGGACCCTATTTAAGGAGAGAATGCAATGAGATTTGGAAAAAAGCTGCTGAGTGCAGCCGCCGCCGGCGCGCTGCTGGTCACCGCCCTTACGGGCTGCGGAGGCGGACAGGGGAGCTCCCCGAAGCCCTCCGTCACGCTGCCCGACGGCGTCCCCGCCGACGTGATCCAGGAGACCATCGGCATGGCCCGGGATACGGCGGTGGCCACCGTCAACGGCCGGGAGGTCACGGCCGAGGAGCTGCTCTACTGGGTGGCCTATTCCGCCGACCAGGTGATGCAGATGAACCAGTATTACGGCGGCGGCGACATCAACTGGGACCAGGAGCTGGAGGGGGTGCCCACCCGGGACTACGTCCTCAACAACGCCCTGGAGACCGCCAAGCTCTACGAGGTGGTATGGCAGAAGGCCGAGGAGCAGGACTGCGGCCTCACCGACGAGGACAAGGCCGACTACGACGCACAGGTGGCCGAGCTGAAGAGCCAGCTCGAGGCCTCCGGCACCAGCGGGGACGCCGAGAGCGAGTACCTGCGCTGGCTGGCCTTCATCGGCATCTCCGGCGAGACCTTCGACATGGTCAACCAGACCCCCTACATCTACGGCCACCTGAAGGATAAGCTCTTCGGCGGCGACGGCCTCACCGCCGAGGCCATGGGCCAGTGGCTGGAGGACAACGGCGTGGTCCGGGCCAAGCACATCCTGATCGCCGCCGAGCCCACCAAGGACGCCGACGGCAACGTCACCGACGACGGCATGGCCGCCGCCCTGGAGAAGGCCAACGAGATCCGGGCCCAGCTCAAGGCCGCTGGGGACACCGAAGAGCAGTTCGACGCGCTCATGGCCGCCAACACGTCCGATGTGAGCTCCACCGGCGCGGTCAACAACCCCGACGGCTACGTCTTTGACGCCTCCGGCGCCCTGCTGGACGGCAGCGGCTCCCTGGTCACGGAGTTCACCCAGGGCGCGGCAGCCCTCGCCGTGGGCGAGATCAGCGACCCCGTCCAGAGCACCTACGGCTATCACATCCTGCTGCGGCTGGACGCCGATACCGCCGACACCCGGAACCAGTACACCACAGCCAAGATGAACGAGCAGTCCGACCAGTGGATGGAGGAGGCCCAGGTGGAGAAGACCGCCGCCTTCGACCAGCTCAACGCCGAGCGCTTCTACACCGCCCTGGTGGACCTGCGCGCCGAGATGACCGCCGCCGCCCAGCCCGAGCCCGCCGAGACCACGCCGCCTGAGTCCGGCAGCCCGGAGGCTGCGGCGACCCCCAGCGCCACGCCGGCGGGATAACCCCCGAGGGATTGCTCCAAGGAGGCACAGCCTATGCTGTGCCTCCTTGTTTTATGCCTGTAATCGTCCGTCACCATTCCCTTGTATCCCGGACAAGCGGGGGGCTATACTGGGCCGTACCAAGGATGGACAAGGGATAAGAAGGGAAGGATACCTATGAGCGCATGGCACACCAAGCCCGCCGCCCAGGTGCTGGACGAGCTGGGCTCCGACCGCCGCCGGGGCCTGAGCCAGGCCGAGGCCCAGCGGCGGCTGGAGCAATACGGGCCCAACGAGCTGGAGCACCAGGAGGAGGAGGGCTTTTTTGCCCGGTTTTTGGGCCAGATGAAGGACCCCATGATTCTGGTGCTGCTCTCCGCCGCCGCCCTGTCCCTCTGGGCCAGCGGGGGAGAGGACTGGATCGACGCCGTCATCATTCTGGTCATCGTGGTGGTCAACGCCCTCATCTCCATCTCCCAGGAGGACAACGCCCAAAAGGCCCTGGAGGCCCTGCGGAAGATGTCCGCCCCCATGGCCAAGGCCGTGCGGGACGGCAGAAACGTCCGGGTGGAGAGCGCCCGGCTGGTCCCCGGCGACCTCATCCGGCTGGAGGCCGGGGACCTGGTCCCCGCCGACGCCCGGGTCCTGGAGTGCGCCAACCTGAAGGCTGACGAGTCGGCCATGACCGGGGAGTCGGCCCCGGTATCCAAGGCCCCCGCCGACCGCCTGCCCCCAGACACCCCCCTGGCCGACCGGAGCAACATGGTCATCGCCGCCACCGTCATCACCTCCGGCCGGTGCACCGCAGTGATCACCGGCACCGGCATGAACACCGAGGTGGGGCGCATCGCCGGACTTCTCATGGACGAGGAGACCGCCGCCACCCCTCTCCAGCGGAAGATGGCAGAGATCTCCAAGACCCTCTCCTTTGTCTGCCTGTGCGTCTGCGCCGTCATGTTCGGGGTGGGACTCCTCCAGGGCAAGGAGATTTTGGACATGTTCATGACCGCCGTCTCCCTGGCAGTGGCCGCCATTCCCGAGGGCCTGCCCGCCATCGTCACCATCGTGCTGGCCCTGGGGGTGCAGCGCATGGCGCGCCGCAACGCCATCGTCAAGCGGCTCCCCGCCGTGGAGACCCTGGGCTGCGCCGGGGTCATCTGCTCCGACAAGACCGGCACCCTCACCCAGAACCGGATGACGGTGGTGGACGTGTGGACGGCGGGAAAGAAGCACCGGGCGCAGACCCTCACCATCGCCGCGCTGTGCAACGACGCGGTGCTGTCCTTCTCTCCGTCCGGGGAGGTGCTGGCCGCCGGGGACCCCACCGAAACCGCTCTGGTCCGGGCCGCCTGGCAGGAGGGCATCGACAAAAACGCCCTGGAGCGGGAGTCGCCCCGCCGGGGCGAGCTGCCCTTTGACTCGGAGCGCAAGCTCATGTCCACCGTCCACCCCCTGCCCGGCGGCGGAGTGCGGGTGATGGTGAAGGGAGCCCCCGACGTGCTGCTGCGCCGGTGCAAAAAGGCGCTGGGGACGGCGGGGACGGCGGAGCTCACCCCCGCCCTCAGCCGGCAAATCGCCGCCGCCAACGAGAATATGGCCTCCCGGGCCCTGCGGGTACTGGGGACCGCCTTCAAGGACCTGCCCGCGCCGCCGGCCGCCCTGGACGCCGACACCCTGGAGCAGGGACTTACCTTCGCCGGGCTCGTCGGCATGATCGACCCGCCCAGGCCGGAGGTGCGGGGGGCGGTGGAAAAGTGCTTCGCCGCCGGCATCCGACCCATCATGATCACCGGCGACCACAGGCTGACGGCGGTGGCCATCGCCCGGGAGCTGGGCATCTGCCGGGAGGGAGACCTGGCCATCACCGGAGAGGATCTGGACTTCATACCCCAGGAAATGCTGGAGCGGGAGGTGGAGAAGTTCGCGGTCTACGCCCGGGTGTCCCCCGAGCACAAGATGCGCATCGTCAGGGCCTGGCAGCGCCGGGGCAAGGTGGTGGCCATGACCGGCGACGGGGTCAACGACGCCCCCGCCCTCAAGGCCGCCGACATCGGCTGCGCCATGGGGGTCGCCGGCACCGACGTGGCCAAGGGGGCCGCCGACATGATCCTCACCGACGACAACTTCGCCACCATCGTCTCCGCCGTGGCCGAGGGCCGGGGCATCTACGCCAACATCAAAAAGGCCATCCACTATCTGCTTAGCTGCAACATCGGGGAGATCCTCACCATCTTCTTCGCCACGGTGCTGGATTTCCGGCAAATGCCTCTGGTGCCGGTGCAGCTCCTGTGGCTCAACCTCGTCACCGACTCCCTGCCTGCCCTGGCCCTGGGGGTGGAGCCGGTGGAGGAAGGGGTCATGGACCAGCCGCCCCGCAACGCCCACGAAAGCCTCTTTACCGGGGGCTTTGCCTTCCGGCTGGCCTGGCAGGGGCTCATGGTGGGGGGGCTCACCCTCACCGCCTACATGCTGGGAGAGCACGTGCTGGCCCCCCTGCGACAGGCCGACGGCGTGGCCAACACCATGGCCTTCGCCACGCTGACCCTCTGCCAGCTCTTCCACGCCTTCGACGTGCGCAGCGAACACCACTCCCTGTTCCAAATCGGGGTGTTCTCCAATAAGGCCATGAACAGAGCCTTTCTGGCGGGCCTGGCCATGCAGCTAGCGGTGCTGTGCTTCCCGCCGCTGATGCTGGTCTTCGACACCGTGCCCATGGACGCGGCCGAATGGCTGTGCGTGCTGGCCCTGGCGGTGGCCCCAGTGGCGGTGTGCGAGCTGGAAAAGAGGGTGAGGAGAAAACAGCCCGGACGGGATGACAGGAGAGGCATCCCCAACGGGGTGAAGGGGCATACTTAGGTCATGCGCTCGGCAAGGACAGAGATAAACTCCCGGACGGTGGGCCGCCGCTCGAACCGGTCGAACGGGGGCGGTCGCCGGCTCTGGGGCAGAGAGCCGGAGTGGGCCCAGGCGGACTGGAGGGCGGCATCCAGGTCGGTCTCGACCCGCTCCGGCGTGGTATGATTTTGATGGGCGATGATGGCCAGGAGATTTTGATATCGGGCTTCTGAGATCAGGTGGATGTCCATACGCTCCCTCCCATAAAGCATTCAACCAAATGACATACAAAGTATAACAAAATCAGACAAAGACAGTCAACACATTTGAGATACATCGTTATACAATGTATAGCAAATGGAGGCAGGAGATATGGCAAAAACGGACACCCAGATCAGTTGCAGAGTGACCCATGAATTTAAGGCCCGCCTGGAGGCCCAAGCGGCCCGGGAGCGCCGCAGCGTTTCCAATCTCATCATCAAGATTCTCAGCGATTATCTGGAAGCGGCCGAGGCGGAGGAAACCCAGGAGGAGAAATAGAACTCCTTGCACGGAGTCCCGGCACGGGCGCGGGGGTTGCGCGGGTGCGCAGAAAGAGGCCGGAGGAGCGAGCTCCTCCGGCCTCGGTCAGTTGTCGATCCAATACCGATGGATGGGGACACCGTCCTCATCCAGAGTCTCATGTTCAAACCTGCCGCCGCCGGACCGGATGACCTTTTGCGAGGGGATGTTGCTGGCGTCGCAGGTTATGAGCACCCTCCGGATGCCCATCTCCTTCATCTTTTGCAGCGCCAGCGCCAGAATCCGCGTTCCATACCCCTTTCCGCGGTGGGCGGGCGCGATGCCGTATGCCAGATGACCGCCGTCGATGAGGTTGGTGTGATTGAGATAATGCCGGATGGAGGCGGCCCCCGCAGGCGCGCCAATTGCGCATCATGGCGTCAAAGGCCGCCCCGTCGGCCTGCTGGGGAAGCGCCAGGTAACAGGTAAGGTCCACAGTATCCCTCCTAAAATTCCGACTTCTGCGGCTACCGGGCGGCCTCGGGGGGCCTTGCCCCGCCCCAAAAACTGCCCGGACCGAAAGGTCCGGGCAGTTTGCAGTCCCCTTATTCCGCGGACCGATTCTTTTTCCGCCATGCGTCCAGCACGGCGCAGAACACCAGAGAGAGGTAGGTCTCCTCCTCGTTGGCACTACGGCTGGTCAGCGCGATGGGCACCTTGGCCCCCACCACCGCGCCACAGGTCACCGCGTGGGCGTGGATGAGCCAGCTCTTCACCAGCGTATTGGCCGTGGAAAGGTCGGGGGCGATGATGCCGTCAAACCCACCGCCGCTCCAGGGACAGTCGTAGTCCTTCAGCCGGGCGGCCTCCTTGCTCAGGATCAGATCGTAGGCGATGGGGCCCCACAGCTCGCAGTCGGCAAAGGGCCGCTGCTTCTGCTCGGCCACCAGGCGCTGGGCCTCAATGGTGTCGGGCATGTGGAAGGTCACGTTCTCCACCAGGGCCAGCAGGGCCAGCTTGGGGTTCTCATAGCCGAAGGCCTTCAGCGCGTCGGCGGTGTTCCGGATGATGGCCTTCTTCTGGGTCAGGTTGGGGTTGATGATGACCGTCATATCGGACAGAGCCAGCAGCTTGGGGTACTCCGGCAGAGAGGCCAGAGACACATGACTCATCAGCCGGTCGGTCCGCAGGCCGTTTTTGCCGTCCAGCACCGGCATCAGAAACTCCCGGGTGGGCATATTGCCCCGCATCAGCACGTCGCCGTCGCCGGAATGAATGATGTCGATGGCGGCCTGGGTGACGTTGTGTCCCGGAGGTGTATCCACCATGGTATAGGGCTCCTTGTCCAGCCCCAGCCGCTCCAGCACGGTCATGGTACGGGCCCGGTCGCCCACCAGCACCGGCTGCACCAACCCCTTCTCCTGCGCGGCAAAAATGCCCTTGAGCATGTTTTCGCCGTCAGAACCGGCCAGGATCACACGCATGGGACGGGACATCTTGGGGACCCGCTCTAAAATCTGATCAAAGTTCTGCAGTTCCATAAAATCATCTCCGCTTCCTGCGCACCCGCTTCAGGACGGGCAGACGCCAAAATCACCTTCAGTATAGCCCAAATCCCGTGGAAAGACAAGGCGCAAACGCAAAAAGTGCGTTTTATCGGCGAGAGGGGGCTGCTGCCGGGCCGCCCGCCCCGCCCACGCCCCGGAGGATGCGGCGGGTGGCCTCCACCAAAACCAGGGTGGCCGCCGCCCCCAGCAGCACCACCGACCAGGGGGCGGGGCCCGCCGCGTCAAAGAGCACGCCGTACATGGCCTGCCCCGCCGGCATGGCGCAGGTGCAGAAGGTGGTGACGAAAGAGCCCACCTTGCCCAGCAGCGGGGCGGGCGTAGCCCGCTGGAGAAAGGTCTGGGCGGCGATGGAGAACAGCGCGGCAAAGGCCATGCCCAGGGCCATACAGACGATGAGTACCCCGTAGGCCATCCCGTCGGGCGCTCCGGCGGCCAGAACTGCCGCCGCGGGCAGGAGGAGGAGCACGGTGGCCAAAATGTGGCGGTAGGACTTCTCAAAGCCCAGGCGGCCCAGCCGGGTGGAGGAGAGCAGCCCGCCCAGGATGGAGCCCATGCCCATGGCCGCCTCGGCAAACCCGTAGAGCGGATCGCTGAGGCTCAGATGGACCTTAACCAGATAGGGCAGGCCCACCGTGAATAGAGAAGAGAGGAACAGATTGATGCCCGCCACCACCACCAGCAGCTTCAAGAGCCGCGGGTTGTCCCGGGAGAGAAAGCGGAGGGCGTCGCCCAGGTCCCGCCCGAGCTGGGCCAGGGGGGCGGAGGTCCTGGCCAGCGGGGTGAAGGGGATGCGAAGAAAGAGCTCCAAAACGGCGGAGGCAAAGAAGCACAGGGCGCTGCCCGCCAGGAGCGGGTACAGGCCGAAGGCGGCGTACAGCACGCCACCCAGAATGGGGCCCAGCAGGCCGGACAGGGCCTGTACCTGCACCACTACGCCGTTGGCCGCCATCAGGGCCTCCTCCGCCGCCAGGGAGGGGATGCTGGCCTGGACCGAGGGCTGATATACCGCTTGGATCAGAGACAGCAGAATGAGAAACGCCGTGATGGCGCCCAGCGAGCCCGAGCGGGCGAAAAACAGGTCAAAGCAAAGAATCAGTCCGCAGGTGAAGAAGTCCAGCGCCACCATAATCCGCTGCCGGGGCAGCCGGTCGGCCAACACCCCGCCAAGGGGGGAGAGGAGGACCGTGGGGACCATGGCCAGGGCCAGGATGCTGCCAAACACGGCGGCAGAGCCGGTGAGGGAGAGCACGTGCAGGGACAGGGAAAAGCGCAGAATGGCATTGCCGAACAGGGAGATGATTTGGCCGATGACCATAAGGGTGAAATCACGGCGGAAGGGAGAGGCGGGCTTCATAAAAACACTCCTTTTATTAAATACCGACGGTCGGTATGTATTGTGAGCGGAAAAACCGCCCCCCGAAAGGGGGCGGAAGGGGTCAGGCCGGGTCCAGCAGGTTGGAAAAGTGGTCGTAATAGGTCTGGGCGGCGGCCATCAGCTCCTCGTTGAAGATGGGCGCGCCCATACCGTCGGTGAGCTCCTTGAGGAACTGAAATTTGGCCAGAAACTCGTCCCGGCTGCCGGGAAAAAGGCCGATCCACACGTTGAGCAGAAGAATGGAGACCTGGGCCAGCTCCCTGGGGCGGTGGGTATGGATGGAACCGTCGGCCACGCCCTCCTCCAAAAGCCGCTGGATCATGGGGCTGGCATCCCGGATGGAGGAGGTGAGCATGAGCTGAAGGAGCTGGGGATTGCTGCGGAAGGATAGGGTGACCGAGTCGATGGACAGCTTTCCCTGATCGGTGAGCTCCAGCAGCAGGAGCTTGCGCAGCTTTTCCAGGCCGCTGAGGCCCGGGGCATCCAGCGCGGCGGCGTGCAGGCCGCTTTCGGCGTAGTATTGGTCGTAAATGCGGTCCAGAATGGCCTCTTTGGACTTAAAATGGTGGTAGACCGCACCCTTGGACATGCCCAGCGCATCGGTGATATCCTGGATGGTGGTGTGGTCGTAGCCCTTTTCCAGAAACAGCCGGTAGGAGACGGCCAGGATCTTCTGTACCGTTTCCTCCGGGTACTTATTGCGGGCCATGGTTTGCCTCCTTTTTATACATACCGTCGGTATGTATAGGATAACAGAAAAGGGGGAGAGCGTCAAGCCCTCCCCCGAAAAAGCTCACGCCTCGCCGCCGGCGGTGGTCACCGTCTTGGGATCCAGCTCCACGGTCTGGACCCGGGCAGCCTCGCAGGCCTCCACCTCTTCCGCGGCGATGGGCCGGATGAGGATGAAGGGGGTGCACTGGGCGGACTGGCCCGCCGGATTGTCCCGGATCATGCCCAGCAGATCGGCCTCGGGCTCCTCCAGCGCCTGGGCCTTGCCCAGAAGGTCCCGGGTCAGGTCGTTGGCGTCCACGATCATGGCCTTTACCCCGGTGGCGGCGTAAATCTCGTCGCAGACCCCGGAGGAATTCTCCGGGATGCGGATGCCAAACTGACCGTACACGTCGAACACGTGGTCATAGAAACCGTCCAGGCCGGTGATCTCCTGGCCCACCATGTCGTAGAAAATGCCGTGCTTGCCGAAGAGCTTGCCCACGCCGGCGCAGATCGCCGCCCAGATGACCTTCAGGGTCCCGCAGTGGTCGATGGCAAACTGCATCTTCCAGGGGCTGTCCACACCAATGCCCGCCTCGGAGTGCATGGCGAACTTGCTGAGGAACCTGGCCAGCCAGCTCAGGCGCATGTCCTTCTTATATACCACCCGCTTCTGGCACAGGGCGACAATCTTTTCGCTGATGGAGAGGATGTCCCCCTCCTGATAGAGGGGGGCCACGTACCGCTTCACCAGGTCGATGTAGTTCTCGCCGATCTGGACGAAGTGGGTCTGGATGGCGTTGCGGGCGAAATAGCGGTCTCCCACCTGGATGGTGACGTTTTTGCTGTCGTTTACCTGAAATTGCATGTTCGGGACCCCTTTATCTTCATATGTAAGGTGTTTATCGTCGATAACGGGTTTTAGTATATCCTATTCAGTGGGAAAATCAACCCTTATTTCGGAAAAAACGGCCGCGCCGCTGTTCGGGCGGCGCGGCCGGGGGAAAGAAGCTTATTTGCTCAGGGCTTGGTGGATGGCGGCGGCGGCCTTTTTGCCGGCGCCCATGGCCAGGATGACGGTGGCGGCGCCGGTGACGGCGTCGCCGCCGGCATAGACCCCGTCCCGGGTGGTCTGCATGGTCTCCTCGTTGACGATGAGGCAGCCCTTCCGGTTGGTCTCCAGGCCGGGAGTGGTGGAGCGGATCAGGGGGTTGGGCGTGGTGCCCAGGCTCATGATTACCGTGTCTACGTCCAGCACGAACGCGCTGTCCGGGACCTCCACCGGGCGGCGGCGGCCGGACTCGTCCGGCTCGCCCAGTTCCATGCGGATGCACTCCATCCCCGCCACGGCCCCCTTGCCGTCGGACAGGATGCGCCGGGGATTGTTGAGCAGGTGGAATTCAATGCCCTCCTCTTTGGCGTGGTGGACCTCCTCCACACGGGCCGGCATCTCCGCCTCGCTGCGGCGGTAGACCACATAGACGTGCTCCGCACCCAGCCGCTTGGCGCACCGGGCGGCGTCCATGGCCACGTTGCCGCCGCCCACCACGGCCACGGACTTGCTCTTCTTGATGGGGGTGTCGTACTCCTCCCGGTAGGCCTTCATCAGGTTCACCCGGGTCAGATACTCGTTGGCCGAGTACACCCCGCTCAGGGTCTCGCCGGGGATGTCCATGAACATGGGCAGGCCCGCGCCGGAGCCCACAAACACCGCCCGGTAGCCCATCTCAAACAGCTCGTCGATGGTGATGGTCTTGCCGATGACGGTGTCCAGGTCCAGCTCTACCCCCAGGTCCAGAATGCCCTCCACCTCGTGCTGGACGATCTCCTTGGGCAGGCGGAACTGGGGGATGCCGTACACCAGCACGCCGCCGGCGGTGTGGAAGGCCTCGAAGATGGAGACCTGGTAGCCCAGCTTGCCCAGGTCGGACGCGCAGGTCAGCCCGGCAGGGCCGGAGCCCACCACCGCCACCTTGACGCCGTTGGACGCCGGCTTTTCCGGCTTCGCATGCACGTTGTTCCGGTACCAGTCGGCCACGAACCGCTCCAGTCGGCCGATGGCCACCGGCTCCCCCTTCTTGCCCCGGACGCACAGGCTCTCGCACTGGCTCTCCTGGGGGCAGACCCGGCCGGACACGGCGGGCAGACCGTTGGTTTGATGGATGATCTCATAGGCCGCCTGGAAGTCCCCCTCCGCCACCTTGGCGATGAATTCGGGGATCTGGATGTTCACCGGGCAGCCCGCCACACAGGCCGGCTTTTTGCACTGGAGGCAGCGCCCTGCTTCCTCCACCGCCATCTCGGGGGTATAGCCCAGGTTGACCTCTTCAAAATTGTGATTGCGCACGTTGGGGTCCTGCTCGGGGACCGGTACCTTGGTCGGGCTCAGGTTCGCCATGTCCTCACACCCCTTCCTTCCACTGCTGGAGACGGCACAGATGGCTCTGCTTCGTCTCTGCCTCCCGCTCCCGGTAGGCCCCGTTGCGGGTGATCAGCTCGTCGAAGTCCACCTGGTGGCCGTCGAAGTCCGGACCGTCCACGCAGGCGAATTTCACCTGGCCCCCCACGCTCACCCGGCAGCCGCCGCACATGCCGGTGCCGTCGATCATGATGGGGTTCAGGCTCACCAGGGTCTTGATACCATAGGGCTCCGTGGTCTTGCACACGAACTTCATCATGATGATGGGCCCGATGGCGATGACCAGGTCATAGCTGGCCCCGCCGTCAATCAGGCTCTTCAGCTTATCGGTCACCAGGCCCTTTTCTCCGTATGTACCGTCGTCGGTGGTGAGGTAGAAGCGGTCGCAGTTGGCCTTAAACTCATCCTCCAGGATGACGATGTCCCTGGATCGGAACCCGGCGATCACGTCCACCTGCACCCCCCGGGCGTGGAGGGCCTTGGCCTGGGGGAAGGCGATGGCGCAGCCCACGCCGCCGCCGATGACCGCCACCCGCTTCACATCCGGCTCCACCTCGGTGGCCGTGCCCAGCGGGCCCACAAAGTCCAGAATGTCGTCCCCCGCCTCCAGGCCGTCCAGCAGCTCGGTGGTCAGGCCCACCTTCTGGAAGATGATGGTGACGGTGCCCGCCGCCCGGTCGTAGTCCGCAATGGTCAGGGGGATACGCTCTCCCTTTTCATCCACCCGCAGAATGACGAACTGCCCCGGCTGCGCCTTTTTGGCGATTAACGGCGCCTCCACGTCCATCCGCGTGACGGTGGGGTTGAGTCTCTCTTTTCGTATGATCTTCGCCATTTCAGGTAAAGCCTCCTGTCTCCGCCGGAGCTTCCCGACTCCGGGCGAAATTGATGCTCCAATCCACAACATCTACATTATACTCCCGGGGCCTAACATTGTCTATGGGGAGCTAAATCATTTTCAGGATTTTTGGACCACTTCACAATTGGCCCGCCCCTTTGGCGGGTATATTTTCCGGGCGCCCGGAGAAAATACCCGGGAAAGGAGGCCGGACCCATGGGCTTTTTTGGACGGGAGAAGATTCCCGTGCCGCCCCATCCGCGCCGGGAGCCCCGGATCGACCTGCCCCTGTGCCTGGAGAGCCTGGAGCAGGTCTTTGACGGCTGCGTGGACTTCTCCCACCGGGCGGTGGACCTGGGGGGCGACCCGGCAAAGAAGCTCACCCTGTGCTACATCGGCGGCATGGTCCGCATGGAGCGGGTAAGCGACTATGTGCTGCGGCCCCTGGCCCAGGACAAGGCCCTGGCTGTGGGGAACCTGGCCGGCGCCATCGGGCGCATCCGGGACGGCGCCCTCTACAACCTGAGCGTGGAGGAGCGGACCACCATGGACGAGGCGGTGTTTGACCTCATCGGCGGAAACTGCCTGCTGCTCTTTCCCGGGGAATCCGTCTGCCTCTCCTTCAATACCGGCACCGAGGAGAAGCGCTCTGTCTCCGAGCCGGAGAACGAGCCGCCCCTCAAAGGGCCCCGGGACTCCTTCGTGGAGTCCATTCGGACCAATACCTCCCTGGTCCGCCGCCGCCTGCGCGCTCCCAGCCTGAAGATCAAGGAGCTGCTGGTGGGCCGCCAGACCGTCACCCCGGTGGACATCCTGTGGATCGAGGGGCTGACCAATCCGGAGCTGGTGAAGGCGGTGGAGCAGCGCATCGACGCCATCGACATCGACGCACTCATCGCCACCGGGAACCTGGAGGAGTATATCGTGGACGACCTGCACACCCCCTTCCCCCTGGTGGCCACCACAGAGCGGCCCGACCGCTTCACCGCCGGGGTGGTGGAGGGACGGGTGGGCATCCTGGTGGACGGCCTGCCCCTGGGGTGGCTGGTCCCCGGCACCATCAGCCAGTTCTTC
The DNA here is from genome assembly GCF_001244995.1 of Intestinimonas massiliensis (ex Afouda et al. 2020). Taxonomy (NCBI): domain Bacteria; kingdom Bacillati; phylum Bacillota; class Clostridia; order Eubacteriales; genus Intestinimonas; species Intestinimonas massiliensis (ex Afouda et al. 2020). The sequence continues at coordinate 801,446 of NZ_LN869528.1, forward strand.
AAGACCCCCCAGGACAAGGCCCAGAGCTGGATGGTGGCCTCCATGCTGACGGTGCTGCGCTACCTGTGCATGCTGACCACCCTGTTCCTGCCCGCCCTCTATATCGCCGCCGTCACCTTCCACCCCGAGATGCTCCCCACCAAGCTCACCCTCTCCATCATCGCCGCCAAGCAGGACGTGCCCTTCACCTCCATCTTTGAGGTGCTCATCCTGCTCATCGCCTTTGAGATCATCCAGGAGGCGGGGCTGCGCCTGCCAGGCTCCATCGGACAGACCGTGTCCATCCTGGGCGGGCTGGTGGTGGGTTCCGCCGCCGTGGAGGCCCGCATCGTCTCCCCCGCAGTCCTCATCGTGGTGGCCATCGCCGGCATCGCCGGGTATACCATGCCCTCCCAGGACCTGGCCGGCGCCCTGCGCCTGTGGCGGTTCCTGCTGGCCCTCTGCGCCAGCGTGGGCGGGCTGTTCGGCATCGCAGCGGGCGCGGCGGCGCTGGTGTTCCATCTGGCGGGCATCGAGAGCTTCGGCGTGGCCTACCTGACCCCCTTCGCCGCCAACGCCGGGGAGCAGGTGGAGGGCCGGACCGTCCTGCGCCAGCCCCTGCCCAAGGCCAAGCTGCGGGAGGCCGCCCTCAAGATCCGGAACAGGAGGAATCAGAAGTGAGTCGAGCCCAATGGCTGCTGCTGGCGGCCGCGGCCTGCGCCGCCCTCACCGGCTGCGCCCCCCTGGACGCCCTGCCCTACGCCTACGAGATTGAGGACACCGTCCTGCTGCGGACTCTGGGGGTGGACGTGGCCACCCAGCGCCTGGACGGCGTGGCGGTCACCGCCTCCAGCGGCGAGCGGCCCGCCGTGGGGGATTCTCCCGGCCAGGCCGGCGTGGTCCTCTCCGCTCAGGCGGACACCGTCAGCGCCGCCCGGACCATGATGCAGAGCTACGGCAAGGACGAGCTGTTCTTTGGCGACGTGGAGCAGGTGGTGGTGGGGGAGGGCCTGGCCCAACGGGGCCTGGACGACCTGCTGGCCCTGATGGCCCGGGACCCGGAGCTGCGGCTGGAGGCCCGACTCTGGGTGGTGCGGGGAGGCAGCGCTTCCGATGTGCTCTTCGGGGGGGAGGAGAGCGGCGGCGTGGACGACCGGCTGGACGCCATGGAGTCTAACGCCGATCAGGGTGCCGCCACCTTGCCCCGTACCGCCCGGGAGGCCCTGGTGGACCTGGCCCGGAGCGGGACCACCTTCCTGCCTGCACTGGCCCAGGGGCCCTCCCGGCCCGGCGACGGGGCGGAGGGGGACACGACGGTCAGCACCGCCGGGTACGCCCTCTTCCGGGATGGGGCCCTGTGCGGCTGGGCGGCGGGAGAAGAGGCTCATGGGATCCATCTCCTGCTGGGGCGGGCCGACGGCGGACTGCTGGAGTGCGCCGCGCCGGACGGCGCCCGGGTGGCCCTGCTCCTCACCGGCGTGCGGACCGGCTATACGCCGATTTTCCGGGGCGGCGCACTCGCCGGGCTGGAGGTAAAGTGCAAGGTGGAGGCCCGCCTGGCTGAGGTCCGGGGCGGAGATGCCCTGAGCCGGGAAGAGCTGGCCTGGCTGGAGGCGGAGACGGCCCGCCTCTGCCGCACGCGCATGGAGACAGCCCTCTCCCACAGCCGGGCGCTGGAGGCCGATTACCTCAACCTGCGGCAGCGCGCCGCCCTGTCCGCCCCATGGCGCAAGGATGAGCTGGAGCAGGACTGGGAGGAGGGCTTTCCGGGCCTGGCCTTCACAGTGAATGTGCAGGTCAAGGTGGCCGGAGGCTAGGCCCCGCTGCAAAGGGGCCCGGAGAGTGATAAATAAGGAGGTGGTCGCTTCTGGACCGCGATAAAATATCCGTCCGGCAGGTGCTGGTCCTGCTCTTTACTGCCCTGCTGTCCCCCATGGTGCGGGCTCTGCCCACCTGGACGGCGGCCACGGCGGGGGAGGGGGCCTGGCTGACCGGACTGCTGGCCTTCCCCGTGCTGCTGGCCATGGGGTGGATCTTCCGCGGGCTGTTCCACGCGGCCCCGGCGGACAGCGGACTGGCCCAGATCTTTCAGACGGTGCTGGGGAAGGTCCTGGGCGGAGGGCTTACTATTATATATGGTATATGGGCCCTCTTCCTGCTCTGCCTCCAGGCCCGGCTCTACGGGGAGCGCATGCTGGCCACCGGATACCGAAACGCTTCGGTCACGGTGTTCCTGGCCGTGCTGCTGGCGCTGGTGCTCTGGATGGGGCGGAAAAAGCTCTCAGCCTTCACCCGGGCGACCGAGGTGTTCTATCTGGCTCTGGCCCTGGCCCTGGGGCTGGTGCTGGCCGTCTCCATCCAGGACCTGACGCCGGAAAACGTGCTGCCGGTTTGGGTCTCCGACCTGCCCGGTGCCGCCGCAGCCACCCTGGTGCCCCTAGGCGTGGCCGGAGCGGGAGTCTTTATGGCCTTTTTGGGCGGGCAGATCACGGTGGTGGAGGGGGACCGCCGGCGCTGCGTGCGGTGGCTGGCCGCAGGCTGCCTGGTCATGGCGGCCCTTCAGTTCGCCGTGCTGGGCCAACTGGGCCCCGATCTGTCCGCACAACTGGAGGAGCCCTTCTTCGAGGTAGCGCGGGGCGTGGGCATAAACGGAGCCTTCCAGCGGGTGGAGTCGGTGGTGGTCGCCCTGTGGGCGTTCAGCGATCTGGCGCTGCTGGGACTTTTGGTCTTTGCCTGCCGGAATATGTCGGAGACACTTTGGGGCGAGCAGGGGCGAAAGTGGTCGGTCCCCGTCGTGGTGGCGCTTACCTTTCTGGGGGCTGTCTTTCTGTTCCCGGACGATTTTACCGCCCAAAGGGCGGCCTCCGAGGGAGTGCTGTTTGGCAATCTGCTGTTGGGATTTGGCGTCCCGGCCCTTCTGCGCCTTGTTCAAAAGGTCAAACGGGCCGGTGGACGGGCACATATATAGTGGTCGTAACGAAATGAAAAGAGCAGATCTTGTTGCGTAAAGTTTATGAGAAAAAGTGACGCAAAAAATGAAAAAAGGTGTTGACAGGAGGGCGCGGATTTGGTATATTAATCGAGCGCCTCACGAGAGGCCGGCGAGTAGGAGCCCGATGAGAGAGGAATCTGGAGGGTTTTGAAAAAAGGTCTTGACAAAGCGAACGGGATGTAGTAAAATACAAAAGTTCGCGTGAGGCGAGCGGTTGAGAACCGGCGGAAAGCCT